>NZ_LAWH01000094.1:0-239 GCF_001588905.1 Streptococcus cristatus | reverse complement strand
GCCCTATCAACTTTCGATGGTAGGATAGTGGCCTACCATGGTTTCAACGGGTAACGGGGAATAAGGGTTCGATTCCGGAGAGGGAGCCTGAGAAACGGCTACCACATCCAAGGAAGGCAGCAGGCGCGCAAATTACCCAATCCTAATTCAGGGAGGTAGTGACAATAAATAACGATACAGGGCCCATTCGGGTCTTGTAATTGGAATGAGTACAATGTAAATACCTTAACGAGGAACAA
>NZ_LAWH01000093.1:0-407 GCF_001588905.1 Streptococcus cristatus | reverse complement strand
TATACTTAGACATGCATGGCTTAATCTTTGAGACAAGCATATGACTACTGGCAGGATCAACCAGATAACTATCTTAAAAGAAGAAGCAACAAGCAGTAAAAAAGAAAGAAACCGAAATCTCTTTTTTTTTTCCCACCCATTCCCTCTTGCTAGAAGATACTTATTGAGTTTGGAAACAGCTGAAATTCCAGAAAAATTGCTTTTTCAGGTCTCTCTGCTGCCGGAAATGCTCTCTGTTCAAAAAGCTTTTACACTCTTGACCAGCGCACTCCGTCACCATACCATAGCACTCTTTGAGTTTCCTCTAATCAGGTTCCACCAAACAGATACCCCGGTGTTTCACGGAATGGTACGTTTGATATCGCTGATTTGAGAGGAGGTTACACTTGAAGAATCACAGTCTTGCG
>NZ_LAWH01000091.1:0-266 GCF_001588905.1 Streptococcus cristatus | reverse complement strand
CTGAGAGATTTCTGTGCTTTTGTTATAGGACAATTAAAACCGTTTCAATACAACACACTGTGGAGTTTTCATATCTTTGCAACTTTTTCTTTGGGCATTCGAGCAATCGGGGCCCAGAGGTTAACAAACACAAACAATTTTATCTATTCATTAAATTTTTGTCAAAAACAAGAATTTTCGTAACTGGAAATTTTAAAATATTAAAAACTTTCAACAACGGATCTCTTGGTTCTCGCATCGATGAAGAACGCAGCGAAATGCGATAC
>NZ_LAWH01000090.1:0-265 GCF_001588905.1 Streptococcus cristatus | reverse complement strand
GTGCTCTTCCGATCTCTGGGAATTTCTTCCCAAATTGTATCTCTCAATACGCATCAACCCATGTCAATTAAACACGCTGTATAGAGACTAGGCAGATCTGACGATCACCTAGCGACTCTCTCCACCGTTTGACGAGGCCATTTACAAAAACATAACGAACGACAAGCCTACTCTAATTCGTTTCCAAACTCTTTTCGAACTTGTCTTCAACTGCTTTCGCATGAAGTACCTCCCAACTACTTTTCCTCACACTAGATCGGAAGAG
>NZ_LAWH01000009.1:0-26873 GCF_001588905.1 Streptococcus cristatus | reverse complement strand
GAGAGGCTAGGACTTTTGTCCCAGCCTCTCTTTTAGTATTTTTAGGGCGAGTAGAAAAAAATCCCTCCAAGATTAGATAGGAAATCTTGGAGGAACATGGATAATTATTTATCTAGAACGTTGTTTACCAGCGTTGCGATTCTTTTTCTTTTTATTGTTTTGAGTGATCGCTTGGCTCGCTTTTGGTGTCACATCTTTGATGCGACCTGCATTGCTCATGGCTTTCGGAGGATTCTTTTTGTATTCTTCTGCTACTTGCTTTCTGATCCGCGGACGCATTAAGTAGTTAATGATGAATTGTTGGATAATTTGAACGAAACCACCGACTACCCAGTAGAGCGTCACAGCTGCTGGTGACAAGAAAGAGAAACCTACGATCGTAATCGGGCTTATATAAGTAGCGCGCTTCATCTGCTCTTTTTGGGTCTCATCTTCGATACCATGTAGGGAAAGAAGTGACTGGATGTAGTAGAGTACCCCGACAATGAGTGTCAAGGCTAGACTAGGTTTCCCTAGATTGATACCAAGGAATGTACTGCTAGCTACGCCGTTTGTGTATTGGGCAGCGAAGAAGAGGGCTGAGAAGAAAGGCATCTGAATGATCAGAGGCAGGCAGCCGATGCCGCCAAACATACTCAGACCATTTTCTCTTTGGGCAGCGAATAATTCTTGCTGCGCTGCTAGCTTTTCTTCTTGAGTTTCGGCATTATTGATCCGTTCTTGGATAGGGGCAAAGATGGGCTTGAAGTAGTTCATCTTTTCTGACTGAAGAGTAGCCTTCCAAGACTGATAGATTCCCAGTGGGAAAATAATCAGCCGCACGATGACTGTAACGATAATAATCGCTAGACCATAACCGAGACCTGAATTCTTAGCAAAGAACTGGATGCTATCTGCCATAGGCCGACCAAGCACGTCCCAAATGGGACCAGCAGGATTGCCGGCCTTGTCTCGTCCGACACATCCTGTCAATAATAGAAGGAGGGACAAGCTCATTCCAGAGAATAAAATACGTTTAAATGTTTTCACGAGTTCATTTCCTTTGTTTCTAAAAAATAATACCTATCTATTCTACTGTTTTTTAAGGAAATATACAATAGTTCTCCAGACCTAATTTGCAATTTTAAAGTCAGTATAGGAATCAAAATTGGCCATAGTGACATCTAAATAGCTGACTTTTGAAAAAGGAGTTGGTCCCTTGCGGATTTCTTGAATGAACTTGGCCATGAGGGCAGAGCTTTCTGCTTGAGCCAAAATTTCGACTGTACCGTCGTCATTATTCCAGACACGACCGGTAATCCCGCCAATCTGCAAAGCAAGGGAGTAAACGCCCCAACGAAAGCCGACGCCTTGGACTCGTCCTTGCGCAATCATTCTTACTTTTTGCATCGTTACCTCCTTTTGTAGCGGTTTGAAACTCGCTTCTCAGCCCCATGGTGTAGCGACTAGCTGGCTGCTTGGGACAATATTTTCTCTGAAGCTAAGTCTAGAGGATGAGTTCAAAACTGCTAGATTGTGTTATAATGTATTTATGAATATTATAACCTCAAAAGCCAATAATGTGGTAAAAAAAGCTAAAAAGCTGCATCAAAAAAAATATCGTAGCGAGTCGTATTTGATTGAGGGCTGGCATCTTTTTGAGGAGGCTCTGGCCAGTCAGGCACGGATTCTGCGAATTTTTGCCTTGGCAGAGTACGAAGATCGCTTGGCAGCATTTTCTCAGACGATTTTTGTCAGTCCTGAGATTCTCAGTGATTTAGCAGATAGCAAGACCCCTCAGGGAATTGTTGCAGAATTAGCCTTTGAGGAGCAAAACATTCCAGAAAAGCTGGAAGGAGCCTATCTCTTTTTAGAAGATGTGCAGGATCCTGGTAATGTCGGAACCATCATCCGAACAGCGGATGCGGCGGGTTATCAAGGAGTTTTCATCTCTAGTCACTCCGCTGACATTTACAATCTCAAAACCTTGCGTTCTATGCAAGGTAGCCATTTTCATCTACCCATTTATCGCGTGAGCAGAGAGGATATGCTGGCTCTAGCTCGTCAAAATGATTTACAAATTCTGGCTTCGACCTTATCAGAAGATTCTGTGGATTATCAAAAGGTCAAAAAACATGAAGATTTCCTCCTAGTCATGGGCAATGAAGGTCAGGGGATCAGCCAAGAAATGACGGATGCGGCTGATGTTTTAGTTCATATTTCCATGAAGGGTCAGGCTGAAAGTCTTAACGTAGCTGTGGCAGCCGGCATCCTGATGTTTGCTTTAAGCTAGCTTTTAGAAATCTTTCTATAATAAAACTAAATGGAGGTGATGATATGCCTTACAGAGAAGATGATGAATTTATGGCCTATGTGGGGCATTTGATTGAGAAGCCAAGTGTTCAGCGTTTAAAAGGGATTACCCATCATATTTATTCCAATCGGCTTGAACATTCAATCAATGTCAGTTATACTAGCTATAAGATTGCTAAAAAATTTGGCTGGAATGCCCGCAGTACGGCACGAGGTGCTCTTCTGCATGATCTATTTTATTATGACTGGCGCGAAACCAAATTTAAAAAGAGTCATGCTTGGGTACATCCCCGCCTAGCAGTCCGAAATGCCCGTAAGATTACCAAGCTCAATCGAGTTGAGGAAGATATTATCATCAAGCATATGTGGGGAGCTACTTTAGCACCACCCCGCTACAAGGAGTCCTTCGTTGTGACCATGGTGGACAAGTATTGGGCGATCAAAGAAGCGACGGCACCTTGGCGACAAAAGCTGAGTGGGCGTAAAAAGTATCATCGAAAGATGATGAAAAGTTAAAATGTAAAAAGGAGACATTATGAACAATACAATTATTCAAGAAAACAGTGGACTTTCTAGTTTTTATTCTAAGGTCTACGGATTTGTCGGGATGGGAATTGCTATCTCTGCTCTGGTTTCGGGTCTAATGCTGACGACCTTCCAGACAGCTCTAGTTGAGATTTTGCTCCATTATAGCTGGATTTACTATGGAGCTATCTTTATTGAGCTGGCCTTGGTTTGGTCAGCTTCCAGCAGAGGACTCCGGAATAGTCCAGCTGCTCTTCCTCTCTTTTTGAGCTACTCAGCCCTAAACGGATTTACCATGAGTTTCATTGTGGCCATGTACACAGGAGGCGTGGTCTTCAAAGCATTTGCAGTTAGTGCAGCTGTTTTCCTTGTTATGGCAGCCATGGGCGTCATCATTAAAAAAGATTTATCTGGCATGGGTCGAGCTATGATTGCAGGCCTGATTGGGATTGTGATTGCGAGTTTTGTCAATATTTTCCTAGGTAGCGACATGATAGACTACATTGTCAGCTACGTCAGCGTTGTTATTTTCGCAGGGTTGATTGCTTGGGACAATCAAAAGATTCGCTATGTCTATGAGCAAACGGGTGGACAGGCAGGTCTTGGCTGGGCTATTTCTCTAGCTTTGAGCCTCTACCTTGACTTTATCAACCTCTTCCTCAGTATCCTTCGTATCTTTGGAAGAAATGACTAATAAAACATGGATAGTTTCCTCAATGAATGGGGGCTATCTTTTTTTGTTTGAGGGGGGAATTTTGGAAGTTGGATAGGAGTAGCAGTAAAAGTTTTGCAAACTGTTAATTTTTTGATATACTAACTAAAAATATATTTGGGCAATGCATTCGTCTATTGCTCTGGAAAAGAAAGGAAGTTTCTATGGATATGTTATTTATCCCAGGCTGGTTGATTTTTGCAATCATTGCAGCCATTGTGCTTATTATTCTTTTGGCTAAGGGGTATGTCAATGCTAAGCCAAATGAAGTAGTCGTTATTACTGGTCTGCGTAAGCAGCGTCATTTGAGAGGTAAGGCTGGCTTCATGATTCCTTTTGTAGAGCAGCGCTCTTATCTGGATATTGAGCAGTTTTCTACCGACGTCCGTACTTCTGAGTCTGTGCCAACACTTGATTTTATCAATGTTCGTGCCGATGCGGCTGTTAAGCTGAAGATTGGTACTACGGATGAAATGATTGAGCGTGCGGCAGAAAACTTCCTTAATTGGAACACAACAGATATTTCCAACTCTGTCCAAGATGTTCTCGAAGGGAACCTTCGTGAGGTAATCGGCCAGATGGAACTGCGCAAGATGGTCAATGACCGTCAGGAATTTGCTTCTAAAGTGCAGGATAACGTGGCGCCAGATTTGGCTAAGATGGGTTTGGAAGTCATTGCCTTTACTGTTCAATCCTTCTCTGATGAAGGCGGCGTTATTGACAACCTCGGTATTGAAAATGTCGAAACGATTAAGAAAGACGCCCTGATTGCCAAAGCTAAGGCTGAACGTGAGCGCAAGGAAGTTGAGGCTGAGCAGGACAAGTTGGCTAACGACAAGCGCGTGGCCGCTGACTTGGAAATTGCTCAAAAGCAAAATGAACTCAAACTGAAACAAGCAGCCCTCAAGCAGGAAGCAGATATTGCGCAAGCTAAAGCTGACGCGGCTAAAGGGATTGAGGCTGAAATCCAGCGTCGTGAACAAGAACGTGTGGCGGCAGAAGCCAACATCATGAAGCAGGAAAAAGAAGCGGAAGTCAAAGAACGAGAAGTTAAGGTCCGTGAGCAGGAATTGGATGCCAATATCCGCAAGCAAGCCGAAGCTGAAAAATATGCTCGTCAACAGGCCGCAGAAGCGCAATTGATTGAACGTCAGCGTCAGGCCGAAGCGGAACTCTTTGAAACACAGAAAGAAGCGGAAGCCCGCAAGGCTCAAGCCGAGGCTGAGAAATTTGCACAACTGCAAGAAGCTGAAGCTATTGAAGCCAAGGGACGTGCGGAGGCGGAAGCCATTCGTCTTAAACTAGAAGCGGAAGCACAAGGTTTGGACAAGAAAGCCGAAGCCATGAAGAAGATGCAGGAAGCTGCGATTACGGAGATGATTGTCGATAAACTGCCAGAAATCGCTCGCGCGGTAGCAGAGCCATTGACCAAGGTAGACAAGATTACCATGTATGGTGAAGGCAACGCTTCTAAAATGGTCGGTGATATCATGCAGAGCATTGACCAAGTTTCCCAAGGAGCAGGCTTTGACATTCGTCAACTGTTAGCTGGAGCACTTGGTGTCAACATGACTGTCAATAAGCTTAAACAAGATGAACAAGCTGTCATCGAAGTTGATGAGAAATAAATCCAAATGTATCTATGATATCCAAACAGCTGGGAGTTGCAACTTCTAGCTGTTTGTTTATCATCCATCAGAAAAGCATTTCTATCAGCTAAATACTTTTCATTACCATGTAAAAATGTTAAAATATAACAGATTAAACAACTAAGATTATAGGAGTAGAAAATGACAAAAGCAAACTTTGGTGTCGTAGGTATGGCCGTAATGGGTCGTAACCTTGCCCTAAATATCGAATCTCGTGGTTATACAGTTGCTATTTACAACCGTAGTAAAGAAAAGACAGAAGACGTAATCGCTTGCCATCCTGAAAAGAAATTTGTACCTAGCTACGATGTAGAGTCTTTCGTTCAATCTATCGAAAAACCTCGTCGTATCATGCTCATGGTTCAAGCTGGACCTGGTACAGACGCAACCATCCAAGCCCTTCTTCCACACCTTGACAAGGGCGATATCTTGATCGACGGCGGAAACACTTTCTATAAAGATACAATCCGTCGTAATGAAGAATTGGCAAACTCAGGCATCAACTTTATCGGTACCGGTGTTTCTGGTGGTGAAAAAGGTGCCCTTGAAGGTCCTTCTATCATGCCTGGTGGACAAAAAGAAGCTTACGAATTGGTTGCTGATGTTCTCGAAGAAATCTCAGCTAAAGCACCAGAAGATGGCAAACCATGTGTGACTTACATCGGTCCTGACGGAGCTGGTCACTATGTGAAAATGGTCCACAACGGTATCGAGTACGGTGATATGCAATTGATCGCAGAAAGCTATGACCTCATGCAACACTTGCTTGGTCTTTCTGCAGAAGACATGGCTGCAATCTTCACTGAGTGGAACAAGGGTGAATTGGACAGCTACTTGATCGAAATCACAGCTGATATCTTGAGCCGTAAAGACGATGA
Organism: Streptococcus cristatus; assembly: GCF_001588905.1. Classification (GTDB taxonomy): domain Bacteria; phylum Bacillota; class Bacilli; order Lactobacillales; family Streptococcaceae; genus Streptococcus; species Streptococcus cristatus_N. The sequence goes on along the minus strand of NZ_LAWH01000009.1, from coordinate 20,817 downwards.
AGGCCAAGATGGACCAATTGTAGACTACATCCTTGATGCTGCAGGTAACAAGGGGACAGGTAAATGGACTAGCCAATCAGCGCTTGACCTTGGTGTGCCATTGTCACTGATCACTGAGTCAGTATTTGCCCGTTATATCTCTACTTACAAAGAAGAGCGTGTACATGCTAGCAAGGTGCTTCCAAAACCAGCTGCCTTCAAGTTTGAAGGTGACAAGGCTGAGTTGATTGAAAAGATCCGTCAAGCCCTTTACTTCTCAAAAATTATTTCATACGCACAAGGTTTTGCGCAGTTGCGTGTGGCATCTAAAGAAAACAACTGGAACTTGCCATTTGCGGACATCGCATCTATCTGGCGTGATGGCTGTATCATCCGTTCTCGTTTCTTGCAAAAGATCACAGATGCCTACAACCGCGATGCAGATCTTGCTAACCTTCTTTTAGATGAGTACTTCTTGGATGTAACTGCTAAGTACCAACAAGCAGTGCGTGATATCGTAGCTCTTGCTGTTCAAGCAGGTGTACCAGTACCAACCTTCTCAGCAGCCATCACTTACTTTGATAGCTACCGTTCAGCGGACCTTCCAGCTAACTTGATCCAAGCACAACGTGACTACTTTGGTGCTCACACTTACCAACGTAAAGACAAAGAAGGAACCTTCCACTACTCTTGGTATGACGAAAAATAGGATAGGCCTATGGCAAAGCGAATTTTATTAGTAGAAAATGAAAAGAATCTTGCACGATTTGTGACTTTGGAACTGCAAAAGGAAGCATTTCTTTTGGATGTGGTTGAGACAGGCAGTCAAGGTTTGGCACTAGCTAGAGAAAATGACTATGATCTATTTTTGCTTAATTATGACCTGCAGGATATGACCGCTAGTGAGTTTGCTAGGCAACTGAGTTTGTTCAAGCCGGCTTCAGTTATTATCGTCTTAGCCAGCCGTGAAGAGATCAAAGAACATGCAGATGAGATTCAGCGCTTTGCTGTTTCCTATACCGTCAAACCTTTTATTATCAGTGATTTGGTTGAGAAAGTATCCGATATCTTTCGAGGTCGGGACTTTATCGACCAGCATTGTAGCAAGCTAAAAACACCGACTGCTTACCGCAATCTACGAGTTGATTTGAAAAATCATATCGTCTATCGTGGAGAGGAAGTGATTGCCTTGACACGACGAGAATATGATTTATTAGTGACGCTGATGAGTAGTCCAAAAGTCATGAGTCGCGAGCAGCTTCTAGAACGTGTCTGGAAGTATGAAGGTGCCACTGAGACTAATGTAGTAGATGTCTATATTCGCTACCTACGTAGTAAGATTGATGTTGCTGGACAGACCAGCTATATCAAAACTGTCCGTGGCATCGGCTATGCTATGCAGGAATAATAAGAACAAACCCGCCCTCTGTTTCCAGTAGGACGGGTTAATTTTTTTATTTTTAGCGCAAATAATAAAATCCTAGAAGATTAAATCCCTCTGTTTAGAGGATATGACGCTCGAAAGCATTGTCAGAGATTCCTTGGCTGAGAATAAGTTTCGCCCATTCTTTGGCAGAAAAGAGGCTATGATCCTTGTAATTGCCACAGGATTCGATAGTAGTGCCAGGGACATCTTCCCAAGTAGTCGTTTCAGCGATTTCTTCTAAGCAAGATTTGATGACTTTAGCAATTTCAGTCGCTGAGTGCTGTCCCCACATAATCATATGGAAACCTGTGCGGCAACCGAAAGGCGAGCAGTCAATCATACCGTCAATTCGCTTGCGAATAAGCATAGCCAGTAAATGCTCGATGGTATGCAGGCCAGCAGTCGGAATAGAGTCTTCATTTGGCTGCACTAAGCGAATATCAAAGTTAGAGATAATATCTCCTTTGGGACCAGTTTCCTCGCCAATGAGGCGGACATAGGGTGCTTTTACGATTGTATGGTCAAGCTCAAAACTTTCAACGATAACTTCTTTAGACATGGTTTCTCCTTTAAAATCTAAAATTGGAACCTGAAAATGAGATCAGGTTTTAAAAGCGACATTTCAAACACTTCCTTTTGATTATAGCATAAAAAAATAAGAGTTAGGAAATAAAAAAATTTTATATATTAAATTCTTTGATTTAGCGCCTTTTCGCCCAATAATAGGCAAAAATCAAGCTTCTTTTTCAAAAAAATTGATTTGTGAATTTCTGCTATTTATGATAGAATAAAAAGGAATTTTGAATTCAATAATTAAATAGATTTGGAGTAAAAACATGGGCTTATATACGATAGCTGCTTTTGTTTTTGCTGCCATCATTGGTTTAGTGATTGGGTATGTAGGAATCGCGGTTAAGATGAAAGCATCTAAGGAAGCCGCGGAACTTACTCTTTTAAATGCTGAACAAGAAGCAACCAATTTACGCGGTCAGGCAGAACGCGAAGCGGATTTGATTGTCAAAGAAGCGATGCGCGAAACCAGTTCGCTTAAAAAAGAAGCACTTTTGGAGGCAAAAGAAGAAGCCAGAAAATATCGTGAAGAGGTTGATGCAGAATTTAAGTCTGAGCGTCAGGAGTTAAAACAAATTGAAAGCCGCTTGACAGAGCGTGCAAGTAGTCTTGACCGCAAAGATGATAATTTAACCAACAAGGAAAAGACTTTGGAGCACAAAGAACAAAGTCTTACTGATAAAGCTAAACACATTGATGCGCGTGAAGCACAAGTAGCTGAGCTAGAGAAGCAAAAAGAAGCTGAGCTTGAGCGGGTAGCGTCCTTGACTCAGACGGAAGCGCGTGAGATTATCTTGACCAAGACCGAGGACAAGTTGTCCAAGGAGATTGCGACTCGTATTCGGGAAGCAGAGCAGGATATCAAAGAGCGTTCGGACAAGGTGGCCAAGGATATCTTGGTTCAAGCTATGCAGCGGATTGCTGGTGACTATGTGGCTGAACAGACCAATTCAACGGTTCATCTTCCTGATGACAGCATGAAGGGACGGATTATCGGACGAGAAGGTCGCAATATTCGAACCTTTGAAAGCTTGACAGGGATTGATGTTATCATTGATGATACGCCTGAAGTGGTTACTCTTTCAGGTTTCGATCCAGTTCGCCGTGAGATTGCTCGGATGACTATGGAAGCTCTTCTCAAGGATGGTCGGATTCATCCGGCTCGTATCGAGGAATTGGTCGAAAAGAATCGCTTAGAGATTGATAACCGTATTCGAGAGTATGGTGAAGCCGCAGCCTATGAAATCGGAGCACCTAATCTGCATCCTGATTTGATGAAGATCATGGGTCGCTTGCAGTTCCGTACTTCTTACGGGCAAAATGTTCTCCGTCACTCGATTGAGGTTGCCAAACTGGCTGGAGTTATTGCTGGAGAGTTGGGTGAAAATGTTAACTTGGCTCGCCGTGCTGGTTTCCTCCATGATATTGGTAAGGCTATCGACCGAGAAGTAGAAGGCAGCCACGTAGAAATTGGAACTGAGTTGGCTCGTAAGTATAAGGAACATCCAGTTGTTATCAATACCATTGCTAGCCACCACGGAGATGTGGAACCTGAGAGCGTTATTGCAGTCATCGTTGCAGCAGCTGATGCCCTAAGTGCAGCTCGTCCAGGAGCTCGCAGTGAGTCGCTGGAAAGCTACATCAAGCGATTGCAAGATTTGGAAGAAATTGCGAATAGCTTTGAAGGGGTTAAGACAAGCTTTGCCCTTCAGGCAGGTCGTGAAATCCGAATCATGGTCAGTCCAGAGAAAATCAAGGATGATAAGATTACAATCTTGGCACATGATGTGCGTGAAAAGATTGAAAACAACTTGGAATATCCAGGAAATATTAAGGTCACAGTCATTCGCGAAATGCGAGCAGTTGATTATGCTAAATAAAAAGGTTGAGACAATATCTCAACCTTTTTGTTTGTTTTAAATGAAGTATTAAACCGCCAGTGCTTGGCCGAGGCTATTTGTCACCATTGGCATTTATTATTTTTACTATTATTTTTTCTCAGCTTGGTTCTGCTCTTAACTTTGGAAAGTATATTCCATGGGCGATTCCTGCACTCGCAAGTGGTATTGCAGGAAAACCACTATTGAATTTTGGGAGCTTTGTCAGTTTATTTGGGGTCAGTATTCTAGGTCTTATCGCAACAATAGCTTGGTGGAGGTATTCTGATTACGATTAAAATGAAGTGATGAAAATGCTAATAACACAAAGCCAAGTCTTATTCATTTCTATTCAAAATAACCCCTCCAGTTCAGCTTGAAGAATAAGAGGGGTTATATTATGATAATCGAGAGTTTTGGGCGAGAGGAGACTATGTGAATATCGTTGGCCTAAATGAAAAGATAGTTTCTAATATATGTGATTGGGAAAAAATGACCTTGTCCTTGAAAAGTTAAGTGTCAAACCGTTCTCAGATGGCAGTTTTAGAACAAGGTAAAATTCCGTTGTCATAGCATTAGTCAGGTGAGGGACAAAATCCGAAAAAATACTTGGTCTGAACCTTTTCCAACAGGGACCGGATTAAAAAAGGCTGAGGCTAAAGAACAGGAGGATAGGGTAGAAATACCAAGGATTACTGACGAATTGAACCCCCTCAACAGTCCTTAAAGGGATGTAAGTATGGGACAGCAGAATCTGCCCAGACAGGAAAAGCAAGACAATCGCAGTCATGGTCAGAATCAGAACCTAGCCCAGACTGAAGATGATGTTAGAAAATTACTTCATAAGGACCTGTTCTCCACCTTGATGAAATAACGGTCTTCTCCCAGCTCGATCAGCTCGACTGGCTGAGGATAGAAGCGATCCATGACCTCTTTTTGAAGAATGTCTTCTTTAGGACCTTGGGCTATGATTTCGCCTTCTTTCAGGAGCAGGACATGATCCATAGCTTCAGTGATTTCCTCTACATGGTGGGTGACATAGAGAATGGTTGGGGCCTGCTCCATCTGCGTAATCTTACCAATCTGATCCAGCAGGTTCTCGCGGGCAAAGAGATCCAGACCACTGGTCGCTTCGTCTAGGATAAGCAGTTCTGGCTTTTCCATGAGACTGCGCGCAATCAGCAAGAGCTGCTTTTCTCCTTGAGAGAGACTGATGTAGCTCCGGCCAATCAAATCTTGTCCGCCAATGGAAGCCAGCATTTCCCTAGCTTGATCCAGTTCTTCTTGTCCGTAAGGAGCGTAGAGAATACTGCTTTTATACTTGCCTGTCAGGACGATTTCTTCGGCAGTGAGATGGCTAGGCAGGCGCTCAGCAATGAAGGAGCCAACTACTCCAATCCTAGTTCGCAGCTGAGGAATGTCGCCGGCGCCAAATTCCGTATCCAGAACCGTCACCTTGCCCTGGGCCTTCCAATGTTCAGCCATAAGCAAGCGCAGGAGAGTAGATTTTCCTGAACCGTTGAGACCGAGAATAGCCCAATGCTCTCCCTTTTTCACCTGCCAGTTGAGATCTCTTAAGATGGTCCGGCCTTGTTTAGCCAAGCTTACATTTTCCAGTTTGATAATTTTTTCCATTTTTACTCCCTCTTTCGTTAAAACTCCTTTATTATAACAAAATTTAGGAAAAAATAACCGATAGGAGGAGGCAGATGTTTTATAAAAGTAAGCTGATGTAGGTCCTTTTACTAACGATAATCTTTCTTATCCCCGTATCGTTGGCGGTGTGATGAAGGTCGATCCTATTACCATCATAGTGCTCTTGCTCTTATCCAGCAATATCCATGGCGTGCTGGGGATGATTGTGGCAATACCGACTTATTCTATCCTCAAAGAAATCGCCAAATTCTTGGTTGATCGCTATGATAATCACAAGGAAACCCAGCAGCAGAAGAAGAACGAAGAGCTTGGAATCGATTGATTCCAGAGTCTCGAGACCAGAAATAAGAAGGAAGAAGGGCCTTCCGTCTTATTTTTATTATGGCTTCAAGCCAGTTTTTCTCGTAGAGAAAAACAAGAAAACTACCACAGCTAAGCTGGTGGCTGCCAAGGCTTTGAGCTTTCATTTCTTTTTCCTGATAGAATCTATCTGTTCAGGTAAGACAAAGGAGGAAAAAGAATTGGCTAAAACCAGTTGCAGTTTAGCACATACCAAATGGACGTGCAAATATCCTATCATATTTACCCCCAAGTATCCCAGAAAAATCATTCACTACAAAATAAGACGAGATCCCATTGAGATTTTTCTTCATCTATGTCAATACAAAGGTGTGGAAATTATTGAGGGACAGATGATGCCAGATCATGTTCACATACTTGTCTTGATCCCTCCAAAACTTTCGATTTTTGATTTCACGGGATATTTGATAAATATGTAAGTACCGTTGGCCTAAACGGAAAGACAGTTGCCAAATAGATTCGGGATTGGGAAAAAATAACATTGTCCTTAAAAAGTTAAGTGTCAAATCGTACGAGGATTCGTTCTCAGATGGTAGTTTTAGAACAAGATAAAAGCCCGTTGTTACGGGCATTAGTCAAGTAACGATAGCTATTTTCCTGCTATCTATTAGACCAGGTTCTTGGTAGGAATAGAAGCAGAATTGGATAGATCTCTAAACGTCCTGCAATCATGGCAAGAGAGAGGAGGAATTTAGAAAACGGGCTATAGATAGAGAAGGTCTCAGTTGTTCCAATCATTGGTCCGATATTATTGAAACAGCTGATGACAGCACTGGTAACAGTCATTAGATTGTTATTGTCCAGACTGATGATGAAAATCAAAGCTGCGATAATCAAAATATAAACTGCCAAATATTTGAGAACCTTGTGTTGGGTATCTTTATCCAAAACAGCACCGTTGATATGCATGGTTAGAACGCGGTTTGGCGAAAGTGTGGAAAGGATTTGGTTTTTAGCGATGCGACCGATGATAATGGCACGGATCACTTTGAAACCGCCAGCGGTGGAGCCAGCAGAACCACCTAGACACATGAGCAGCAGCAGAATGACTTGTGAGAAGAGGGGCCACTGTACGGTATCTCCATAGCCGAATCCTGTCGTAGTAATGATGTTGGAAACTTGGAAAAATGAAATTTCTAAGCTTTTTGCAAATTCCCCGTAAATATGGAGAACATTGAAGCTAATCAAAATAGTGGCAGTGAGGACGATCCAGAGATAGCCTTTCAACTCCTCGTCATGAAAACAGGCTTTAAATCTTCGAATCAAGAGATAATAGTAGAGATTGAAGTTCACCCCAAAGGTCAGAACGCCAAAGCTGACAAGGTAGGTGATTAGAGAACTGTTGTAGTGGGCGATTCCGTCGTTAAAGACAGTGAAGCCTCCTGTACCAGCCGTTCCCATTGCGATGACGATACTATCAAAGAGTGGCATGCCAGCGAGGAAATAAAGAAAAGTAAAAAGGGCAAAGAGCGCTAGATAGATAATATATAGAATCTGGGCAGTGTTTCTTAATTTCGACACAACCTTACCAAAGACTGGTCCAGGAACTTCCGCTTTCATAACCTCTAAGTGGCCATTTTTGGCATTGTCCATGATAGCTAAGGCAAAGACCAGCACCCCCATTCCTCCAATTAAGTGGGTAAAACTACGCCAAAAGAGGAGGGAGTGGGAAAGGACAGATACATTATTTAAAATCGTAGCACCAGTAGTGGTAAAGCCAGAGCTAACTTCAAAGAAAGCATCAATTAGATTCGGAATCTGGCCAGAAAAGACAAAAGGCAGAGCACCAAAGAAGGACCAGAGAATCCAGCAAAGGGCAACAATCAGTACCCCTTCCTTAGTGTAAATGTGGGCATCTTTAGGCTTAAAGGCTGAACCTAATCCACCCAAAATCACTAAAATAATCATTGTCGCGCCGATAGAAAGGAAGACTTCAAGATCTTCGTGGTAGATCAGGGCAACGATTGTTGGAACCAACAAGAGGGCTGCTTCGATGAGCAGGAGTTTGGAGAGGAGAAAGCGAATCATAGGTCTATTCATGGGGCTACCTCTCTAACAAATCGTAAATCTTATCGATGTTTTGAATCAAGGTTGTCACGATGATTTTATCTCCGACTTCCAAATAGTCATCTCCACTTGGGAAGATGGCTACGCCTTGACGAATGATAGCAGCAATCAGCACTCCGCTCCTCAATTTGAGCTGAGAAAGAGGCTGTTCGATCATTTTATTTCCTTCATTGATCTGGAATTGGAGCGTTTCAATCTGGCCATTTGCTACATGGTGCAAGGCTTCTAGGCTGGAGAATTGCGCGTTATTCCGTCCGCGGATAAAGTGCATAATGGTATCAACCGCAATCCCTTTTGGCGTGACAATACTTGCGAAGTCTTGATTGTCAATAATCTCGAGGAGACTTGTCCGATTGATCTTGGTAATGTTTTTTTGAACTCCAAGATTATTGAGGAACATGGAGGTGATGATATTCTCTTCATCGACGCCTGTCAGAGTAGCTATTGCATCGTAATGTGCAGCTCTTTCCTCGAGTAGAATATCTTTGGCTGTACCGTCTCCATTGACCACGTAGAGCTCAGGGAATTCTTGGCTGAAGAACTCTGCCCGCTGGCGATTGATCTCGACGACCTTGAGCTCAATCTTGCTATTTTTGAGAATATTTAATAAATAATAGGCAATCTTACCTGCCCCGATAATCATGAGGCTCTTGATGACTCTTGGTCGGATTTTATTGTGGAAGCGGACAATTTCTGAACGATTTCCAGTTAGGAAGATTTTATCAGATGGCTGCAAGGTGAAATCACCATCTGGAATGCTGAGTTTGCCCTCTCTCTCAATAGCACAGATAATAACGTGAGGGAAATGCTTCCTGAATTGCGAGAGATTCATTTGGCAGAGATAGCTTTCTGGCTTGATTTTAAACTCCATCAAGGTCACTCGGCCATTGGCAAAATGCTCCAATGACAGAGCATTAGGAAAATCAATAATATTGGCAATATAACGAGCAGCTAGGAGTTCAGGATTGACCATCAGAGAGAAGCCTAGAATATTTTTTTCTTTAAAATAAGCATTTGAGTATTCAGGATTTCTCACACGGACAATGGTTTCTTTAGCCCCCATTTTCTTTGCGAGAACGGCTGAAACCATGTTGACCTCATCCTGCTCCGTCATGGCAATAAAGATATCACAGTGGGCAACATCTGCCTGCTCCAAGATTTTAAAATTCGCACCATTTCCAACGATGCCCATAATATCGTAACGTTTTGTAATATGATTCAGAACAGCTTCATTTTGTTCAATTAAAACGACATCATGCTTTTCAGCAACGAGCGAGCGACAAAGGGCGGCTCCGACCTTCCCGCTTCCGACGACGATAATTTTCATATTATTCCTCCCGAATATGTATCTATCATACCTTTTTTTATATAAAATTTCATCTATAAATCTCAATAAAGTCGTTTTTTACAGAATAGTAAGCTGTTTCAAAAAATATCCTACAAAAATCTCACTTTTTGAGGTCATTTTTATTGACTTGTCGGAAGAAAATGATATACTAGGAAAGTACCCTCATTGATTTACATCAAACCTGTTGTGATGTAAGTTAATGATGCCTTAACCACGCTGTTTGCTGAGCTTGACTCCGGGCAGTGTGGCTATTTTTTTGCAATGGTGAAAGGAAGCAAGTCATGACAAATCACATTGTATTATTTGAACCTCAGATTCCACAAAATACAGGCAATATCGCACGTACTTGCGCTGCGACCAATTCTCCCCTCCACATCATCAAGCCTATGGGCTTTCCTATTGATGATCGCAAGATGAAGCGGGCTGGCTTGGATTATTGGGATAAGCTAGAGATTTATTTTTACGACAGTTTGGAAGATTTTATGTCTCAGATGAAAGGTAAACTCTATCTGATTTCGAAATTCGCTGAGAAGGTGTATTCTGAGATGGATTTATCGACTGACGAGGACCATTATTTCCTCTTTGGACGTGAAGACAAGGGATTGCCTGAGGACTTTATGCGCGAACATCCGGAGAAGGCTCTCCGTATTCCCATGAATGATGAACATGTCCGCAGTCTCAATGTGTCGAATACCGTCTGCATGATTGTTTACGAAGCCCTTCGCCAGCAGAACTTTGCAGGTCTTGAGCTTGTTCATACCTATGAAGTGGATAAATTGAAATAAATAATGAAAATGAACAAAATGCTTGCGCTTGTAAGCGTTTTTTGTTATGATAAAAGAGTCTTCAGGGCTGGGTGAAATTCCCGACCGGCGGTAAATTTGACTAGCTATTTTAGCTTTCTCGTCGTTGTCTTGTCTTAAGTATTATCTTCGACTGCGACGCCTAGATAAATCTAAAATATCTTAGCCAAATAAGTCCGCGAGCGCAAGCTGATGTGGTGAGATTCCACAACCGACAGTATAGTCTGGATGGGAGAAGACGAAAGGCGTTATTGCCTGGCCGGTCGGTCGTTTTAATCTTATTTTAAGAGGTATTTTATATACTCTTATAAATTGTGAAAGGATTTTTCGGGCCTTGTGTTAGCAGCCTTCCAGCTTCTCTAATTTTTATAAATTGGAGGAACCTGTTATGACAAATACGCGCAAAATGGCGATAGTAGCGGCTTTATCTGCACTATCTTTTCTGCTCATGTTCTATCAAATCCCTTTGGTAGCCGAGTTTCTAAAATTGGATTTTTCGATTATTCCGATTTTATTAGCCTTGGTTCTCTTGGATTTTAAGAGTTCTGTAGCAGTTTTGCTCATCCGCTCTGTTTTAAAATTGTCCTTAAATGGTCATGGAGTGGAAACCTTGATCGGTTTGCCAATCAATATTGTGGCGATTCTGGTCTATGTCATCTTCTTTGCTCTTTTCTGGGAAAAGAAGAGAGATTTGATGAGCTATCTGCTTGCATCATTCCTAGGAATTCTTTCCTTGACTGCAAGTATGCTAGCGCTGAATGCTTTTTATGCCATTCCGCTTTATGCTCGTTTTGCAAACTTTGATATCGGTCAGATGATTGGTGTAAGTAAGTATCTGCTGACCATGATTGTTCCCTTTAACCTATTAGAAGGAGTAATCTGGGCGGTGGCTTTCTGGCTGATTTACACGCTTTTGACGCCCGTTCTAAAACGCTATGAAAAATAAACAATCTTATCTAACAAAGGGCTCTTTTGCCCTTTTACTTTTCGTCATACTAGGCTACATGGTCAAGTTTTATCCAGAGCAGCTAACCAGCTTTGACACTCCGATTCAGACCTGGCTGCGGGGAGACTTGCCTGCAGCTTTGACGACATTTTTTAAACTGGTCACCAGTTTCATTGACCCACTAGGAATTATCATCTGGGTGTCTGCTCTTGCCCTGTTTTTCCTGTATAAAAAATGGAAATTAGAAGCTGCCTTGCTAGCGGGAAATCTTGTTTTACATGGGATTTTGATTAAGCTGATTAAACTCGTCTACCAAAGAAGTCGGCCCAGTATTTCGCATTTGGTCAAAGAGGGAGGCTATTCTTTCCCAAGTGGTCATTCTATGGCGACAGCCATTGTTGTTGGCACCTTGATTATCATTGTCCAGCAACGGATGCAAAATCAACAAATCAAACGTCTGGTACAGGGCTTGCTCCTGCTCTTTATCTTGACCATTATGGCATCCAGAGTCTATCTGGGCGTGCACTATCCGACAGATGTGATTGGAGGAGCCTTGATGGGCTTTGCCATTCTCAATATCGAGTTTCCCTTTTATGACAAGCTGCGCTTTCAATGGCGTTTCAGGGGAAAACAGAAATAAATAGAGATGTGAAAGGTTGGCTTTGCCAGCCTTTTTATCTTGACAAAGGAGGCCTCTTCTTTTAAGATAGGAGCAAGTGAGGTCAGGAGGTGATTGTCTGCTTTGAATCCAGAAATCATAAAGTCGGTTTTAGCTCTTGTAGATGAGATTCCTGCTGGGCGCGTGGCGACCTATGGTCAGATTGCTCGTTTAATTGGGCGACCTAAAAACGCCCGCTTGGTGGGGAAGATTCTCAGTCAGTCGGAGATTTATGGAGGTAAGCATCCTTGCCATCGGGTGGTCAATGCGGCAGGGCGCCTCGCACCAGGCTGGGAAGACCAAGCACACTTGCTCTGGGCGGAGGGAGTGGACTTGAAGGCCAATGGCTGTGTGGACCTCAAGCATTATCAGTGGGAGCGATGATTTTCTTCTTTCTTGATGAAAGGGGAAATTTTTGTTTCTAGGTCCTTTTTTGTGGTAGAATGGAAAGTATGAAATCTTACAATTCTTTGAATGATTATTATCGAAAAATTTTTGGAGAAAAGACCTTTAAAGTGCCTATTGATGCGGGCTTTGACTGTCCCAATCGAGATGGGACGGTGGCGCATGGAGGCTGTACCTTCTGTACCGTTTCGGGCTCGGGTGACGCCATTGTGGCGCCGGATGAGCCCATTCGCGAGCAGTTCTATAAGGAAATTGATTTTATGCACCGCAAGTGGCCAGATGTTCGCAAGTATCTGGTCTATTTCCAGAACTTCACCAATACCCATGAGAAGCTTGAAGTAATCCGCGAGCGTTATGAGCAAGCCATTAACGAGCCAGGCGTCGTTGGTCTCAATATCGGGACTCGGCCCGACTGTTTGCCTGACGAGACCATCGCCTACTTGGCTGACCTGTCCGAACGTATGCATGTGACCGTGGAGCTGGGGCTTCAGACTACCTATGAGGAGACCTCGGACCTCATCAACCGTGCCCATTCCTATGAGCTCTATGTGGAGACGGTCCAGCGAGTCCGTAAGCTGGCTCCCAAGGCGGAGATTGTCTCTCATTTGATTAACGGCCTGCCGGGTGAAACCCATGAGATGATGCTGGAGAATGTCCGCCGCTGTGTGACGGACAATGACATTCAGGGGATCAAGCTCCACTTGCTTCACCTGATGACCAATACCCGCATGCAACGGGATTACCATGAGGGACGGCTGCAGCTACTCAGTCAGGAGGAGTATGTCTCCATCATCTGCGACCAGTTGGAGATTATCCCTGAGCATATCGTCATCCACCGTATCACAGGCGATGCCCCGCGAGATATGCTGATTGGCCCTATGTGGAGCCTCAATAAATGGGAAGTGCTCAATGCCATTGAGGCAGAAATGCGTCGCCGTGGCAGCAAGCAAGGCTGTAAAGCAAAGGAGCAGAAATTCGTATGTTAAGACCTTTACAAATGGCTCATGATTTTTTGGCTGAAGTCGTGACCAAGGAAGATACTGTGGTGGACGCTACTATGGGCAACGGACATGACACCCTTTTTCTGGCTAAATTGGCTAAGCAAGTCTATGCTTTTGACATTCAGGAGCAGGCTGTGGAAAAGACTCGCCAGCGCTTGGCAGAAGCTGACTTGGACAATGCCCAGCTAATCTTGGCTGGCCATGAGACTCTGGACCAATACACAGACCATTTCAAGGCTGCTATTTTTAATCTTGGCTACTTGCCTTCGGCGGACAAGTCTGTCATTACACGACCCGCTACGACGCTGGAAGCTTTGGAAAAGGTCTGCCAAGGCTTGGCAAAAGGCGGCCGTGCAGCTATCATGATTTACTATGGGCATGAAGGGGGCGAAGTTGAAAAAGATGCGGTGCTTGACTTCGTCAGTCAGCTGCCCCAGCAGGATTTCACAGTCGTCCTCTACAAGACTATTAATCAGATTAACAATCCGCCTTTTTTGGTTATGATTGAGAAATTAAAAGGAAAATAAGGATTCCAAGATTGCTAAAAACTTTCTAAGGAATCATTTGGAGAAAAAATGGACAAGCAATATTTGCATGAAAAATTGGCTGGCTTACGAAACAAATACGTCGAGTCTGCCAATGAAGAAATGACTGTTGGCTTTTTAGACGAGGCCAAAATGAATAAAAAAATGCTGCGAATCAAGAAAAAATTGGTGAATCTAGAGATGGAGCGTTGCCAAAAGATGATTGAGCACCGCGATCTATCCAAAATTGATCAAAAGATTTCAGCGCAAAAAGAATTGTTTAAAGAGTGCTGCCAGCAAAGATAAAGGAGGTTCAAAGTGGAAATCCTTCTCTACACGATTGTTTTTTTGCTCTTATTGGTTGTATCGAATGTGACCAATCGCTTGCTGCCCCAGCTTCCTTTACCTCTAGTGCAAATTGTGCTGGGAATTTCGCTCGGTTTTCTCCTTCCTCAGGGGAAATTTCATTTAGATACAGAGTTATTTTTGGCCTTGGTAATTGGGCCATTGCTCTTTCGGGAGGCTGAGGAAAGCAATATTACCAGTATTCTCAAGCACTGGCGAATCATTTTGTATTTGATTTTTCCAGTTATCTTTATTTCAACGCTTGGTTTGGGCTATCTGGCTCATCTTCTCTGGGCTGCTTTGCCCTTGGCGGCCTGTGTTGCCGTAGGAGCCGCTTTGGGTCCGACAGACTTGGTTGCCTTTGCTTCTCTCTCAGAGCGTTTTTCCTTCCCCAAGCGGGTGGAAAATATCCTAAAAGGAGAGGGATTGCTTAACGATGCGTCTGGTCTAGTTGCTTTTCGTGTCGCCCTTCTGGCCTGGACCACAGGAAGTTTTTCCCTAGGTAAAGCTAGTATTTCCTTAGTTCTTTCCATTATCGGTGGTTTTGCCGTCGGGATGGCCAGCGCAGCTCTTAATCGCTGGCTGCATAAATTGCTGATGAGTGCCCAAGTATCAGATATTGCTAGTGAGCTCTTGCTGGAGCTGAGCCTACCCTTAGTTACCTTCTTTTTAGCGGAGGAAATCCATGTTTCAGGGATTATCGCAGTGGTCGTCGCAGGTATCTTTAAGGCCAGCCGCTTCAAGCGGATAACGCTTCTGGAAGCTCAGGTGGATTCGGTCACGGAAACCATCTGGAATACAGTGAACTTCATGCTCAATGGCTCTGTCTTTATCATTTTAGGGATCGAACTGGAGATGATTGCAGAGCCAATCTTAAAGAGTCCGATTTACAATAATCTCTTGTTGCTCGTGAGTATTGTCCTTCTGACTCTTCTACTCTTTGCCCTTCGGTTTATTATGCTGTTCACTTTTTACTTCATTCGAATCAGAAGATTACACAAGAATGTTGGAAACTACCTGAAGGAAATGCTGCTGCTGACCTTTTCAGGTGTCAAAGGAACCGTCTCCATTGCGACTATTCTTTTGATTCCGAGTCAGTTGGAGCAAGATCATCCTTTGTTGCTTTTCTTGGTAGCAGGTGTGACCTTTCTTAGCTTTCTGACAGGTTTGCTCACTCTTCCTCATCTGTCTGAGGAAAGAGAAGAAGAAAACGAGCACCTGATGCATATTGCTATTTTAAATGAAGTGGTGAGTGAGCTGGAAGCAGGCCTCAAGCAAACCAAGGCTAAGGCACCTCTCTATGCGGCTATTGACAATTACCATGGTCGTATCGAAAACCTAATCCTTGAACAGGAAGACAAGGCTACTCAGCGAGACTTGGCAGCTCTGAAATTATTGATTTTGAGTATCGAAAATGATGGTTTGGAGCAAGCTTTTGAGGAAGGAAAAATCAGCGATCGTAGCTATCATCTTTATCAGCGTTACCTACATAATATTGAGCAGGGCATCAATCGAAACTTAGTTTCTCGCTTTACCTATATGTTTCTCGTTACACTGCGCGTATTACGCATGTTGCTCCATGAAATCGTCACCCTTGGTGCTAGATGGCGCTCTTGGAGGCAAGGTGGAGCTAAGCATCTAACTGCTGAGGATATGGAGGATATAGCAGAGCTTTATCTGTCCAATACCGAAGTCATTATCGAAAGTTTGGAACATCTAAAGGGCATCTATAAGCCTTCTCTAATTACTTTTTTGCAGGAATCTCGACTAAGAGAAACGGAGATCATCGGTAGTGGTGCCTTCATCGAGCGTGTTATTGCGCGATTCAAGCCCAATAACATCTCAGAAATGATCTGGGGCTATTATTTGGAGAGAAAAATTATCTTTGAATACGAGAAAAAGAAATTGATCTCAAGTAGCTATGCAAAACGCCTGCGCCAAAATGTCAATAATTTAGAAAATTACTCACTGAAAGAGAGAGCCAACACCCTACCTTATGACATGGTTAATTACGCTAGAGAGCGCTAGAAGATAAGGCTATCCAGTGAGCTCCACTAAAAATTAATAGAATTCAAAAAGAGAACGGAATACTTTATCCGTTCTCTTCTTGCTTGTTTTTAAAAGTTTATCAAGACGCAGCGCTAAAATCAGTTAGCTTTCATCGGGCTTGGTTTTTTCTGCTTCAGCCTTTTTGGCTGACTTGATGAGAATCTTGCCATTGCTGGTCATGATAGCTTTGAGCTCTTTTTCGCTTGGATTTTCCAGATAGAAGTCAGTAATAGCATCTTCGATATGGTCTTGAATGGTGCGGCGCAGTGGGCGAGCGCCCATTTTGGGATCGTAGCCAAAATCAACTAATTTTTCTTTGACTTTCTCTGTAACATCCAGATGAATGTCGTTGGTTGCCAAGCGCTGGTTGACATCGTCTAGCATAAGGTTGACAATTTGCAGTAGGTTGTCCTTGCTGAGCGCCTGGAATTCGATAATGCCGTCAAAGCGGTTCATGAACTCAGGACTGAAAAAGTTACCCAGCTCACCCAAGACGGAGTTGGTGCGGCCTTCACGCGCTGCCCCAAAGCCAACGCTGGCTTCAGCCTTGCCCGTTCCAGCATTGGATGTCATGATGATAATGGTATCCTTGAAGCTGACAGTCCGACCTTGACCATCGGTCAGGCGGCCATCATCTAGAACCTGAAGGAACATGTGCATAACGTCAGGATGGGCCTTTTCTATCTCATCCAGTAGAATGAGCGAGTATGGATTGCGGCGGACGCGCTCGGTCAACTGGCCAGCCTCCTCATAGCCGACATAGCCTGGAGGCGCACCAACCAGCTTGGCCACGCTGTGTTTTTCCATGTATTCACTCATATCAAAGCGAATCATGCTGTCAGCAGAGCCAAAGAGCTCAATGGCCAGTTGCTTAGAAAGCTCAGTCTTACCGACACCAGTTGGTCCGACAAAGAGAAAGCTACCGATTGGACGATTAGGACTTCCTAGTCCGACCCGATTGCGGCGGATAGCCTTGGCAATCTTATCCACGGCATCATCTTGGCCGATGACATGAGCCTTTAAGTCACTAGCGAGATTGACTAGTTGAGACTGTTCCTTTTCTTTTAGGTCGCCAACTGGGATATTGGTCTTTTGCTCTACGATGTGCTCAATCGTTTTCTCGCTGATAATTGGGATATCGTTATCCAGCACGCTCGTCTTCTGAAGTTCCTTGTACTTGGCAATCTGATCGCGGAAGTAAGCTGCTTTTTCAAAGTCTTCGTCGCGAGTCGCCTGAGCCTTGAGATTTTCGGCCTCAATCAGACGTTGGTCAATGACTTTAGGATCAACAAAGTTGAGGGTCAGATTCATCTTAGAGCCAGCCTCATCCAATAGGTCGATAGCTTTGTCTGGCAGGAAGCGGTCTTGGATGTAGCGGTTGGAGAGAAGTGCCGCAGCTTCAATGGCCGCGTCTGTGTACTTGACATGATGGTAGTCTTCGTATTTTTTCTGAATCCCTTTGAGGATGGTAATCGTTTCTTCTACTGTCGGCTCATCTACCTTAACTGGCTGCATACGGCGTTCGAGGGCTGCATCCTTCTCGATGATACGGTATTCATTAAGGGTGGTTGCTCCGACCATCTGGAGTTCTCCGCGAGCCAAAGCTGGTTTGAGGATATTTCCGGCGTCCATATTGCCATCGCCAGCAGAACCTGCTCCGACAATTTCATGGATTTCATCAATAAAGAGAATGACATCTTGACGAGAGCGAATCTCGTCCATGAGCTTCTGCATCCGCTCCTCAAATTGACCACGGATACCAGTCCCTTGTACTAGGCTGACAACGTCTAGGCGGATAACTTCCTTGCCTTGGAGTTTGTGAGGTACGTCCCCGTCCACAATCTTCTGGGCCAAGCCTTCCACCACAGCTGTTTTTCCGACACCGGGTTCCCCGATAAGGACAGGATTGTTCTTGGTGCGGCGGTTGAGGATTTCAATGACACGAGTAATCTCTTCGTCCCGACCGATGACAGGGTCAATTTCTCCTTTACGGGCGATCTCAGTCACATTGATACCAAACTCTTCTAGGAGACCTTTTGGCTTTTGCGGAGCCTGTTGGCGTGCTCCGCCTCCATGATTGGAATTGCCACCATAGCCACCGCCACCGTAGCCTCCTCCAGATTGAGTTGGCGGGATATTTGGATTTGGTTCTTGGGGTTGTTGAAAATTACCAAGACTGTTAAAGAAATCGTCAATAGGGTCAATTCCTTGGTTGTTAGCCTGAGTCAGTCCTCGAAAAAGGCTATTGTTAGGGTCTGTCTTCATGATTTGATAGCAATTTTGACAAAGGTCAATCTGCTGCTTGTTTCCGTTTACATTTGTATAGAGATGGATGGTTGATTCATTGATTTTACAATTTTGACAAAGCATATTCTACCTCTTTCTTTGGCCGTAGATCCACCTATTTTTAAATGGTCAAAAATAGTCAAAGTATTATAGTTTCATTATATCAGTATTCTTGCACAATGCAAGAATTTACTACAAAATCCTCCCTGAGACTGATTTTTTGAGAAATTATAGCGCGAAAAAGAGAAAAAAATGGTCTTTTACTGGTATTTCAGTTTCTTTTTATGGTAAAATAGGAGAGAAGCAAGTAAATAGGAGAAATAAAATGGAATCACATTTAGTTAGAATCATCAATCGTTTGGAAGCTATGGCCAAAGATGGTGGAAATTTAAAACGTAATTTTGAACGTGAAGGAGTGGTTGTTGCCGAAGTGGCGTACAGCTACGACGAAGAAAATGGACCAATTTTTACTCTGCGTGATGTGGCAGCGCGTGAGACTTATACTTTCGATAGTATTGACTTGATTGCCATGGAAATTTATGAATTATTATACTAAAAAGCAGGCTTCTGCTTTTTTATTTTGCTCGTCAAGCTCAGTCTTTAATCTTATAACTTTATATAAGAAAAATGTATAAGTGGGACAGAAGGATTTCTGATATAATGAATAAATATAGTGAAAAAGAAATGAGAAAAGAATGGCAAACATTATTGACGGGAAAGCTTTAGCAGAAAAGCTTCAAGCGAAACTTGCAGAAAAAACAGCAAAACTAAAAGTAGAGACAGGGCAGGAACCTGGTTTAGTGGTGATTTTGGTGGGCGACAATCCAGCCAGTCAGGTTTATGTGAGAAATAAAGAGCGGTCTGCTCTAGCCGCTGGCTTTCGTAGTGAAGTCGTGCGCCTGCCCGAGTCAACGAGTCAGGAAGAATTGCTGGCTTTGATTGCTAAATATAATCAGGATCCAGCTTGGCACGGAATCCTAGTCCAGCTTCCTTTGCCAGCCCACATTGACGATGAAGCGGTTTTATTAGCCATTGATCCAGATAAGGATGTAGATGGCTTTCATCCGACCAATATGGGGCGACTTTGGTCAGGACATCCCTTGATGATCCCTTCTACACCATCAGGAATCATGGAAATGTTCCGTGAATATAAGGTGGACTTGGAAGGAAAGAATGCGGTGGTGATTGGCCGTAGTAATATTGTCGGTAAACCTATGGCTCAGCTTCTGTTGTCTAAAAATGCGACCGTTACTTTGACGCACTCAAGGACCCATCATTTAGCAAAAATTGCAAAGAAAGCTGATATTTTAGTGGTGGCTATCGGACGAGGACACTTTGTAACCAAGGACTTTGTCAAGGAGGGAGCTGTAGTTATTGATGTCGGCATGAACCGGGATGAAAATGGCAAGCTGATTGGCGATGTTAAATTTGACGAAGTGGCAGAAGTGGCTAGTCTCATTACTCCGGTTCCAAAGGGAGTTGGACCGATGACCATTACCATGCTAATGGAACAGACTTACCAGGCCTTTGTTAGAAGTTTGGAGAAATAATAGAAAAGTAGCATTAGGCTGATCAATTTCTTCTTTCAATTGTTTTTGGTCCTCTTGTCGCTAGTGGTATTAGACAAGAAACTATAGAGATAGGCTAAAGCGAGGCTGGGTCAAACGTTCCCCCTCGTTTTCTCATAGAAGAATCTAGCTTTTTTATAGGTAGTCTGCCTGATTTTTCTAAATTTTGAAAACATAAGAGAAAACTGTGAAAGCGTTTGAAATTGGTTGGAAAATACAGTATAATAAGATTAGAAAAAGAAATTAGAGGAGGCTTCTCATGGCAGTAAAAGATTTTATGACACGCAAGGTTGTATACATTAGCCCAGACACAACGATTGCGCATGCGGCAGATATTATGCGCGATCAAAAATTGCATCGCTTGCCCGTGATTGAAAATGATAAGCTGGTGGGTCTTGTGACAGAGGGAACAATCGCAGAAGCAAGTCCATCAAAGGCAACGAGCCTATCTATTTATGAAATGAACTATCTTCTGAATAAAACCAAAGTAAAAGATGTGATGATTCAGGATGTCGTTACTATTTCCCAGTATGCTAGTCTGGAAGATGCGACTTATTTGATGCTGAAAAATAAAATTGGAATCTTACCAGTTGTTGACAATGAGCAGGTCTATGGAATCATTACGGATCGCGACATTTTCAAAGCTTTTCTAGAAGTTTCTGGTTATGGCGAAAAGGGCGTTCGGATGCGCTTTGTCACGGAAGACGAGGTTGGTGTCCTATCGCATATTATCGCCTTGCTTGTCGAAGAAAACCTCAATATTTCAAACACGGTTAATATTCCTCGTAAGGACGGTAAAGTTGTCATTGAGGTACAAATTGACGGAGATGTTGACTTGGTTTCCTTGAAGGCCAAGTTTGAAGCACACAATATAAAAGTAGAAGATATTACCCGCACCAGTGCAAAAGTTTTATAAAGTTAGAGAGAGTGGGACAGAAATCGGTAATTC
>NZ_LAWH01000089.1:0-422 GCF_001588905.1 Streptococcus cristatus | reverse complement strand
AGAGGCCGTTCGACCCGACCTTACGGTCTAGGCTTCGTCACTGACCTCCACGCCTGCCTACTCGTCAGGGCATCATATCAACCCTGACGAGTAGGCAGGCGTAACACGCTTGAGCGCCATCCATTTTCAGGGCTAGTTCATTCGGCCGGTGAGTTGTTACACACTCCTTAGCGGATTCCGACTTCCATGGCCACCGTCCGGCTGTCTAGATGAACTAACACCTTTTGTGGTGTCTGATGAGCGTGTATTCCGGCACCTTAACTCTACGTTCGGTTCATCCCGCATCGCCAGTTCTGCTTACCAAAAATGGCCCACTAAAAGCTCTTCATTCAAATGTCCACGTTCAATTAAGTAACAAGGACTTCTTACATATTTAAAGTTTGAGAATAGGTCAAGGTCATTTCGACCCCGGAACCTCTAAA
>NZ_LAWH01000088.1:0-267 GCF_001588905.1 Streptococcus cristatus | reverse complement strand
TACTTTCCTGTTATGGCATGGATTTCCCTTTAGGGTCTCTGAAGCGTATTTCCGTCACCGAAAAAGGCAGAAAAAGGGAAACTGAAGGGAGGATAGTAGTAAAGTTTGAATGGTGGTAGTGTAATGTATGATATCCGTTGGTTTTGGTTTCGGTTGTGAAAAGTTTTTTGGTATGATATTTTGCAAGTAGCATATATTTCTTGTGTGAGAAAGGTATATTTTGTATGTTCCCGCGCGTTTCCGTATTTTCCGCTTCCGTATTTTCCG
>NZ_LAWH01000087.1:0-287 GCF_001588905.1 Streptococcus cristatus | reverse complement strand
AGACGGACTCCTTCTATTTGGAAAAATTATTTTGTTGGAAATTTATTTTTACCTGTGTTAGCGATGGCCTTTTTAGTCGCATCACCGGTTGTTCAACGCTATCTATTATCTGGTGAGGAAGAAGCAGAACGTGCTGTGGTTAGCAAGTATATCCGTGAGGAGTCAGCTAAGGACGATAAAATCTATGCTTGGGACAGCACAGCCAGTCTCTACCAATCAACCGGCCGTTTGTCTGCAGCAACCATCTTAAGTCCTAAATTATACTTAGATACCGAAGAGAATAAGAT
>NZ_LAWH01000086.1:0-334 GCF_001588905.1 Streptococcus cristatus | reverse complement strand
ACTAAATCTCTTCCCGTCATTATCGCCCGCATCCGGTGCCGTAAATGCAAAACAAATACCATCTATGTCTTCCACACCATCATTTTACTATGCCTGCCACCATCCATTTGTCTTTTGCACCATATCTTCATAACCTGTCACCTTGAAACTACCTCTGCATGCCACCTACCGACCAACTTTCATGTTCTGTTTCGACCTACCTCTTGTAAATGACAAATCACCTTTTTCATCGTATGCACCTTATTCTCCACATCACAATGCACTATTGCTTTTGCTTTTTCACCTCTCATATCCTATTGCTATTAGATGAAATATAATAAAAATTGTCCTCCAC
>NZ_LAWH01000084.1:0-299 GCF_001588905.1 Streptococcus cristatus | reverse complement strand
CTTCCTGATAAATTCTTGCAACTTTCAAGACATGCAATAAATTTTGTTCTACTTGGTGGTAGTCCAAAGTTTCAACTCCCTTGCGGGCAATAACAACAAAGTCATCCTTGGTCAAGTCCGCCCGATGCTGGATCAAGACATGACGAATCTTTCTTTTGATACTATTACGGACAACTGCATTGCCCAGCTTTTTACTGACTGAAATCCCCACTCGAAAATGGCGCTGTTCTTTTTCTAATTTATAAACGACAAACTTTCGATTGGCAAAATTCTGCCCATCTTTAAAAATCGCCTTGAAA
>NZ_LAWH01000083.1:0-317 GCF_001588905.1 Streptococcus cristatus | reverse complement strand
TCGAAGAAAAACAATTAAATAAAATTAGAGAGAGGAAGTAAAAGCAAATAGCTGATACTTCCTCTTTTCTTGTCAAACATTCAAAAACGGAAAGGAGAATTTATGGAAGAACTGAGAAACATAGATAAAAAAGGCAGTAGCGCAAAGAGAAAGATTGGAAAGACAACCTATGAGCTTCTTGTCCATTTCAATGAAAATGCAACTGAAATAATGCTGAGGGAGCTTAGGAGAAAATTGGATGAAAAAAAGATGATTTTGATTAAAAAGTCCTTGACAAGTAGCAACGGGAAAAACAGCGAAGTATATTCTAATTTTAT
>NZ_LAWH01000082.1:0-636 GCF_001588905.1 Streptococcus cristatus | reverse complement strand
AGAGGCTAGGACTTTTGTCCCAGCCTCATATTGCAAAAGAAAAAATTAGAAAGGAAATCCTATGGCAAATCATTTTCGTACCGACCGTGTAGGAATGGAAATCAAGCGTGAAGTCAATGAGATTTTGCAAAAGAAAGTCCGTGATCCACGTGTCCAAGGTGTGACCATTACTGATGTCCAAATGCTGGGCGATCTGTCTATGGCCAAGGTCTACTATAGTATCATGAGTGACTTGGCTTCGGATAATCAAAAGGCACAGCTGGGCTTGGAAAAGGCAACTGGTACCATTAAGCGTGAACTGGGCCGAAACCTCAAGATGTATAAGATTCCAGATTTGACTTTCGTCAAAGATGAGTCTATTGAGTACGGTAATAAGATTGATCAGATGTTGCGCAATTTAGAAAAACATTAATGAAAAGAGTGAGATGGGGCAGTGTTTACGAGTCCTGTCTCATTTTTATTTTTGAAAAGACTTTTAAAAAGTTTTGAAAAAAAGGTGTTGACAAGTGGAGATTATCCTGTTATACTAGTAAAGTACTCAATCGCGGGGATGGCGGAATTGGCAGACGCGCAGGACTAAGGATCCTGTGACCGCTTTAGGTCGTGAGGGTTCAAGTCCCTCTCTCCGCATAGGAT
>NZ_LAWH01000081.1:0-283 GCF_001588905.1 Streptococcus cristatus | reverse complement strand
GACAATTGAGAGGCTAGGACTTTTGTCCCGGACTCTTTTTTGGAGCTGTGGGATTAATCATTTCTGGATTTTTCTGTAAATGTGACCGGTACTTGCTTCATGTTCGATTTTTAGGTGAACTTTTTCTAAAAAGAGGGCACGCATTGCAACCCTAGTCCTTATTGGCTTTTTGGGAAAATATGGTATAATAGAGTTAATTTTGGTGGATGGAGTTGAGTTTTGAGAAAAAACTATCGCGTCAAGAGCGAAAAAGATTTCAAGGCGATTTTTAAAGATGGGCAGA
>NZ_LAWH01000080.1:0-274 GCF_001588905.1 Streptococcus cristatus | reverse complement strand
GTGAGAAACCAAAACCATCCTTCGACTTCAAGCCTGCCCGTACACCTGGCCGCTTTATCTTCCAAGCCAAGGACTTGCAGATTGGCTACGACCGGCCTCTAACTCAGCCTCTTAATCTTACCTTTGAGCGCAATCAGAAGGTGGCTATCATCGGGGCAAATGGGATTGGGAAAACGACCCTGCTCAAGAGTTTGCTGGGGATTATCCCGCCTATCGCAGGTCAAGTCGAGCGTGGGGACTATCTAGAGCTGGGCTATTTCGAGCAGGAAGTCGA
>NZ_LAWH01000008.1:0-51483 GCF_001588905.1 Streptococcus cristatus | reverse complement strand
ATCAGCTTTTACAGCCCTACTCAACTGTGCGGAGGTGGGACGACGAAATCGAATTCTAACCAATTACCGATTTCTGTCCCACTCTCTTTTTTCATTCTAACTCCCCTTGACCTCAATCTTGAGTCTGCTTTGACGACCATCCTCACGGCTGGCGCAAAGGTAAAAATTCAATTCTTGCTGACCTGTGAAAGCCAAGGTTGATAAGGTCAGCTCTTTGTTGCTCTCGCCCGAAGCAAAGCTCACATCCCAGATTTGATCCTCATAAGCCGTTCCGTGCGTTCCTGTGCCAGGCTCCGTAACCAGTCGAATCTGCTCCGCCTGCTCCAGCCCATCTAAACGACGTAGACTAATCTGAGTCAATTGCCCCCCGATTACTGTGTCCGCTGCTTGTGAAAGTACCAAACCAGAAGGTCTCTTCTCTTCCTCCATAATCGCTGGTGTCCTGTACACGCCCAGCTTACTCAACAGTGGCAAGGCTTGAAAATCCGTCAAAATCAAGCGCAAGTAACGAGCCTCGACCATTTCACCCAAAAGTAGACGCTTATGGCCAATCGTATGACCACGGGCAAAGACAGCCCAGTCATCCTCTTTCTTCACTTCTAGAATAAAACCTGCGATCCGTTGCCCTTTGGCAATCGGTTCTCTGATTTCTAGCAAATTAAAAGTGCAACTGCGACCGAGGTCAATCTCTAAGACATAGGAAGTTTCCTCCGCATTCGGAGCCCAGAAGGTCTCCCTTTGGCCGTCCGTCAGATTGCTTGCTGGATAGCCTGCCCTTTCACTGCTA
Source organism: Streptococcus cristatus (assembly GCF_001588905.1). GTDB lineage: Bacteria > Bacillota > Bacilli > Lactobacillales > Streptococcaceae > Streptococcus > Streptococcus cristatus_N. The sequence goes on along the minus strand of NZ_LAWH01000008.1, from coordinate 50,696 downwards.
CTTGTGACTTCAGCTTCCGCAGCCAAGTCTTCATCGTAAAGGCCAGAAATCACCTGATGGAATTCCTGCAGGCGCTGGACATCAACTTCCGCCAACAAGCCCTCCTTGGTCGGAGGCACATTGAGCAAAAGCGGTGTCCCCCGCCCCACCGAAGCCAGATAAATATCCAGCAAATCCACTAAGGACTTGGGTTGCTGACTTTCATGATAAAACCAACCCGAACGCAGGGAAACATCTGCTTCTCCGACAGAATAGTGCGTACCTTCTGGATCGCCATGGCAAAGATAGACAGGCGGTGTCTGCTCACTTAGCTTTTCTGGCCGAATCTTCTGCCACAAGGGATCGCCAGCTCGACCACTTTCATTGCCAATCCAACGCAATTCAGTCGCCTCAGTTGAGAAAATGACAGCGTCCTTTTGATAGCGACGAATGGTTTCAAACCAAGCTTCAAAATCATAGGTAAGCTTTTGCGCACCTTCGCCACGCGCCCCATCCATCCAGATTTCTACAAATTTTCCTTTATTACCATAAAGCGGATTGCTCAAGATTTCTTCTAATTGCTGCTGATAATATTCATTGTAGGCTTTTTGAGTATCTACATGATAGAGCGGGCTGTGGGCATCCCAAGGCGAAAGATAAAGCCCCAAATCCATATCATACTGACTGGCTGAGCGGGAAATCTCAGCCAAGAGGTCACCCTGACCATCTCTCCACGGACTGGCAGCTACCGTGTAGTCTGTATAGCGGCTCGGATAAAGAACAAAGCCATCATGATGCTTGACCACGACAATAACCCGTTTAAAACCTGTTTCTTTCAGAACCCTGATCCACTGGTCTGTATCTAGTTTAGTCGGATTGAAACGCTTGGGATCTTCTTGACCATTTCCCCATTCCTGCTCGTAAAAAGTATTGATGCCAAAATGGATAAAAGCGGCCAATTCATCTCGATGATAAGCCAACTGAGCCGCCGAAGGCAAGGGACCAAAATCCGCAATCTCTTCCAATTTTTTCATATGTCCCGCTATTCCTCATTTCTTCCTAGTCAATCTCTTCTCTAGCTCCACTATAGCAAAAAAAGAGGACGCTAACAACGCCTCCTTTTTGACTTCCTAAAAAGCTACTCTTTCTTCTATAATTTGTGGAAGACTGAAAATCCTGACCTAGTCCTTGCAAATCCTTTTACTGATCTCTCAGAATTTCAAATTCCTTTGAGTGCCTTTAAGATCCCCTAGCATGATAATGTTGACAAAAAACTCAGTCAAGGACAATCAACGACTTAATGGTCTTGCGTTCATTCATATCTTTATAAGCTTGATCGATCTCTTCTAGATTATAGCTGGAAGTAAAGACGCGACCTGGATTGATATCGCCATCAAGAACTGCTTTCAATAAGAGTTGTTTGTCGTAGGTTGTGACAGAGGCTGCGCCACCCGCCACTGTGATGTTTTGTGCAAAGGTGGAACCAAGGGCACGATTATTATAGTGGGGAACACCAACAAAGCCTAATCGGCCGCCGTTGTGAAGGACTCCAAGCGCTTGGTCAACAGCTGCTTCTGTTCCGACACATTCGAGCGCAGCATCAGCTCCGCCACCGAGGATTTCGCGCACCTTGGCAATGCCTTCTTCTCCACGTTCAGCAACAACAGCTGTCGCTCCTGATTCAAACGCCATCTTTTGCCGGTCTTCATGACGGCTCATGAGGACGATTTGGGAAGCACCACGCATCTTAGCGGCGATAACAGCGCATTGCCCAACAGCGCCATCACCGATGACGACTACCTTGTCACCTGCTTTAACATCCGCCACACGCGCTGCATGGTAGCCTGTCGGCATGACATCAGCCAGCGACAAGAAGGACTTAAGCATCCCTTCTGAATAATCTGACGGCTGACCCGGAATTTTCACCAAAGCCCAGTTGGCATACTTGAAGCGCATATATTCTGCTTGCACCCCATCTGACCAGTTATTGCCAACATGCCGGTCACAAGTCCCGTCATATCCTGCCCGGCAAGCGTCACAGTCCCCACATCCATGGGTAAATGGAGCAATGACAAAATCGCCTGCTTTCACAGTCATTACTGCATCACCGACTTCCTCGACAATCCCGATCGCCTCGTGTCCACTGTTCATGTGCCCAGGTTTCACCTGCTCATTTCGATAACTCCAGAGGTCAGAGCCGCAGACACAGGTACGAACAATACGGATAATGGCATCATCTGGATCTAGAATTTGCGGATGAGCCATTTCTACTAGTCCAACTTGACCAGCCTTGAGATAAACTGCTGATTTCATTGCATTTCTCCTTGTGTTTTACTAACTATATTATATCACTTTTCAGATAGATAAACTAAAAAAAGCCAAAAGAGCTTTGGGGACATTTTCTTCTCCAGCAAGCGCTCAATCCCTACCTCATCGCTTTTTAAAAGTTGCTTTCTTAGTCCTCACTAGCTAAGGGCAGACTCCAGTAACAGCCGCTGAATCCATCAAAATGACCTCTAGCGTGACTCTGCTAGAGGTCTGATTCACCTTGCTGATATGGGAGCAATCAGTTTATTCCATTCGGAACTGACTAACAATGATTGTTGATTATTAAATTTTTAATTCCTTTAAGCGCTAATGATTTTCTTTTATCTTAGCATTAGAAATATTAATCACAAAGCAACTATCGGTTAACATCTCGAAGACTGAAAACCATCTAAAAGCTTCTACTTTCTATCCCACTGTCATAATCAGATAGGCTAAGCAGGCCTACCCAATGATCTAACCAATAGTCCAGTAAAGCAACGACTTATATGTTACAAATAAATATATCAGCAAAGCAAATCGAATGCGAAATTAAGTTTTTCCTTTCCCTATCTTTACTTATATTATACTCCTCTCCACAAAAGATTGCAAGCGTTTACAATAAAAATTAAAAGTTTTTGCATAATTTTATAACGAAAAAGAGCCGAAACTATCAGCTCTTCACCCTATTCAAACAAGCCATAGTAGTCCGCTATGGTCATCTTGGCTTTTTCTTCTTGCTTGAGGTCTTGGATGATCTGACCTTCCTTCATGACAATCAGACGGTTGCCGTATTTGAGAGCATCCTCCATGTGATGGGTAATCATGAGGGCTGTCAGCTGGTCTCTGCGGACAAAGTCGTCAGTCAACTCCATAAGGGCCACACTGGTCTTGGGATCCAGCGCTGCTGTATGCTCGTCCAAAAGAAGGAGTTCCGGACGCTTGAGAGTCGCCATGAGCAGACTCAAAGCCTGTCTCTGACCACCAGAGAGAAACTCAATCGGCGTATCCAGATGTTTTTCCAGACCATTGCCAATCTTATCAATGGTCTCCTGAAACTCCTGCCGATAGCTATTCAGCCGACGAGGGACTAGGCCACGGGATTCGCCACGAAACTTGGCAATCAGCAGGTTTTCCGCCACTGTCATCCGAGGAGCCGTTCCCATCTTGGGATCTTGAAAGACTCGCGACAGATATTTAGCTCTCTTTTCAGGTGAAAAGTTGGTCACATTTTCGCCCAAGATATAAATGCTACCGCTGCTCAGAGAGAGCGTGCCGGCAATCACATTAAAAAGAGTTGACTTCCCTGCTCCATTGCCGCCCAAAATTGTGATAAAATCATGCTCATGAATCTCCAGCGACACATCGTTTAGGATGACCTTTTCTTCATCAAAGCCGTTATTGACCCGCTTGCTGGCATTTTTTAATTCTACAATCGCTGTCATTTGCTTAACTTAGCTCCTTTAAAGAATGTATTTTTCAAGGTCGGAATCATGAGGCAGATCGCCAAGATAACCGCACTGTAGAGACGGAGATAGCTCGTGTTGAAGCCAAGAGCAATGACACCCCAAATCAGAAACTGGTAGGCAATGGCACCAACCACAATGGTAATCAGACGTTCAGCCAAGGTCAGGCCCCTAAAAAGGACTTCCCCGATAATCAGACTGGCCAATCCGACGACGATAACCCCAATCCCGCGGGACACATCTGCATAGCCCTCCTGCTGGGCAATCAGAGCACCAGACAAGGCAATGACGCCATTAGACAAGATCATGCCCATCAATTCCATGCGGCCAGTATTGATACCGAAACTACGCGCCATATCAGGATTGTCCCCGGTTGCGATGTAGGCCTGTCCCAGCTTGGTATCTAGGAAAAAGAGCAGAGCGACAATAACCAAACTGACAAAAATCAAGCCTGTCAGGAGATTATTGATTTCCCCAGAGAAGGGCAAAAAGTCCTGAATCTGTCGAGTTCCCAGCAAACCTAGGTTGGCCCGTCCCATGATCATGAGCATGATGGAATGACAAGAGGTCATGACCAAAATTCCTGACAGCAGGGTCGGAATCTTGCCCTTGGTATAGAGAAGCCCAGTCGCCAAACCTGCCAGACAGCCCGCCAACACCGCAGCTGCCGTTGCCAAGAAAGGGTTCACCCCCTTGGTAATCAAGGTGACAGCTACCGCCCCACCTAAAGGAAAGGAACCTTCCGTCGTCATATCTGGAAAATTCAAAATCCGAAAAGTCATGAAAATCCCCAAACCTAAAATGGCCCAGACCAGACCTTGTGAAATAATGGAAAGAATCATCTTATTGTCCTAACTAAATTAAAATCGTATTCTATTTTAACACAAAAAAGCAGCCAATTTCAATGCCGAAATACCGACAGATAAATTGACTTTCCTAGGTAATTACTGAACGACGGTCATTCGACCTGTAGCAACGTCATATACTGCTCCTGAGATCTCTACATCATCTGGGATTAGGGGTGATTGGCGAAGAAGCTCCACGTCTTCCCGCACACTTCCCTCCACATCTGTAAAAGGAAGGAAATCCTGACCGCTAACATCAACGCCCAGCTCTTGATTGAGAAAAGCAGCAAATTCTTCATTTTTGAAAGTCTGTGCACCGCAATCCGTATGGTGCAAGACTACAATTTCCCGCGTACCCATCTGCTGCTGAGAGATGACCAGCGAACGAATCATGTCCTCCGTCACCCGACCGCCAGCGTTGCGCAAGATATGAGCATCTCCCAGCGCCAAGCCCAGAGCCTGAGCCACGTGTAGCCTAGAGTCCATGCAGGTCACGATTGCCACCTTGGTCTTGGGCTTAATCGGCAGGTGGGAGGTTCCATGCAGGTCCACATAGGCTTGATTGGCCTTCATAAAATTTTCAAAATAGGACATTCTTTCCCCTTACTAGAATTTATTTGATAGTCAAACCATTTCCTACCATCTTATCATCTTTTGAGACTTTTGTCAGTTTTCGGATCTAGATAAAGCAAAAATGTCCGTTTTTTATGAAAAAATAAAAGAAAAATGCAAGAAAGGTGCGGAAATTCATCCACACCTTTCTATGAACCTTTTGCGATATAGCGGCTGAGTGAGCCTGCAAAGCTTTGAAGATTGAGACTTTGAACATAGATTTCCCCAGTGCCTCGGAAGGTGTTGACAACTCCTTCTCCCGTTCCGATCGACTGCCAGAAACCATTTTCCAGATGGATATTATAATCCAAGGACTGACTCCAAGCTACGACATGAGCATTATCAATGGTTACTTCTTGGTTATTTAGTTCAATTTTCCTAATCGATCCATAGGCATTGGCCAAGAGAGTGCCCTGACCTTGAGTCGTCATGACGAAGAGGCCACCTTGACCGCCAAATATTGCCTTGCCAACAGACTGGCGCTCCATCGTATAGTAAGCTGTACCGTCCAGAGCTAGAAAGGCACCGTCATTGAGCCGGTACTGCTTTTCTCCCAGATAAAGGGGAATAACTTGGCCGGGAACTTCTGGTGCTAAAGCTAGAAAACCGTTATCGGACTGGGCGACAGCTTGGGTGATGAAGGTACTTTCACCCGACACCATGGAACGGCCGACTGCCTTGACAAAGCGTCCCAAACCCGAACCGTTAGCATTGAGCTGAGTGTTCAAGGTTACATTAGGCGTGTGATAGACCATACTGCCACGCTGGATAAAGACTGTCTCTCCTTGATTGAGGTAGAGGTCAACGAGTGGAAATTGCATGTTGCTATCCATGGAAAATTGCATAAGAGTTCCCTCCTTGTTTTTAAGAAAATTATAGCAATAATAAAATATTTTTGCAATCTAAAACAAAGAAAATCATCCAGCAAAGACTTTTTTCAAGACTTCCCCAATTGTTGTCACACCGATGACTTGGATATTGTCTGGCACCTTGAGGCCGTTCAGAGAGTTTTTGGGAGCATATATCTTGGTGAATCCTAGCTTCGCTGCTTCGTTGATGCGCTGCTCGATGCGATTGACTCGACGGATTTCACCAGTCAGGCCAATTTCACCGATAAAGCACTCTTGAGGATTGGTAGGCAGATCCTTGTAGCTGGAAGCAATGGCTACCGCCACCGCCAAATCAATCGCTGGCTCATCTAGTTTGACACCTCCAGCTGACTTGAGGTAGGCATCCTGATTTTGCAGGAGGAGCCCCGCCCTCTTTTCCAGAACTGCCATGATGAGGCTGGCTCGGTTAAAGTCCAGTCCAGTCGTGGTTCGCTTGGCATTGCCGAACATGGTCGGTGTCACCAAGGCCTGCACCTCTGCCAAAATTGGCCGCGTCCCTTCCATGGTCACGACAATAGAAGAACCTGTCGCGCCATCCAGTCGCTCTTCTAGAAAGACTTCACTTGGATTGATAACCTCAACTAGCCCGCCAGATTGCATCTCAAAAATGCCAATCTCATTGGTTGAGCCAAAGCGGTTCTTGACTGCTCTCAAGATACGGAAAGTGTGCTGGCGTTCGCCCTCAAAATAAAGCACGGTGTCCACCATGTGCTCTAGCGTTCGAGGGCCGGCCAAAGTCCCTTCCTTGGTCATGTGGCCAACGATAAAGGTCGCGATATTATTGGTCTTGGCCAGTTGCATGAGCTCGGCTGTCACCTCGCGAACCTGAGAGACAGAGCCTTGAACACTGGAAATTTCCGGCGACATCACCGTCTGTATAGAGTCGATAATCAGAAAATCTGGCTTGATTTTCTCAATCTCCGTGCGGATGTTTTGCATATTGGTCTCGGCGTAGAGATAAAATTCACTGTCAATATCACCGAGGCGCTCCGCCCGCAGCTTAATCTGCTCAGCTGATTCCTCCCCACTGACATAAAGGACGGTGCCCTGATGAGAAAGCTGAGTGGACACCTGCAGAAGCAAGGTAGACTTCCCGATGCCGGGATCCCCGCCAATCAGGACCAAACTGCCAGGCACGACTCCTCCACCCAGCACACGATTGAACTCGTCCATTTCTGTCTTTGTCCGGTTGACATCAATCGAAGTGACCTCAGCCAGCTTCATGGGCCGGGTCTTTTCGCCTGTCAAGGAAACACGGGCATGCTTGACTTCTGAGGCCTCTACCTCCTCAACAAAAGAAGACCAAGAGCCGCAGTTGGGACAGCGGCCTAGGTATTTGGGCGAATGGTATTCACAATTTTGACAGACAAAGGTCGTCTTTTTCTTAGCGATGATAAACCTCTTTCTATATCTCTATCTCACACTCAATCACTTGGCAAAAATCAATTTGCTCATTTGGCACAAACTGACGGATCAGCATGCGATGGGCTACAAGGACTACTGTCTGGTAATCTCGATACTTTGCCATACAGTCTACAAAACGAGCCTTCATCTCCTCAGCCGTCTCATACTGAATAGGACTACTGGGGAGCAAGGCACCATTATTTTCTAAAAACAGGCTTCGAGCTTTTTCAAAGTTCCCTCTTCCCGTTTGATAAACCTGCCATTCGTGTAGCAAAGGCTCCACTCTCAAAGGAAGGCCAGTGGCACAAGCCACATAAGATGCCGTTTCTAAAGCTCGCGTCATTGCAGAAGACACCAGCAAATCAGCTGAACGCAATAAAGGATGCTGGCAAAGTTCCTGAGCCTGCCGTCTTCCCTGCTCAGATAAAGGCGCCAAATCCAGACCAAAGCCAGTATAAGAACGCTCCTCTAACTCATGGTAATCAGGCTCACCATGGCGCACAAAGATCACTTTCATCTCAATGCCCAGTAGAGCCAAATCCGCCGGTCCGCACACCGTTGGCTTCATCCCCATCCGCCATCAGAAATGGTGCGAAGACTGCCTGCACAATGCGGTCACCCACTTCCAGTACAACCTCTTGGTCCGTGATGTTCTGCATCTGAGCAAAGATATGGCCTTCATTTCCAGGATTGCCATAGTAGTCGCCGTCGATGACCCCAACGGAGTTAATTAAAACCAGGCCTTTTTTACGAGGATTGGACGAGCGGTCGTAAAGATAAAGCACCTCGCCCGGCTGCATATAGGCCTTGACACCCGTCGGAACCAGCTTAATCTCCCCCGGCGCAATGATGGTGCGCTCTGCTACTTTCAAGTCGTAGCCCGCTGCGTGAGCCGTCTCTCTCTTGGGTAATAAATCTTCATTTGGAAAGCTGGAAACCAGCTCGAATCCACGAATTTTCATACAGTCCTCTTTTCTATTTTTACTGTCCCTATTATACTAAATTCGCAAAAAACAAGCAAAAAAACCGCCGATTGGCGATTCTCCCTAGTATAGGCCTCTGATAATCTCTCCATCCTCTAGGTAGGTAAACTGCTCCGTCAAATCTGACGTGAAAACCTGATACATTTCCTGAAAGCTCACGGCCAGCGAGTAGCGGTCAAGGTCTTTGCGGTCAATCCAGAATACCTCGCCTTCTTCGGATGAGACCAGTTCTCCCTCAAAACGATTGGTCTTGTAAAGAAAAACGATATAGCGCTCATCTTTTTCAGTGTAAAACTGCTTGACACCACACAAGCGAGGCTCATAGATCGTCAGGCCCGTTTCTTCCTTGATTTCCCGTATCACTGATTTGACAAAGGACTCACGATGTTCAACATGACCGCCTGGAAAGCAGAGGCCGGTCCAATCATCATTTACTTTGTTTTGCACTAAAATGCGGTCTCCATCATAAACCATACACATATTTGTTAAAATAACTCGCTCCGCTCTTGACATCTCTGCTCCTCCATCTACCGACTGATTCGCTCGGCCTGCTGTGATTCATTATAACATAAAAGGCATCAAATTGATGAAAATCCAGATTTCTCAGCCCTTCCAGCAAAAAAACCGCCGATTGGGCGGTTCTTATAGGGAGATTATTATGAAAAAGAAAAGTTTTAGGATTTCATCAAATAAAGTTAGGAGGTCTTCATTTGATGGTTATATTATATAAAGCTTATCTTAAAATTAGCTAAAAATAATTTTAGATTTTATAATTCTTGCAAAAGATATTGAAATAGCTCTAAGTTGCCCTTTTCTTCGTTGATCAAAAACTCTGGATGCCACTGAAGGCCGATGATACGACTGCCATCCACAGCCTCAATCGCTTCGATGGTATTATCCCTTGGGTCAAAGGCAGTTGCTCGGAAATTAGGCGCCAAGTCCTTGATGCTTTGGCGATGGACAGAATTAATCTGGCTGGCCTGACCAAATAACCGCTCCACAACACTGCCTTTCTCTGTACGAATGGAGTGCGAAGTCCCAAATGGTTGCCCCTGCCAATGATTGTCAATCTGCTGATTAAGCGTGCCACCAAAAGCGACATTGACCAGCTGCAGACCACGGCAGATGGCCAAGACCGGCTTATCCTGACGAATAGCTTCCTTTAAGAGTGCCAGCTCAAACTCATCCCGAGGCAGATTGTAATCATCGCTATCGATGGCCTTTTCCTCTCCATAAAACTGTGGATGAACATTTTGACCGCCTGATAGAATGAGCTTATCAATGGTTTCTATATAGTCCTTGACCAGACTTTTATCCCCAACAGGAATCACCATGGGCAGACCGCCGACCAGCTTGATGCTTTCGGCAAATTTGCAAGATACAGATGAATGAATGTTTTTGCCCGCCTGATCCACTGGACAAAGATTAGCCGACACTCCAACAATTGTTCTGCACATAGATGATCCCTCCTTAACTTGATATAGAATATCTTACCATTCCACCTCTTAGCCGTCCAATAGTATTTTTTAAAGCTGGCCATAAAAATTTTTTATGTCAAGAACAGTTTTCCACAAAAAGGAATCTAGTAGCGACAGACAAGAAAAAATCAGCAGAAGTCCGCTGATTTCATTTTTCTAATTCAAGCATAACACTGACTGCGGCCAAGGCATAAAGCGGGGCAGTTTCAGCCCGCAGGATACGTGGACCTAGACCAGCGGAGACAGCCCCTGCTTGGCCAAAAGCTGCTATTTCATCTGGTGAGAGACCGCCCTCTGGTCCAAAGATAAAGAGCACTTTTGCGCCGGCTGCTAAGCCCGACAGAGCTCGGACCAGAGCTGCAGATTCTCCTGTTTTTGCCGATTCTTCATAAGCCACGATGATGCGGTCAAAGTCTGCCAAGGCCACCAGAAAATCTGCCTTTTTATCAAAGAGCCGAACCTCAGGAATCAGATTGCGCTTGCTCTGCTCCGCTGCTCCCTGAGCAATTTTCTCTAGCTTTTCGCTCTTTTTGGCTAGCTTTTTGCCATCCCACTTGGCCACCGACCAGTCCGCTGGAAAGGCCCAGATAGCATTGGCTCCCAGCTCCGTTGCCTTTTGGGTGATAAACTCTAACTTATCACCCTTGGGAAAGCCTGAAGCAATGGTCACTTGAACCGGCAACTCGGTATTGTCCGCCAGCTCCTCCAAAATTTCCAAACTCTGCTGGCTGGGATCCAACACCTGAGCCAGCCGTTTCACACCATCATCAAAGACCAGTGTGACTTGGTCGCCCTCTTTAAGCCGCATGACTGAAAACATGTGCTTGGACGTGTCCTTATCCGTGACCACCAGAGGAGACTGAGGAATTCCTTTTATAAAATACTGCTGCATCTAACCACCTATCACGCCTGAAATGTCCTGCGTTTTCTTAAAGACACAGGCATTCCATTCACCCTGAATCATATGCGTTTCAAGGAAAAATCCTGCCGTTTCTGCTGACTCGCGCACCATTTCCCACTTCTCAGAAATAATCCCACTCATAATCAGATAGCCCTCATCCTTGACCAGACGGTAGGCATCCTCTGTTAGATGGATGAGAATATCGGCCAAAATGTTGGCAACAATGACATCCGCCTCAATTTCTACGCCTCGGAGAAGATCCCCCGGTGCCACATGGATGTTCTCCATACCTGGATTGAGCTCAATATTTTCCTGGGCTACGCGTACTGCCACCTCGTCTAAATCATAGGCGTAGATGTCCTTAGCCCCCAAGAGAGAGCTGGCAATGGAGAGAACGCCGCTGCCCGTGCCTACATCCAGCACCGTTTCTCCGCCCCGCAAGACCTGCTCCAGTGCAAAGAGGCTCATCTTGGTCGTCGGGTGAGTGCCCGTACCAAAGGCCATGCCAGGATCCAGCTTGATAATCTTCTCACCAGCTGTCGCCTCGTAGTCCGTCCAGGACGGCACAATGGTCAAGTCATGGGTAATCCGAGCCGGCTCAAAGTATTTCTTCCAGTTGTCTGCCCAGTCTTCCTCAGCCAATTCCTGCCGAGTCAGCTGAATATCGCCCGTCTCCAAGCCAAAGCCATCCAGCTCAGCTAGTCGCTCATTGGCCTTGGCTGCAACAGCCTCTATATCCACCGAATCTGGGTAGTAGCCGGTAATCTTGACCCGCTCGCTCTGCTCAACTTCTGGAAATAGCTCGCCATACTGGTCAACCTGCCCCAGATAATCTGCGCTGTCATCAATAGCCACGCCCTGACTGCCCAGCTCAATCAGAATATTCGAGGCTGCTTCTTCCGCCTCCCGCTTCACTCCAATCGTTAATTCCTGCCACTTATCCATTTGATTTTCCTTCTCCATAAATTTGTTTCAAGACATTGTCCAACTTTTCTATTTTACCTGTCATATCCTGTTGTTTTTGTCTATTCTCTTTACCTTTTTGATAAACTACACTACCAGATAGAAGTGCAATAAAAAGGGAAAGAATATATAAAACACCTTGTGAGTTAATTCTTGTTAATTCAATAGCAACTATTGGGAGGTTAAGTACTTCAATTTTAAGCAAATTATTTCCAGTAATTTTTCCAAACAATCCAATCACTATAATTAAAATAAACAGCAAAGAAAGTCCGACTAGCCAAGAAATTGTACAGGATGATTTATCTTTATTTGACATTTTGTAATAACTATAACCATAGAAAGACGCAATAACAAAAAAGATAAAGTATAAAATATATCTAAATTTGAATATACAGAATTTAGTATCAAGTAAGCTAGTCAAGCTATCTCCGAAACATTTTTCAAGTAATACTACTAGCATAATCAAAAAAATAGTTAACATAACTAAAATTAAGATAGATTGCCAAATAGATGATTCATATGTCTGACTATTATCTTCCTGAAATGGAGTATATAACTTCTTGTTATCTCCCTGACGTTCCTCAGCATTGTTTGACATTTTATATTTCCTCTCTAATTAATAACTCAACATACTTACAATAAGCTTCTGCTACTATAGGATTATAGGTTTTGTTTTTATTTCTTTTACCGATAAAAAGATATTCTCTAGGTCCCATGGAACTTATATTTTCATAATGATACTTAAGCAAGAACATGGCAAAGAGACGTACGATTTTGGTATCAAAAACCCCTAGTGTGCTGATTTTATTTTCCTTCAGCTCCTCTGTCTCTAACACTTGGAACTGAAAAAACTTTGTTTTTTTGCTCTTTTTAAAAGACTCTTTTTCTTCCATCTGATACTTGCCACTAAGAATATAATCATCTAAATGTTTAGTCATAACATTACTAAACCAAGCAAAAGAATATTCTTCAACTGCTTTATCTTGTGGTAAGAATCTCAATGTTGCTCGTACCGTCTGTGCATGATCAAGAGTCAACTCATAGGTTGATGCAACTTCAAATAGTTTTTTACGCCATTCAGATTTAGAATCCAGCGAATCACTTAAATCACGATTTGACACCAGATACGTTACAAAAGCTGCAACTACTGCCCCTATAAAGGCAGCTAAAATTTCATTCATAATGCTCCTCTCACATTATCTTCCATACTTTTTGCTAATTAGTGTATAGCCTTACTAGGTAAGTCCTAGAAATATAGATTACTATATATCCTCCTAATACCTCGGATAAGGATAAAAGTCTGTCTCAGTCAAATCAGCTCTGCCATTTTCAAAAGCCTCAGCATTCCAAGCTAGCTCAAACTCTGCTGCCTCTGGATCTGCTAAGAAGTCCATGAGTGCATCGAGTCCAGACTCAGCTGTTTGGGTTAGAAAATCTACGAAATAAACCAGAAACTCCCGCGACAGACCCTTCTTAGGCTCGTAGGGCAGGGCTGCCAAATAGTCCTCAGCTTCAAAGTGAGACTTGGCCGGATTGTAGAAAAGCACAGCTTCCTCAAAGTAAATATCCTCAGCCGAGGCATTCCCCTCAGCATCAACCGTCTCAATAGCGCCGGGATTTTGCACCTCAAGGAGGAAGGCCACTTCCACTGCGTGATTCTTCTTGTCCCAGTTAATCTCATAGTCAAAAGGAAAGCTCTTCTCCATTTCCTCGTCCAATATCTCCAAAAAACCGTACTTAGCCATGATTTCCTCTTTTCATTGTGATAAAATATTACTATCTACAATAGTAACACAAAACGCTAAGAAAAACACTTGCAGAAAGGAAATCTTATGCCAGAAAACCTCGCCCTACGCATGCGACCGACCAGCATTGATCAGATCATCGGCCAGCAGCATCTGGTCGGCCCAGGGAAAATCATCCGTCGCATGGTTGAAGCCAACCGCCTGTCCTCGATGATTCTCTACGGGCCACCCGGCATCGGCAAAACCTCCATCGCCTCAGCTATTGCCGGCACAACCAAGTTTGCCTTTCGGACCTTTAACGCCACCGTAGATAGCAAGAAGCGCCTGCAGGAAATCGCTGAAGAAGCGAAATTTTCCGGTGGACTGGTACTCCTGCTGGATGAAATTCACCGCTTGGACAAGACCAAGCAAGACTTCCTGCTGCCGCTATTAGAAAGCGGTTTGGTCATCATGATTGGGGCGACGACGGAAAATCCTTTCTTTTCTGTCACTCCCGCTATTCGCAGCCGGGTTCAGATATTTGAGCTTGAGCCCCTCAGCAACGACGACATCCGGACAGCCATTCAGCTAGCCTTGACGGATAAGGAGCGAGGATTTGATTTCCCAGTGGAGCTAGACGATGAAGCTCTGGATTTCATTGCTATCTCTACCAACGGAGACCTACGCTCCGCCTATAATTCGCTGGATCTAGCCGTGCTTTCTACACCAGAAGATAGCAAGGGCATCCGTCACATCACGCTCGATGTCATGGAAAACAGCCTGCAAAAGAGCTATATCACCATGGATAAGGACGGGGACGGCCATTACGATGTCCTCTCTGCCCTGCAGAAGTCCATCCGTGGCTCCGATGTCAATGCCAGTCTCCACTACGCAGCTCGCCTCGTTGAGGCAGGAGACTTGCCTAGCCTAGCTCGACGCTTGACCGTTATTGCTTACGAGGATATTGGCCTGGCAAATCCTGACGCACAAGTCCATACCGTTACAGCTTTGGAAGCTGCCCAACGGATCGGCTTTCCTGAAGCCCGTATCCTCATTGCCAATATTGTTATTGATCTGGCTCTATCTCCCAAGTCCAATTCAGCCTATGTGGCCATGGACAAGGCCTTAGCTGACTTACGAAAGAATGGAAACCTGCCTATTCCCCGCCACTTACGCGACGGCCACTATGCCGGCAGCAAGGAATTGGGCAATGCAAAGGACTATCTCTACCCTCACTCCTATCCTGGCAATTGGGTCAAGCAGGACTATCTACCTGACAAGATAAAAGATGCCGATTATTTCACTCCCAATGAAAATGGCAAATACGAGCGAGCCCTTGGATTGACCAAGAATAAGATCGATGACTTAAAAAAATGATGGCATCGTTTGCAAAAAATCACATTTTTCTCTTGAATTTTTCAAAATTTATGGTATTATAATTATAGAAACGCTGTGGTGTACGACTTCACACTTAAGTGTTGACCGACTATTTTTTGTATTATTAGGGAAACAAAAGACTTCTAACAGCGTGCAAGCCGTGTCACGCGGAAGCAGCTTCAGTTAGAGCGAGTTGCCCACCTGCTTAATTGCGCGGGTTCAATACAAATCGTGAAGGTCCGGCACCAATACAGCTTTTTCTCTTGCCTCCTTAGCTCAGTTGGTAGAGCAGTAGACTCTTAATCTATGGGTCGCAGGTTCGAGCCCTGCAGGGGGCATAGAAAGTATGACTAAGAAAGCCTATTCTGTAGGCTTTTTTACTTGCTCTGAAATCATTCTGCCCCATCATTTGCCCCACATTTTTTATGAGCAATCTTTGCGAACATCTCTGATTTGAAAATTTTCTCCTCTAAAGTATGAGCCTATACTTCCACTAACCTTGAAATATCTCGATTCCCTAAAATTTTTGCGATAACTCCAAGGTCAACATCTTTGGAGCATAGAGAGCTAGCCTTTTGTCGTGATAATTGGATAAATGTTCAACTCATTTAAGAGAACACTCAAAGCTTTATTGACACTTGCAATGTCTGGTACCAAGTGAATATATCCATAATGCTGAAAAATCATTTTATACCTATTCTTGATTCCTAGCTCTTTATTAGCCTTCTCCTGTTCAATTTTTAGGACTTGTAATATCTTAATACATTCTTCGTCTATCGGTACCATCCGAATAGACGTTTTGTTTTTTGGAGGGACAAATTTATGAGAAAGGGTATTAAACCTCCTATATGTTTTTAGCAGTCCTCTGTCAAAATCAACTTCATTCCAAGTTAACGCTATTAACTCTCCAAACCTCATGCCTGTTTTTAATAGAAAATAGACGATATAAGGAACAATTGAACGTTGGTAATCAAATTTTCTCTTTACTGCTAAAAGTAAATCCAGATAGTCCTTTTCTGTATGTAAATATTTCTCTTCTGTCATCTGTTGTTCTTTGGATGAAAATAACTCGACATGTTGTGTAAAATCATCTATTAGAACTTTGTCTGCAATTGCCATTTGGATGCTCTGATGAATTCCAGTATTTAATCTACCAAGAAAATTTCTACCAACTGTTTGCCCATACTTATTCATTATTCTTTGGTATTCACTCGCACGAATTTGAGTGACTTTTTTATTTCCAAATAATCTTTCAATTGTGTTTTTACGGAGAAGATATTTTTTCTTTGTCTCTTCCGACCTACTACTCGGTAGAATTTTTAGTTCAAGCCATTCTTGATATAGATCGACAAGAGAAATATCTCTAGAAATTCTTTTCCCTAAACGAAGTTCTTGCAGAATCGGTTCAGCTTCTGACTCTGCAAGTTTTTTTGTTTTAAAACCGCTATTATGAGCAACAGTTTTTCCTTCGTTACGAATTTCATAGGTCCATAAGTTACTATCTCCTCGCTTTCGATAACGAACACTTGCCATATTACGCCACCTCTGTTCCTAGAATCTCATTTACAACACTTTTTGGAACAACCATCAAACGTTTGCGATTATAAAATGTATAGCCTCGTGATACAAGTAATTCTCTTGCCTGATGAATGATATCATTCGCTGTATGAGGGCGATAGCCCATTTCAATTAATTCTTTGTTACTAATTAAATTATTATCCATAGTTATCCTCCTTAATTATTTTCTAAATTCAGAAACTCGCCTACAAGTAGTTTTAATTCTATATTTAATTTAGGGAGATTCTGTATTAATACTTCTTTTAATTCTTCCGCAAATTGGTTCGTTTCTTCTCTCAATAGTTTGCGGACTCTTGTTTTTTTCTTTTTGATGCTGTCTGATTTTAAATTTGGAAAAGCTAATGATAACAGTTCAGGATTGTTGAGAAAGATAATTGTAAAGGCTCTTTGATCCACTCGAATATGATCTAGCTTATAAAACCCGAAATTATCAAGTCTACTCATAATATCTTGGACCATCTCCTCACCAATCGCTTTGGTTCTGAGTTGGAACTCTAGTCTCCACCAAAACGGATTCACATCCAAATCTAGCTTCTCTTCTCGCTTGTGAGCAATGATTTCTTTATTCTTATCATATAACCTAACTTGTACATTACTACCGCTAGAACCCCAATATTTCGTCTCTAATTCGCCCCCTCGACCATAGAAGACCTTATGTGTAACACCACCTTTAATATGTTGCAAATTAACGATTTCAGGCCTGTTGAAAATGTCAAATGCCAAATCAAAACGAGACAAACGTACCGTCAATGAATTCAATCTGGCAAAGTACATTAATTGCCTCCATACTTTCATTCCATCAAATTCTTTTAAAGTGTTAGGATTGAAATCAATCCGAATCAATTGTTCACCTCCATAAGTGGATAATTGAAAAAATATAATATTGATTGAATCATACTCATTAAGATCCTTAGCTAAAGCAAAGACATCATCTCGCACGTTATCATGTATTTCAAATGCGTCAACTCTTGTACTTATTGCCTGTTTCAGATTTTTGAAAATTCGTCTTAGGGAACCAGTGTCTGTATCCCAGATAACCGTTAATCTATCAATACTGACATCTAGTCGCTGTACTAATTCTCCTACATCACATCGTTCTTGAATGCTTCTTAAATCTTGTAAAGAAACCAACAAAATTGTCCCCCCTTCTTTTAGATTTTTTAGGTCTCAGAAACACCGTCAAATCAACGTTTGCTCGTTCCGTCGTTCTTTGGACGTTGTCCTAAGTGTACCTTTTTGCTGGCTGTTAGAATAGCCAACTTTTGCTTGGCTAGAAATTGTCTGGACGGCAGTCTTCGGGACTTCGCCTGACTTCCCGTCAGGCTCGCCCTTGTCCTTGTCCACACAATTTCTAGCTCTAAGGCTTCGAATAGTCATAAGTCATCGTCTCATCCTCAACTTCCTCCTCACTCACTGTCCCTAAACTTACGAGCTATTTTTTTGTATTATTTATAACTTATTTATAAGTTATAAATATATTTTATAAAAAATATTTTAAATAGTCAACTAAAAACTTGATTTGTAAGTTTATAGGTGATAAAATAAGTTAAAAATAAAAGAATAGGAGTTTTCCATGACCTTTATTATTCAAAATTTTGGACCCAATTTGGCACGCCTACGCATAGAAAAAGGAGTAAGTCAAACTCAACTAGCTGAAGATTTAGGAATTGGTAAACAGTCCATCTCTGATTACGAAAAACAAAAAAGCTATCCTACCTTTGCAAATTTGGATAAGATAGCAGAATATTTTAATGCAACTCCAACCCAACTCTTTGGAACGAGTAAAGAGATTGAGTTAGAAAAGAGTGTTCTTGAATCTAATGAATACTCTGATAAAGTAAGTGAGATTTTAAAAGCTGTCAAATACATCGAAGATTTTCTAGAAACTGATGGACAGTACTTAGAGGATTTACTTTACTTAACAAGAGGCAACCAACTATACACAGAAGATGGAGATGAGTTGTATATTGATCCAACTTCTCAGAAAAGAACACTTCATAACCAATATGAACCTGGTTTTATTGTAGCAAGGGATAAATCTCCACTAGAACTCTTAATTGAAAATAAGGAATTGTTTGATAAATAGAAAAAGCGAGGATAACCTCGCTTCAGATTGAAGTTAAAATCTTTAGAAGACACTTTTATAAGGACTTTGTCTTCAATCTGTGAAAAGGAGTGAAAACTCCTTTTCTTTTTGTAAGTCAGACTGAAACTTCCAAATTGTTTATTTATTTTATTGACATTTTCTATAAAAATAAGTACAATAGTTTTATTAGCAAACTATACTATACTATATAGAGGGTATTGAAATGAAATTTTCTAATCGTTTACTGCTATTCCTTGCAGGAGTTGTTTTTGTCCTTTTAGGACTTTTCCTATTTACAAACCCAGTAGCTAATCTTGTTGCTTACAGCTGGTGGATTGCATTTAGTTTACTGGTTTCTTCTATAGCAGCTATTTTAGGCTATTTCTCTGCACCAAAAGAGCTTCGCTCACCTGTTTATCTTTTCCAAGGATTTGTTAGTCTTCTCTTAGCTCTTTACCTCGTTGCTTATGGCTTTTTGACCCTGCCGGTCGTCATTCCGACCATTGTAGGAATTTGGTTAATTGTAGAAGCCATTATTGCTTTCTTTAAAGGCAATCGTATAGGATTGATTTTCCCTATTATTGGTAGCAATATCACGTGGGTAGCCTTGCTTGAATTTTTACTAGGTCTAGTGATTCTGTTCAATCCAGTGGCTACAGGTGTCTTTGTCGTTTATGTCATTGCCTTTGCATTTTTAGTTACTGGCTTCACCTACATTATTGAGGTCTTTCGTAAATAGTCTAGTTGCTATTTCTATCGCATTCAAAAAAGCTGGGAAATCATATTCTCAGCTTTTTTGTCTCTTTAATTATCACTTTTTCGCATTCCATTCTGCGTAGAATTGCTCCAAGTATTCTTCCAAAAAGTGATGGCATAGTGCTCTAGCATTCGATAAGTTGCAATAATAACCGGTCGAGAACGGGGCATCGACTCAATCATACCGAAAATAAAAGAGCGAATGTTATCTGCAAAAAGAAAGCTTAGATTCTTTGCGATTTCAACAAAAAAAGCACTGTTTGTACTGACCCCAAAAAGTTAGACAAGTAATTTAAGTGAAGGATTTAGTTCTGTATTTCACAGGACTAATGTAAGTGGCTCATTTGGACTATCCTCCTGTTTTGTTTTGTCACTTACAGTATAGTCCTTTTAGGCTTTTCTTGTATTTTGAGTTTAACTAGCACCACGGGTATTATTTTTCCTTTTACTTACCAGATAGAAGTTAAAACTTAATTGAAAAGAACCATTTAATTTAACTAATGAGAGAAATTTTCGAAAAAAAATTAACAGACTGAAGAGACTGAGGTAATTAGGAATCGGTAAACAGTCCATCTCTGATTACGAAAAACAAAAAAGCTATCCTACCTTTGCAAATTTGGATAAGATAGCAGAATATTTTAATGCAACTCCAACCCAACTCTTTGGAACGAGTAAAGAGATTGAGTTAGAAAAGAGTGTTCTTGAATCTAATGAATACTCTGATAAAGTAAGTGAAATCTTAAAAGCTGTCAAATACATCGAGCATTTCCTACATACTGATGGACAGTACTTAGAGGATTTACTTTACCTAACAAGAGGCAACCAACTATACACAGAAGATGGAAAAGAGTTGTATATTGATCCAACTTCTCAGAAAAGAACACTTCATACCCAATATGAACCTGGTTTTATTGAAGCAAGAGATAAATCTCCACTAGAGCTCTTAATTGAAAATAAGGAGCTATTAGATTAAATAAAAAAAGCGAGGATATCCTCGCTTTTCTATTGTAAAATCTTATTCTTCAGTTCTTCCGGTTGCTTAGTTGCATTGAACTCAACTCGTTTTGTTGTTCCATCTTTCTCAGTATGATAATAACTTGAATGTTTCAACACCCATTCTTTATTACCAATCATCAAACACTCCGCCTGTAAGTTGGTACATGAGGTAAATGTGTCCAAGGTTTTTACAATTCGCGCCACATAAAGTTATTTAAGCATATCCTTTTCTTTCATTACCATTTTCTGTTATAATGTATTGTATTTCTAAAGTAGAAAGGTATTAATATGACAACTCTTATTAAGCATAAACGTGTAGAATTTTCAGAACTATTTTATGACCTAGTGTTTGTTTTTGCAATTTCAAAAGCAACTGCTTTAATTCACCCTCTTCATAGCGGTGTTGTGGCTTGGGATTCTTTACTTGATTTCTTCATCTCTGTCATGGTTATCATCAATTCCTGGATGATTCAAACCATTTATACCAATCGCTATGGAACAAACTCGTTATTTAACATGGTAATCATGTTTATCAACATGGGACTTATGCTCTTTATGTCCAATATGATTGGATACAATTGGAAACAATGGTTCTATTATACCTGTTGGGCTGTTGGTACATTGACCCTTACCTTATTTTTTCAATATTTGGTTGAATTTTTTAGAAAATCAACCGATAATACTGATCGGGAAAGTATCAAAGGTTTTCTATGGTTAACAGGTCTAGGAAGTTTAGGAGTCTATCTGGCAGCTCTTTTTCCTATTTACGTTGGAGTCTATATCTTTATTGCTAGTATTCTGCTAACATTTATTGTGCCAATTTTCTTGATTACTAAAGATGAGCATTTCCAGGTAAATCTTCCCCATTTAATCGAGCGCGTCTCCCTTCTTGTGATTATTACGTTTGGAGAGATGGTTGTTGGGCTAGCTAGCTTCTTTACAGTCGAGAATTTCTCGATTTATTCGGTTCTCAATTTCGTTATCATGCTTTCCCTGTTCTTGTTTTATTTTGGCGAATTTGACCATGCTATTGATGAAGGATCTAGTCAAAAGGGATTATTTGTAATTTATAGTCACTATCCTATTTTCATCGGGCTTATGTTGATGACAGTTTCGATGGGTTATCTCCTGAATCCCGAGGCTAATCTTCTCGTTGCAATCAGCTTCTTTTATATCGGAATTGGCCTCTTCCAAGCTGCTGTCCTAGCAAATGGGCCCTATAACAAAAACTATCTTCGCTATCCGAGAAGTTACTACTGTGCTCAAGCGACACTCTATCTGGCTGCCTTGATTCTCTCTTTGCTTTCCGCTTCTAATCCTATAACAGTGTTGAGTATTGCAACCATTTTTACTCTAGCTATAGCCATTCATTTTATTTATTTTTATGTGACACAGAATAAAAAATATTCCAAATCTAACTGGGGGTTCTTTTAATGAGTTTATAGCATTAAAAAAGCCTTGGTTTTCCAAGGCTTTTTTTTCATTAATTTGTTTTTCCATTTTATCCTCCGATTTGAACTCGCACTGACATTTATTTATAACAACACTATATATCTAGTATGGCATAATCATTAGGTATTATAGATTTTCAAACCAAATGTGAGTCATTCGTTTTTGCCCCACTTTTGCCACGTTTTTAAAGCCTGACAGTGAAAACACCTAAAAGTATTTCCCTAAAATCAGCTATATTTCAACACTTTTGTTTATTTTCAATATGAAAAGTTCTTACAAATTCATGCAGGGGGCATAGAAAGTATGACTAAAAAGCCTTGGAATCCAAGGCTTTTTCATTATTTTACAAGCTTTCGTCCCATTATCCGTACAATAAAAAGGCTTCAAACCATTGTTTTGGATCAATAGTTTGAAGTCTTTTTTACTTTATTGTTTTCAAAAAAGTTGTACTTTCTTTGATGTGTCCTACATCATGCCGCCCATCATGCTTGGATCCATAGCTGGTGCTGCTGGCGCAGGTTCTGGCTTATTGGCCACAACAGCTTCTGTTGTCAAAATCAAGCTAGCAACTGAAGCGGCATTTTGCAGGGCTGAGCGCGTCACCTTAACTGGGTCAATGATTCCAGCTTCAATCATGTTCACCCATTCGCCAGTCGCTGCGTTAAAGCCTGTACCAGCTTCAGAGTTTTTCAGGCGGTCGATGATGATAGAGCCTTCAAAACCAGCATTCAAAGCGATTTGACGGACAGGCTCTTCCAAAGCGCGGAGGACGATGTTCCGGCCAGTCGCTTCATCGCCTGTTAAGTCAAGGTCAGCTACTGCATCTAATACGCTAACAAAGGCTGTACCACCACCTGACACGATCCCTTCTTCTACTGCGGCACGAGTCGCATTAAGGGCATCTTCAATGCGGAGTTTCATTTCTTTAAGTTCGGTTTCGGTTGCAGCACCGACCTTAATCACAGCTACACCACCGGACAATTTAGCCAGACGTTCTTGCAATTTTTCTTTATCAAACTCAGAAGTTGTACTTTCGATTTGCGATTTAATAACGGCCACACGGTTAGCAATGGCTTCTGGATTACCAGAGCCTTCCACAATCACAGTGCTATCCTTGTCAACAGTTACTTTAGAAGCTTGTCCAAGCGCTTCAATGGTCGCATCTTTGAGCTCCAGACCAAGGTCTTCTGTAATCACTGTACCACCAGTCAAGATGGCAATGTCTTCCAACATAGCCTTGCGACGGTCACCGAAACCTGGTGCTTTAACAGCCACGACATTAAAGGTACCACGAATCTTGTTAAGAACCAGTGTTGGCAGAGCTTCACCATCCACATCATCTGCAATGATCAAGAGCGGACGGTTGGTTTTCAAAATACTTTCCAACAATGGCAAAATCTCTTGAATGTTAGAAATTTTCTTGTCTGTAATCAAGATATAAGGGTTGTCCAGATCAGCCACCATTTTTTCGCTATCCGTCACCATGTATTGAGACAGGTAGCCACGGTCAAACTGCATTCCTTCTACGACATCCAGCTCTGTTTCCATCCCTTTGGACTCTTCGATGGTGATAACGCCATCGTTGCCAACTTTTTCCATAGCTTCAGAGATGTACTCGCCGACTTTCTCGCTGCGAGAAGATACGGCAGCAACCTGAGCAATTGCTTCCTTGTTAGAAACTGGAATCGCAGTTTCTTTCAGAGCGCTGACAGCAGTCGCAACTGCTGCTTCAATTCCGCGGCGGATACCGATTGGGTTGGCACCCGCAGTCACGTTTTTAATCCCTTCTCGGACGATAGCTTGGGTCAAGACAGTAGCAGTCGTTGTTCCGTCTCCAGCGATATCATTGGTTTTTGAAGCCACTTCTGACACTAGCTTAGCACCCATATTTTCAAAATGGTCTTCCAGTTCGATTTCCTTGGCAATGGTCACACCGTCATTGGTGATGAGGGGTGAACCAAAAGATTTTTCCAAAACGACATTGCGACCTTTAGGGCCCAAGGTTACCTTGACAGTATCTGCTAGAATATCCACACCACGAACCATTGCGCTGCGTGCATCTGATGAAAATTTAATATCTTTTGCCATTTTTAAACCTCTTTCTTAGATTTTTACTCCACAATTGCAAGAATGCTTGCTTCCCCAACAACCAAGAATTTCTCATCTTGATCTTTGACTTCAATGCCAGCATGACTTTCAACTAAAACCTTATCACCTGGCTTGACACTTGGTGCAACCAACTCTCCGTTCAACGTACGGATTCCTTGGCCAACTGCAATAACTTTTGCTTCTTTTGTCGCGTCCTGTCCTGCACCAGCAATGACAAAGCCACCAACTTTCTGTTCTTTTTCTTCTACTTTTAAGACCACACGGTCACCTAATGGTTTTAACATCTTTTTCCTCCAAAGATTGAATTTTAGCACTCTATGACATCGAGTGCTAATCTATAGTTATTATTTTATCACTTGGTCAGAAATAGTCAAGAAAAAACTTTGCCGAATGACAAAGTTTTTGGGGAAATTAATTGGAAACATTATTGAGCTAACTTCAGTTTCTCTTCAAAATCATCAATCACTTTTTGCAGATTTAGTCTACCCTTGTAGATGCCATAGCCAAAGACCAGCATGACAAGAATTCCCAAAATAGCTAAGATGACTCCTACGATAAACAGAAGCAGATTAGTTCGATGAAAGAGATAAATCAGGACAAAACCGATACTGGCAATGGTAAAGAAAAGACTAAACCAGCGTCCGAGATTTTCAATCATATGCTTCTGGTATTGAATTTCTGTTTCATAGCCTTGAATCAATTCTTGTTCTGTCATGATTTTTCCTCTTTTTCTTAATATTGGAGACCTGGGTTAAAGAAGCCAGCCAGTACTCCAAGAAAGGCGATAACAACCAGAATGAGCATCACTTTGATTGGAGAAAGGTTCTTCTTGGCCATGAGCCACCAGCAAAATACGATAAAAACAGCTGTTAAGAGACCTGGGTAAACACCGTCTAATTTATCTTGTAAGACAAGGTAAGGCTCTTTTTCACCCGGATTGGTCAATTGGAAGGCAGTTTTGATAGGTACCCAAGTTGCTGCAACAGCACCGATAACCATTCCGCCGACAATCCCAACAGATTTACGGATAGCTTGCCCTTGTTCTCCTACTAGAAATTCAACGGCCTTGTCTCCCAATTCATAGCCTTTAAAGTAAGCGAAACGCATACCGAAATAAGCCAGCAGATTCCAAACTAGGATATAGAAGATGGCACCGACAGGTGAGCCTCCATTTGAAAGCCCCATTGAAATCCCTAAAATAACTGGAATCAAGGTTCCAACGATCAGAGAGTCACCGATACCAGCAACCGGCCCCATCAAGCCAGCCCGAAGTCCGTTGATGGTTTCGTCATTTACTGCTTCTGCACCATTGGCACGCGCTTCTTCCAAACCAGCTGTGATCCCAACGACCAGAGTACCCAGCTGAGGTTCCGTGTTGAAGAAGGCTGTATAAGTGTGCATAGAACGCGCTTGCTCTTCTTTTGTATCGTACAATTCTTCCACGATTGGTAGCATAGAAGTCAAGTAACCAAAAGTCTGCATGTGCTCTTGAGAGAAGCAGGTCAAGTGACCATAGTACCAGTGGTGGAATGATTTGGTCAGTGTTTTTTTAGATATTTTTTTAGTTGCCATCTTAGATATCCTCCTCGTCATCATCGTCAAAATCACCTACTGCCACAGCACTAGCTTTGACATTTTTCGCCATCTGTACTTCATAGAAGAGCAGGGCAAAGATCAGTGATACAACTGCACTAGACACAAGGTTGAGGCCAAGTGAGGCAGCCAAGGTAAAGCCAACGAAGAATGGGACAAAGTCTGTCACTTTTTCAACGATTTGTTTCAAGAGAATCGCAATACCGACACATGGGAGGAGAGAACCTACTGTGAAGAGGGTTTTCATTGGTAGACCATCCATTGGGAGGGCATCTTTCAGAGCTGTAACAGCATCAGCACCGTAACGGCAAAGAATCAGTGTTGGCAAGAAAGAGAAGAGGAAGTGGGAAACCCATGGCAGATACCAGTCAACCGCATACAATTTTTTGTATTCTCCCTGTTCGACCGCTTTCCAGCCCATGTGTTGCCATACCAAGTTCATTGTTGCTGTTCCGTAGAAGAGAACAGTTCCCAGCGTACCAACCAGCACACCCATTGATTTTGCAAAGTCAGCAGCCTGCTGAGCATCTGAAATCCCTTGTGACTTGATCGCAACCATTGCCAAAGGAATACCGATATAAGAAACTGCACGGACATCGGCAGAAACAGTACCGCCAGGGGTTACCAGTGCGATATACACCAACTGCATGGCTACCCCACAGATAATCCCGAGGCTCACATCTCCTAAAATTAAACCACAGACGAGTCCTCCGACAAGCGGACGTCCAAGTGTATAGTTACCAATACTTGAGCCACCCATACCCGGCATAGAAGACAAACTAGCAAAGATACCGAGGATTGCGGCTTGCAACCAAGAAATTGTCATAATCTTTCTCCTTTAAGTAAGATCGAGCAGTAGCAGGAGCTCGGTTCCAACTCCTTCAAATAGACCTTGCTTGGCAAGGCTATCGAAAGTCCAAAACCGTGTCCCGCTTAACTTCTGCCCCTGTTTAAAAACCAAATTTAGATTTGAAATCGCTCCAGTAACCGATGGAAACATCTGGAAGCAGCTGGAATTTTACCTTGTAGCCTGCTTTTTCAATCGCTTCGATCGCTTCAGCTTCTTCTTGTGTGATGGATTGATTGTTGCCCAGCTTGACAGCTCCTGGACGGTCATTGGCTGGTCCGACGATGATTTCTTTGACATTACCTGGCACAAAGCCTTGGTCCACCAAGATTTCTTTCATATCAATCGGATTTTTGGTAATCAAGAAATAACGGCTGTCAGATTCGGTTACCTTGCCAGATTTTTCCTTGAAGGCTTCCTTGGTCCAAACGAAAGTTTTCTTGTCAGAAGCCCCTTTGTAGGCTTGAATCAAAACTTTGTTGCTGGCTGCTGCATCATTGATTGCAATCAGCCCATCACAAGGATATTCCTTAGCCCAGCGAGTGACCGTTTGACCGTGGATCATGCGGTCGTCAATCCGTACAAATGTTACTACCATTTTAAATCTCCTATCTAAGTTAGTAAATGAATAACTTTTTAAATGTCGTCATCTTCCTCATCGTCATCTGATGAGACTTCAAACTCCTGTAAGGCTGCTGTCGCTTCTGAAAGAATCGTCTGTGCAAGATCTTTGCCTTCCAGCATATCCTTCATCACAAGGCCAGTGAGCCCCATCGTCAGATTCAGCCCTCCAAGAATGACTGTCGAATCTAATTTGCCTAACTCTGCTAGGACACTAGCCGCTGTGGTCAAAGGACTGCCTCCTACAATATCGGCTAAAACCAAGACTGAATCATCTGCTTCTAAACCTGCCAAGGCTTGGCGGAAATCAAGAGCAAAATCATCTACTGATTTTCCCTCTTTCAGACCCACGGCGATGATTTGGTCTGTTTTATCACCAGCAAACATCTTCAAGGAGCTTTGTACGCCTTCAGCTAGCCCCCCATGACTGACCAGTACAAGATATTTCATCTTTCCTGCCTCCTTATTTTCTTGATTCTATTGTACACAAAATGAAATCGCTTCCCTATTGTCAAATGTCACTTTGAAAAGATGACAAATGTGAGTTTAGATGTGACAAATGTCATATTGGTCTAGTCACCCGTGGCTTTTTTTCTAACTTAATTAGAAATAAAAAAGAAAGCAGAAAATTATCTGCTTTCTATTTCTATTTGAATGCTCGGCAAGGCACTGTCAATCTCTTGATTTCCCAGAGCTTCCTTAATCAAATAATCAAGCCTTTCCAAGGTCTGCCGATCGACTTCTTGTCCAATATCTATGATAGAACGCTCCATCATACTATTTAGCCTCTCAGAAGTCAGAGAATCCAAGCCGAAGTCATCTGCCTGCAAGATTTTTCTGGTTTGCTGACTTTTCACGACAGAGGGCAAGACTGATGTTCCCTGCGATTTTTCAAACAAGGTCTGCTGGCTCTCTTTGTCTTGTGACAACAAGAGCATAAATTCCCAAGCCAGCTTCTCTTGCTTAGTGTTGGAAGACATGCCAAAGAGGGAAGTCTTGACCTGCGTTCCCATCACCTTGCTATTGGCTGTTGGCATCGGGATACAGGTCCAAGAAAAGCTAGAATATTTGGCAACATGATAAGGATAAGGCTTGTAGGTCCGATACTGGGCTAGACTCATAGGATAGAAGGCTACTCGCCCCTCATCAAAGTCATGAGAAGTCACCTTATAATGCTGGCTGAGCATATCTAACTTGCTCATAAAGGCCAAGGCTTGGTGCAACTCTGCGCTGTCTACATTGATACCAGATTTATCAGTAAGATGGCCGCCGTAAGCTACCAGAGCCTGCTGCCAAGTATAATCTGTAATACCGTACTGATCCACCACACCATCGCCATTGGTATCCTTGGTTACTTTCTTGCAAATCTCATAGAAATCTGCCAGGGTCCAACCTGACTCAGGAATGCTGATTCCTTCTTTTTCAAGCAGGTCCTTATTGACACACATCATGATAGGATTGCTCTCAACTGGAAGAGCATAGCTGACTCCCTGATATTGTCCAGCTTCATAAGCGACGGGATAAAAGGCTGTCCGTTCATCATCCGTTAGGAGGGTATCCAAGGATTTGAGGGCACCAGCTGAAGCCAACATGCTAAAGTCATTTTCTGGCACCATGAAAAGATCTGGCTGTTCGCCTTTTAAAACCTGCTCTGCCAACCAGTCAGCGTAATCCTTCTTGGGAATCCCGCTTTCGTAAACAACCTTAACATGAGGATGTGCCTTTTCAAACTTTTTAATCAGGCTGTCCATGGCCTTGTTTTCACGACTATTTGGAACATCCCAGCTAGAGCCCGCATAGACACCGATGCGTAGGACTTTTTCATGACTAGACGACCAAAGTGCAAAGCTTAAAATACCTGAAACAAGAACCAAAACAAGAACAACCAAATGTCTAAGTCGCCACTTCATTTGTCACTTCCCTTGCTAAAGTCTCGCTGGGTGACTCCGGTCTGCACGGCCCAGATAGCCAGCTGAGTCCGGTCGCGCAGATTCAGTTTAGATAGAATCCCTGATAAGTAGTTGCGCACGGTCCCTTCCGACAGATAAAGCTTAGCTGCAATCTCCTTATTAGAAATCCCAAAGCCAATCTGCTGGATAATCTTCCACTCCGTCCGGCTCATGTCCTCTACATTTTCCTCTGACACCGTGATAGCAAAGTTGGACTGGGCCATCTGTGAAAAGATTTTGAAGACCTTGGTGGCAATATTAGGATTAATCATAGCTCCGCCTCGATAGACTGTCTGAATGGCTTCGTGGAGCTCTTCTGTCGAAACCCCTTTGAGAATATAGCCAGACGCGCCGTATTTGAGAGCGGAAAAGATAAATTCATCGTCATCAAAGGTCGTCAGAATGATAATCTTAACATCCGGATACTGTTCCTTGACAGCCTTGGTACAGAGTACACCGTCCATGATCGGCATACGGATATCCATCAAAATTACATCTGGACGTACCCGATGAAGCTTTTCCAAAACTTCCTTGCCATCTCCAACTGTCCCGACTACCTCGATGTCAGCATGAGCGGACAGGATGATTTGCAGAGACTCACGAATCAAGGCCTGATCGTCTGCAATTAAAACTTTAATCATTCCAACCTCCTATTTTGGGGATTTCAATGTAGGTATAAAAGCCATCTCGATTTTCAAAATGAACCTTCCCACCGATAATAGCCAACCGTTCCTGCATTTGCTTCAAGCCATAGCCATAATGCAATTCATCAAAACCTACACCATCATCTCGAATGGTCATAATATAATTTTCTTTTTCTAACAACTCAATCCAAACGGTCTTGGCGTGCCCGTGACGCACAGAATTGGTAATTGATTCCTGCACGATGCGAAACACAATATCTTCTTTGGCAATATCTAAATCGATCGTATCCCATTCATAAAGAAAATGGATATCCAAGTTGGAAATGGCTTCATACTCTCGGATAATCTTTAACAAAGCTTCTTTCAAACTATTATTCTCCAAAGTTCCCGGCCGCATTTTATTGAGAGAACCTCGAACATCCCGAATCCCGTCACGAACGACGACCGAGACATTATTGAGCTGCTCCTTGGCCCGCTCGGTATCAATATCTACTAGTACCTTGATGGCATCAATTCCCGCTGAGATACCCGTCAAAGCATGGCCCAGTGTATCATGAATCTCACGAGCAATCCGCTTTCTTTCTCGGTCTTCAGCAATTTTTTCTGATAAGGCTAGATAGCTGTTCAACTCCCGATTGGCCTGGGAAGCCATGCGAAGTTCCTCCTCAATCCGGTGCCGCTCTGTAATCGCCGACATGATATAAAAGAGCAAGGAAATCATAAAGACAACAATATTTAAGGAGAAAAGAAAGTTCTTACCAAAAAGCAACAGCAAACGTATAGATTCTGGATAAAAACGAATATAGGTATCCAATGAAGGCAGTTTGACAAAGAGTGACAGCAGGTCGTAGTTTGACAATAGCAACATACTGAAACTCAAGATAATAAAGGAAAACCAGTATTTTTTATCCTTGGAGGCATTGAACTCCTTAGATCCATAGAAAATATCTGCAAAAACGAGAAGAATCAGCCCATTGTAAGACGAATGCAAAGCAGTAAAGATGACCAGCATCAGTAAAATCTCAATCATGGTCACCTTATCATAAACGGATAGCTGATTGGGATGCTTTTCCCGATAGTACATCACCAGCAATAGGCAGGCATAAAAGATAATGGAAATCAGAAAAATGAAACTGGGAGATCCTGGAATGGCATCTAAGCGCTCCAAAAGCGAGTGACTGAATCCTCTTGTTACGACATAATTAGTTGCAAAGAGGTAAATCGAAGCATTATAGACAATGGCTATAAAATTGATGACCATCAGAGCTATTTTACTGTAAAAAATGCTTTTGTTTGGTTTCATTACTGCCACCCTGTAATTGTATACTCGCTGATATTGTCCTTGTTTATCAAACGGACTGGTATCAAATACTGGCTATCACAGGACTTCTTTTCCCGCAGCAGCTCAATCACTTCTGCCACCTTTCGTCCCATCTGAATAGGCGACTGGGCCACTGTTCCTTGAATGTCATTCGTATTGGCTAAAAAATTCTTAATATCTGGAGAGCCGTCAACCCCATAGATATAAATTTTTTCTGCAACACCTTGATCTTTGATTGCTGCCAAGGCACCGATTGCTGCACGGTCATTAAGAGCCATAACAACGTTAAATTCCAAGCCATTATCCAAGACATTTTTGACCTGAGGCATGCTTTCTTCGGTCTGTCCCAAAGTCTCCAGCTGAGAAACGGTTCGATAGCTTGAGTGTCCCTTGATCGTATCCAGAAAGCCCTGTAGCCGGTCCATAGCTGAGATGGCATTCTGGTGTTCAAGCAAGAGAATATTCGCCTCGGGAAGCCGACCCATCATATCTTTAGCAATCAAAACTCCCGCTTGATAGTTATCCGACACGATAGTCGTGTCAACGACTACTTGCTTGCTCATCGGCGCATCCACCACGATAATGCGGATGCCAGCTTTTTTAGCTTCATTCAAAGCCCTGATAATATCTGGACTATCACTCTTTACTGGGTTGATGACGATGACATCCACTTTCTCTTTGATAAAATAAGCAATTTGCTGACTCTGCTTTTTTTCATCCAATTCCGAATCACGAACATAGAGCCGACTCCCCTGTTGATTGGTTTTTTTCTCCAATTCAGCATTCAAGGTTTGATAAAAATCATTGTTCATGGTCATATAGGTCGCCCCGATTTTCATTTGATTGCTATCGGGCATACTAGCCTTAGAATAAATAAAAGTAAGGCAACAGATTACCAGCACAAAAATAGACCAGAGAGCACATTTCTGGCAAGTCTGAATCCTCTTTTTCCCCTTACTTGATCCCATTTCTATCTCCTAGTCACCTATACTTATTAACACTTCACTTACGTTTATTATATTATAATCAAGCGAAAAATCAAAACGTTTCTTGAATCCTGTAATAAATGAATAGCAAAAACAAAAAACAAAGGCATTCTCATGGAATACCTCCGCTTCTGTATATATTTATTCAAATACAAATTGATTGTGGTAGAGCTCAGAATAGAAGCCGCCTAGATGCAGCAATTCATGATGATTGCCTCTTTCAATGACTTCCCCATCTTTTAAGACAATAATCTGGTCCGCATTTAATATGGTCTTTAGACGGTGAGCGATGACAAAGCTGGTTCGACCTGCCACAATGGCCTCCATCGCGCTCTGGATCTTGCTCTCGGTTACCGTATCAACGTTGGAGGTGGCCTCATCCAAGATCAGTACTTGAGGATCGGTCAAAAGGGTTCGAGCGATCGAAATCAATTGCTTTTGACCTGTTGAAAAGATGTTTTGATCATCATCTACGATTGTGTCGTATTTATCAGGCAAGCTTTCAATATACTCGTGAATATGGGTAGCACGCGCAGCAATTTCAACCATCTCCTGACTGGCATCCGGCACTCCAAATCGGATATTGTCTCGAATGGTTCCGCTGAACAAGACAGAATCTTGCAAAACGATACCGACATGACTGCGCAAACTATCCAAGTCATAGTCTCGGATATCGCGCCCGTCAAATTCGATACTGCCCTTATCCACATCGTAAAAACGATTGATCAGGTTCATAATGGTCGTCTTGCCCGATCCTGTCGGTCCTACAACAGCTATCATCTTGCCTTTTGGCGCTGAAATGGAAACATCTTTCAAAATCGGCTTACCTTCGACATAAGAGAAATCCACATGCTTTATCTCGACGCCTTCTTTCAGCTCGGTAAAGGCTGGAGCATTCTGCGGGCGCACTTCCTCAGGCGCATCAAACATTTCCTGAATCCGATCTGCACCAGTGAAAGCCAGCTGCAGGCTTCCCCAGCTTGCCGCAACCTGAATGATGGGCTGATAGTATTGTTGAGAAAACTGTGTAAAGGTTGAAATCAGACCAATGGCTACTGAGGTCTTTACATTAGAATCATTGAGCATAATGGCTGAGCCCACAAAAATCACGATAGCCGTATTGATCAGGCTCATTCCGTTCATGACAGGAAAGAGCAAACCAGCAAAAGCGCGTCCTTTAAAGGTTGCTGACCGAACCTTATCATTTTGCTGGACAAAGCCTTTGATAACTTCTTCTTGCATTCCCTGCACAATAACTGCCTTCTGGCCGGAAATCGTCTCGTCCATATAGGCATTGAGCTGACCGACTTCTTTTTGCTGCAAGTCTGTGTACTTACGAGCCAGCTTGACGATAGACACCAAGACAATGATGGCTACTGGCGTACTGGCAATCGTCACCCAAGCCAAGGTCGCATGCCGTATAAACATGATGATAATCAGACCGATGTAGAGAGCAATATTGCTCATCACTTGGACTAGACTCTCGTTGAAAGCCTGCAAGATATTATCCAAATCGCTGGTAAAACGCGACAAGATATCCCCATCTTGATGGCGGTCAAAGAAGGAAACGGTCAAGCGAGCCAATTTCCCAAAGAGCCCCTTGCGCATTTCATTGGTTGAGTAGGAAATGATCCGACTCATCAGCAGCATGTAAATCAAGCTCGATAGCGAAAGGAAGATGAAAGCCAGCGCTAAATTCCACATGATTCCTTGGAAAGTGGCAAAGGCTGAAACATCACCTGAAGCAAGCTTGCCACTCGCAAAAGCACTACCCAACTCCACC
The DNA here is from genome assembly GCF_001588905.1 of Streptococcus cristatus. Lineage (GTDB taxonomy): Bacteria > Bacillota > Bacilli > Lactobacillales > Streptococcaceae > Streptococcus > Streptococcus cristatus_N. The sequence goes on along the minus strand of NZ_LAWH01000008.1, from coordinate 17,049 downwards.
AGCTCACTGATGGCTAGACCTGTAAAAATCAGAAAGAGAACCTGTAAAACCGTCGAGATGACAATCATAATCATGACGACCAAAAAGGCCAGTTTATACTGCTTGAAATATTGCCAGAAAAATTTTGCTGTCTTCATCTTAGTCCTCCTTTCCTTTTTGTGTCTCATAAATTTCTCGGTAGACATCATTTGTAGCAACCAAGTCTGCGTGTCTACCTTGGCCAATCAAGCGCCCTTGATCTAGCACCAAAATCTTGTCCGCATGAACCACAGAGCTAATCTTCTGGGCAATGATGATGGTCGTTGTTCCCTTCAAATCCTTGTTCAGCGCCTCTTGGACCAACTTTTCGGACTTGGCATCCAGAGCGGAAGTCGAGTCATCTAGGATAAGAATATTGGGATTGCTGACGACACCACGCGCGATCGACATTCTTTGCTTTTGTCCGCCGGAGAAATTATTTCCCCGTTCTTCGACTCGGCTGTTGTAGGTGTCTTCCATTCGATTGATAAACTCGCTTGCCTGAGCAATGCGCGCCGCCTGTTCTAACTCTGGCAGGCTGGCATTTTGCTTCCCTTGACGCAGATTGTCCGCAATCGTCCCCTTAAATAAAATAGCTTTTTGCAGAACGATGGAAACATTTTTTCTCAGCGAAGCTTCACTAATGTCGCGCAAGTCCTTGCCACCAATCTTGATAGAACCTTCCTGAGGATCAAAAAGGCGTGGAATGAGCTGGGCCAGAGTTGATTTCCCTGCTCCCGTCGCTCCGACAACACCAATCATCTCTCCTGGTTTGACTTCAAAGCTAATATCCTTGAGCATAGGCTCTGTATCTGTCGGATAGGTAAAGGTCACATGGTCAAAGACCAGACTACCTTCCAAATCTTCTTCAGCTTCATTCTTGAAGGTCATCGCTGGCTCTGTATCCAATACCTCCTTGATCCGCCGAATCGACACCATAGCGCGCGTAACGGTATTGCCCAAAAAGCCAACCATGATGATGGTAAACATGATTTGATTCAAGTAAGAAATGAAAGAAACAATCGAGCTAACCAAACCTGGATCCATCTGTATCATGCTAGACAAGAGCCACATGGTCAGATAGACAGCCCCATAGCCGACGATCATCATCATCGGTTGAACGATCGAAAAGGCATAGCCAATAAAGAGATTTTGCTCCAAAAGTTCATCTGAAACTTGCGTAAATTTCTGATACTGCTCTCTCTCCTGCACGAAAGATTTGACGACACGGACGCCACGCAGATTTTCTTTGGCAATCGAATTGATCTTTTCTAAGAGAACTTGGAATTTGGCAAAGCGTGGCCCCATCAAGCCCATCATCACTCCTGTCAAAAAGAAGACCAAAAAGACCATCAAGACAATGACCCACCACAAGGAGGGAATGGTCACCACCGCCAAAATAAAGGAACCTAAAAATAAAATAGGCAGGCGGAATAAAATCTGGAACATCATCATGACCAAATTTTGCACTTGGTTGATGTCATTGGTCATTCGGACGACTAGATTCCCCGCATTGAACTGTTCAATATTGGCATAAGAGAAAGTCTGAATTTTCCGAAAGGTTTTTTCCCGTAAATCTGACGACACACCTTGCGCAATATAGGCTGCCAGGGTCACATTTGCCCCGCCAGCGAGCAAGCCAACCAGACCAAAGCCCAGCAACCAGGCTCCCAAACGATAGATTTCTTCCCGATTTCCTGACAAAAGAGCATTCAAGACATCTTTGAAATACAGGGGCTGCAACAGCGAGCTAGCCAGCATCAGCGATGTCATAAGAAGAGATAGAAAGATAAATAATTTATAGGCTGATAAAGCTTTTCTGAACATAATTCCTCCTCGTAGATTTTTAACTTTGTTTAGCTTCCTTACTATATCATAGATAAAAACAATGTCAAGTAAGAAATTTCAACTATTGTATGGTACAATATAGTAAATAACTCTAAAAGCAAGTGAGTCCTTTTGTGGGTCTCGTACAAGGAGAAAAGATGGATAAACAACGAATTGCTGTGGTTGGCCCCGGTTCTTGGGGAACGGCTCTATCGCAAGTCCTCAATGATAATGGCCATGAAGTCCGGATTTGGGGCAATATTGCAGAGCAGATTGACGAGATCAATAACCAGCATACAAACAAACGCTATTTCAAAGATGTGGTTCTAAGCGAGGAAATTAAGGCTTATCATGACTTGAACGATGCTCTAGAGAACGTAGATGCTGTGCTTTTTGTCGTACCGACCAAGGTGACCCGTCTAGTAGCCAAACAAGTTGCGCAAACCTTGGATCACAAGGTAAAAATCATGCACGCATCCAAGGGATTAGAGCCTAACAGCCACAAACGAATTTCGACTATTCTGGAAGAGGAAATCCCTGCAGAGCTGCGCAGCGAGATTGTCGTTGTCTCAGGCCCTAGCCACGCTGAGGAAACCATCGTCCGCGATATTACCCTGATTACCGCAGCATCTAAGGACCTCGAAACCGCTAAATATGTGCAGGAGCTCTTCAGCAACCACTACTTCCGCCTCTACACCAATACCGATGTCGTCGGAGTAGAAACAGCAGGTGCTCTCAAAAACATCATTGCAGTCGGAGCTGGAGCTCTCCACGGACTGGGCTATGGTGACAATGCCAAAGCTGCCATCATCACACGCGGTCTGGCTGAAATTACCCGACTGGGTGTCAAACTTGGAGCTAGCCCTCTGACTTACAGCGGTCTTTCTGGTGTCGGCGACTTGATTGTCACAGGAACCTCTATCCACTCTCGCAACTGGCGGGCTGGAGATGCGCTGGGGTGCGGCGAAAAACTGGCTGATATTGAAGCTAATATGGGCATGGTTATCGAAGGAATCTCTACCACCAAGGCAGCCTACGAACTAGCTCAGGAGCTCGGTGTCTACATGCCAATTACCCAAGCTATTTACAAGGTCATCTATGACGGCCATGATATCAAAGATGCTATTCATGATATGATGAATAACGAATTCAAAGCTGAAAATGAGTGGTCTTAATTCATAGTATTTTTTATAAAGGAGAAATTTATGCCAAAAGTCAGAAAAGCAGTCATCCCTGCAGCCGGTCTCGGAACCCGCTTCTTGCCAGCCACTAAGGCACTGGCCAAAGAAATGCTGCCGATCGTTGACAAACCAACTATTCAGTTTATCGTCGAGGAAGCTCTCAAATCTGGAATCAAAGACATTCTAGTTGTCACAGGGAAGTCAAAACGCTCCATCGAGGACCACTTTGACTCCAACTTTGAGCTAGAATATAACCTCAAAGAAAAGGGCAAGAACGACCTGCTCAAGTTGGTGGATGAAACCACTGGTATTGGCTTGCATTTCATCCGTCAGAGTCACCCACGTGGACTCGGGGACGCCGTACTTCAAGCCAAGGCCTTCATCGGAAATGAACCTTTTGTGGTCATGCTAGGTGATGATTTGATGGACATTACCAATGACAAGGCAGTGCCACTCACCAAACAACTCATGGATGACTACGCAGCAACCCACGCATCTACCATTGCAGTTATGCAGGTTCCTCACGAAGAAGTCTCTGCTTATGGCGTTATTGCACCGCAAGGCGAAGGCGTCAATGGCCTCTACAGCGTTGAAAAATTTGTTGAAAAACCAGCACCAGAAGATGCACCAAGTGATTTGGCCATTATCGGTCGCTACCTGCTCACGCCAGAAATTTTTGAGATCTTGGAAAAACAAACTCCTGGTGCGGGCAATGAAATCCAACTGACTGATGCCATTGATACCCTCAACAAGACTCAGCGCGTTTTTGCCCGTGAATTTAAAGGCGACCGCTATGATGTCGGCGACAAGTTTGGCTTCATGAAAACTTCTATCGATTACGCCCTCAAACACCCTCAAGTCAAAGACGATTTGAAACAGTACATTATCGATTTAGGCAAAAAATTAGATAAGAAAGCGAAAAAATAATAGAAGCGCTCAAGCAATAGATTAGCTAATGCGTCAGCTTTTATCATCGTACAGAAAAACACCTAGTAAATCTAGGTGTTTTCTTATAAGCTATTCACTTACTTATTGTCTTGGTTGGAAGAGTAGTTAGTGTTAGGGAATGATTCTACATTCTTGAAATTTTTTCCACCTTCCGAACTTGCCGCATATCCAAAGCGGTTATTTGGATTGCCTGCTGTATTAACAACTGTGGTTTGTGGAGTTTTTTCTGGCTCTGAACTAGGGGCTTCACCGTAAGATTTTGGTTGTTCAAAGACTTGGACACTTGTTATCTTACCTTTTGTAGCCGCATAACCAAAGCGGTTATTTGGATTGCCTGCTGCATTTGCAACTGTTATGACTGGAGTTTTTTCTGGCTCTGGACTAGGAGCTGGATCTTCTGGCTTCTTCTCTGGTTCTTGACCAGGAGCTGGTTTCTCTGATTCCTTTTCAGGTTCTTTTTCTGGAGTAGATGGTTCCTTATAATCATCAGGAAGAGACGCTCTATATGGATCATCTTTACGTCCAGCTGCTGCTAATTGAGCCTGCATTTGAGCTTCATAGTTCTTGAAATATCCAAATAGACGCTCAGATCTAGCTAAAGCTTCATTGGTTACTTCTGATTCTGCAGCCTTCGCAGCTTCTTCATTTCCTTTCAAAGCAGTATATTTATCATCTCTTGCTTTTTGCTCAATAATCCATTGTTTTTCCAACTCTTTCCAATGGTCTTGAACACTCTTGCCAAAGATATCTTGATTCTTGATAGCCATTTGGTCAATGTGCCATACTGTCCAGTACCATGAGTTTGGATCATAAGTAGCTGTCTGTGGCTTGAAGGCCTTGTAAGTATCCTGAACGTTACCGTAGAAAGGCACGTATGGTGTATTGCGTGATGGTCCCAAACCGAGCCAAACTTTACCACCGAAAGATTTTGGCAGTTTCGGATCAATTTGGTAGACATGAGCATCGATAACATTTTCATTACCTAGGGCGTATTTGTACTGATCTTTCCGAACAGCATCATTAGCCCCATCATCACCTTGTTTCTTAACACCAATTTGATCATCGGGTACGAAACGGCCATTCAGATGTTCAAAGCGGTTCCGTTGCAAAGCAAAGGCATCTTCAAGAGTGAATTTCTTGTTTGGATCTGTTGGGGAGCGGAAAAGTTCGTACTCTTCATCTTCGTAAGTAATTTTAGATTTTGGATCAAGAAGTGTGATTCCTGCATACGTACGAGAACGGTCGCCTTCTGCATATTTTTCAGGTCCGTATGATTTAGCAATGTGGAAATTGCCATCTTTATCTGTCTTGTAGTTTCCTGCTTCTTTGGCTACTTTCTCTACATCTTCAGAAGCAATAACATTTTCTTTGTCCTTCAAATCTACATGACCAAGGTAATAAGTATTAGCAAAAACTGCATACTTATCTTCAGGCACTTTCACGGCTACGTATTGGTGGCCAGACAAGATTTCCATGTACCAAGTCTCTTTTTGATCGGCAACCACCACTGTATTCCCTTCAGCAGAACCCTTTTCTTTAATGACTTTTCCAAGCAACTCGATTGCTTCACGAGCTGTTTTGGCACGAGGCAAAATCACATCTAACATAGCAGCTTCGGCCAGCCCATCTGCTTTTAAAGGATCTTTTTCAAGGACCTTTTTATTTGGGATTGCTGTGACTGTGGATGACATAGAAACACCTGCTTCATTAAAGCCATGTTCTCCAAAAGCACCGTTACTACCATCACCACGCGCAGAATCATAGGTTGCAGTATATTTCATTTCGCTGGCTGCACGTGGATAGGTGAAACCATTGGACTCATCCACAATCTGGTCGCCTTCCTTATATTTTTTGGCTTCCACAACAACATAGTTTTTGTTGTGCTTGCCACCATTCGGGTAGTAAGGATAGTCTTCTGTACGACCAAAAAGTGTTGATCCATCCTTAGTCAAATGCCGACCAATAATGAAGCCACAGCAGGCTTGCACAGCTTGGATAGGTAAGAGCATGATTGCCATTAATGAAATAGCAATTTTAAAGATTGTCTTCTTCATTATGAACTCCTTTTTATTTTTGGGGAATACCCCTGATGTTTATAGTAATAGTATAGTCCTTTTTAGGTCTTTTTGCAAGCGCTTACAAAAATGTTTTTTTATACCTTTTACAGATAGAAAATAGAGAAAACATACATTAATGAAAAAGTAGAGATAGAAATATTACTAGTTTATTCCTAATTTATCCATATTATGCCTCTTTAAAGTAAAATTCCTTGCTTTATAAAAATCATATTTATAAAAAGAATACCGCTTTAAAAAGCGGTAATTGAATTCATTTCTCAAAAAATTGGTCGTTGAAAAGTCAGAAAAATCAAAATAGCTGCTAATCCAAGGTAGGCTGCCAGTGCTAAAAATCGTTGAGTCTTGCTAAAAGCGTAGCGCTCTCCCGAAACTGGTAAGATCACAGCTCCTAAAGCTCCGCCAACTAGACCGCCCAAGTGGCCTGCAAGGCTAATTCCCGGTAAAAAACTCATGACCAGATTGACAGCCAGTAGGCTCATATAGGACTGACCCAGCTGCTGCAGATAGTAGTTTCGCGTAGCATAACGAAGCACAACAACGGAAGCAAAAAGGCCGAAAAGAGCAGTAGACGCCCCGGCTGCCAGGCTATTGGGTGAAAAATAGACCACAAATAAATTCCCCATCACGCCTGACATCAGGTAGAGTATCAAAAATTTCCATGAGCCAAAGATAGCTTCAATCTGCCGACCAAGGAAGTAGAGCGTCAGCATATTGACCACAAAATGCTCCAAACCAATGTGGATAAAAATAGCAGCAAAAACCCGCCAAAACTGCTCCGGCAGCGCTTGAATCGTGTAACCGTGCACGGCTCCAAAGTGATACAAGGCTTCGGAACTGCTGTATTGAAAACCGTAAGAAAGAAACATCAAGACAAAAACAAGGCTCGTTAGGATAAGCAGGATGCTTGTCACAGGATAGTCTCTATCAAAGATCTGCTTCATAAATAAGTAACTCCTTTACCGCAACATCATGTTGAGCTGGTGTAAATTCTGCCTGTTGGACTGCATAAATAGTGCTGATGCTTGCTCCTTCATAATCAGCTAGATAGCGATCATAGTAGCCGCCGCCGTAACCAATCCGAAAACCTTGAGAACTGAAGACCACACCCGGCACATGAATCAGATCAATTTCTGTCTTATCCACAGCCTCTTTGCTCATTGGCTCCATAAGACCAAAAGAGCTCTTTTGAAGGCGGCTTTCATCATAGTCCACAAATATCATCCGACCCTGGCCATAGGTCTTAGGCACCAAAACCCGCTTACCATCCAACTGAGCCTGCTTGATAAAGGCTGCGGTAGAGACTTCATGCGGCATAGAAAGATAGGTAGCGATAACCTGAGCTTCTTGATAAGCTGCTGAACTGAGCAAGTGCTGGGTCAGCCAGCTATCTGCCTGCTCTTTTTCTTTTACCGACAGTTTTTTCATTTGCTTTAGTACAGTTTGTCTCAGCTCTTTTTTCATGCAGGTCGTCCACCTTTTTCTTATCTTTCGTTGATTTTATAATCTAGGAATTTCCCAATCTTTTCAATAGCAAAGGGCAGTGCTGCCTCGTCCGGTGTCATCTTGGGATGATGGAGGGCATAGGGACTATCCACTCCCAGCCAGAACATGACGCCCTTGACCTTGCTGAGCAGATAACCGAAATCCTCGCCTGTCATAGCCGGCTCAATATCAATCAGCTGCACGCCTTCTTCCTTCTGGAAAAAATCCATCAATTCGTCTGCCAGACCAGGATGGTTTTCCACAGGCAGATAGCCACCTTGTTTAAGCTCCAAGTCCAATTCCAGACCGAAACTTTGGGCTATGCCATCTGCTATTTCCCGTAAGCGCTTCTGAGTCAAGAGATTCATCTCCTGAGTCAGAGTCCGAATGGTGCCATGCAAAAAGGCTGTTTCTGCGATGACATTGTTGGTCGTGCCAGCATGGAGCGAACCAAAGGTTACAACCGCCCCCTCGATAGGATTGACATTGCGACTGACAATGGTCTGCACCTGGGTGATAAAGTAGCTAGCCGCCACCAAAGCATCATTGGCTTCATGAGGAAAAGCCGCATGCCCCCCCTTCCCCTTAAAAGTCAGCTTGACTTCACAGGTGCCAGCAAAGAGCGTTCCTCTGTTGGTCGCAATATCACCGACCTTGAGGTCCGGCCGCACATGGAGACCGTAAAACTCATCTGGCAACCAGTCACCAAAGGCACCATCTTCATACATGAGCATGCCGCCAGCTTCATTTTCCTCAGCAGGCTGAAAGAGAAAGAGTAGATTATGGGTGGGCTGAGTGCTCACAGCTTGTTCCAGCAGGCCTAGAGCGACCGTCATGTGCATATCGTGTCCGCAGGCATGCATCCGACCTTCATGGGTACTAGCAAAGTCCAGTCCTGTATCCTCCACAATCGGCAAACCATCAATATCTGTCCGCCAACCAATCGTCTTATCCGGCGAACTTCCCTTGATAAAGACCAAAATACCTGTCCGCCAAGTTCGGATTTCCACAAAGTCTAGACCTGCTGTCAGTCCATCAATGACCTGCATCAGGTAGGCATGAGTCTTGTATTCTTCCAGACCGATTTCTGGTATCTGGTGCAAATCACGGCGAATGTTCAGATAATCAAGCATTGTTTCTTTCCTTTAAAATCCTGTCAGAACAAACAAAGAGTCAGACCGCCCCGATGAAGTTCAAGGGCGGCTATCTTTTAACCAATATTAAAGAGTACGCAGAGCGTCTTCCAGGACTGTCTTCTGCTGGGTCTTCTCGTCAATGGTCTTGATAACTCGAGCTGGAACACCAGCAACTACTACGTTTTCCGGAACATCCTGGGTCACAATCGCACCAGCCGCAACAACGGAACCACTGCCAATTTGTACACCTTCGATCACAACCGCATTGGCACCAATCAGCACGTTATCTCCGACCCGAACTGGCTCAGCACTAGCAGGCTCAATGACTCCCGCCAGAACAGCACCAGCACCGACATGGCTGTTTTTGCCAACAATCGCTCGGCCGCCCAGAATGGCACCCATATCAATCATGGTCCCAGCACCAATCTCCGCACCGATATTGATGACTGCCCCCATCATGATGACAGCATTATCACCAATTTCGACTTGGTCACGGATAATAGCGCCCGGCTCAATACGGGCATTGATGTCGCGCTTATCCAAAAGCGGCACCGCTGAATTGCGGGCATCCTGCTCTACAACATAGGTCTTATTTTCCTCTAAGTTCACTAGGAGCGGCTTGATTTCTTCCCAGTCTCCAAAAAGAACATTGCCTAACTTCACAACAGACCAAGGGATTGATCCGTGCAATTCTCCATCAAAAGTTACCTTGACAGGAGTTTTTTTCTTGGCATCAGCGATAAATTTGATAATTTCTTGAGCGTTCATTTTAGTAGCAGACATGGCGTCACCTCTTTGTTCTTTCTATTCTTTGTTGGGAGAAGATAGTCCCTCTCCTATCTCTTTTATTTCTCTATTATAACACAATTCGGCTATACAGTTAGGACTTTAGTAGCAGCTAGTATGCTATTTGGACTCTTGGAGTTTATTCAGATGAAGTTGGCCTTCCTTATCTCTTTTTCCCATCTTTCTATCCTTGTCTATTTAAGAAAAATTCCGCGCTCTCTAGTCTAGGGTATCAGACCGTACTTGTCATCATACTGGTGAGGCGGTAAGTCCCATTCACTTCGTCAAAATACAAAGAAACAGACATCTTCTCCTTAGTTAGATAGCTCATACTAAAAAAAACAACTTGCTTTTTAAGCGTTTTATGAGCATAAATACTCTTTGGCATCCCCAGTTCTGCAATGGCTTGCTTGACTTCCATTCCTTCTCGATCACTTTTGGGAATGAGCAACCGATAATCATCAACTGTCTTCGTAATTGATTCCCCAGCATTCTGGAAGAAATCGGCAGATACACTATAGAGCTCCATTCCTCCTCCAGTACTCCTAAGATGCATATTAACAACTCCTTTTCTTCCTACTAAATTGTAGGAAAGTATCACCAATTTACTGCCTTTCACGCGATTATCCACACTCCCAGAGCTGGCTTTCCCATACTTCTCAACGATATCCTCTGGAGACACATTAGGTTGGTTCATGGTTTTAATCAACTCGAATATCTCTTCGAATGGAAAATCGACCTCTCGATTCTTTTCAATAAAAGCTGAATTCCCCTCCGTCAGGATCTCAATCTTATTTTCTGATTCTGTCGGAACAGTATTAACAGACGATATAGCTGATTGATTTCCTTCTGACTTAAAAGCTGGTCTCATATACATCATCAAGAAGCTAATCAGTCCCACTAGACCTGCAGCAATCACTAAGAGTGAGGCATAACGAGATAGCACAGACTTTGCTAAAAGCTGGCCATTGGGATTGCCTGCTGACTCTGTTCGCCGCTTTTCTTTACTTGAAAACTCAAAACCCGACTCTCGAGAGCCATCATTAGAGAAGGCTCTCTGCTTTTTTTGGTCTAAACTTGACCTTTTTCCCCATTCTCTTTGGACTTTTCTTCCTTTTCCCATCCTCATCTCCTCCAAGGAACCTAAGTTCCTCTTGTTTTTCTAGTAATTCCTGTCTTTCCTCTAAAAACAACTTCTGCTAAATAAGCCAAGCTCTAGCACCAAGCACTTCCTATCAATAGACACTCTTCCGAGTCAACTCATAATCACCTGTTGGACTTAAGACAAACTCTAAATAGAGATATCTTCCATCTTTTAGTTTATATTTGATGTAAACTGTCGTTTGATTCTTATAGTCCGCCGACTTATTGATAACTTGTGGCACACCAAATCGTTCCAACACTGCTTGTAAATTTTTACTTGGTGCTGATTTATCCACAGTAAAATCCTGAAAATCTTCCTCAGTCCATAAATCCGAATGAGTTGATTGAGACTGGCTAAGCAATCCTTCCCCTCGAATTGTATTCAGCCGATACTGATCTCCGATAAGATTGAAATAGAGCTTGACGATTTGCCCTCCACCTGATGAGAGATAAAAAAGGTAGAGAGCCTTTTCTTCTCCATCTTTGGCCACACTTCCCGAACTTGCTTTTCCATATCGTTCAGCAATTTCCTCTGCTGTCGGAGACAGTTGCTCACTCGCCCCTTGCCCAGGCGAAGAAACGTGCAGAGCTAGGACATCCTCGAAAGTCCAAGTCATATTTTCTGGCTCCTTGTCAGCACTAGAAGCCGACGATGCCGACTCCTCTTGATCCGAAACTTCCCATTCGCTAGACGAGTCTGCAACGTAAGCAGAAGCTATATTTTCTTGGCTCGATTCCCAGCTTATTTGGTCAATACTTCTGTCACGAGTGCCCATATTTGAAAGAAAACGATAGAGCAAAAGAAGGGCTAATGATAGCAAGACCAGACTCGCCAAAGCAGCAACTAGAAACTTAACATTCCCCTTCTTTCTTGTTCTAAGCCTACTCGATTTCCAACCAGTTTTAACTCCAAACTGATTCTCTCCTAGCTTTTCTTTCCTTGTTTCTTCCTTTGTCTGTTCGAGGGCAGCTCCTCCCCGTTCCCGCTGATTCTTGACCGACGAAGTGTTTCTAGCTTTAAACTTGGATTTGTGCTCCCGCCTCAATGCTTCTAAATTTCTATCTCTCACCTTTTCACCTATCAACTAAATACTTGATTGCTCATTCCCTTTCTACAAACGGCTGATTCTCCTGCTAGGCAAGCGCTACTGAGCACCTGCATCTCCCGCTTCATTTCCCAAACCCGAACTATCTGTTAATTGATAGCTCTGAGACTTATTATTTTCAAAAGAAAAACCGGCTTCCTGCCCATCCTCTAAACGGTAATAAATCGATAGAGTAGCATTGCCCAAGATTCCCCCATTCCAATCAAGGCGCTCTGGAAGTCCCAACTGACTGACAATCTCTTGATAGGTCTTTCCTTTCTCTATACCAGCAAGTTCTTGACGAGTGAGTTGAGCATTTCGGTTTGGTAGATGCGCACTACTGAGATGAGCACATTTTAGGGACTGCAACTTAGGAGTTTCAGACGGTCCAAAATAGCTCTTAAAAGAGAGGTTAACTTTCGCTTCCGTCCCCGCTTGTGAATAGTCTAAAGCTATCGTCTTGATTAGATCATCTTGTTCCATTTCTTTACCAGACTCAGCTTTCCCTAACTTTGCAACCACCTCGTCGACCTTTGTCAGATTTGGAACCGATGAAGTGAAGTCTGAGAACAAGGAAGTAACATCATCATAGCTAATATGAAACTGATACTCTTCTTTTTTAGCAATCCATTCTGGACGATTATCAGATTTCAAATCTTGATCCTTTCCATATGAGTCTAACATACGAGAAATAGCTGCAGCTTTTTCTTTATCTTTTACCTTTTCCATCTCTAGCCACGTTTTTCCAGCCTCAGCCAAAAAAGTCAAAATCCCCAAACTGGAAAGTACCATCACCCATATCTTAGAAAAGAATCCTAGTTTTTTCTTCTTAAACTCTACTTTATCTATCTCTCTAGCAAGCTCATTCGAGCTTATTCGCGGAGAAAGCTTTGTCTGCTTTGGTTCAACAAGGCCTGACACCGGCTGGCTAGCTTGATTTCCACCAAGGACTTGGTTTTGTTTGTTAGCTTTCAGTGATTCTAAGCTAGAAATGAGACGCTTCAGCTCTCTCTGCTTTAATTCCAACAAATTCTGCGACAGAAGCGACAGAGGCTCCTTTACCTGCTGAGCTCCTTCTAACTGCTCAGAAAACACTGGCTGGTCTTGAGGACTTGGTTTAGCCCCATAGCCGGTTTTGTCTTCTATTGAAGAGACGGCAGACAACTCATTGCTTGAGCTCTCTATTGGAAAGGCCGCTTTTGATGGAGGCGAAACAGATGGACGAGGATGATTTTCTTTTGGTCCTCCCTGCACTTCTTTCAGTCCAGCAGATGGTTTGATATCTTTGTCTTCCTTGGTTTTCCATTTGGATAGAAAGGATGGTTGGCTATTTGCTGGCTTTTTCGTTTGGGCCTTCTTGAATTTTGATTGATGTTTCTGCCTCAAAGCTTCCAGATTTCTCTTTCCCATAACTTCTCCTCATCTATTGGCTCTTCTATCATTGAAAAGACGACTCTATTAACTTCACACTGACTCTTCGCTGAATGCTGCTATTCTCTTTTCTATAACCATACCAGTCAAATAGCTACGCAAACTATCAGATTTTCTACCTTGTGTACTTAACTGTTTCAAGACAATAGCCTACCCTGAAACTTGTCATGCTAATATAACTTTATTCCAGTATATCATATTTTGAACCAGCTTAGCTTGAAGGCACACAAGCAAGAAGGCACAAACTCTCGTCCGTGCCCACAAAACCAACTATATATGACTATTTTTGTTTCACTTTTTCAGCCAATAATAACTTCATCCGAACTCCTTCCCAATCTTGGTCCTCTGCTTTTCCAGAGCCGCCCAAATAGTAACAAGCTCAATTTTTTGATAAAAGTCTATCCCATTGCTACTGCATCTTCTCTGATTGTAACATATAATCAGGGAAAGGAAAACCATCGCTGAGTGGACAAGTAAGGAAAAAGCCAGATAGCAGGCTGGCTAATAAAGCATGGTAACAGTTGATTTTTAAAAGAGCAAAAAACCTCCCCAAAGGGAGGCTGCGTTCTATATTACAAACGTGCGTTGAGTTCTTTGCTCAATTCTTCAAATCCTGGTTTACCAAGAAGGGCAAACATGTTGCGTTTGTAGGCTTCAACACCTGGTTGGTCAAATGGGTTGATGGCATTCAAGTAACCTGAAAGGGCAATGGCCAATTCGAAGAAGTAGATAGTGTAGCCAAGAGTGAAGGCATCTTGCTCTGGAAGAGTCACGTACATGTTTGGTACATCACCGTCAGTGTGGGCAAGAAGAACACCGTCAGTCGCTTTTTTATTTACAAAGTCAACGTCTTTTCCTTGAAGGTAACCAAGTCCGTCAAGGTCTTCTTCCAAGCTAGGGATGATCACGTTCTTGCGTGGTTTGTCAACACGGACAACTGTTTCAAACATGATACGAGTTCCCTCTTGGATAAATTGACCTAGTGAGTGCAAGTCAGTTGAGAAGTTAGCTGAAGTTGGGTAGATCCCTTTTTGGTCTTTTCCTTCTGACTCACCAGCCAATTGTTTCCACCATTCTGAGAAGTATTGAAGTGATGGCTCATAGTTTACCAAGATTTCAGTTGCATAACCTTTACGGTAAAGGATGTTGCGAACGGCTGCGTATTGGTAAGCTTCATTTTCTGAAAGTTTGTCTGAAGTGTAATCTTTACGAGCTGCATTCGCACCTTCCATAAGGGCTTTGATGTCTGCACCTGATGCAGCGATTGGAAGCAGACCAACTGCTGTCAAGACTGAGAAACGTCCACCGATGTCATCTGGAACTACAAATGTTTCCCAACCATTCGCATCTGCTTCAACCTTAACAGCACCTTTTTGGCGGTCAGTTGTTGCGTAGATACGTTTGTTGGCTTCCTCTTGACCGTATTTCTTAACCAAGAGTTCTTTGAAGACACGGAAAGCGATCGCTGGTTCTGTTGTTGTACCTGATTTAGAAATCACGTTTACTGAGAAATCTTTGTCTGCTACGTACTCTACCAAGTCAGCAAGGTAAGTAGATGAGATTGAGTTTCCAGCGTAAAGGATTTGCGGCGCTTTGCGTTCTTCTTTTGTTTGCAAGTTAGCAAAGTGGTGGTTCAAGAAGTCGATGGCCGCTTTAGCACCGAGGTAAGATCCACCGATACCGATCACAACCAAAACATCGCTGTCTGATTTGATTTGCTCCGCAGCCTTCAAGATGCGGTCAAACTCTTCGCGGTCGTAGTTCTCAGGAAGGTCCAACCAACCCAAAAAGTCGCTTCCAGCACCAGTTCCTTTGCGGATCAATTCGTCTGCTGCTGTTACTTGTGATTGCATGTACTCCACTTCATGTGGGGCAACAAATTTATCTAAAACTTTTGAATAATCAAATTTAATATGTGACATGATATTCCTCCATTTTTTCTTCCACTCTATCATATCGCTTTCATACTTTTTTAGCAAGTAATTCCTTCGATGAAAACGCTTTAATATAAAATTTTGTTAATTTTTTTACAATTTTGCAAATCCTAGACCAGAAGCGAACGCAATCGTTTGCGCAATCTGCTATTTTTACCACAAAATCCCTGTCACCAGTTTCATGGGTAGGTTGAGATTCAAAGATTCTGTCCCATCAGAAAAACTGTGTCGATTGCTCTAAGATTCATCTGCGACTTTTAGGCTTGATTTTGTAGTTTTCGGAACCTAGTTCTCACTTTGCTCGAACTGCGTCAATGCCTCTAAACTCATCTGCGACTTTCAGTCTTGATTCATCAAGAGCAATAGAAAAGAGCACACAGCTCAAATCGCTTAGGGCTGCTGGATTCCTCCCCTGACCCGCTTCACGCAGAACTGTTGCTCCACTAATTAGTATAACACAAACTTTCTTTTTTGGCTAATTTTCTCTACTTTTTCCTGCGATTTCTGAAAAAGTTCTGCATAATCGCCACGCATTCTTCTTCTAAAAGACCACTTTCAACCTCTACGCGATGATTCAACCGCTCATCCGTCAGGATATCGTAGAGACTGCCCCCAGCACCGAATTTCTGGTTTTTCGCCCCATAGATCACCTTGGGAATGCGAGCCAGACCGATAGCTCCGCTACACATGACGCAGGGCTCAATCGTGACAAAAAGTGTCGTATCCAATAGGCGCCAGCTATTTTCACGCTGATTGGCCTCTTCAATCGCCATGATTTCCGCATGCATGACCGCCCGCTGCAGCTCCTCACGCGCATTATGCCCGCGTCCGATAATCTGACCATTCTTGACCAAAACACAGCCAATCGGTATTTCATCATTGGCGAGGGCAATCTCCGCCTCCTTCAGCGCCTCCCTCATAAACATTTCTTTTTCCTCTATCGTGTAATCCATCACTTTCCTCTTCCTTTCAGTTTCTTTGTTCATTATACCACAGGCAGCTTATGACTCACAAAAAAGCCGCCGATTGGGCGACTCTTATGGGAGATTATTATGAAAAAGTTTAGGAGGTTTAAACAAAGTTAGGAGGTCTTTGTTTATGCTTCTAGTATAGCCGGCCTATCTTAAATAAAGCTTAAGCTTTTTGAATATTGATGATTTTAGCAATTTCTCCAACCTCTTGGACAATATAGGTGGCGCCGGCTTCTTCCAATTCTTCCTTGCTACCAAAGCCATAAAGGACACCGATAGAATCAAGCTTTTGCGCTTGAGCCCCAAGCACATCGTGCTCCCTGTCTCCAATCATGATGGTATGCGCCAAATCTGTAATCCCATTTTGCTCTAAGGCATACTGGATAACATCGCTTTTTTTACTACGTTTTCTATCCATGGTCGCACCAGCGACAAAGTCAAAATCATCATACAAGCCAAAATGCTTGAGAATCTGAATGGAAAATTCTTCAGGTTTTGACGTAGCTACAATCAACTGTTTGCCAGCCTGCTTCAGAGAAGCCAGCAAGTCAGGAACGCCTGGGTAGACCTCGTTTTCATAAAGGCCTTTTTCGGAAAAGTACTCATGATAGTAATCAATGGCCTTTAAACATTCTTCCTTAGAAAATCCATAAAAGCGCTCAAAAGAATCCTGCAAGGGCGGACCGATGAAAACCCTCAATGCCTTCTTGTCTGGCACTTGAATCCCATATTTTCCTAAGGCGTAGGCCACTGAGTTGGTAATCCCTTGTTCTGAATTGGTCAAGGTACCGTCTAGGTCAAATAAAATCGTTTGATACATTTTTCCTCTCTCTGCTTTCAAAAAGAGGCTGGGACAAAAGTCCTAGCCTCTCAATTGTCTTTGGATTGTCGAGCAAGACGCAGTGGTTGAGTGGGCTCTACTAAGCTGATTTCATCAGCTTCTACAGCCCTACTCAACTGTGCGGAGGTGGGACGACGAAATCGAATTCTAACGAATTACCGATTTCTGTCCCACTCTCTTTTTCATTA
>NZ_LAWH01000079.1:0-350 GCF_001588905.1 Streptococcus cristatus | reverse complement strand
CCTTCAGCCGGACTTGGGTAATCCTCCAAGATATTCATTATGGACCTTGTAGGACTTGAACCTACGACCACTCGGTTATGAGCCGAGAGCTCTAACCAGCTGAGCTAAAGGTCCAACAAGATCGTTATAGCGGCGAAGGGGATCGAACCCCCGACCTCCCGGGTATGAACCGGACGCTCTAGCCAGCTGAGCTACACCGCCAGATATCGGGAAGACAGGATTCGAACCTGCGACACCTTGGTCCCAAACCAAGTACTCTACCAAGCTGAGCTACTTCCCGATCATAAGTAAAAACGGAGTCATATGACCTCGTTTCCCTTCATGCACCCTAGAGGAGTCGAACCTCTAAC
>NZ_LAWH01000078.1:0-1040 GCF_001588905.1 Streptococcus cristatus | reverse complement strand
AGGCTAGGACTTTTGTCCCAGCCTCTTTTATTTTCTTGCCAATTGGCTTCCTAAGATGGTATAATCAAGGAACTGCAATCAATGATAGAGGAGAAAAGATGAGTATTTTAGAAGTAAAAAATCTCAGCCACGGTTTTGGAGACCGGGCTATTTTTGAGGATGTATCCTTCCGCCTGCTCAAGGGGGAGCATATCGGTCTAGTCGGCGCCAATGGTGAGGGAAAGTCAACCTTTATGAGCATTGTGACGGGTAAAATGCTGCCGGATGAGGGTAAGGTCGAGTGGTCCAAGTATGTGACGTCTGGCTATCTGGACCAGCATGCTGTATTGGAGCAGGGCCAAACTGTCCGCGATGTGCTGCGGACAGCCTTTGACGAGCTGTTCAAGACTGAGGCCCGCATCAATGAAATCTATATGAGCATGGCTGAGGATGGAGCGGATGTGGATGCCCTGATGGAAGAAGTGGGCGAGCTGCAGGACCGCTTGGAGAGCCGGGATTTCTATACGCTGGATGCCAAGATTGACGAAGTTGCACGAGCACTAGGTGTCATGGACTACGGTATGGAGAGTGATGTGACAGAGCTATCTGGTGGGCAGCGGACTAAGGTTCTCTTGGCCAAATTGCTTCTGGAAAAACCAGATATCCTGCTTTTGGACGAGCCAACCAACTATCTAGATGCGGAGCATATTGACTGGCTCAAGCGCTATCTCCAAAACTATGAAAATGCCTTTGTTCTGATCTCGCATGATATTCCTTTCTTGAATGATGTGATCAATATCGTCTACCATGTGGAAAATCAGCAGTTGACCCGCTATTCTGGGGATTATTACCAATTCTTAGAAGTCTATGAGATGAAAAAATCTCAGCTGGAAGCCGCCTATGAACGCCAGCAGAAGGAAATTGCGGACCTTAAGGACTTTGTGGCCCGCAACAAAGCCCGTGTGGCGACCCGTAATATGGCTATGTCTCGCCAAAAGAAACTGGATAAAATGGATATTATTGAGCTGCAAAGTGAGAAACCAAAACCATCCTTCGACTTC
>NZ_LAWH01000077.1:0-213 GCF_001588905.1 Streptococcus cristatus | reverse complement strand
AGCGCGAGCCAGTCTGCGTCAATTAGTGCAAGCCAAAGTGCTTCAGCATCAGTAAGCGCAAGCCAAAGTGCTTCAGCATCAGTAAGTGCTAGTCACTCAGCATCTGTATCAGCTAGCCAATCAGCTTCAGCTTCAGTATCTGCAAGTCAAAGTACTTCAGCATCAGTGAGCGCAAGCATCAGTGCTTCAGCTTCTGTATCTGCAAGTCAAAGT
>NZ_LAWH01000076.1:0-672 GCF_001588905.1 Streptococcus cristatus | reverse complement strand
ATCATTTTAGATTCATCCATGCGATTTTTTTCGTGAATTACCGTCTTGTAATTTTATCCGATATTTAGGAAAGCTTAATCGAATATAGACTTTCATTATTAAGCTAAACCATTTAGAACAGCGCTCACAAGAGCCGATTTCTGGTCTTTATCATGGATATTAAGGATTTGAATCATTGCTCTCTTCCACCATCTCAATCCAAGAATCAAAATACTGCTCCATAAATTGAGTCTGCTCCGCTATCAAAATTTTGTCAATCTCCTCATTAGCAGGAGCCAAGACCCACTTGTCTTCTATATCATCACGCCGATGGATGATAGCAACCAACTTTCCTGTAAAATTTTCCAGAGGCTGCTGCGGGTCACGGGAAATAATATACACATCCTGCTCTTCGCCATCTCCACCCATCAGCTCAGGGATATAACCATAATTAATCAGATAGACATTCCCAAAAGAATCTTTAAAACCGACTGGCCGATCAATGACAGCACTAAATATCTTTTCCTTGCATTTCAACCTTTCTTTACCTCCATCAGCTACTTTCTAGCTTCATTATACAAGAAAAATCCCGCCGGAGCGAGCCTTTCTATCTATAGCCTGATTATTCGTTTATATTTCCTATATTATGCAAGCCTTGCACTACATAAAATTAGAATATACTTCGCTGTTTTT
>NZ_LAWH01000075.1:0-228 GCF_001588905.1 Streptococcus cristatus | reverse complement strand
TTCTTCCAATTGAACAGTGAAGTTTTGGTCCTTGCTTGCATCATCATCAAAGTTTTGTGGATCCTTGAACTCATCGTTCACAACCTTGTAACCTTGGTTAGTCAATTCTTTCAACTTCGCAAGGTATTGGTCACGGCTAATTGGTTCACCTGACTTACCGCCTTCTGAGATCTTCGCCAATTCTTTCTTAGCTTGGTCTACGAAGGTGATGGTTGCTTTTTGATCAGC
>NZ_LAWH01000074.1:0-203 GCF_001588905.1 Streptococcus cristatus | reverse complement strand
GAGTTCTGGTTGTTAGATGCTGAAGCTGAGGCACTTTGGCTTGCGCTTACTGATGCTGAAGTACTTTGACTTGCAGATACAGACGCTGAAGCTGATTGACTAGCTGATACAGAGGCTGATTGGCTCGCACTGATGCTTGCTGAGATAGATGCTGAAGTGCTTTGGCTCGCACTAATTGACGCAGACTGGCTCGCGCTTACTGA
>NZ_LAWH01000073.1:0-3642 GCF_001588905.1 Streptococcus cristatus | reverse complement strand
TTACCGATTTCTGTCCCACTCTCTTTCTTTTGTATCGTTTATATTTGATTGACTTGCTGGCTCATCCTTGCTACACTAGTTTTATCAAGCTATTGGAGAATGATGATGGCCAATCTTTTACTAATTGAAGACAACAATGATATTCATGAGATTTTGAAAAATCTCTTTACGCAGGAGCATGTCGTGTTTTCAGCTTATTCTGGAACCGAGGGACTGCGGATTTTTGCGGAAGAAGAGATTCATCTAGTCTTGCTGGATATTATGCTGCCGGGAAAAAATGGCGATGAGGTGCTGAGGGAAATTCGCAAGACCAGTCAGGTGCCGGTGGTCATGCTGACAGCTCTGGGTGAAAAGAGTCTGGTGAGCCAGTATCTGCTGGACGGCGCCAATGACTATATTGTCAAGCCTTTTAATCTAGACGAAGTGGCAGCGCGTGTCACTGTCCAACTGCGAGGCAGTCAGCAGTCCCAGTCTAAGCCTGCTGGGGAGACCTTGATCAAAAACATTCGCCTTCTGCCAGATACCTTTGAAATTGCTTCTGGGGACCAGTCCATGCGGCTGGGGAAAAAGGAATTTCAGATCTTCCAGACCTTGCTGGCTCATCCTAAAAAGATTTTTACCAAGGAGGAGCTGTATGAGTTGGTCTGGGAGGAGACCTATCTGCCAGGCGATAATACGCTCAATGCCCATCTCAGTAATCTTCGTAAGAAATTAGCCCAGCTGGATAGTTCGACAGACTATATCGAGACCATTTGGGGTCTGGGCGTGCGGCTCAAGGAGGATTAGCTATGTGGTTGATTTTAGCCTTCGGGCTCATACTTTTCTTGTCAATCTCGCTGGTTCGCTATCATCTGACGATTCGTAGTCTGACCAGCCAGATCCGTGACAAACGTCGTACAGGAAGTCAGGTTCGCTTGACCTTGAGAGATCAAGCTCCTAGTCTAGTGGCTCTGACTGACGAGGTGGAGCAGCTTTTTCAGGAAATTGATAAGATGTCCTTTGTGACCCAGCAGGAAAAGAAAACCTTGGACATGGCTATCAGCAATATTGCCCACGATATCCGAACACCGCTGACTATTGCTAGTGGCTATACGCAACAGCTACTCAAGGACGCTGATAAGGACCAGATGGACCAGCAGTTGCAAAAGATTGCGGATAATCTAGGTATGGTATCCAGACGCTTGGAGGCTCTGATGGAATACCGTCGCTTGATGGAAGGAGCTATTCGACCGAAGTTGCAGCGAGTAGATCTATCCCAGCTGGTCACCCAGCAACTCTTTGCCTACTATGATGCCTTTCAGCGAGCAGGGATTGATTTAGATGTGGATTTGTCTGAAAATTTGTTGCTGGAAACGGACAGTGATATCTTTGATCGAATCGTCCAGAACATGCTCAGCAATGTCCTCAAACATGGCCGAGAAGCAGCCAGCATCAGTCTGAAAAATGAAGGGCAAAAGGTTATTTTTCAGGTCAAAAATAAGGTTCAGAAGCCCATTTTACATCTGGATAAGCTGACTAATCGCTTCTATTCTGAAAACCTCTCCAGTAGTGAGGAATCCTCTGGACTGGGCCTTTATATCACCCAGCAGCTGGTCGAAATCTTAGGTGGTGATTTGACCATTCAAGCAGAGGACGATTGGTTTGAATTGATTGTGGCCTTATAAAAAAGAATCAGCTAGTCAGAAGATTAGCTGATTCTTTGGTTTTAGAGATCTTTTTTCTTGAAAATGAGGAGGCTGTTGCCTAGGAAGAAGACTGCTATGCCAATTGCTACCAAGCTAGCTTGCAAAACAACGGCAGGATCCGCAGCCATCACTATTCCAAATCGTAAGGTTAAATAGCGGAACAACTCTATATGAGGATAGAGCAAGACTGGAAAGACGAGCAGGGCGCTTCCGACAAAATAGGTAATAAAGACCGCAGCAATGGAATGGCTGATATAAAGGACGAAAGACACAATACTAATCCAAGCGATGGTTATCATGAGCTGGACGAGAATAGTTAGTAAAAATTGGTCAAAGAAGCCTGCCGGAGCTGTCCCAATTCCATTGATAGCGCTAGCGATGATGAAGGATAGCCCTAGCAAGAGGATGAATTGGAAGATGGCAACAACAAAGGAGACCAAAGTTTTAGATAAGAAGAACTCTGTCCGTGAAATACCGTGAGCGAGGCTGTTTTTATAAAGCTTACGGGACAAGTCCACACCTAATAAGAGGCAGACGACAATGAGAGTGAAAAATATAACACTGTCAGAATTTCCAGAGAAATGGGCAAGAGCATTGATACCCGTCATTTTTACTGGTACTTGCTGAGTGACGTTTTGTCCATCCATCCCAATGGATGTTCCAAATCTGCTGGTAACCTTATAGAGGACGCTGAGCAGGGTATTGGCTAGTAAAACGAGCTCGGTAATCCAAAAGCCCTTGGAGTGGAAGAGACGGTAAAAGTCAGCGCGAATGGTTTGAATCATGATAGACCTCCCTGGTTTTGATCAACTAAATCTGTAAAGAAATTTTCGAGATTTTGCCGTGCATAGTAGATTTCTTGAATGACTAAGTCAGCTGTGACCAACTCTTTTACGATATTGTTGATGTTGTGCGAATGGGTAAAGACATGGATCTCATTGAGAGCATTGACCACCTTGATGCGGTAGCCTAATTGGTCTTGGAGCAGCTGGCTGGCTTCCTCCAAATGATCTGTTTTCAAGACGATATAATCTTCGCTTTGCTCTTCAAATTCAGCCTTAGAAATTTCCTTGATCATATGACCTTGGTCGATGATGCCAAAGCGCGTAGCGACTAGATAGAGCTCGGATAGGATATGACTGGAAATAACAAAGGTCATGCCCAGCTCTTCATTGAGCTTTTGAACAAGCTGGCGAAATTCCTTGATGCCGACAGGATCTAGTCCGTTGATAGGCTCGTCTAAAATCATCAGATCTGGCTTGGATAGTAGGGCGATAGCGATGCCTAAACGTTGCTTCATACCGAGGGAGAAGTCGCGAAATTTCTTCTTGCCAGTGTCCGTCAGGTCTACATAGTTGAGCGTTTCTTGGATGGCCTTATCGGCATTAGGAATCTGGCGCAGTTTGCAGTAGTAGCTGAGATTTTCGTAGGCGGTCAAGTGGTTGTGGGCAACGGGCGTTTCAATGACCGAGCCGACCCGCTTGAGGGCTTGTGTCCATTCGGCCTGATTGCTGGAACCAAAGAGAGACACGGTTCCGTTGTTGGCATGCATCAGCTGGGTCATAATTTTGATCAGAGTGGTTTTACCAGCTCCGTTTTTACCGATGAGACCGTAAATATCTCCTTTTTTGATGGTCAGATTGACATCGCTCAGAGCCTGTTGTTGGCCGAACTTTTTGCTGACCCCTTGTAAAACTAAAATATTTTCCATGGTTTTACTTCTCCTTTTTGAATTATCTTTGGAAATCCTTTCCTCACTATCCAGTATATCGGACACTTATTAAGTATTCATCAAGCATTTCTAAAATATTTCTAAAATCTTGAAATAGAAATGATAATTCGTGTTGAAGCGGACTGCAACCTATAGAAAAGAGAGTGGGACAGAAATCGGTAATTGGTTAGAATTCGATTTCGTCGTCCCACCTCCGCACAGTTGAGTAGGGCTGTAAAAGCTGAT
>NZ_LAWH01000072.1:0-803 GCF_001588905.1 Streptococcus cristatus | reverse complement strand
TGCTTCTGTCAATTTTTGCAAGTGATCAAGGTGAAGACCTTTCCAGTTTTCTGGGTAAGGACCGTGGATGTTACCGATACCAGCTGCCAAGAAGTCAATACCAGTTTCAACCATTGCTTTAGCGTCTTCGATTGGAGCCAATTCACCATCACCGATGATTCCATCTTCTTCACCACCGATAGTACCAACTTCAGCTTCTACTGACACGCCGTTTGCATGAGCAAATTCTACAACTTTACGAGCTTTTTCAAGGTTTTCTTCAACTGGAAGGTGTGAACCATCAAACATAACTGAAGTATAGCCAACTTGGATACACTCAAGTGCATCTTCGTAGTGACCGTGGTCAAGGTGGATCGCTACTGGTACAGTGATACCCATTGATTCAACAAGGTTAGCGATCAAGTTGCGAGCAACTTTGTACCCACCCATATATTTAGCAGCACCCATTGAAGTTTGGATCAAAACTGGTGCTTTTTTAGCTTCTGCTGCGCGCAAGATAGCTTGAGTCCACTCAAGGTTATTTGTGTTAAATCCACCAACTGCATAACCATTGTCACGAGCTGCTTGGACAAATTTTTCTGCTGAAACGATTGCCATTTGTAATAGGCCTCCTCTTATTTTTTGTGGAATGAACCACTTACATTGTTTATTTTATCACTTTTTCATTAAAATTGCTAGTTTTTCCTGAAATTTTAAGTAATTCCCAAGTAATTTTTGAATTCAGACAGCTTCAGCTTCTTTGAGAAAACAAAAAAAACTGACCGAAGTCAGCTAATCCTATGCGGAGAGAGGGACTTGAACCC
>NZ_LAWH01000071.1:0-3029 GCF_001588905.1 Streptococcus cristatus | reverse complement strand
ACAGTTGAGTAGGGCTGTAAAAGCTGATGAAATCAGCGTAGTAGATCCCACTCAACCACTGCGTCTTGCTCGACAATCCAAAGACAATTGAGAGGCTAGGACTTTTGTCCCAGCCTCCTGTCTTAGATTTGTTCCATTTGTACTTTCTCAGCCAAATTCATGGCGTGGTCAGCAACTCTGGTATAGTGGGAAATAATATCGATAAAGTTGACCCCAGCCTGAGGCGTACATTCTCCCTTGTTGAGACGGGCAATGTGGGTCTTGCGCAGGCTGCGTTCTAACTTGTCAATAGCTGCATGCTTGGCTTCTAAAGTATTGGCCAACTCCACATCATTTGTTTCCACAGAAGTCAAAGCTTCTTTGATAAAGTCCAAGGTCAGTTGATAAATGTTTTCCAACTCTGCCAAGGCGGCTGGTGAAAATTCCACTTTCTTGCGGTGCAAGTAGTCTGTCAAATTCAGCAAAGCTTCTGAGTGGTCACCAATTCTCTCCAAATCACGGCTAGAGTCCAGAATGCTAGTCAAGACTTCACTCTCCTTTGGATTGAGTTGCTGACCAGATAGGACAATCAGATAGCGAGTCAATTCATCATCAATAGCGTTGATAGCTTCCTCAGTCTTATGGCCCTTCTCAGCTGATTTTTCTTCGTAGTTAATAATATAATCATAGGCCAATTCGAAAGATTTAGCCGCGTAGCCACCCAAGTGAAGGAGTTCCTTTTTAGCATTTCCCAGAGCCAATGATGGCGCTTGGTCAATCAAAATCGTATCTAGGTAGAGAGATTCGTATTTAACGGTCTCATCCTCACCCGGAATCAACTTGGTAACCAAATATGCTAAAAAGCCAATAAAAGGAAACTGGATAATGGTATTGGTAATATTAAAAGTTCCGTGGGCAAAGGCAATGGTCATTTCTGGTGACAAGTGCAAGGCTGTCTCAAACCACTGAATCAGCGATGTAAAAGGCAACAAGAAAATCATACAGATGATTGTCCCCAAAACGTTAAAGGCCACATGGGCTCCAGCAACACGCTTGGCTGCGATATTAGCACCCAAGGAAGCGATGATCGCTGTAATCGTCGTTCCGATATTGTCACCGAAGAGGACAGGCAAGGCTCCATGCAAATCAATGAGATTGCTGGCATAGAGATTTTGTAGAATACCAATAGTCGCTGATGATGCCTGGATGAGCAAGGTCAAACCTGTTCCGACAAAGACACCTAAGACCGGATTTTTACTCAGCTGAACCATGTAGTCGCGAAAGACTTGCAGATCTTTAAGTGGCTCCATGGCTCCACTCATGAGATTGAGGGCAAAAAAGATCCCGCCAACACCAAAGAAGATGCGCCCGATATTGTTAACAGAGCGATTTTTGGTGAAAAAGAGGCAAACCGCACCGATAAAGAGCAGGGGAAGTGCATAATCACCCAACTTAAAACCAATGATGAAGGAAGTCACGGTCGTACCAATATTGGCCCCCATGACAATCCCGATAGCCTGACGCAGGGTCAACAGCCCTGCACTAACCAGACCAACTGTAATCACCGTCACACCTGAACTAGACTGGATCAGGGCCGTCATCCCAATCCCAACTAGCACACCTAAAAAAGGATTGCTCGTGTATTTATCAATGAAATAGCGCAGGCGGTCTCCCGCTGCCTGCTGCAAGCCGTCACCCATCATACGAATACTGTATAGGAACAGCCCTAAGCCTCCTAAAAAGCTAAATATAATTTCTTGCCAATTAATGGACATTTCTTTTCCTCCGAAAAATAAATAGCGGATAATCTCCTATACTATTTTAAAACATCCAGCCTAATCTCACAAGCCTTTTCTAAAAAAGAATTGAATTATTTTTGCTCATTTTGAAACTTTTATTTTCTTCATACTCAAGAGCAAACTAGAGCAAGCAACAAGGCCCTCTCACTACAAGAAAAGACAAGTAGACAGAACTAAATTTCAATATTTTTAGCTTGGTTCATCGCTTTCTAGTCTCAGGCTCAAAACATCTAAATTGCCCAGTTTATCTTTTATCTCAGCATAACTCACATTCTATACATGCAAAAAGCAAAAACCCCAGATAGCCTACGGCTATCTGGGATTTGCTTTCCATCGCTAAAGTGCTGGTATCATTTTAGCTAGGTTTTAAGATTAGTCTTCCAAATTCACATCAGATGTTGATTCTTTCTTCTTTTTGTTCTTAAGAAAGGCTGATGCTAACGTTGCTATTCCTAATCCAAGAGCTGCTAATGGATTATTGACAGTTCCTGTATTTGGTAAAGCTTTAGCATTTGGAGTAACCTTAACTTTTTCTGGTTGTGCAGGCTGTGGCTTAGGTGCTTGAGAGTGATTTGTAGCACTAGATACAGATGCACTTTCAGACAGACTAGTAGAGATGCTTGCGCTATCACTCAGTGACACACTTGCTGATGTGCTCAATGAAGCAGAAACACTCATGCTCAAGTAGGCACTTGCTGAAAGTGAATCGTCAGCGATAGCATGACTGGCACTGATTGATCCTGAAATGCTTGCACTTGTACTCAATGAAGTAGAGATAGACTGACTATCACTTACAGAAGCTGAAGTACTTGCACTTACAGATGCGAGGTAGCTTGGCAGGTTAAACTCTGGCTTAGACTCGCTGGTTGGATCACCCTTACTATAGCTGAATGAGTTTGACTCTTGTGACACACTTGTACTCAAGCTGCTTGAAAGGCTATCGCTAAGTGATGTAGAGGTACTTACACTTACGCTTGCTGAATCTGACGCACTGACTGAAGCCGATACACTAGTGCTGAAGCTTGCGCTTGCTGATAGAGATTCGCTTACGCTCAGTGATGCCAAATCATTTTCACTTGCCAAAGCAGACGCGCTAGTGCTCAATGATACTGAAGTGCTCTCGCTTGTTGAGACTGATTGGCTCAAGCTTACTGATGCTGAAGTGCTTGTGCTTGCTGAATCTGAGGCACTGAGACTTGTGCTCAAACTTGTACTTGCTGAATCTGAAGCGCTAATTGAGGCACTGAGGCT
>NZ_LAWH01000070.1:0-3080 GCF_001588905.1 Streptococcus cristatus | reverse complement strand
TAACGAATTACCGATTTCTGTCCCACTCTATTTTCTTTTATTCAAACTAGATAAGATATACCTAGAAACCACCTAGACTAGCCCGTTTACCTTCCATTTCATGTAAAGTTCCTATTCTGCACGGACTCCTTCATAGCAATACTAGCCACCCTTAAACCATAGAAGCCTATTTTATCAAGAACAATAGAAAAACCAGCGGTCTCGAGTCTCCACTGGTTTCTTTATGGTAATCGTTTGGATTATGCAGCCAAAACTTTGCGTCCTTTACGACGACGAGCTGCCAATACGCGACGACCGTTTTTAGTTGACATACGGTTACGGAATCCGTGTTTGCGCGCACGACGAAGTTTACTTGGTTGATAAGTACGTTTCACGATGAATACCTCCTCATAGATTTTGTATTCGTTTAGCCGGCTATAAAGTGATCAGTTACTAAACATACTTTACTATTCTATCGGATTCTCTCCTGTTTGTCAATAGTATTGGAAGAATTGTTTCTTTTTGGAAACGAAATCATTCAAATCGTGTCGCTTCATAGAAAGGAATCAAGGCTGTCATAGCCTGCTCAAGCTCTGACAGAACTTCCTGCTTACTTGTAGCTTTAGAAAGATTGACATCATATTTGATCAAAACCTTGCGGACTAATCCTGTAGTCACCTGCTGGCTTAGGTGCTGCCTATTTTCCTCCGTAGCTTCGAAGCGTTGACTCTGGCCATCTATCTGGGCAAAATAGTAAGCTGGCGGCTGGATGGGTAGATTCAGCACTCGATTTTGCTTGCTGAGACTGTGCTCATCTTTCTTGCGCTCCATAAAGCTTACCTCCAGCGACACTCCAAAATCTTCTGCAGTTCCATACAAGCGCAGAGCGAACATGGGCTCTGTGATTTCCCCATAGCCTCTTAGATAATTCCAAAAATGTGGGCGTAAGATCTGAGCCTGATTCAGCCAATTGCTGGTCCGCTCCAGACTCAGCTTAGGATAGAGAGCCTGAAAGTCCCGAACCAAGTTCGCAAACTCCTGCCGAGCAGCCTGGCCTCTAGCTTTCAAATCCAACATTGTCTCTCGCAGTTCCCCTGCCTTATCTGGTGAAATGTATTTACTTCCTTGAACAGTCAAAAACGACTCAATAGCTGGAAAAAGTGACATGGAATTTTCTCCTTTCTGTATCTAAAAACCAGCTGAGCAGCTGGTTAAGATTTATTCCGAATCAATATCTACAACAACGTAGCGGTTAGGCTCATCGCCTTCTGAATAGCTAGTCACACCATCAATTCTTGAGATGATCCGGTGGATGATTTTACGCTCACTATTAGACATAGGATCCGTATGCTGGCTGCGACGGTCTTCTAGAGCACGCTGAGCCAATTTTTGCGCATAGCTTTGCAAAACTTCAGCACGATGCTCCACATAGTCATTTACATTTATAGAAATGTAAAAACTCTTGGAATATTGATTGTAAAGATAATTCTGAGCCAACAGCTGCAAGGCTTTCAAGACTTTACCGTGGTAACCAATCACGCGCCCTGGCTCATTCGTATCAATTTGCATATTGATTGTTCGGCGATTGTGGCTACTAGAAAGAGTCGCTTCAACATCCATTTCATCCACAATCTTTTGCACATATGTAGTCACACTTGCGACAACTTCTTCAATATCACAATCATCCTCAACCTGGATCCCCAAGTCAAAGAAGGACGACTCAGCTGTCTCTTGCTGACTAGGTACCACTTCTGCTAAAGAGCTATCTTCCTCTGAGTCCTTCAGAGTCTGTGCTTCATCAATCGCTTGACTGGTCTTTAAGAAATCAATTACACCTGTTTCTTCCAGAATGGTACTGGCGTCTTTATCGTTTTTAAGAATTTCAGCCTTGATTTTTTCTGAAACAGCTTCACCTTCGCCTTCGGCCTTTTTGATAGCTGTCACCACTCGCCCTAAGTCGACTGTTGCTTCACTAACGCTTTGTACCGGCTCGTTTTGCGCATTGATTTCCTCAGGAACTCCTTTTACCGCCTGTTGGTTGGCCTTGGCCACAGTCGTTTCAGCAATCGGCTCCACATCTACCTGCGCAGGTTTCTTGCCAAATAAACCGAGAAAACCTTTCTTTTCACGCGAAACAACAGTAATATGTGCTCTCATTCGTGGGATATCCAGCGTTTTTAGTCCATTTTGAATCGCTTCTTCAACACTTGCTCCTGTAAAAATAACCATCTGCAAGAGTCCTCCTTTTTACTTTTTCTTTTTCTGTGCTTTTTGAAGGGCACGTTTTTTCTTCATTTCCAATTGACGCTCCGCCTTTGCCTTCGCTTCACGTTCAGCAATAATCTTAAAAGGATTACTCAAAAGCAAGGTCTGACCGACTTGATAGGCGTTAGAAACCGTCCAGTAAAGAGCGACCCCGCTGGCTGCATACACCGCAAAGAAGAAAATCAATACAGGCATCAGGTAGGTCATCACTGCCGTCCCACCATTTTTCTCTGGCAAAGCCTTATTAGATAGCCAAGTGCTAAAGAAAGTAAAGAGAGCAGCGAGAATAGGTAAGATAAAGGTCGGATCTGTTGTTCCTAGATTGAGCCAGAGGAAGTGACCAGTTTTTAGAAACTCAACTCGTGTCAGAGCTTGGAAAAGTGCCACAAGCACTGGCATTTGGATAAAGAGCGGAAGGAATGCAGCATAGGGATTGACTCCCATTTCTTTATAAAGCTTGCTGGTTTCCTCTGCTAAAGCTGCTCTGCTATCCATATCTTTGCCTGGATATTTTTCCTGAAGTTTCTTGATATGAGGCTGAACTTCCTGCATCTTTCTAGATGAGGTCGTCTGAAATTGAAAGACTGGCAACAAGACTGTCCGAATAATCAACGTGAAGAGAATGATCCCGATCCCTGTACTTCCATTAAAGGACAAGAATTGAATCATCTCCGCAAAGAAATAAACTAATTTCTCCCAAAAATCACTTGAATTAGCGGTCACTTCGCTGGTGCCACAAGCCGTCAAAATAAGCAGCGAAGCCGCTAAAAGAAATCCTATCTTACTCTTCTTTTTCACAAACAAATCCTTCCTGATAAATTCTTGCAACTTTCAAG
>NZ_LAWH01000007.1:0-15262 GCF_001588905.1 Streptococcus cristatus | reverse complement strand
AATTCGATTTCGTCGTCCCACCTCCGCACAGTTGAGTAGGGCTGTAAAAGCTGATGAAATCAGCGTAGTAGAGCCCACTCAACCACTGCGTCTTGCTCAACAATCCAAAGACAATTGAGAGGCTAGGACTTTTGTCCCAGCCTCCTATTTTATAATCACCATAAGGCTACCCCAAACTGCTTATTTTACTACGATATTAACCAATTTATTCGGCACACTAATAACTTTCACGATTTCTTTACCAGCGATTTCAGACTTGATTTTCTCATCTGCCAGAGCTATTTCTTGCAGTTCCTCACGGCTCAGATCCTTGGCTACGACTAGCTTCGCACGAACCTTACCCTTGATTTGAACTACGATTTCGACTTCTGCTTCGACCAGTTTGCTTTCGTCATAAGTTGGCCAAGCTACATAGGAGATGCTCTGGTCTGTTTGAGCTACTGACTGCCAGAGTTCCTCAGACAAGTGCGGTGCAAAAGGTGCCAGCAATTGGATAAAGCCTTTGGCATATTCGACATAGAGCTTTTCTTCCTTGTTGGCTGCATTGACAAAGATCATGAGCTGGGCAATGGCTGTGTTAAACTTGAGCTCCTCAATCTGCTCTGTGACAGCCTTGACTGTTTCATGGTAGACCTTGTCGAGAGCACCATTGTTATCCGCAACAATTTCTTTGCTTGTCATCAAACGGTAGACTCGATCTAAGAACTTGCGGCTGCCTTCCAGACCTTCCTCGCTCCAAGCGATGGATGCATCCAACGGCCCCATGAACATTTCATAGACACGAAGTGTATCAGCACCGTATTGCTCCACCACATCGTCTGGGTTGACCACATTCTTCAGAGACTTAGACATCTTGGCAGGTGCCTGTTCCAGTTCTTCTCCCGTTTCGATGTTGAAGAAAGAACCATCGCGTTTTTCCACCTTGTCTGTCGCTACAAGTGCTCCACGGTGATCACGGTAGCTTGTTCCCAAGATCATTCCTTGGTTAAAGAGTTTTTGGAAAGGCTCTTTTGTTGGAACGACACCGAGGTCATAAAGGAATTTATGCCAGAAGCGAGCGTAGAGGAGGTGGAGCACGGCATGCTCCGCGCCGCCGATGTAAATATCAACTGGCAGCCAAGCCTTGAGTAGCTCTTCGTCTGCTAATTTCTCATTGTTATGCGGGTCAATGTAACGCAGGTAATACCAGCTAGAACCAGCCCATTGAGGCATGGTATTGGTCTCGCGGCGTCCTTTGACACCGTCTTCGCGAGTCACTTCCAGCCAGTCGGTGAGATTGGCCAGAGGACTTTCACCAGTACCAGAAGGGCGGATATCCTTGGTTACAGGCAGGACAAGCGGCAGTTCATTTTCAGGGACAGCCGTTGAGGTGCCATCTTCCCAATGAATGATTGGAATCGGCTCACCCCAGTAGCGTTGACGGCTAAAGAGCCAGTCGCGCAGGCGATAGGTGACTTTTTCATTTCCGACACCTTCTGCTTCCAGCCAAGCAACCATCTTCTCAATCGCGGCAGCCTTGTCCAAGCCATCTAGGAAGCCAGAGTTGATATGTGGACCGTCCTCTGTATAAGCAGCGTCAGCAACATCGCCACCCTCTAGAACCGGAATAATCTCTAAATCAAACTGCTTAGCAAACTCCCAGTCGCGCTCGTCGTGTGCAGGAACAGCCATGATGGCACCAGTTCCGTAGCTTGCAAGCACATAGTCGGCAATCCAGATTGGGATTTCCTTGCCATTGACAGGGTTAATAGCATAAGCCCCTGTCCAGACACCGGTTTTCTCCTTAGCTAGGTCAGTCCGAGCAAGGTCGGATTTGAGGCTGGCTGTATGTTTGTAGTCTGCAACTGCTTGGGCTTGTTCAGCACTTGTGATGGCGTCGACAAGTGCATGCTCTGGAGCCAAAACAGCATAGGTCGCACCAAAAAGGGTGTCCGGACGAGTCGTAAAGACGGTGAAGTCCTTGTCTGTGTCCTTAATCTTGAAGGTTACATTAGCACCGGTTGATTTACCGATCCAGTTACGCTGCATATCCTTGATAGACTCAGGCCAGTCCAGCTCCTCCAAGTCATTGAGTAGACGTTCTGCATAGGCTGTGATTTTCAGCATCCATTGGCGCATAGGCTTGCGGACAACTGGATAGCCACCGCGCTCAGATGTCCCGTCTGGCAGAACTTCCTCATTGGCGATAGCCGTTCCCAGCTCTTCCACCCAGTTTACTGGCACTTCAGCTTCATAAGCCAGACCTTTTTCATAAAGCTTGGTGAAAATCCACTGGGTCCACTTATAGTAGTTGGGGTCAGTGGTATTGACTTCACGATCCCAGTCATAAGAAAATCCTAGGGCATTGATTTGACGCTTAAAGTTGGCAATGTTTTCTGCTGTA
Source organism: Streptococcus cristatus (assembly GCF_001588905.1). GTDB lineage: Bacteria > Bacillota > Bacilli > Lactobacillales > Streptococcaceae > Streptococcus > Streptococcus cristatus_N. The sequence continues at coordinate 12,879 of NZ_LAWH01000007.1, read as the reverse complement.
AAGTCAGCTGGGTCATTTCCTGTATCCATGGCATATTGCTCAGCCGGTAGACCAAAGGCATCCCAACCCATTGGGTGAAGGACATTGTAGCCTTGCGCGCGCTTGTAACGACTGAGGATGTCTGTTGCTGTGTAGCCTTCTGGGTGTCCTACGTGCAAACCAGCTCCTGATGGATAAGGAAACATGTCCAGTGCATAAAAGTTAGGCTTGTCCTTGTCGGTACCTGTCTTGAATGTATGGTGCTCAGCCCAGTATTTCTGCCACTTGGGCTCGATTTCTTTGTGATTGTAAGTTGCCATAATCATTTACTCTCCAACGATCTTTTCTGTGTTCTAGACACGTTTCTATCTATTATACCATTTTCAAGGGATTTTGAAAGCAACCGACGAAGGAGAATGAAGAAAATCTTTGCGGATCGACCTTGACTTATTTTTAAAAACAGATAGAATGAAAGCAAGTTTAAAAAAGTGAGGTTGAGGATGACAAGGAAGACTTTATTTCAGATTATTGAGCCCCATCAAAAGGAAAATGCGATTGAAAAAGCCTATGATGTGCTTATGTTCCTGACTATTATTGTCAGCCTGATCCCCCTGACCACCAAAAGTCACACAGGAATCTTCATGTGGTTGGATTTTGTGTCAACGATTATTTTTATTATTGACTACATCCTTCGGCTTCTAACGGCCGATTATAAATTGGGAAAAGGGAAGCTTTCTTTTCTTCTCTATCCTTTCACCTTTCTGGCGCTGGCTGATTTGCTCTGCATTTTGCCTTCCCTCTTTTTGTTGAATAATAGTTTGCGGCTCTTTAAGATTTTGCGCATGCTTCGGATCTTGCGCGTCTTTAAGTTCATTCGCTATTCTAAAAATATCCAAATACTGACCAATGTCCTAAAAAAGCAGAAGGACAGTTTGATGATCGTGGGTCTTTTGGCTCTTGGCTATATCTTCATCTCTGCCCTTATCATTTTTAATGTCGAGCCCAGCACGTTTCCTAGTTTTTTTGACGCTCTCTATTGGGCGACCATCTCCCTGACGACGGTGGGTTATGGTGATATTTATGCAGTTTCAACGACTGGAAAAATTATTACCATGATTTCTTCCCTTTTAGGAATCGCCATTGTGGCTCTGCCCGCTGGTATCATCACGGCCGGCTATATGAAAGAAATCAAAGAACTATAAAAACCTGTTCAGGAAGGCTCTAATGCCCTTCCTGAACAGATTTTTTGATTGATTAAATATTATTGAAGTCCTTTACCAAATCACCACGCGCTCTTCTGGACTGCGCCACATGCCGTCTCCTTCTTGGACATCAAAGGTCGTAAAGAAGTCGTCAAAGTTAGGTAGCTGGACATTTGTCCGAAGTTTAGCGGGCGCATGGACATCGACGTTGGCTAGAAGCTTCATGTACTCTTCGCGTCCCTTCATCCGCCAGATGCGGGCAAAGTTGGTGAAGAATTCCTCCGCAGAGAAATCAGCTTCTTTCTTGGCTGCTTCAAGAGCCGCTGCAATACCGCCCAAGTCCGCTACATTTTCTGAAACGGTCAGCTTACCATTGACCTTGGCACCGTAAGAATCTAGACCTTCAAACTGGTCGATGACTTTCTGAGTCCGCTCAGTAAAGGCTTGGTAGTCATGCTCCGTCCACCAGTTGTTGAGGCTGCCGTTTTCATCAAAGGAAGCGCCGTTGGTATCAAAGGCATGAGAAATCTCATGGGCAATAACCGCACCGATTCCGCCATAATTGGCTGAAGAGGACTGGTGCAGGTCATAGAATGGGGCCTGCAGGATAGCCGCTGGAAAGACAATCAGGTTTTTCTGAGGATTGTAGTAGGCATTGACCATATGGGCTGGCATTCCCCATTCTTTGTAATCCACTGGCTGGTTCCACTTGCTCCAACCGTACCTGATTTCCACTTGTCGCAGTTTTTGAGCATTTTCGAAGAGGCTGAGATTTTCATCCACAAGCTTGTCTGCGTAGCGTTCAGGCAACTCCTCTGGGTAGCCTATATAAGGCTTGATGACATTGAGTTTGACAATGGCCTTGTCCCGAGTTTCTGGTGTCAGCCAGTCATTGCTTGCGAGGCGCTCCTTGTAGACTTGGATCATGTTGGCTACTTTTTGCTCCACATCGGCCTTGGCTTCTGGGGAGAATTTTTGTCCAGCATACCAGAGCCCGATGGCTTGATTGAAAGGCGCTTGAGCTAGGTAAAAGGCAGCTTTTTTCTTGTCTTGCGCCTGAGGTGTTCCAGACAGGGCGCGACGATAAGCGCCTGCTAGGACACGGATTTCGTCAGTCAAGTAGGCTTCAGCTGACGCGATAGCGTTAAAGATAAGTACGGCCTTGAGCAGGGGCCAAGTTTCTTCGCAGTAGAATTGGTCGGCAGCCTGCCAGAAACGCTCCTCTGGTACGATAATCTGGTCAGGAATTTGCCCGATGAGTTGGGTGAAGATCGCATCTAAAGGTAGATTCGGTGCCAAGGCCTTGAAATCTTCCCACTTGTAAGGGTGGTAAAGCTTGGCATATTCTGAACTTTCCTCTCGTGATAGTACGACTTTGGCAATTCGAGCATCCAGTTCTAAAACTTTATCCAGTAAATCTTGGATTTCTTCTGCTGAAAATTCGAATTTTTGCAGCAAAGCTTCGGAAGATTCGCGCCATTTTTTCAAGAGTTTATCCTTTTGAGGATGCCCATCAGCATAGTAGGTTGTATCTGGGAGAATAGTACCTGGCGCATCTGCCCAGAGGACATTGATACGGGCGTCCATAAAGTCAGGCGCTACACCAAAAGGAAAGAAATTGGGCTTACCAGCCAGTTCAAACTCGGCAATCTTTGTGGTAAATTCTGCAAAGGAGTTGAGTGCTTGGTATTCCGCAATCAAAGGCAAAACAGGCTTGATACCGAGTTTTTCCCGCTTGTCATAGTCAGCTGCTAAACGGTGGTACTTGATAAAGTTTTGCAAAATAGCATCGTCAGGAACTTCCTCACCCTGCAACCATTTATCGGTAGTGGAGAGCATCAGCTTTTCAATCTCATCTGATAAATCTGTGAAGCCGCCGGTTACAGGCTTGTCATCTGGGATAACGGCCGTTTTGGCCCATTCGCCATTAATGGCGTCATAAAAATCATCTTGTAAACGTGTCATGTTTTTCTCGCTTTCCTGCTTTTGATATAACCTTATCAAAATTAGCTCCTTTTTTCAAATATTTCCTATATTGATTTTAAGGATTTTTTAAAAATTAACTTGACTTAATTTTCATTTTAATGTATATTAAAACAAAAGAGGTATAACAATGATTGAAATGAAAAATTTAAGTGTCAGTTATCAAGGACAGCTGGCCTTAGAACCAACTTCTTTAACAATAAAAGGACCGACTATCACAGGGATTATCGGACCAAACGGGGCTGGAAAGTCAACTCTCATAAAAGGTATGTTAGGAATTGTTGAGAGTGAGGGTCAGACCTTTCTAGATAGAAAACCCATGAAGCAAGAATTAAGCAAGATTGCTTATGTAGAGCAGAAAATTCACATTGATTATAATTTTCCCATCAAAGTCAAGGAGTGTGTGTCTCTGGGCTTGTATCCGAAGATCAAGCTCTTTCAACGCCTCAAAGCGTCTGACTGGGAAAAGGTTGCTCGGGCTTTGAAAATCGTTGGTTTAGAAGATTTTGCTGAGCGGCAGATTAGCCAGTTGTCTGGGGGACAATTCCAGCGGGTCTTGATTGCCCGTTGCTTGGTTCAGGAGGCGGACTATATTTTCCTAGATGAGCCTTTTGTTGGGATTGACTCGGTCAGTGAAGAGATTATTATGAAAACACTCCGTCAGCTAAGAAAAGACGGGAAGACAATTTTGATTGTCCACCATGACTTGAGCAAGGTGGTCGCTTATTTTGATCAAGTCTTGCTACTTAACAAAAAAGTCGTCGCTTTCGGATCAACTGAGAGCACCTTCACCAAAGAAAATATGCAGAAGACCTATGGCTCTCAGCTCTTTATGAATGGAGGTGCCTAGGATGATCCAGGAATTTATTCAAGGATTGCATGATTTTCATTTCCTACAAAATGCGTTGATTACGGCCATTGTGATTGGAGTAGTGGCTGGTGCTGTTGGATGTTTTATCATTCTGCGGGGCATGTCGCTCATGGGGGATGCCATCTCTCACGCGGTGCTGCCCGGTGTGGCCCTGTCTTATATTTTGGGGATTAATTTCTTCATCGGTGCCATTACCTTTGGCTTACTAGCTTCCATTATTATCACTTACATCAAGGGCAATTCTATTATCAAAAGTGACACGGCTATCGGGATTACTTTTTCTTCCTTCTTGGCTCTGGGGATCATTTTGATTAGCGTTGCCAAGAGTTCGACCGACCTCTTCCATATTCTCTTTGGGAATATCTTGGCGGTACAAGACCTTGATATGTGGATTAGTATTGGCGTGGGTATTTTGGTGCTGCTGGTCATTACTATTTTCTTCAAGCAGCTTTTGCTGACCTCCTTTGACCCGCTCTTAGCCCAAGCTATGGGAATGAAGGTGAATTTTTACCACTATTTACTGATGATTCTCTTGACTCTGGTATCTGTCACAGCCATGCAAAGTGTCGGAACGATTCTGATTGTGGCCATGCTGATTACACCAGCTGCGACAGCCTATCTCTATGCCAAGAGTCTCAAGACCATGATTTTATTGTCATCTGCCTTGGGGGCTGGTGCATCTGTTTTAGGTCTCTTCATCGGTTATAGTTTTAATGTTGCAGCAGGTTCTAGTATCGTTCTAACTTCTGCCCTGATCTTTTTGGTTTCATTTTTTATCGCACCAAAACAGCGGTATTTAAAAAGAAAAGTAAAATAATATATTTATGGAGGATTTCCAATGAAAAAATGTCGTTTCTTAGTTCTGCTTTTGCTGGCTTTTGTCGGCCTAGCAGCCTGCTCTAGTCAAAAAAGCAGTACCGAGACTGGTTCTTCAAAATTGAATGTTGTTGCGACTAACTCGATTATTGCGGATATTACAAAGAATATCGCTGGCGATAAGATCAATTTGCACAGTATCGTACCTGTCGGCCAAGACCCACATGAATACGAGCCTCTGCCTGAAGATGTCAAAAAGACTTCCCAAGCGGATCTGATCTTCTACAATGGGATCAACTTGGAAACAGGCGGTAATGCTTGGTTCACAAAATTAGTAGAAAATGCTAAGAAGAAAGAAAACAAGGACTACTACGCTGTCAGCGAAGGTGTTGACGTCATTTATCTTGAAGGCCAAAATGAAAAGGGCAAGGAAGACCCGCATGCTTGGCTTAACTTGGAAAATGGGATCATCTATGCGAAAAATATTGCCAAGCGCTTGAGCGAAAAGGATCCAGCTAACAAAGAAACTTACGAGAAAAATCTTAAAGCTTATGTGGAAAAATTGACTGCTTTGGACAAGGAAGCCAAAGAGAAATTCAACAACATTCCTGAAGAAAAGAAAATGATTGTAACCAGCGAAGGTTGCTTCAAGTACTTCTCTAAGGCCTACAATGTGCCATCAGCCTACATTTGGGAAATCAACACTGAAGAAGAAGGGACTCCAGACCAAATTAAAAGTTTGGTTGAAAAACTACGCAAGACCAAAGTGCCATCTCTCTTTGTCGAATCAAGTGTAGACGACCGTCCGATGAAGACCGTTTCTAAAGACACCAACATTCCGATCTACGCTAAAATCTTCACTGACTCAATCGCTGATAAAGGCGAAGAGGGTGATAGCTACTACAGCATGATGAAATACAACTTAGAAAAGATTGCAGAAGGTCTGTCTAAATAATAATAAGAGGTTGGGAAGATAAAATCCTAACCTCTTTATTTCTGAAGAACAAGCTTCATATGGAGTCGCTCTCAAATTTTCAGTCAAATTATTCGAAAAAAATCACTATTCGCAGTACAATGGAGCTATCAAACATGAATGGAGACTTCCTATGACAACTTTTCTCGGAAATCCCGTAACCTTTACGGGCCAACAACTGCAAGTCGGCGACACAGCCCATGATTTTAGCCTGACAGCTACTGACCTTTCAAAGAAAACCTTGGCTGATTTTGCTGGCAAAAAGAAAGTCCTCAGCATCGTACCATCTATCGATACTGGTGTCTGCTCAACTCAGACCCGTCGTTTCAATCAAGAACTCTCTGACTTGGACAATACCGTTGTTATCACGGTTTCAGTTGACTTGCCTTTCGCTCAAGGCAAATGGTGTGCTGCTGAAGGCATCGAAAATGCTGTCATGCTATCAGACTACTTTGACCATTCTTTTGGTCGCGACTATGCTGTCCTCATCAATGAATGGCACCTGTTAGCCCGTGTAGTCCTTGTCTTGGACGAAAACAACACTGTGACCTATGCTGAATATGTAGATAACATCAACACCGAGCCAGATTATGATGCAGCCATTGCGGCAGTTAAAAATCTATAAAGAAACATCTTTTTCAAAAAATGCACTCAATTCTCCCTAAGAGTTGAGTGCATTTTTGTCTTCTTGACCAAAAATACAAAAAGACAAACATCAGTTTTGACGTTTGTCCACGATTTGAAAGAGCCTGGATGGCTCTTTTAATTATTCTGAAGTTAATTCTTTCTGGGCTTCCTTGCCTTGATCCAGCAGGGCTTGGATAATCTTTTGATCACGTAGTTTGACAGAGTTGTTGATGGTCTCTGCAGATTGGATGACAGCCGCTTCTAGCAGAGCACGTTTTTCCCGTCCTTTATCAATGGCTTCGATAATGCCTTGGTTTTGTGCGACGAGGCTTTCTGCCAGCTTAGTGACAGACTCAACAGCGATAGTAGGGCTTTGGGAAATCCGTTCCAGCTGAGGAATGACTTCCTTGCTCGTTTCGGCGAGCATTTGCAGGGCAGCGTTATTGGCATTAGAGATAGCGTCAGCTACCTGACCAGACTTCATAGATTGCTGGAGAATGCCTAACTGGGCAATAGACAGCTTCATCGTTGGAATGGTATTGCGGCGGAGCATTCCAAGTTTTTGGCGCATATCAGAGGAAACCTTGACTAGGTTACGCATTTGAGGCGTTGTCGCCCAAGCCACATAGAGACGGCTGACATATTCAGTGTGTTGCTGCTCTAGGGTGTTGACCACCTCTGTCATTCGGGCTAATTCTTGCGATTTGACTTGGTAGTCAAGAGTTGTCGTATCTAGTTGAGCGACTTCAGCCTGCAGTTTGAGCGCCCGATTGCCAGCTTCTTGCTGAGACGCTTCAATAAAGGAAATAACTCCGACTAGGTTTTCAATCGATTTGGTATTGTCCTCAATCAGCATTTCAGCAGAAACAATATTGCGAGCCAGAACATCCTCTTGCTTGACGACGGTTGCAGCCATGCCGTCCATTTTCTGCTCAATATTTTGTGAGTCAAAATAGAATTCTTGAAGAATGTTTTTGCTCTGTTTGAAGAGTTTTTCCAGGAAATTAGGCTTTTTGTCTAGTTCTGCCACTTGAGCGTCCTTGTATTTTGCGACAAAGCCATTGAGTTCTTTGTTAGTGTTTTTTAAGAGCTCATCTACCTGAGGAATTTGTAATTTTTTCTGTTCGGCTAAGATACGATTGACAGTACCGTTGACTTCTTCTACAGCAGATTGGCCAAAGTCCAGCAAGGCATTCTGGTCCGATACGAAATTATCCACTAGCTGCGGAGCTTTAGCCGTAATCGCACTCTGTTGCTCAGGCGTCAGCTTTTCTAGAAAAGTGAGCTGGCCATTTTCTTGAGTCGTGTTGGCTTCGATGATTTCTGTTGTTTTGTCGCTTTTGCTGATGGCATTGTTGGCAATTTTATCAATGTCAAAGTTAAATTCTTGGCTCATAGTTTCTCCTTTGGTTTATCTAGCTTAAAAGCCGGTGTCTGTTTGCTTTTCTTTGTCTAGGATACGCAGGCTGATGTCAAAATCCCTCAAATCAGCTTCATTTAATTGGCGCAGCGCCTCGTCTAGGTCCAAGTCAAACTGCTCGATAGCTGCTTTGGCTTTGGCTAGCCGCTCCTCGGCATTATAAAAATCTTTGGGAGAGGCTTTGATTTTGAGGTAGCCTTCTAAAATATCTTCGTAGTGCTCCATCTGGGACTGATGAATGGCAGTCAGTTCTTCCTTGTTATTGCTTTCGGATTGAGAGATTTTTTGAAGAATGGCCTCGTGGTCAATCTGAATATTGCGAACCGTAGCGACCAATTCTGGGGCTAGCTCTTCTAGACTCGTTTTCTTTGGCTGTGCTTCCTGTTGCCTTTTCTCTCGTTCAATCTTTTGCAGTTGTTTATCAATTTCCTCGGTTACAGTAGTAATTTTAGTCTGAATGCGCTGGTAGACAGAGGCAGGAATTTCATCTCGCAATTCCTTAGCAACGTTTTTGATATAGGTGAGTTGGGGAAGAATTTGCAGGGCTAAATCCTGGTAGTCTTCCTTCTTGCCGTATTCTTGGTAGCTTTCTAATTCTTTAATACGGCGGTCAGCCTGCCCAATCTCTGCTTTTAAATCTTCAATACGGCCAATGCTGGCTTGTTTAGCTTCAATACGAACTCTTTTCTGCCTTTGGTAGCGATAGATTCCGTAGCCAATACCTCCCAAAATAGCAATGGGGATCAGATAGCTGGCTACCACTCCAGAACCAAAAATAATTGCAAGTATCCAAATCCAGCTAAACCATTCCGGCTGCTGGTTAGAATAATTCTTTCTTCTTGACATGAACCTTTCTCTTTCTTCTCAATATGATATCTCTATTTTAACATAAAAGCTGGTTTTTGAAGGAGAAAGATTGATATATTCAATCGCACTTTTAGATTTGATGAGAATGTTTGCCTCATCAAGAAAGAGCTTTGCTTCCTTTCCTGCAAGCAAGCGCAAGAGTTCTTTTTTATCACAAGTGGGCAAACAAGAATCGCAAGGAATCCCCTGCGATTCTTGTTTTATCAGTCCATTTCTGGGAAAAGTTTGGCCAGTATTTTAGGTGTGATACTTTGCCCCGGCCCCTCAGCGCAATAGGTGTGCATATACATAGAGGGGTTGAAGTTGAGCTCGATGCAGGTACAGTTGGGATTTTCCTTTGTGGAAATAGCAGAGCTGTCAGGGATGATTAGGTCAACGCCACAAGCCCAAGCTCCCATAGCCTTTGCCATGTCCGCAGCTAGTTCTTTATAAGATGGGTGCATGCTGTCTGTGACGTCAATCGAGTCTCCGCCAGTAGAAATATTGGAATTGCGCCGCAAGTTAACTTTAACTCCAGCAGGCAAGATATCATCTGCTCCATAGCCTTGCTGGTCCAGCATGAGCAACTCAATGTCTCCCAGTTCAATGATTTCGAGCGGTGATCGATGGTCTCGACCGCGCAGGGGATTGTCGTTTTTGATGGCAACCAATTCTCTCACGGTGTGTTGACCGTCTCCAACGACATTAGCTGCCACGCGCAAGAGGACTGCCTCACATTGACCGTCTAAGACAAAGAAGCGGTATTCCGTTCCAGAGATGAATTCCTCCACCAAGACGGCAGCGTCTTCTGAAAAAGCAATCTCCAAAGCCTTGCGATAGGCTTCCAGGCTAGCTGGTTCTTGGAAGATAGAGATGCCCAGTCCGAAGTTAGTTGACTTAGGTTTGACAACAATTTGTCGGTTTTTAATCAAAGGATAGTAGGCCAGTCCTTCTTCAAGAGAAGAAAACTCTGCCCCAGCCGGAACAGGAAAATCAGCTGCTGCCAAAATCTTTTTGGTGACTGTTTTATTGGCCATGGCCAGAGGGATGACATAGTTATCCTTAGAGGTCATGTTTCCGTTTTTGACATACTCCACATGCTGACCATGCCAGAGCTTGAGAAATTGATCGTTTTCATCTAAAATTTCGAGGTGGAGTCCTTTCTGGAGAGCGTCAAACATCAGCATTTGAGTGGACAGCTCCATCTTTTCGTAGCCCTTGAGGGCGTAGGGTGCAGTCCAGGCGTAATCTCGATATTTCCGTGCTTTTGCCAGTCCAAATGCTGATAGGGAATTCTTTTCAATATGGGGCAATAATTGCCCTGCCAGAGTCAGCTTGGGCTCAGCCAGCGTAGCTCTGACTTGCGTTAGCAATTGACGGTAGGAGGCAGGGAGATTGAAATGCTGAATCACATTTTCCATAGCTTGGAGAATAGCAGAGCTGTCGGCCCCTGCAGGTAGAGGCGTCAAGGGGTGAGCCAGAGCAACGGCATCGTTGAGAGCATGAGCCGCTTGTAGCTGTGTATCACTATCTGTCACATCATCCAGCCACAATAGAGCCAAGAGAAAGAGATGGACCGTGTCCAAGGTTTCCTGACTGATGCCCAAAACGTCGAAAGGATTGAGGTCGAAACAGCGCAGTTCCAAGTAAGTAATGCCTTGTTCCAGATAGTCTTGATTTCGTTTTTGACCGCGAAAGCGCACAGGCGAGTAAAATTCCTTTTCTGCACTGAGGTCGCCAGACTCGACATAGTCCTCGATGTCCGAGACATAGCTTTCCAGCGAGCGAAATGATACATGAACATGCTCCTCATTGACGTAGCCGTGATGGCTATTGCGGAGTGAACGGACAGGAGCCTCAACTGGCTCATCGTAAAAGTCAGCTTCTGCCAGTGGAGCTGCACCATAAAGATAGGTCAAGAACCAGCGGAAACGAAGGAAATTGCGAGCTAATTTGAGATAGAGAGCATTTTTAAAATCCTTGAAGGAAGAAAAGCCGCTAGCTTCAAAGAGAGCCGTCATCAAATCTTTTCCTAGCTCGATATTGTAATGAATGCCGGAAATGGTCTGGAGCCGTTTGCCATATTTTTCTGCTAAACCTTGACGATAATGGAGTTCGTAGGTATTTTCGAGGTGGGCAATTTCAATCTCGTCTTCTCGGAGTTGGGGAGGCATGGACAAGGGCCACATGAGTTCATCTTGGGGAATGGAGCGTCCAGCTACATCGGTGATGGCACCCAGCAGGCGACGGGCCTCCTGAGTTGAAGAGGCGATGGGCGTAATTAATTCGAGCTGTTGCTCGCTAAAATCCGTCTGGATATAGGGATGAAAACTCCGAGAACCCAGAGAGCTGGGATGGGGAGTTGATGCCAGTGTCCCAGCCTCTGTCACGCGTAGGGATTCTCTCTCCAGTCCAAAAGTCGCCTGTAAGATCGGGCTGGCAGGGTCTAGCTTTTCGAGTAAACGATCAATAGTCATTATTTTTTCCGTCCTTAGTATAGTACTTTCAGTCTATTATAAAAAAGGCCAGAAAACAACTATTCACTACGTTTTTAATGAATTTCCGAACTTTTATCGCCATTTGTTGGATATATTTCGTTAAAATAGAAAAATCCAAAAAGAATTATTCGCTTTCAAAAGTGAAAATCCAAATTTAAAAGATACCTGATCTTGAAAAAAATTCAAAATTTTCTTATAATAAAGTGTAAGATACGTTTGCAGGTGAAACTCCTGCCTTGTAGATTAAGAAAGGAAGAGCTCTTGTGGCTCAGACGAAATTATGACATCAGTTGTTGTTGTAGGAACCCAATGGGGAGATGAAGGAAAAGGGAAAATTACGGATTTCCTTTCGGCCAATGCTGAAGTGATTGCCCGCTACCAAGGCGGTGACAATGCTGGACATACGATTGTGATTGACGGGAAAAAATATAAATTGCACTTGATTCCGTCAGGAATTTTCTTCCCAGAAAAGATCTCAGTGATCGGAAATGGGATGGTGGTCAATCCTAAATCTCTGGTCAAGGAGTTGGCTTATCTGCACCAAGAAGGTGTTACCACAGATAATTTACGCATTTCAGACCGTGCCCATGTCATTCTGCCTTACCATATCGAGCTGGATCGTCTGCAAGAGGAAGCTAAAGGCGACAATAAAATCGGAACGACGATCAAGGGAATCGGTCCTGCCTACATGGACAAGGCTGCGCGTGTTGGTATCCGTATCGCTGACCTCTTGGATAAAGACATTTTCAGAGAGCGCTTGGAACGGAATCTTACTGAGAAAAACCGCCTCTTTGAGAAATTGTACGATAGCCAAGCGATGGGCGTTGACGATATTTTTGAAGAATATTATGAATACGGTCAGCAAATCAAGCAGTATGTGACTGACACATCTGTCATCCTTAACGATGCGCTGGATCAAGGCAAGCGTGTCCTCTTTGAAGGGGCTCAAGGCGTCATGCTGGATATTGACCAAGGTACCTATCCATTTGTAACGTCATCTAACCCAGTTGCTGGTGGGGTGACGATTGGTTCAGGTGTTGGTCCAAGCAAGATTGACAAGGTAGTTGGTGTCTGCAAGGCCTATACGAGCCGTGTCGGTGATGGACCATTCCCAACTGAATTGTTTGATGAAGTGGGCGAACGTATCCGCGAAGTGGGCCATGAATACGGTACAACGACGGGCCGTCCGCGTCGAGTGGGCTGGTTTGACTCCGTTGTGATGCGCCACAGCCGCCGTGTATCAGGAATTACCAACCTTTCTCTCAACTCCATTGACGTTTTGAGTGGTCTGGATACAGTCAAAATCTGTGTAGCCTACGATTTGGATGGGGAGCGAATCGACCATTATCCAGCAAGTTTGGAGCAGCTCAAGCGCTGCAAGCCAATCTACGAAGAATTGCCAGGCTGGTCAGAAGACATCACAGGTGTCCGCAGTCTAGAGGATCTTCCAGAAAATGCCCGCAATTATGTTCGCCGTGTCAGCGAACTGGTTGGAGTCCGCATTTCAACCTTCTCAGTCGGACCAGGTCGCGAGCAGACCAATATCTTGGAAAGCGTTTGGTCAAGTTTATAAGCAAGTGAAGACAAGAGAGTGGGACAGAAATCGGTAATTCGTTAGAATTCGATTTCGTCGTCCCACCTCCGCACAGTTGAGTAGGGCTGTA
>NZ_LAWH01000069.1:0-1557 GCF_001588905.1 Streptococcus cristatus | reverse complement strand
GATCAAACTTGGTGTTGCCAAAGTTAACGTTAACACTGAATGCCAAATCGCATTCGCTAACGCAACTCGTAAATTTGCTCGCGATTACGAAGCAAACGAAGCAGAATACGACAAGAAGAAACTCTTCGACCCACGTAAATTCTTGGCTGACGGTGTAAAAGCTATCCAAGCATCTGTTGAAGAACGTATTGACGTATTCGGTTCAGAAGGTAAAGCATAAGCAGCTTGTAAAAGCTTAATATAACAGGGTTTATCCAATTTGGATAAACCTTTTTTCTTTGTTTTGTCACAAATTAGCCACACTTATTTAGTTAACGAATCTAATACAGGAATAATGAGATCTTTTGTTTTTTGCGTAACGTGCAAATAGATATCTGTAACACGACTTCCTCGTGTATGTCCAACACGATCTTGAATTGCTTCGAGTGGAATTCCTTGCTCAGCTAAAAAACTGATAGGTGTGTAACGAAAAATGTGAGTTGAAATAGAATCATCATTAGTACGAGAGTTTGAGCGACGACGTTTAACATTTGAATTAGAATGACAGGAATAGCTAGTACAAAAACTTCAAATATTTTAAAGATGACATAAAACATAGTAATTGAACATATGGTATAATAAAATGAAATCAAGTGATGGCAACTCATCTAACCTAAATCTAAACAGTATAGAATTACGAGGAGATTATAAGATGAACGATTATATAAAATTCAATGAAGATAGATGGAATAATGTAAAAAATGACTATACTGAGCCATTGACACATGAAGAATTAGAAGAAGTTAGAAAACATCCAATTTCTGTTGCCTTAACTGTTGGGAAAAAAGTTCCGAAAGAATGGTTTGAAAAAGCCAAGGGAAAAAAGATATTAGGGTTAGCTTGTGGTGGTGGACAGCAGGGTCCCGTTTTCGCTGCAAAAGGTTATGATGTCACCATAATGGATTTTTCTAAATCACAATTACAAAGAGATGAGTTGGTTGCTAAAAGAGAAGGCTTAAAAATCAATACCGTTCAAGGCGATATGACAAAACCGTTTCCATTTGAAAATGAAACTTTTGATATTATTTTTAATCCAGTTTCAAATGTATATATAGAGGATTTAGAAAACATGTATAAAGAAGCTTCTCGAGTATTGAAAAAGGGTGGATTGTTAATGGTCGGATTTATGAATCCTTGGATATACATGTATGATGCTGACATTGTATGGGACAAACCCGATGAGGAATTACTGTTAAAGTTTTCAATCCCTTTTAATTCAAGAGAGCTTGAAGAGGAAGGCAAAATCACCATCAATCCAGAATATGGATATGAATTTAGCCATACCTTAGAAAGTCAGATTAGAGGACAACTAAAAAATGGTCTCGCTATGATAGATTTTTATGAATCATGTGATAAAAGAAATAGATTATCACGTTATGGAAATGACTATATCGCTACACTTTGCATTAAACTATAATGTTATAGAGCATACTTTAGGAGAATAGCCCGTTTCATTTTCCGTAAGGGTTAAAATCTAAATCCCATTTTGTCGAAGAAAAACAATTAAATAAAATTAGA
>NZ_LAWH01000068.1:0-305 GCF_001588905.1 Streptococcus cristatus | reverse complement strand
CTTGCACTTGTTGAAACTGATTGACTCAAGCTCAACGAAGCTGAGGCACTTGCGCTTGTTGAGACAGATTGGCTGCCACTCAACGAAGCTGAGGCTGATTCACTTGCTGAAACTGATTGACTCAAGCTCAACGAAGCTGAGGCACTTGCACTTGTTGAAACGGATTGACTCAAGCTCAACGAAGCTGAAGCACTTGCGCTTGTTGAAACGGATTGGCTCAAGCTTACTGATGCTGAAGCACTTGCGCTTGTTGAGACAGATTGGCTGCCACTCAACGAAGCTGAGGCTGATTCACTTGCTGAAAC
>NZ_LAWH01000067.1:0-839 GCF_001588905.1 Streptococcus cristatus | reverse complement strand
AATTACCGATTTCTGTCCCACTCTCATTTGTCTGTAAAATATTTACCAAAATGCTTTGTAATTTTAGATTTTATGGTATAATAAGGCTAGATATCAAGCAGAAGCCCTAGGCTTTTTTATTTAGGAAAGGACAAAACATGGACAGTTTTGATAAAGGCTGGTTTGTACTGCAAACCTACTCAGGCTATGAAAATAAGGTAAAGGAAAATCTCTTGCAACGTGCTCAGACCTATAATATGCTGGAAAATATCCTGCGCGTGGAAATTCCGACTCAGACCGTGCAAGTTGAGAAAAACGGCAAGAGCAAGGAAGTCGAAGAAAACCGCTTCCCAGGTTATGTATTGGTTGAGATGGTTATGACGGACGAAGCTTGGTTTGTCGTGCGGAATACGCCAAACGTAACTGGATTTGTGGGTTCACATGGAAACCGTTCGAAACCAACTCCGCTCTTGGAAGAAGAAATCCGCAGCATTCTGATTTCTATGGGACAAACAGTTCAAGAATTTGACTTGGATGTCAAAGTGGGCGATACAGTTCGCATCATTGACGGTGCCTTTGCTAACTATACTGGCAAAATCACGGAAATTGACAATAATAAGGTCAAGATGATTATCTCTATGTTTGGAAATGACACGGTTGCAGAAGTCAACCTCAGCCAAATTGCTGAATTATAATTTTTGAATGCATAAAAAGAGTCGGAAAGCATTTTCCGCTCTTTTTTGTTAGCAGCGCTGAGGTGTTAGATAAAAGCTGGTCATTCTGGTATCTTTGCAATTCATTAAACTTGACCAATGATGTAAAAAAGACAAACAAAAAAGAGAGTGGGACAGAAATCGGTA
>NZ_LAWH01000066.1:0-16781 GCF_001588905.1 Streptococcus cristatus | reverse complement strand
ATTGTCTTTGGATTGTCGAGCAAGACGCAGTGGTTGAGTGGGCTCTATTACGCTGATTTCATCAGCTTTTACAGCCCTACTCAACTGTGCGGAGGTGGGACGACGAAATCGAATTCTAACGAATTACCGATTTCTGTCCCACTCTCTTTTTATTCTCACGATTTGCTAGACAAACCGCTATTAATTTTTTGAATGTTGCGGTAGGTGCGGTAGTAGATAACGCCTGAAATAATCAGATAAATGAGAGTGAATTCCCCGACGGCAGTCAGTGTCAGGCTGAGTATTTTTTCTCTTGGGAAAAATCCAGCTAGATTAGCCAAAAGTGCAAAGGTAAGAATCATCACGCCATAGTGGCTGGCGATGGAGCGCAGGATGCTCCAGTCTCTTTGGAAGAAGCTTCCGCTCCATCTGAAAATAGCTCCCATGACAAACCAGATAAGGAGGCAGTAGAGCATGATAAGGGAAACATGGACATGCTGGTTCAAAAAGAAGTGGCCAATAGGAGAGCGAGGGTGCAACGGTAGATAAGCTGGATTGTAAAAATAAGAAATAATTATGGAGAAAAAGAGACCGATGAAAATCCCTCCAATTCCTCCGAAAAAAAGTTCTTTTAGACGAGTTTTCATAATTGCAACCTTTCTTTAATGGATTTTAGATAACGGCGAGACGAGTATGTCTGATCGCCGTTTTTCAGAAATATCTGAATCAGACCATTTGGAGTCAGCTTGAGGTGGCTGATTTGTCGGCTGTTGATAATCTCCGACTGAGAAATCTGCAGAAAATATTCCGGTAGGACCTGCAGTAATTGATAAAGAGCTTGTTGAGCTCGATAGCTGTCTTTTGCTGTTCGGACCCGAACCTGACGATTTTCTGTATAGATTCGGTGGATTTCCTTAGCATCCAGCAGATAGATGTCGTCTCCTTTCTTGACATGGATCTTATCCTCTTTACCCAGATGTTGAGCAAAGTGGACCAATTCCTGAATGCTTTCGGTCATGAGTCGAGCCTCAATGCTGACGGTGTCTTCGGTGACTTGAGAATTGATTCTTAGCTTAACTTTCATAACTTCCTCCTTTCACCTTTATTAAACCGCAACGTAGCAAAGAAAACAAGCCCTTTTGTCCATGTGGTAGCAATTCGCGTCTATCTGGTTTGCCTTGCGAGCAGAATGGTCAAGACAAGGCTGCCCTCTGCTAGAAAGAGCCCAATGTGTTATAATAGATAGCAGAACAAATACGGAGAAAAAGATGTCAAAAATTATCGAACTTCCAGAAATTCTAGCCAATCAGATTGCGGCCGGTGAAGTCATTGAGCGGCCTAGCAGCGTGGTCAAGGAGCTGGTGGAAAATTCAATTGATGCGGGTGCCAGCCAGATTACTATCGAAATCGAGGAGGCCGGACTCAAGAGCATACAGGTGACGGATAATGGCGAGGGCATAGACCACGAAGATGTCCCTCTGGCTCTTCGTCGCCATGCTACCAGTAAAATCAAGAAACAGGCGGATCTCTTTCGGATTCGGACGCTGGGTTTCCGTGGCGAGGCCATTCCTTCCATTGCTTCTGTCTCGCGTTTTACCATTGAAACAGCGACCGAATCTGGTCAGCACGGGACTTTGCTGGTTGCCCAAGGCGGTGAGATAGAAGAGCATGAGCCTACCAGCAGTCCGGTAGGAACGAAAATCAAGATAGAAGATCTCTTCTTTAATACTCCAGCCCGGCTCAAGTATATGAAGAGCCAGCAGGCTGAGCTTTCCCATATCGTTGATGTGATTAATCGGCTTAGTCTGGCCCATCCAGAGGTGGCTTTCACCCTTGTCAGTGACGGCCGCGAAATGACACGGACTGCCGGCAGTGGTAATCTGCGTCAGGCTATTGCAGGAATCTATGGTTTGATAACAGCTAAGAAAATGGTGGAAATCTCTGCTTCAGATTTGGACTTTGAAGTGAGCGGCTATGTCAGTCTGCCTGAGTTGACTCGTGCGAATCGGAATTATATTACGATTCTCATTAACGGCCGCTATATCAAGAATTTCCTGCTCAATCGAGCTATTTTGGACGGCTACGGCAGCAAGCTGATGGTAGGCCGCTTTCCACTAGCAGTCATCAATATTCAGATTGACCCCTATCTGGCCGATGTCAATGTCCATCCGACCAAGCAAGAGGTGCGGATTTCTAAAGAGCGGGAACTCATGGCCTTGATTTCGCAATCTATTGCGACCAGTCTCAAGGAGCAAGACCTTATCCCGGATGCTTTGGAAAATCTAGCCAAATCAACTGTTAAGCGTGCCACTAAGCCCGAACAGACCAGCCTTCCGCTGAAAGAAAATCGCCTCTACTACGATAAGGAGCAGAATGACTTCTTCCTCAAGCCACAAGTCGCGGAGCAGCAACTATCCTTTGAAGAATCAGCGGAGCCTATTCATGAAGCGACAGATGAAAAAGCAGAGCCACAACCAACTTCAGTCAAATTTGCAGAGCGAAAGCCGGCCAGTTATGATCAACTAGACCATCCAGAGCTAGACCAGGCCAGTCTGGAGCGGGCTGTGGATAAGTTGGAACAGGAAGAGAAATCATCCTTTCCAGAGTTAGAATATTTCGGCCAGATGCATGGCACCTATCTCTTTGCTCAGGGCAAGGGCGGTCTTTACATTATTGACCAGCATGCTGCCCAAGAGCGGGTCAAGTATGAGTATTATCGGGAGAAGATTGGGGATGTGGACAATAGCCAGCAGCAGCTCTTGGTGCCCTATATCTTTGAATTTCCAGCAGACGATATGCTGCGAATCAAGCAGCGGATGGAGCTGTTAGAAGATGCTGGCATCTTTTTAGAAGAGTACGGATCCAACCAGTTTATCCTCCGTGAGCACCCCATTTGGTTTAAGGAAGAGGAGATTGAGGCAGGCATCTATGAGATGTGTGATATGCTTCTCCTGACCAAGGAAGTTTCCATCAAGAAATATCGAGCAGAGCTGGCCATTATGATGAGCTGCAAACGCTCCATCAAGGCCAATCACAGTCTGGATGACTATTCTGCGCGTGACTTGCTCTTTCAGCTGTCCCAGTGTGATAATCCTTATAACTGCCCACACGGCCGGCCGGTCTTGGTCAACTTTACCAAGTCGGATATGGAAAAAATGTTCCGCCGCATTCAGGAAAATCATACTAGCCTACGGGAGTTGGGGAAATACTAAACTCTATAGAAGATCAAACAGCCCTAGTCGCAGAACTAGAGCTGTTTTGAATTTTTGAGCTGAACTTGTGTCCCAGCAAGTAAATCAGCTGGATGGCGTTTGTCCTTGCGAAGCAGTCCCATCAGCAGAAAGGTCAAGAAGAGAATCCCTGCTGAAGTTGACAAGAAAATTGACAGAGCATCTGCTTGATAAGCACTACGGATAGCTCCCATATGCCCCAGCTGCCAAGGGAAAAACTTGATAGCAGAGCGCAAAAGGCTGTAGGAAAGGCTCTTATGTTTGTAAACCAACTGTAAACCTGCCCAACGCTTGCCAAGACTTCCTTTTCTATAGTCTAGCCAAGCAAAGATAACAGTTAGGGGTAGGACTGAGGTAGAAGAAGCCAGTAGCTGGCCCTGGGCTTCAGTGAATACAGGAATGCCTCCTAGAACCAGATTGTAAAAGCCCATAGCTAGTAAAAAAGAGCAATGAGGTAGTCTGAGATGAAGAGCCAGTCTCCAATCAGCTCTTTCAGACGAGTTTTGACAGGTATGGGATTGTCAATTTTTAGTTTCATCTTTAGCACCTT
This sequence comes from Streptococcus cristatus, assembly GCF_001588905.1. Classification (GTDB taxonomy): domain Bacteria; phylum Bacillota; class Bacilli; order Lactobacillales; family Streptococcaceae; genus Streptococcus; species Streptococcus cristatus_N. The sequence continues at coordinate 13,022 of NZ_LAWH01000066.1, read as the reverse complement.
CTTTTTTAGAATCCTTATCAAGGCCTATAACCTTATCCAGATACTTTTCCTTAATCTTTAACACCTTGTTAATAGCCATTGCGGATGCGACTAAGAGGAAGAAGGACAACCAGACCAGGCCAGTGAATGTTGCTGGAAAGATAGAACCTGCGGAAAAGAGATAAATAGCCAAGGCTAATACAAAAATATACAAAACATGCCAGAAGCCATAAGATTTTACTTGCTTATAGTAGTGGTCTTTTTCGTCTTCTGAGAGGATGGGTTTCCTTTCCGGCCTGTCGCTTTCTTCTAAAAGCAGATAGTCTGTCGTCACCTGGAAAATCTTGCTCAGCTCTACAATTTTTTCCAGCTCGGGCAGTGCTTGGCCAGACTCCCACTTGGAAATGCTCTGGCGAGAGACATTGATTTGTTCAGCTAGTTTTTCTTGTGACCAGCCTTTTTCTTTTCTTAGTTCAAATAATTTATCAGCGAGTTTCATCGTGACAGCCTCCTTTTCTTTGCTAACTCTATCCTAACAGCTTTTAGATATCTTGAGAATACAGCTTCCTGTACATTTTGTCAACCAATGGTTGCACCTCTGTTTGCAGTTTCCAGACAGAAAATATGATATACTAGATAGGCAAAATGATACAAAAAGAAGGAAGATTATGTACGAATATTTTAAAGGAATTATCAGTAAAATCACAGCCAAATACATTGTATTGGAAGTCAACTCGATCGGCTATATTCTTCATGTGGCCAATCCTTATGCATACTCAAGTCTAGTCAATCAAGAAACGCAAATTTATGTGCATCAGGTTGTCCGTGAGGATGCGCAGCTGCTTTATGGCTTTCGCTCAGAAGAGGAGAAGCAACTCTTTCTCAGCTTGATTTCGGTCTCAGGTATTGGCCCAGTGTCTGCCTTGGCTATTATTGCGGCAGATGATAATGCTGGCTTAGTGCAGGCCATTGAGCAAAAAAACATCACCTACCTGACCAAGTTTCCTAAGATTGGCAAGAAAACAGCCCAGCAGATGGTGCTGGACTTAGAAGGCAAGGTAGTGGCGGCAGATGGTCAAGCAGAAAGCAAGGCACCCGTCCAGACTGTGGATAATCAAGAGCTGGAAGAAGCCATGGAAGCCATGCTGGCTCTGGGCTACAAAGCCGCTGAACTCAAGAAAATCAAGAAATTCTTTGAAGGCACGACTGATACAGCAGAAAACTATATCAAGTCAGCCCTTAAGATGTTAGTGAAATAGGAGGAAGATATGACCAAACGCTGCGGCTGGGTAAAAATGAACAACCCCTTGTATGTAGCCTATCATGATGAGGAGTGGGGCAAGCCTCTCCATGATGATCAGAAATTATTTGAATTGCTCTGCATGGAGACTTATCAGGCTGGACTTTCTTGGGAGACCATTCTGAATAAACGTCAGGCTTTTCGGGAAGCTTTTCATTTCTATGATGCCCAGAAAATTGCTCAGATGACGGATGCAGACTTGGATGCTCTTTTGTACAATCCTGATATCGTCCGCAATAAGATGAAAATCTATGCGACTAGGGATAATGCTCAAGCTTTTTTGGCTGTTCAAAAGCAGTTTGGCTCTTTTAACGACTATATCTGGTCCTTTGTCGAGTTCAAAACGATTGACAATCAAATTACGAACTACAAGGAAGCTCCGACGAAGACAGAGCTGTCAGAAAGCATGTCCAAGGCACTGAAAAAGCAAGGCTTCAAATTTGTCGGTCCAGTTTGTGTCTATTCATTCTTAGAAGCAGCTGGCCTTATCAATGACCATGAAAAGAATTGTGATTGGAAGTAGAACAATGAAAACAAGAAAATTTCTCCTCATTTTTATCACCCTCTATACTATTTTATTTCTAGGTAGAGGCTTGCAGCTGATTGGAATAAATTGGCTAATTTATCCAGTTTATTTCCTTTTATTTATCTTGGGAATCTTAGCTTATCGTGAAGAATTAAAGGAGCAGTTGGCCTTGATTCTGACCAAGAAGAAGGAATTTCTAAAAACGATTTCTTTGTACATGGTCTTCGTTTTCTTCCTGTCCATTGCCTGCAACCTGCTTTCAGCTTTGATTAAACAGAGTCTGGGCTTGCCGCTACAGGGGCAGAATGATGCCAGTATTCAAGGAGCCTTGTTGAAAAATCCATTTTTAATCTTGGTTATCGGTTGCTTTATCGGGCCAATCGTTGAAGAGTTTTTCTTCCGCCGCTTTTTCCTAGGTACTTTTTTGGCAAAATTCTCTGACGGGCTCGGTATTGTCTTAACAACCCTTCTATTTGCCACCCTTCATATGCACAGCTGGGCCTTATCAGAGTGGGTGACAGCTATTTCCTATATTGCCGGAGGTCTTCTTCTCTCGCTCTTGTATCTGAGAAAGGACAAAAATATCTGGTATCCAATTGCCCTTCATTGTTGCAATAATATCATTGCTTTTGTGATTACAATTTTTTCAATAAGCCAGTAGACTACTAAGTCAATAAAAAGAAGATATTGTGCTCTAGTAACTTTTGAGGTTATTCAGAAAGGAAATGAAGGATGGATAATAAAGCCTTAGTATATTTGGCAGAGAATCGTATCTTGGAGACGGAGCGTCTTCTCCTACGTCCCATGACCATGGATGATTTGTTGGATTATCACGAATATACTTCAGATGGAGAATTATTAAAATATGATTATCCAGAGCACCAAAGCATAGAAGAGAGCCGAGAGAGTCTTGTTTTATATAATTTAAGTGCTCCTTTGGGGCGCTACGGTATTGAGCTGAAATCTGAAGGCAAATTAATTGGCAATATCTCTCTTCGAATAGATACGGAACAAGAAACGGCGGAAATAGGCTATACAGTCAATGCTAACTATCACAGAAAAGGTTACGCAACTGAAGCAGCCTTAGCCTTAAAAGAATTGGCTCAGAACATGCCGGGGGTAAAGATATTTCTTGCCCACACGACTAAGCCCAATCTTGCTAGTCAAGGAGTTTTAGAAAAAATTGGGATGACACTGATGTGGGAAAAGGAGGGATTGAGCCTTCGCGGAGAGCCGACCATCCGTCTCCGCTATGAAAGTCAGTTAAAGAATGACGAAAAAAAGGCCTAGACAAGATAGTTGTCTAAGCCTTTTCTGTAGAGTGCGGATATTTTTACTCTTCTTCTTGCATCCAAATCTTTTCCTTGATAAAGATGCGCAGCTCGTAGAAAAGCATAAAGAGAGTAGAGACGAGGAAGCCTGCCATAAAGATATGGTGCAAATAAGCAAAGATGGCGATTTCAACCAAAACGGAGAAGAGGTAGAAAATGACCAAATAGTGCCATTTCTTGGCCTTGCTGTCTTCGATGACCTTTTTCTCCAAGCGCCCATCCTCCTTGATGAGCTGGTCCAAGCTGAGATCAAACTCGCGGCTAATGGCTATCAGATTGCCAATATCAGGGATACCTTTTTCGCTTTCCCAGCGGGCAATGGCAGAGCGGGAAACCTTGAGCCTTTCCGCCAAGGCCTCCTGAGTGAGTTGATTTTGTTGACGAATATCTTTGAGAACTTGTGAAATTTTCATGATGGTTCCCTTTCTAACGAAATGAATAAATCACTTTTTACATCCTTTTCATGTTTATTATAAAAAGAAAATTCTCCTTTGCCAATAGCATCTGCCTAACAAGCCAGTTATTCTCCATAACAAACAGATTTTCAAAAGTTATCCACAGCATGTTGACAACTTTGTCAATCAAGTTGACAGCTCTTTTTATTTCCTGAAAAGAAAATCAACTTTTTTACTCTTTTTTGTGATAAAATAAAGCCAATTCCGAATAGTAAGGTAGGAGGTTCTATGAAAGCAGAAATTATTGCTGTGGGCACCGAGATTCTGACAGGTCAGATTGTCAATACCAATGCCCAATTTTTATCTGAAAAGCTAGCGAGTTTGGGGATTGATGTCTATTTTCAGACAGCAGTGGGGGACAATGAAAATCGTCTTCTCTCCGTCCTAGAAATTGCCAAAGAGCGCAGTGATTTAATTATCCTGACAGGAGGTTTGGGGCCAACAGAGGATGATTTGACCAAGCAGACCTTGGCTAAGTTTGTCGGTCGAGATTTGAGCTTCGACCCAGCGGCTGTGGAAAAGTTGGATCGTTTTTTTGCCAGCCGACCAGACTATGCCCGAACGCCCAACAATGAACGTCAGGCTCAGCTGGTGACAGGCTCGACTCCGCTACCAAATGCGACTGGCTTAGCTGTTGGAGGCTTGTTAGAAGCAGACGGAGTGACCTATGTAGTCCTGCCTGGCCCGCCTAGCGAGCTCAAACCTATGGTCAATAACGAGCTGGTTCCCCTCTTATCCACAGGGCAGAAATTGTATTCACGGGTGCTGCGCTTCTTCGGAATTGGCGAGAGTCAATTAGTGACTATTTTGGCTGAAATGATTGATCAACAAAGCGATCCGACCATTGCGCCTTATGCAAAGACGGGCGAAGTGACCTTGCGATTGTCCACTAAAGCTCTGAGTCAGGCAGAAGCGGATACTAAGTTTGAGGCTGTGGAAAAGTCTATTTTGGCGTATCAGAGTTTTGAGGGGCAGTCTTTGTCCGAGATTTTCTACGGTTATGGAGATGACAATTCCTTGGCTCAAGTGGCCTTTGATCTGCTCAAGAGTCAAGGGAAGACAATTTCAGCGGCGGAGAGTTTGACAGCTGGCCTCTTTCAAGCAACCTTGGCGGATTTTGCTGGTGCATCCTCTATTTTTTCAGGTGGCTTTGTCACCTACAGTATGGAAGAAAAGAGCCGGATGCTGGATATTCCGTTGGGAGAACTGGAGCAGAACGGTGTCGTTTCCGCTTTTACGGCTGGGAAAATGGCAGAGCAGGCTAGAAAGCTGACCGAAAGTGACCTAGCTGTCAGTCTGACAGGTGTAGCAGGCCCAGATTCACTGGAAGGCCATCCAGCAGGGACTGTTTTTATCGGCTTAGCTAGTGCTGCTGGAACGGAAATGATTGAGGTCAATATTGCTGGTCGCAGCCGTCGTGATGTGCGAAAGATTGCTGTTATGCACGCCTTCAACCTCGTACGAAAAACTTTATTAAAGAACTGATTTTTGGTATAATAAACAGATGGCCAAAAGACATTTTAGAAAAAAATAGGAGAAATAAATGGCAAAAAAACAGAAAAATTTGGATGAAATCACAAAGAAATTTGGAGATGAACGCCAAAAAGCTTTGGATAACGCTCTGAAGAATATTGAAAAAGACTTTGGGAAGGGAGCCATTATGCGTCTGGGCGAGCGGGCTGAGCAAAAGGTTCAAGTCATGAGTTCAGGCTCTCTGGCTTTGGATATCGCCCTTGGTGCGGGTGGCTATCCTAAGGGGCGGATTATTGAGATTTACGGTCCAGAGTCTTCTGGTAAGACAACCGTTGCTCTTCACGCAGTGGCTCAGGCTCAAAAAGAAGGTGGTATCGCAGCCTTTATCGATGCGGAGCACGCTTTAGATCCATCCTACGCTGCAGCTCTGGGTGTTAACATTGATGAATTGCTGCTGTCTCAGCCTGACTCTGGGGAGCAAGGTTTAGAAATTGCTGGTAAATTGATTGACTCTGGTGCGGTTGACCTTGTTGTTATCGACTCGGTTGCAGCCCTGGTGCCACGTGCAGAAATCGATGGGGATATCGGTGACAGCCACGTTGGTCTGCAGGCTCGGATGATGAGCCAGGCAATGCGCAAATTGTCCGCTTCTATCAATAAAACCAAGACGATTGCCATCTTTATCAACCAGTTACGTGAAAAAGTTGGTGTTATGTTTGGAAATCCTGAAACAACACCAGGTGGACGTGCTTTGAAGTTCTACGCTTCTGTTCGTTTGGATGTCCGTGGCAATACCCAAATCAAGGGTACGGGTGATGCGAAGGATACCAATGTCGGTAAGGAAACCAAAATCAAGGTTGTGAAAAACAAGGTGGCTCCACCATTCAAGGAAGCCTTTGTGGAAATCATGTACGGAGAAGGTATTTCTAAGACAGGCGAGCTGATTAAGATTGCAACTGACTTGGATATCATCAAAAAAGCGGGTGCTTGGTATTCCTATAATGATGAAAAAATCGGTCAAGGTTCTGAAAATGCTAAGAAATATTTGGCTGATCATCCAGAAGTCTTTGATGAAATCGACCGTCAAGTCCGTGTACGTTACGGCTTGATTGAAGATGATGAGCCAGCAGAAGCAGTGAAGGGTAAGGCTGAGGCTCCTCTTGAAAGATTAGAAGAAGTGACTCTTGATCTAGACGATGCCTTTGACATTGAAGAATAATTTTGCAAAATAGGTCGCAAGACCGATGGTTTTTGTGGTATAATATGCTACGATAGTAGTATCGTGTAGCGAAAGGAGTACTTGCATGATCACAATTTATACGGTTTCAAGTTGTACTAGCTGCAAAAAAGCAAAGACCTGGCTAAACGCCCATCAATTGACTTACAAGGAGCAAAACCTTGGTAAGGAAGGAATTACCAAAGAAGAAATTCTTGATATTTTAGCAAAAACTGAAAATGGCATTGCTAGCATTGTATCTTCAAAAAACCGTTATGCAAAAGGACTCGGTGTTGATATTGAAGATTTGAGTGTGAACGAAGTTATTGACATTATCATGGAAACACCGCGGATTCTGAAAAGTCCGATTTTGGTGGATGACAAGCGTCTCCAAGTTGGTTACAAGGAAGATGATATCCGTGCCTTCTTACCTCGTGCAGTGCGCAATGTTGAGAATACAGAAGCTCGCTTACGAGCAGCTCTATAATTAGATAAGGAAAGGCGCCTTTTAGGCTGCCTTTTTTCTGTCTCATTACCTAAAAATGATTGACAAGCGGTTAAACTATGATACAATATCTCTGAGGAGGACGGAACGTGAAGAAATTTTTACTAATTTTTGGCTTAGCAGCTGTGATATTGACTGGCTGCGCTCATAAGAAAGCAGACAAGCCAAAGGGGAAAAAAGAGGAAATTACAACTAATCTTCCCATTATCAGTCAGGCTGAAAAGCAGGAAGTCATCACCAAGAAACTAGTTTTTCCAAAAGATGAGCAAGGAATTCAATCTAGTCAAATTATCACTTATCAAGGGAAACGTTTTATCAAGGTGATTATGGAGAGAATCACTCCAACGGATGATAGTATCAAAAATGCGATTAAAGAAGTGGGGCTGGAGGAGACTCAGCGGCTCTTGGATGAATCAATGCAAAAGGATACGGACTATACTCAGGCAAAAACTGTTGCTGGTTTTACCGGAACCGTTCAGATTCTTAATGAAAATGAAATGAAAATCACGTCAACTTACGATTTTGACAATTTGGATATTGAAAAGGCACTCACTTTAAATTATTTTAAAAATAGCAATCTAAAAGAAATGACAAAGATGCCACCTGAAGAATATATCAATAATTTATTGATGAACGGGGCTGAGGAGCAACAGTAAGGAAGCTTCTTGTCAATCATAGAAAATCAAAAAGGAGAAAGAAATGAAAAAATCAGTAGTACTTTTAATGGCTAGCTTGGCGGTGTTGACAGCTTGTGGACAACAATCACATAGTGGAAAAGCTGGTAGCAACCAGTCTGTCCAAAGCAAGGCAAAAGATAAATCGGTTACCAAGTCTTATCAGTTAAATCAAAAGGTACAAGGCCTTGATCAAACGATGACCTTGACAGTTACCTATGCGGGCAAGAAATATGAAAAAGTTAATATTGCTATTTCACAAAATTTGCCAGAAGAAGCTAAGTCTGCCTTAGCTGGTCAAGACTTGTCCTCTCTGCAAGAAGAGGTGAGCAAGAGCTTCAAGCAAAGTTCAGGAGTGGATAAACTTGAACAAGTAAAAGGTATTCAAGTGAATGTTAAAGTAACCGAAAAAGGCACTGTTGATATTGATTTTATTATTGATCCGACAAATCTTGATTATGATGCGGCTTCTAAAGTACCGACCTATGGGCCAATCTTTAGCCAAATGAAGTCTCAGACTCCAGAAGAATTTATCAAGTCCTTCCAAGATGAAGGGGGCAAGGAAATTAGCAATCCGTCCTAATATTTTTGATGAAAACTGGTCTTTGAAAAAGGGCTAGTTTTTTGATGGGAAGGAACGGTAAATAGTTGAAAAAATGTCGAAAAAGTAGAAAATTTACATGGATTAAGTTTGTGAAACTGCTGTAATTATGCTATAATGATGGTATTCTTAGAGAAAGAGGGTGTAATTGTGGGATTTACAGACGAAACTGTACGTTTTAATCTTGATGATTCAAACAAAAAAGAAATTAGCGAGACTTTGACCGATGTCTACAAGTCACTCAATGATAAGGGCTACAATCCAATCAATCAAATCGTAGGTTACGTGCTGAGTGGAGATCCTGCTTATGTGCCTCGTTATAATAATGCTCGAAATCAGATTCGTAAATACGAACGCGATGAAATCGTAGAGGAACTGGTGCGTTATTATCTGAAAGGGCAAGGCATTGACCTCTGATGAGAATTATGGGACTAGATGTTGGCTCGAAAACAGTGGGAGTCGCAATTAGCGATCCACTTGGCTTCACCGCTCAGGGACTCGAAATCATTCAGATTGATGAAGAGAAAGAGCAGTTCGGTTTTGAGCGTTTGACGGAGCTTGTCGAGCAATATAAGGTGGACAAGTTTGTGCTTGGCCTCCCTAAAAATATGAACAATACCAGCGGTCCACGAGTGGAAGCGAGTAAGGCTTATGGTGAGAAGATTGCCCAGCTTTTCCAAATTCCAGTCGAGTATCAGGACGAACGTCTGACGACAGTGGCTGCTGAGCGCATGCTGATTGAACAGGCAGATGTCAGCCGCAGCAAGCGCAAAAAAGTGATTGATAAATTGGCGGCTCAGCTAATTTTACAAAATTATTTAGATAGAAACTTTTAGAAAGAATTGAGGAAACAATTATGGCACACGATCATAATCATGACCACGAACAGGCACAGCCTGAATTGATTACCTTGGTAGATGAGCAAGGGAACGAGAATTTATTTGAAATTCTTCTGACCATTGATGGTAAGGAAGAGTTCGGAAAAAATTACGTACTTTTGGTACCAGTGAATGCTGAAGAAGATGAGAACGGCGAAGTTGAAATCCAAGCTTACTCATTTACAGAAAATGAAGACGGAACAGAAGGCGAATTGGAACCAATCCCAGAAGACTCTGATGCAGAGTGGGATATGATTGAAGAAGTCTTCAACAGCTTTATGGAGGAGTAAAAAGGTCTGGGGGACCTTTTTAGCCTGAACTTAGAAACTAGAAAATCAGCCAGTTTGAGAATTTATCTCAGCTTGGCCACAGCTAGTTTCTTTACGAAGAATAGAAAAGAAGAGAGAAGCGAGTGGCGATTCACATTTGAAGTCTGCTTCGCTTCTCTTTTTATGTAGGAAAAGTGATGAATGAAATTGAAAAATGGTTGAACGGTCGCATTGGCCTAAACTTTCGTTCAGGTCTGGAGCGGATGCAGAGAGCGGTAGATTTGCTGGGGAATCCTGAAGGGGCCTACCCCGTCATTCATGTCACAGGAACGAATGGCAAGGGCTCTACCATTGCTTTTATGCGGAATTTATTTGCCGATCAGGGGAAAAAGGTAGCTAGCTTTACATCTCCGCATATGGTCAGCGTTCATGACCGTATTTGTATCAATGGACTTCCGATTTCGGATGCTGATTTTGTTCGCTTGGGGCGGCAGATTCAGGAGATGGAGAGAGAATTGGTTAAGACTCACGACCAGCTATCCTATTTTGAAATCTTGACCTTGCTGGCCTTTCTTTATTTCAGAGAGGAGCAGGTTGATCTGGCTCTCATCGAGGTCGGGATTGGCGGACTTCTAGATACGACCAATGTCTTGGATGGGCAAGTTTCAGTGGTGACCTCAGTGGGCTTGGATCATCAGGAGACGTTGGGGCAGACCATTACAGCGATTGCGGAGCAGAAGGCTGGCATTTTCAAGAACGGTTGTTCTGCAGTCATCGGTCCCTTGCCAGAGGAGGCTCGTCAGGTCTGTGAGCAGCGGGCAGCAAGTTTGGACTTGGATTTGTATGAATACGGGCGTGATTTTTCGTTTTCTGATCGTTCTTTTAAGAATCAAGATCTTCTTTTATCGTATGTAACCTTGGGACTGCAGGGTGCTTACCAAGAAGAAAATGCAGCGCTGGCTTTGCAGGCTTTTCTGCTTTTTATGAAGCAAATGGGCTGGGAAATTGATTTTTCTTTGCTTCCTTCATCTTTGCAAAAGACCCATTGGGCGGGGCGGCTAGAGGAAATTCGTCCGAATATCTATCTGGACGGTGCCCATAATTTACCAGCTTTGGTGCGTTTGGTCGAGTTTATCAAGGGGCAGAAGGGCAAGACATGCAGCCTGTTGTTTGGAGCTTTAAAGCGCAAGGATTATAGCGGTATGCTGGCCTATTTGCAGGAGAACTTGCCAGAGGTTCAGGTGACAGTGACCAGCTTTGACTATGGCGAATCTGTGGGGCAGGCAGAAGCTGCGGACTTTGATTATGTGGCGGATTATAGAGCCTTTATTGAGAATTTCAAACAAGAGCAGACGGCTGACCAAGTTCTGTTTGTAACGGGCTCACTTTATTTTATTGCAGAGGTTCGAGCCTACTTCCAGAGTGTATAAGTTGACCATAGAAAGCCCTGTTTGGTAAAATAGAAGTGGAACAAAGAAAGGAGAAACGATATGAAGGTTTCAAAAAAATTAGTTCTTTCAGCCCTTACGGCTATGACCGCTTTTGTATTGGTAGCTTGTGGCAATTCTGGCCAAAATCCATCCAATCAGGCTGCTCAATCTCAAGCGAGTTCCTCTGTTTCTCAGTCATCTGAGACAGTGTCATCAAATAGCAAGGCAAGTAGCAATACAAACAGTAGCGTAAATACTAGTAGTTCAGAGGCTTCTACTTCCAGTCAAGCGGCTGCTAGTGACTTAGATGGGACCTATAAGGCCACTCATGAAGGCGATGCCTTAACCCTAGAAGTTTCTGGAAATAAAGGAACCCTGACCAAGGTCGAACGCGACGGTGAGCAGGAAATTGAACAGGTGCAGGTTGATCCAACTAATCAAACTATGATCATTGGAGATGACGTTAAGCGTTATCGACTAGAGGGAAAACAACTGACTCTGGAAGATTTATCGCAGGAAAACGATGATGACGACACAATCGTCTTCACCAAGCAATAATGTTCAAAAAGGAATATCCTACAAAAGGCTGGACAGATGCTCCAGCTTTTTGTGTGTTTGGATAATGGAGTGCTAGGGGTTTCTTTAATCTTGGACTAGAGACTATTTTCTTTGAAAAAGTTTTGAAATTGCTGCTAATTATTGTTATACTAGATGAAATATGAGACGAGGGAGGATTAGGATGAATCTGGGCAAGTTTCGTTTGCTGATGTCCAAGTATGGTTTCAGCATCATTATCATGTTACTGGAATTATTTCTTGTTTTTGCGGCCTTTTTCTATTTTAATCAATTGGTGCCCAATTGGTTGTCAGCCCTTGTCATTGTTTCTTTATATATTGGGACTATCTTGGCGATTGTCAATCGGAATATGCCTCCCGAAAGCAAGGTGACTTGGCTCTTGTTTGCAGTTGTGCCCGTCTTTGGCTTCTTGCTTTATCTGATGATTGGTGAGCGGCGCCTTTCCAAAAAAGAAATTCAGCAGCTGGAAAAAATGGACTCAATGAAGTTTCGAGAGGATAACAGCTATGACTTGCGAGTCGAACTCAAGCAGGAAAATAAATCAGCCTTTGGCATTGTCAAGTCTTTGCTGAGTATGGATCACAATGCTGATGTCTACGATGGCACGGCTTCGCAGTATTTCCCCCTTGGTGAAGAAATGTTTGAGGCCATGCTGGATGATTTGCGCTCAGCCAAGAAATTCATTTTTCTTGAATTTTATATCATTGATCCAGGTGTGATGTGGAATCGTATCCTTGAGATTTTAGTAGATAAGGTCCAGCAGGGAGTTGAAGTCAAACTGCTCTACGATGACATTGGCTGTATGGCGACTCTTTCAGGAGATTATACGAAAAGGCTGCGCAAGATAGGAATTGATGCCCATAAGTTTAATAAGGTGATTCCGCGGATGACGGTGGCCTATAACAATCGTGACCACCGCAAGATTTTGGTGGTGGATGGGCAAGTCGGCTATACAGGCGGAATCAATCTAGCAGACGAGTATATCAACCATATCGTGCGCTTCGGGCATTGGAAAGATGGCGGTGTCCGTCTGGAAGGTAGTGCAGTGAAGGCTTTGACCCGTCTTTTCTTGATGAATTGGTACATTAATCGCGGGGAAATTACAGACTTTGACCGTTATCATTTTGATAGCCAGCGAGTGGAAGGCAAAGGGCTTTATATTCCGTATGGTAGTGGCCCTAAGCCGATTTATAAGGAACAGGTGGGCAAGACTGTTTACCAGAATATCATCAATCAAGCCATCGATTATGTCTATATTACGACTCCTTATTTGATTATTGATTATGATTTGACAGAGGATATAAAAAATGCAGCCATGAGAGGGGTGGATGTTCGCATTGTGACGCCATTTATTCCTGATAAAAAGCTGATTCAGATAGTCACTCGTGGTGCTTATCCAGACTTGCTGGAGGCTGGTGTTAAGATTTATGAGTACACTCCTGGTTTTATCCACAGTAAGAACGTTATTTCGGATGATGAGTTAGCCGTGGTCGGAACTATTAATTTTGACTACCGTAGTCTGGTGCATCATTATGAAAATGCCGTCCTTATGTATCAGACAGAAACGATTGCGGACATTAAGCAGGATTTTGAAGGCTTGTTTGACATTTCCAAAGAAATCTCGCTTGAAACCCTTCAGAATAGCTGGTACCAGCGTTTACTGAAGGAAATCATGCAATTATTTGCTCCGCTACTTTAAAGAGAGTGGGGCAGAAATCGGTAATTCGTTAGAATTCGATTTCGTCGTCCCACCTCCGCACAGTTGAGTAGGGCTGTAAAAGCTGATGAAATCAGCGTAGTAGAGCCCAC
>NZ_LAWH01000065.1:0-1397 GCF_001588905.1 Streptococcus cristatus | reverse complement strand
TCCGCACCAGTTGCTCCAGTAGCACCTGTTGCCCCAGCTTTGCCATCCTTACCATCTTTGATGATAGTTGAAGATGTCACTTCGTCTGGATCAAGCTGACCGTTGCCGTTCTTATCAAGTCCGACTTGAACAGTGTGAGTGCCATCGTTATTGTCTACAACCTTAGCCAATGATGGTTTACCATCCGATCCTGTGGCACCTGTTGCACCGTCTTTCACGATAGTCGTTGAAGTTACTTCGCTTGGATCAAGCTTACCATCACCATTCTTATCGATTCCAACTTTAACAGTATGAGTGCCATCGTTGTTGTCTACAACCTTAGCCAATGATGGCTTGCCATCTTCACCCTTAGCTCCAGTTGCGCCTGTAGCACCGGTAGCACCAGTTACGCCGTCTTTCACGATAGTTGTTGAAGTTACTTCGCTTGGATCAAGCTTACCATCACCATTCTTATCGATTCCAACTTTAACAGTATGCGTACCATCATTGTTGTTAACTACTTCAGTCAATGATGATTTACCATCCGCTCCAGTTGCTCCTGTAGCACCAGTTGCGCCGTCTTTAACGATAGTCGTTGACGTTACTTCGCTTGGATCAAGTTTACCATCACCGTTCTTATCGAGTCCAACTTTAACAGTATGAGTACCGTCATTATTATCAACTACTTCAGTTAATGATGATTTACCATCTTTACCATCCGCACCAGTTGCACCGGTCGCTCCTGTAGCACCAGTTGCGCCGTCTTTCACGATAGTCGTTGACGTTACTTCACTTGGATCAAGTTTACCGTCGCCGTTCTTATCGAGTCCGACTTGAACAGTGTGAGTGCCATCGTTATTGTCTACAACCTTGGCCAATGATGGCTTGCCATCCGCTCCGGTTGCGCCTGTAGCTCCATTTGCCCCATCTTTCACGATAGTCGTTGACGTTACTTCACTTGGATCAAGTTTACCGTCGCCATTCTTATCGATTCCAACTTTAACAGTATGAGTACCATCGTGGTTATCAACTACTTCAGTTAATGATGATTTACCATCTTCACCCTTAGCTCCGGTTGCGCCTGTAGCTCCAGTTACACCGTCTTTAACGATAGTTGTTGAAGTCACTTCGCTTGGATCAAGTTTACCGTCGCCGTTCTTATCGAGTCCAACTTTAACAGTATGGGTACCATCGTGGTTATCAACTACTTCAGCTAATGGAGACTTACCATCCTTACCGTCTTTAACGATGGTAGATGAGGTCACTTCGTCTGAATCCAACTGACCGTTGCCGTTCTTATCAAGTCCGACTTGAACAGTATGAGTGCCATCGTTGTTGTCTACAACCTTAGCCAATGATGGCTTGCCATCTTCACCCTTAGCTCCGGTTGCACCTGTAGCACCTGTTGCGCCGTCTTT
>NZ_LAWH01000064.1:0-775 GCF_001588905.1 Streptococcus cristatus | reverse complement strand
CCTGCGAACTCATCGTTCACCACTTCGTAACCCTTGTCTGTCAATTCTTTCAGACGAGCTGCGTAGTTGGTTGTACCGATTGGCTCACCTGACTTACCGCTTTCGACAACCTTGGTCAATTCCTTATTACCGTCAGTTTGGTCTACGAAGCTGATAATCGCTTTTTGACCATCCTTCACGAAGTTGATTGGTGTATCCTTCGTTGGATCACTTGGAACTGGTGGTGGGTTATAACCCTTGCTTGGATCGCTCGGATCTTTCGGTGTCAATGGTGTTGTGCCATCTGGGCCTACTGGTGTAGTTCCTGGTACATGTGGAATCACTGGAAGATCAGTACCTGGTTTGCTTGGATCTGTTGGATCGTTTGGATATGGAAGGTTTGGTACTTTTGGAAGTCCGTCTGGTACATTTGGTACGTATGAACCAAGTTTGCTGTACTTAACTGTTTCTTCGCTATCCTTATCATCAGGAGTGACTGTCTTCGCTGCGACATTGGCCTTGTCTGCCACGAATCCAGTTACGACTGGTGTAGCTTCTTGGGCCAATTCTTTCGTAGCTGGTGTCCATGCAGTGAAGGTTTCAACGTTCGTTACACGGTTACGTTCACCTGTACGTGTGAAGGCTGCTTCTTGAGTCACTGGAGCTTTCAGAGCTGGACGACCCGCTGTTTGACCATCTGCGTATTCGTACTTGATTGTACGTGATACTTTCTTGTTGAGCTTAGCTGGGTCTGTAATCTTCTCTGTACCTTGACGAAGAGTAACGGTGAAGGTTT
>NZ_LAWH01000063.1:0-14748 GCF_001588905.1 Streptococcus cristatus | reverse complement strand
CGGTGGCACCTGTGGCTCCAGTTGCGCCTGTTGCACCCTTAGGCCCAGTTGGTCCCGCATTACGTTTGACAACCATGATGGTATCTACAGGATCAACGTAATTGTGCCCCTTAAATCCTCTTACAGTTCCACCATTTTTAAGTGTCTCAAGTTCTTGAGCTGTAAACTTAGGATTTGGTACGTCATTTAGGTTTTCTGGTTTTGGTCCTACAACAATAACTTGTCCGTCTTTACCTTGTTGGTAGACAATCTGAGAACCAGTTTGATTGTCAAAGGCGCGTTTTTGATCTGGAGTGGCATTCTCATAATCTACGACTCTGACATTATGTGGAATATCCATGACAAATCTGTCATAAGACTTTTCTGGTTCTGGTGCTGGAACTTCATTGACATATGCTGCAGGAGTATAAGTCAAATTAGGGTTAGTTACGACGTTATTCGCTTTTACGTTGGTATTAAATGAGAACCATTGGCGAATTGGACGTGGCCAGTGCTGACCAGGGTTAGTGGTAGCAATATCAAAGCTCAATGATGTACCACTTGTAACTTTTGCAGCACCCGCTCCCCAGAATTCATTTGGATTACCTTGTTGGTCCCATTGATATTCAGTTTGGCCTTTATAAGAGTTATTCTTACCATTTGCATAGTACCAACCATTTGCCTGTGGAACGATAGAAGAACCTACAATTTGTACATTCTGCATATTTGAGCTCAAATTACCATAAATTTCAGCATAAATATCGTCCCCGTGGTGGTTACGTGAGGCGAAAGAAACAACACCTGGTGTTTTACCAAAGTCTACCTTTGTACCATCCGCATAATAGAATTCCCATTCCATATGCAATTGGTTACCCGTTCCTTTACGATCATAGCTAGATCCATTCCAAACTGTCATAGTTGGATCTTTATGGATAGCCATTACCATACTATCATCATAAGCAGAACTCTTCTTAGGCGTATATCGAGCAATAGCTTTCGTAATAGGTCGACCACCGGCAAATGAGTTATGCAAGGTGTACTCTACTGTTGTGGTTCTACCAACTTGCGTATGAACCATGTAGTAAGCATCTGTTTGATCCTTGATGATTCGCTCTGCTGCCGGTTGGCTTGTATCGGCTCTAGTGATAACTGCATTCGGTTGAGTAGTTGTCCCGTCTCGCCATTCACTGTAGCTCCGACTATCCAAAGCTTCACGAACATATTGATTTCGGGATAAGAGGGTACTGTCTTTGACAAACCAGTCTCCTTGTGCCAGCCTAATCTTAGCTGTTGCATTTGGCTCATCAGAGAAAACGAGGTTTTGCGGAGCAATTTGTTGCAAGCTTCCTTCTTTACCTGTTAATTGTTGAGCTCTTTGTTTAGCCGTCAAGTAATCAGAGATTTTTCTATTCATTGCCTGAGCTTCAGTATTTTGAAGATCAGCTGCTTGACGTTCTAATCTGCGTCTTTCTTCGTCAGTTGTTGCAGTTCCAAAATTTCTAAGCTGGTTCGGTGTAACCGGCAAGTTCTCTTGTGCTGCTCTATCCAACTGAGTTTTCAAGGCATTCGCTTGAACTGTAGCTAGATTACCATCTTGAGTAACAGTATAGTCAGATCCTTGGCGAGCAGCACCAGTATTTCTGAATCCTGATGTACCACTAACACTTCTGAATCCTGATGTGCCTGAACGCTTAGGTTGTGCGGCTGCACTAGCTTCAGTACTTGCTGTTTTATCTTCTTTTGGCTCAGCCTTTTCTTCTGCTTTAGCTTCTTTCGGAGCATTTGTTTCTTCTGACTTTTCGTCTTTTGAAACAGCAGCTTCTTCTGCTTTAACTACATCTTCAGTGCTAGGTGCTGCTTGTTCCTTAGCTTCAGTTGCTTGAACATCTGCACTTACTGACGCAGCATTCTTTTCAGGTTCGACTTGTGCTTCAGTTACCGGTTTATCAGACTCTTTTTCATCTGAAACTTTAGTAGTTTCTGCTACTTGAGCTGCTTGGTCTTGTGCAGAAGGACTAACTTCTTGCGCACTTGCAACTCCCCCTCCTAGAAAGAAAATACTTGATCCTAGAAAAACTGAACATGCGCCCCATGCTCTCGTCTTACGAATTGTAAAACGTTGCCTTTCTATTTTCTTCCAGTCTTGTCCCATGTATTGGAACCCTCCTTATTATTTAAAATTGTCACTCCCTCAAGTGTACCATATAAGTGGGATTTAAGCAATTTTATAGCCCTTTTATTACTTAATCATTTTTAGTAAATCTGTCCATTTTTTGAGTATTACTATTTCAAAAATTCACAGTAAATTTTATAAATGTTTCTGATCTATTCAAACAGTATGTTTATACATTTTTAGTTTATAGATTTGATTAATTATTCTAGGCATATAAAAAATCCTGAAAATAAATTTCAGGACTCTGATATGTTCAATATGGTTAAAGAAAAACTTTTTTAGGTTTATAAGCTTCTTCCCTTTTTTCTAAGATGGCGATAAGGTTACCTTTATGAAAACCAGCCAAGATTGTTGCCGCATTTTCAATGGAAATAAAGCGACCAAAGCGGACTTCCTCTAACTGCTCTATCGTTAGTTCAATCTTTGGTAGATCACCTGTCCCCAACTCCAGAGGCTGAAGAAATGTAAAATCCTCCACTGCTACTCGCTCCGCTATTTCATCCAAGGTCAAAGCATCATCCAAGCTCATACCTGCTGAAGAAGTCCTTGTCAGCTGGGACATGTGACTGGCAAAGCCCAGCTTGGCTCCCAAATCAACAGACAGGGTTCGGACATAGGTCCCCTTGCTGCACTTGACCCGAAAGCGAAAACGAGCTTGCTCATCTTCATAGGAAATCGGACTTGTGCGCTCAAAACTATAGATGGTCACCTGCCGCTCTGGTCGCTCCACTTCTTGACCTGCACGCGCATACTCATAAAGCTTGCGACCATTGACCTTGACTGCAGAGTACATAGGCGGAATCTGGCGAATCTCACCAGTCATAGACTCCATCGCTTCATCGATAAGGGCTTCTTCTAAAAGCTCTGTCACTGGCGTCCGCTCAAGAATTTCGCCACTAGCATCCTCTGTCGTCGTTGAGCAGCCCAGAGTAATTTCACCTTCGTAAACTTTGCCTTCCTCCTGCATAAACTCGACCAAGCGCGTCGCCTTGCCCACAGCAATCGGAAGTACTCCAACTACATCTGGATCCAAGGTGCCCCCGTGACCAATTTTCTTCGTTCCTAAAATTTTGCGCAGCTTAAAGACCGCATCATGCGAAGTCATTCCCGCTTCTTTTCTTAAGTTGATAATTCCGTTCATTGTCTTGTTTTCTTACTTCTCCTTTAAAGCTTCAAACTTCGCTTTCATAGTAGGATTTTTGCGTGTCAATTTTTTGACAGAGATGTCGTCCAGTTTATTATTAGCCAAGCGCAGCTGGTTTTCAGAGGTCGTCAGGAATTTCTTGATTTCTTCCATCCGACGGATGGCCTTGTCAATCTCCTCGATAGCCTTGCCGAAATTGGTCGAAGCAGACTGATAGTTCTTGGCAAAAGCAACTTTAAAGGCATCCAAATCTTCCTCAAAATGCGTAATATCAATGTTCTGCTCCCGCACCAAGGCCAGTTCCTGCTTATACTGGAGCGAGTTGAGCGCAGCATTACGCAAGAGGGTAATCATAGGCAGAAAGAACTGAGGCCGGATGACATACATCTTCTCATAGGCATAAGATACATCGACAATACCCGAATTGTAGAGCTCGCTGTCAGCCTCAAGAAGTGTCACCAGAATAGCATACTCACAGCCTTTCTCCCGCCGGTCCTTATCCAGCTCTTTGAAAAAATGCTCGTTCTTCTTCTTGGTCGCTGTCTCATCGCCTTCATTTTTCATTTCAAACATGATGGAGAGGATTTCCACACCATTTTCATCCACCTCACGGTAAATGTAGTCGCCCTTGCTGCCTGTTCTGGCATCATTGTCCTTGCCAAACTCCGCTCGCGGAAACATGGCCATACGGTTCTTGTTAAACTCGAACTCACAGTGCTGTTCCAAACTCTCGCCAATCATTTTAGTAGACTGCTTGGCTTTGAAATCCTTGTAGAACTCTATGGTCTCATCTTTCTGCCGCAGCTCTACCTCATAGCGCTCTTTAAGCGAGGTCTGAGCGAGTGCCGCTTCCTTTTCTTGCAAAACTAGCTGATTCTTAACCTCGTCGCGCTCTTTTTCCAGCGCAGACAAGGTCTTTTGCAATTGATTTTCATGCTCCAAGCGCAGAGTTGTCAGCTGACTTTCCAATTGCTGGACTTCCTTATCCTTCTCCTGCAATTGAAGACTAGCTGCCTGCTCCGCCTCTTTCTTTGCCAATTCCTGCTGGGTCTCAAACTGAGCAATCTGGCTTTGAAGCTTGCTAATTTCCTGCTCTTTCTGCGATAGCAAAGCTTGTTGGGCATTCTGGGATTTTTGCTCTGCTAAAGCTAGCTCCTGCTCAATCCGAGCATGGATTTCCTTGTCAAACTCTGCAGTCCGAACCTGCGACAAAAGCTCACTGTACTGGCTCTCATTGACAGTAAAAACCTCCCCGCAGTTGGGGCATTTGATTTCATTCATGGGGTACCTCATTCAAGATTTTTCTCTACTTCATTATATCATTCTTCCCTTTAAATGAAAAACAGCAAGCCGTTAGCCTGCTGTCTCAGTTTATCACTCCTCCATCTCAATCCGCCAGCTGGCGGCTGTTTTTCTTTCTCGGATAAATTTACTGTAGATACCTTGTTTGGCCAGTAAGTCTTGATGTTTTCCTTGCTCAACAATGCGGCCTTGATCCAGCACCAAAATCTGATCTGCATGCTCAACCGTCTTAAGTCGGTGGGCAATCATGATAATTGTCTTATCGCGAGTCAAAGCCTGAATAGCCTGCACGAGGGCTTCTTCGTTTTCTGGGTCAACATTGGCTGTTGCTTCATCCAGAATGATAATAGGTGCATCCTTGATAATAGCTCGAGCAATGGAAATGCGCTGGCGCTCACCTCCAGAAAGGCTAGCACCTCCTTCACCAATCTTAGTGTCATAGCCATCAGGCAGTGAGAGGATAAAGTCATGACAGGCCGCTTTCTTGGCAGCCTCTATCACTTCTTCTTGACTGGCCTCCGGCTTGCCAAAACGAATGTTATTGGCAATGGTATCCTCAAAGAGATAGACGCTTTGGAAGACAAAGCTGAAATTGCGAATCAGGCTGTCATAGCTATAATCCCTGGCATCATGCCCGTCCAGACTGATACTTCCTTGGTCCACATCCCAGAAGCGGGCGATGAGGTTGCAGAGCGTTGTTTTGCCAGAGCCAGAAGGTCCGACCAGAGCAGTTGTCGTTTTTTCGGGAATGGTGAGGGAAACCTGGTCAATGATTTTCTTATTTCCATAAGAGAAGCTAACATCTCTCAGCTCAATACGGCTGCTCTTAGGCTCAATATCCTGACCGCTGATGTCCATCGGCTGAATAGCCAAGACTTGATTGACCATATCAACCGACAGATCAACAATGCGCAGGAGAGAAGAGAAAGAGCCAACGCCGTCTAGATTTTCATAAATCATAAAACCACTGACAATCATCATAATGGTTACCAGCAGCTCCATACTGCCATTGAGATAAAAGTAGATAGAGAAAAGCCCCATAAAAAGACCGGTCAGCTTGGTCACCATGCCTTGCAGGGCAATGTAAGGTGAGGTCACGAGTGTCATTTTGGTATCTAGCTGACTCTTGCCTTCAATAGCTTTGGACAGCTTCTTGGCAGAACGGTTGACCAGATTGTAGTTCTTAACTTCAGCAATCCCTTGGCTATACTCCAAAACAACGGCTACTAGGTCCATATCCGCCTTATACTTGTCATCAGAAACCTTGCCAACTTGCCAACGCATGAGGGTATTGGGCAGGAGAAAGAGGACGAGCCCCCCCAAGAGAACCAGACAAACCCGCCAGTCATAGAGAAAGACCAAAATAGTGATGAGTCCAGTCGTCAGAAATCCCTGCACTGTCATCATAACCACTCGCGTAGCTACATCAGATAATCCTTCCAGCGTATTAGTCGTAACACTGGTAATCTTGCCTAGGCTATTTTGATTAAAGTAACCCATGGGCAGATAGCGCATGTGCTCGGCAATTTCAATCCGTTTCTGAGCACAGGTATGATAGCCCGCTTCCGTCTGTAGCATGGTGATTTTCAGGGTAATCCAGACGTTTAGCACAGTGGATACCAACATGATAGCCAGAGCCAGCCAGAAGGTCTTCATGGAGAGATTCTTCTCAATCAGTCCCATAACGACTAGGCCGATCGCTGGAATACGCAGAGCGATGATAAAGGACTTGATGACGCCCAGATAAATGGATTGATAAAATTTCCTACGGTCCTCTGCCGTACAGAAATCAAAGAATTTCTTCAGTATATTAAGCATGAGTCAGCCCTCCTTCCATTTCACCACTATCCCTGGTTGCAATATGGGCCTGCCACATGGAAGCATAAAGCGGACTTGCTGTCAGCAAGTCTTCATGTCGTCCTCTAGCTTCAATCCGACCATTATTGACCAGGACTATCTGGTCTGCACTCATAATCGTAGACAGCCTGTGAGCAATGACAATCAAGGTCCGTCCTTCAATCAGACGAGCTAGACTGGACTGGATCCGTGCTTCATTTTCCGGATCTGTATAAGCAGTCGCTTCATCCAAAATAAGAATCGGCGCATCCTTAAGCATGGCACGGGCGATGGCAATCCGCTGGCGCTCACCACCAGATAGATGACCGCCGCCAGAGCCTACCTGAGTTTCAAAGCCGTCTTCTAAGTTCATGATAAAGTCATAACAGCCGCAGCGACGGGCAATTTCGATGACCTCTTCATCAGAAGCTGCTGGATTTCCCATCCGAATATTTTCCATAATAGTCTCATCAAAGAGATAGTTATCCTGGGTCACATAAGCAATCTGCCGACTGTAATAGTCTAGCGGAAGCTGACGAATATCCAAGCCACCATAAGTAATCTGACCAGAACTGACATCCCAGAAAGAAGCTAGAAGCTTGGCAATTGTAGACTTACCTGAGCCTGATGGCCCAACTAAAGCATTGATGCTGCCAGCCTTAATATCTAGCGAAATTCCATGCAGCACCTCCTCTTCATCTGTATAGCCAAAGCTGACATCCGTCAAGACCAGATCCCTTCCTTTTGGAAGTTCTCGAAGCTCCTTAGGCCTTTTCAAATCAGGCTTTTCCAAAATATCAATGACTTGGCCAAAAATAGTGCCGATTTTCCGTAAATCGTCCATGTAACTAGCCACTAAAATCAGAGGAGTCAGCAGACTGAGCGAAAGAATAATCATCAGAATGAAATTGCCGGCAGTCAAACTGCCTTGCAGATAGAAATAACAGCCAGCCGGCAGCAGAAAGAGCAAGCCTGATGGCAGAAAAGCAGTCACAATGCCCATCTCCAGATTGAACTTGCGCATCCATTCAATAAAGCAGTCTGCTCCTTCTCTAGCAGCTGTCACAAACTTATCGTAAGAGAACTTTTCTTTGCCAAAGACCTTGATAACTTCAATCCCATTGATGTATTCCACCGCTGTATCATTGAGTTTTTTGGTCTTGACCAGAGTATTTTGATAGTCTGCTTCGCTATTGACAGCCATCCGCACATAGGCCAATATCACAATAGGAATAGTCAGGAGAGACAGCAAGGTTAGCCGCCAATCAATAACCAGCATAGCAATGAAAACAATAATCGGACCAAAAATCCCGGCGGTAAACTCTGGAATCAGGTGAGCCAAGGTCGTTTCGGTCGCATCTACCCGCTCAACGATAATGTTCTTATAACTGCCTGATGACTGACTGAGCACTGTACCTAGAGGCAGCCTAGCCAGCTTGTCTGTCAGGCGGTGCCGCATTTCCGCTAGAATCTTAAAAGTAGCCGTATGCGACAGCATGGTGGAAATACCGTGGAATCCCCAGTAGCCAATCCAGGCCAGACCTGCCCACGCTGACTGCAGCAGGTAGAAATCCCAGTTTTTATTGCCAGCCAAGAGCTGATTAATCATTCCACCAATAAAGAAATAAGGCAGAAATCCTGAAATTACAGAGGCAAAGGCAAAGATCAGACTGAGCACAAAATATATCTTATGAAGGTAAACAAAGTCCCAGATCCAAGCAAGAACAGATTTTTTCTTCATAGAATTTCCTTCTTTCTATCAAAAACCGAGCAAACCTCCCCAGTCAAACAAGTCCATGATGGAATGGCAAAATTCCAGCGCCTGCTCTTGGGGCCAGTCTTGAGCCAAGGGCTCAAATACAGCTGTGTAATAAGCTATCATGCACGATCGCAGAAACTCGTGTTTGACTAAATGGTTGTTCTTCCCCTCTTTGTAAGCCAGCTCCAAATAGCGATAAGTCTCGTCTGTAGCCAAATGAGGCAGACGCATCCTGAAGTCCGCTTGCGAAGAACCCTGAGATTTAAAGAGCAAGAGCTGCATAATATCCTTATGCTCATAGAGAATCCGCATCAGGGACTGGAGATCCTCTAAGCGATGTGCCCACATGCCAGACAGGTGTCCCTCTTCTAGGAAAGCATAGTCACGTCGCTTCTGCTCTTGTCCATACTGATCTAAGGCTGTCAGAGTAGGCTCAAGCAAGGCAGCAAAGAGACTGTCCTTACCCTCATAGCGCTTATAAAGAGCCCCAGTCGTCAAGCCAGCCGTGCGACAAATTCTCCGCAGTGAAGCATCCTGATAGCCATAAGCCAAGAACTCACTCCTCGCGCTTTCCAAGATTTTTTCGTTTAACTCATCTGTTTCTTTTTTCATGCTTTCAATTCGATAACACTGTTATCACCTTTCTTTTTTTATTATAAATTCTGACAATTTAACTGTCAAGGAAAAACAAAAGAAAAATGGGATAAGCTGTTGATTTTAACATCCACTTCTTCTTAGAGCAAAGTATCCATCCATGCCATCCACAGGTTTACTTTCACTCGACCTAGCATGGATAGCTTTTTGAAAAACAAAAGGCACTCGTGCCGACTTTAAACAAGCCATCTACGAGTGTCTCTCTGCACCACTTTATATGATGATGTAATATCTCATTTTGAAATTCTATTTTTTCTTCAAAGGAATCAAAATGACATTATCCTACTTACCAAGTTCTTGCGTCCTCTTGTAAGCAGCTTGAACGGCAGCCATGACCGTTCCTCGAAAGGCATTTTCTTCCAGACTGGCTACCCCAGCGATGGTCGAACCAGCTGGACTGCAGACTTGATCTTTGAGCTGAGCCGGATGTTGGCCACTGATCTGACTTAGTTTAGCAGCGCCTAAAAGGGTCTGATTGGCCAGTTGAAGGGCTATGTCGCGACTAAGTCCTGCTCGGACACCTGCATCCGCTAAAGCTTCTATAAAGAGATAAACGAAGGCTGGTCCACAGCCAGCAAGAGCTGTCGCCGCATCCAGCTGCTTTTCCTCCAGTTTGACCAAAAGGCCAGCTGAAGACAGAAGTTCCCGCAACATATCTTCGTCCGCTTGATTCGCCTGCTGGGATAAGGCATAGCTAATAACGCCCTCACCTACGGCTACTGGTGTATTAGGCATGATCCGAATCCAACGATGGTGGCGAGGTGTCAATTTTTCTAACGTTTCCAAGGACAAACCAGCAGCCATTGAAACTAGGAGAAGAGAATCTCGTTTTTCTAGAATTTTCCGATAATCAGCCAGCAAGTCAGCAAATTGAGCTGGTTTGATACCCAGAAAAATCACTTCTGCCTGAGCAAAAATTTCTGCATTACTAACCGGCTGGCCACCAACTTCTGCAGCAATCTTTTCAGCTTTATCCCAACTGCGATTGGCCAGTAGCAATTCGCTTCTATATCTTTCATCTTGGGCAACTAGGCGAGCGAGACTACCCCCCATATTTCCCAGACCGATAAATCCAATTTTCACCATTATTTCCTCACTTGACCATTCCCTTGGATGACGTACTTATAGCTAGTCAACTCTTTCAGCCCCATAGGACCTCTAGCATGCAGTTTTTGAGTAGAAATCCCCATTTCGCAGCCGAGTCCAAATTGACCGCCATCTGTAAAGCGGGTTGAAGCATTGACATAAACCGCTGCGCTATCCACCTGCTCTGAGAAGTAAGCTGCCGCTGCAGCCTTCTCCGTCACAATGGCATCCGAGTGATGAGTGCTGTGAGCCTCAATATGCTCCACCGCTTCTTCCAGCGAGGAAACCAGCTTGACCGCTAAGACATAGTCCAAGAATTCGGTATCAAAATCTTCCGATTTAGCTTGTATTCCCGAGATATACTGAGCCGCTTTCTCATCCAAACGTAATTCAACAGACTTCTCTTGTACAGCATCACGATCAGTCACCAAGATCTTCTGCAAACGTGGCAAAAATTCAGCTGCAATTTCTTCATGAACCAGCAGTACTTCCATGGCATTGCAGACAGAAGGGCGACTGGTCTTAGCATTCTCAATAATCGCCAAAGCCTTGTCCTGATCAGCATCCTTATCTACATAGACATGGACAATTCCAGTACCTGTCTCAATAACCGGCACAGTCGCATTCTCCACGACTGCCTGAATCAATCCCGCGCCACCACGAGGAATGAGCAAATCCAGATAGCCCTTGGCCTTCATCATGGCCTGAGCTGAAGCCCGACTGGTATCAGAAACCAACTGGATACAATCCGGCGAAATCTTTGTCTGAGCCAAGCCTTCTTTCAAAGCTGTGACAATAGCTTGCGCTGTCTGATAGGCATCCTTGCCACTTCTGAGAACGACTGCACTGCCACTCTTTAGCGCCAGAGCCGCAGCGTCTGAAGTGACATTAGGCCGGCTTTCATAGATAATCCCAATCACGCCCATAGCCACTCGCTTTTTACTGATGACGAGGCCGTTCTCAAGCTCAGTCCTTTCCAAGACTTGCCCTACAGGATCCTCCAAGTCAATCAGCTGGCGAATGCCTTCTGCCATAGCAGCAATGCGATCCTCATCCAGATAGAGGCGGTCCAGCATCACATCTGAAATCTTACCTTTTGCCGCTGCCATATCCAGTTCATTGGCCGCTAAAATATCAGTACGAGAAAGCCAGAGCTGCTTTGCCATCTCCTCTAATGCTTGATTTTTCTCAGCAGTTGTAGCTGTGTTGATTGATTTTTTTGACTTTTTTACAATTTCAAATAATTCTTGTGTCGAGGTCATAGCGCCTCCTTTCGTAAGATACAATAATTCCTTTTTTCTGTTGGCGAAGATCTTGGAGAGTTGGGGTAAAGGAAATAAGTAAGCTCCTATTTCCACTTAAAATTCAGAAAAAAGCAGTTGGAGCTCAGGAGTAATAGAAATCCAATCGTCACGATGAATCACGACTCCCTTTGGCTTGCTAGAACGCAGCATGTCCTTGAGGGCAGATTTACCAAAGCGCACGCGCCCCTTTCCTAAAATCGCACCAGTCTCTTCTTCGTACACCGTCACCGTATCTTGGTAAGAAAAATGCCCCTCTAACCTAACAATTCCTGATACCAGAAGGCTTTTGCCATCGTAGCGGAGTGCCTGTGCCGCTCCCTCATCTACATAGATGGCACCCTGGCTCTTAGCATAAAAGGCCAGCCACTGCTTTTGCGTCTTCAAGCCCTTATCCTGTGCCGAGAAAAAGCTTCCATCTCGAGTCTGGCTAGCAGCCTCCAACAAAGCATTGCTTTTAAGGGACGAACAAATATAAACTGGTACGCCAGACATGGTCGCCAAAGTTGCTGCTTTGATCTTAGTCAGCATGCCACCAGTGCCATTGCTGGAGCCCGCACCGCCTGCCATGTCAATCAAATCGCTAGAGATCGTCTCAATTCTTTCAAGACGTTGGGCAGTCGGATCTATAGCCGGATTGGCTGTGTAAAGCCCACCAACATCTGTCAAAAGTACTAAAAGATCCGCCTGAACCATGGCTGCCACCTGAGCACTGAGCGTATCATTGTCCCCCACCTTTAGCTCCTCGATAGAAACTGTGTCATTTTCATTGATAATGGGAATGGCACCCCGATTAAGGAGGACTGACAGAGCTTGGTGGGCATTTTTGTAACGTCGCTTATCCGCAAAATCATCCTGCGTCAGCAAAATCTGGGCAGATACAATCTTCTTCAGAAGCAGATTGGTAGTATACTCCTCTAGGAGAAGGCCCTGACCAACAGCTGCCGAAGCCTGTTTATCGGCTACTTTAGTTGGGCGTTTTTTAAAGCCTAGAGACGAAAAACCTGCCGCAATGGCTCCAGACGATACCAAAATCAACTCATGTCCGGCTTCGTGTAAGACCGATAATTGATGCGTGATTTCCCGCACCTTTGCCCGCGACAGGCTACCATCAGGATTTGTCAACGAGCTCGTTCCAACTTTAAATACAATACGCTTTGCTTTCATAGCTTCTCTTTTCCTTACTAGATTTTCTTATTATACCATAAGGACAGGAAAATTAAAAAAACAATCCTCCCTATTTCTGCTCTCCTAGCAATAGAAAATATGCTATAATATTCACAAATACTATTGGAGAAAAACTATGATTAAACTAATTGCCCTTGATATGGACGGAACCTTGCTGACTGAGGAAAAAAATATTCCTCAAGCTCATATTGATGCCATTCACCAAGCTATCCAAGCTGGAGTCAAGCTGGTTCTCTGTACAGGCAGACCGCTCGTGGGAGTCAAGCCTTACTTTCAGGAGCTGGGCTTGGAGAATGAAAATGAATATGTCATCGTAGACAATGGCTGCGCTATCCATCAGACTAGCGATTGGCAGGTCGTTGACTGGCAAGAATTAAAGCCCGATGACATTCGCTATCTCTACAGTTTAGCCGAGCAGAGCCAAGTACAGTTAACCTTGTTTGATGAAGAGCATTACTTCGTCGTAGGAGAGAAAGCCAGCAAAATTGTGACAGATGATGCGGCTCTTGTCTTTACGACTCCTACTGAAATCAGCCTTGAAGAAGCTTGTAGCGGCCAGCATCGAATGTTTCAAGCTATGTTTCTAGGAAATCCTGAGCAGGTAGATGATTTTGAGACTAAGTTCGCTCAAGAACTCTGCCAACGATTCAGTGGCGTCCGTTCCCAGCCTGTCATCTACGAGGCGATGCCGAAAGGTGTTACCAAAGCCTTTGCCCTAGAGCGTCTAGCGCAACGTCTAGAGATCAAACCTGAGGAAATCATGGCACTGGGCGATGCGAATAACGATATTGAGATGCTGCAGTTTGCTGGCTTGGGCGTTGCCATGGGAAATGCTAACCAACATGTCAAAAACTTGGCCGACTATGTAACAGATAGCAATGAAGAAAATGGCGTCGCCACAGCTATTGCTAAGTTTATCCTAGGGCACTAATCCTGTACTCAACATATTTCCATAAATTAAAAAGACAGCTGTAGGAGAGAGAGCAACTGTCTTTTTTTGATATAAATCAACTAAGTTTAGAGGGAGAGCCTTTCTCCTTTGGCTTAAAACAATTCTTTATATAAAGCAATGGTTTCTTCCAAAGTCGGCATGAAAGGATTGCCAGGTGCGCAAGCATCAATCAAGGCATTCTTAGAAAGGTATTCAAAGTCAAAGTCCTTTTCTTCAATACCAAGCTCGGTCAATTTCTTAGGAATACCGACCGTTTCGGACAAGGTTTCGATTTCCGAAATGGTATATGCTGCACACTCTTCATCAGTCTTGCCTTCGGTATGCAAGCCTAAAGCTTTAGCTAAATTTCTAAAGGCTGCTGGCACACGTTTGGCATTTTCACGCTCAACTACTGGCAGGAGCATAGCACAGCAAACGCCATGAGGCAAATGATAGACCGCACCAAGCTGGTGAGCCATCGAATGCACATAGCCCAGACCTGCATTGTTAAAGGACATGCCGCCAAGAAAAATAGCATTGACCATAGCTTCACGGGCTTCTATATCATGACCATTAGCGACTGCTCGCGGCAAATATTCCTTGATCAACTCAATAGCACCAATAGACAACTTCTTGGTCACGCCATAAGCGCCAGGAGTTACCAAGGCCTCAACAGCATGAGTCAAAGCATCCATCCCAGTTGCTGCCGTTAAATTAGCTGGTTTGGAAACCATGAGCTCTGGGTCATTGACAGAGATGAGAGCCAAGCTATTTTTATCAACCATCACCATCTTAACCTTGCGTTCTTCATCCGTGATTACATAGTTGATAGTGATTTCGGCAGAAGTCCCTGCCGTGGTGTTGATAGCTACAACTGGCATACCCTTTTCTTTAGACTTGTGGAGCCCTTCATAATCCTGCGGCTTGCCCCCATTTGTCGCCATGATGGAAATACAGCTAGCAGCATCCTGCGGAGAACCACCACCAACACTGATGATAAAATCACAGTCATTTTCCTGAAGAGTAGCTAAGCCATCGTAGACATTCTTACAAGATGGATTTGGGTCTACATCTTCAAAAACCACATATTCAATGCCTTCTGCTTCTAGCGGCTTGATGACTTTTGGCAAAATGTCACTGGATGCAATGTAGTGGTCTGTAACGATGAGAGCTTTCTTGAAGCCCAGCTCTTTGACATGACCGCCAAATTCATTGATGACACCCTTACCAATCAAATTGACTGATGGAACGTAGAAAACTGACATAATGATTTCCTCCTTAATTGAGCACAAGGCTCTGTTGTATATGTTAATATAATTTTACTACTTTCTCTTCTACTTTTCAAATAATTATACAAGTCAAAATAGAAAAAAGAGAGTGGGACAGAAATCGGTA
>NZ_LAWH01000062.1:0-3276 GCF_001588905.1 Streptococcus cristatus | reverse complement strand
ATTACCGATTTCTGTCCCACTCTCTTTCTCTCTAATTCAGCAACTAGCAATCAACATCAGCAAGTTGTATGATTTAGTTGTTCTTAAGTGCTTCTTTGATTTCACCAACTGTTGCAGCAACACTTTTATCTTGGAAAGATTTTAGTTCTTTATTGCCATTCTCATCGGTTGTATCTACTGGATTACTGTAATCATCTGTAGAGCTAGTTGTAAAACCACCTGATTTGTCTGCAATGATCAGTTTGCTGTCTGATAAACCTGAAAAGTAGTCATTAATCTCTTTTTCAGATTTACCTTTTAGTAAATTCTTATAAATTGAAATCGTCTGATTTTCGTTTGTTTTACCGATTGTTGTTTCTGCAATAACTGGTTTCAGCAAAGCATATGAAGCAATTCCTAATGCTACGACTGATAAAGTTAACAGCATCTTTTTCTTAGCCATTTTTGACCTACTTTCTTATTTCTAAATTCCATATCCTACACAATTCTCTAGCCTAACATAGAGTTTAGTAAGAATATATAAGAAAATGACAGAACATAATTTACGACTTGAATTTTTTTATATTTCTTTGCATTCCTCCTTACTAAATTATATAATGTAGTCAGAATCATGTAGTATTGTTTTAACTATTTTCAAGTTTTTTTGGAGATTATGATATGAGATATGATTTTGGAAAAGTTTATCAAAAAATTAGAAAGTCTAAAAACCTCACTCAGTCAGATGTGTGTGGCAATGTACTGTCTCCTACAACACTCTCTAAAATAGAGAATGGACTTGTCGTTCCAAAGTACGAGAACATGGCTTTTTTACTTCAACAAATTAATATGAGCTTTGATGAATTTGATTATATTTGTAATCTTTACCATCCTAGTGAGCATATCGAAATATTAAACCAAATCAGCAACATTCATTCAATTAGTGGAATAGGAGAACTTGAAGCTATTCATAAACAATGTGAATCTTATCTAAAAACTCATTGTGATATCTCTATCCAAAAATTGCACCAATCTTTGACCGTTGTACTTCAAATTAGAAAGAATGGAATTTTAAACATAGATAAAGTGACACAAGATATCGTTGATATTCTATGGAGTGATTTAAAACACCACGATACATGGTACGCATCAGATTTCAACATTTTAAACTCCATTCTTTTTGTCCTTCCTACTGAGACAATTCTAGATACAACTCAATTAATTCTTCACAGACTAGAAAAATACTCTGATTTTCAAAATATCCTTCCTATAAAGCTAGCCATCCTATCAAATTTGTCCACCTTTTATTTTTACTATAAACACTATCCTATGTGTAGTCATATTTGTTCGATCGTTATTAAAACAGCAAAATTACTTAAACGATATGATGCAATTGCATTTCATTCGGCTAGAATCGGAATTTGTGATGCTAGTGAGGAACTGACACAAAAGAATCTTGAAATATTACATTTACTTGAGGAAGATGAGTTATTAAAAATTATTGAAAACGAAATAGCTGCATTTAATGCTGCTAAAAAAGTTGACGACATGGGTATTCCATGGATGTTGTGATATTAGCTCTATAATTTCTACAGAGATTAACTCCCTGTAGGAATTGTAGAGCTTATTTTAATCTAGAGATTGGGTTTCCTACTTTAAACCACCTCTCCAAAATCAAAAAAGAGAGAACAAATCGTTCTCTCCTGTGCTTGCATTTGTCATCCACTAGAGTTGACTAGAAGCTATTATTTTACTTTAGCAGTGCTTGTGATGACTTCAACTGCTTTTTTAACAGCGATATCATGTTTAAGCATTTCTTCTGAAAGCAATTGGCGAACGCGGTCTGCTTCCATGTTGTAGTCTGTTGCCAATGAAGTGATTTCTGCTTCAACTTCTTCAGCGCTAGCTTCAAAGCCTTCTGCTTTCGCAACTGCTTCTACAACGAGGTTAGTCTTAGTGCGTGCTGCAGCATCTGCTTCATATTGCTTGTGAAGGTCTTCTTGAGTTGTACCAGTGATTTGGAAGTACATATCAGGAGAGATACCTTGACGTTGCATGTTGCCGAGGAATTCGTTCACAGCGCGATGAACTTCTTCGTGAATCATTTCTTCTGGAAGATCAACGATTTCTGCATTTTCTACTGCAAGATCAATCGCTGCTGCTTCAACTGCATCGTTGTAAGCTGCTTCTTTGGCTTCTGCTAATTCTTTACGGTATTTTTCTTTCAATTCAGCAAGAGTTTCAACTTCTTCGTCGATGTCTTTTGCAAGTTCATCATCAAGAGCTGGAACTTCTTTTTCTTTAACTTCATGGATTGTTGTAACGAATTTTGCTTCTTTACCAGCAAGGTCAGCTGCTTGGTAGTCTTCTGGGAAGGTTACAACAACGTCTACTGTTTCACCAGCTGAGTGACCAACCAATTGATCTTCGAAGCCTGGGATGAATTGACCTGAACCAAGTCCAAGTGAGAAGTTATCGCCTTTTCCGCCGTCAAATTCAACACCATCAACAGAACCAACAAAGTCGATGACAACTGTATCACCTTCAGCTGCTGCTCCATCTTTCAGAACCAATTCAGCCAAGTTGTTACGTTCACGCTCAATGCGCTCATCAACTTCAGCATCAGTCACTTCCTTAGAAACTTCTACAGATACTTCAAGATCTTTGTAAGCACCCAATTTCACTTCAGGTTTTGTCACAACATCAGCAGTGATGACCCAGTCTTGGCCTTTTTCCATTGAAGTCACATCAATTTTTGGTTGTGCAACCACTTCAAGACCAGCTTCTTTCACAGCTGCTTCATAAGCTGCTGGAAGCAAGGCATTCAAGACATCTTGATAAAGTGATTCTTCACCAAAACGTTGGTTGAAGACTGGACGAGGAATATGACCCTTACGGAAACCTGGTACAGCAATATTTTTCTTAACTGCATTAAAAGCGCGATCCAAAGCAGGTTTGATTTGGTCTTGACCGATAGTAAAAGTCAATACTCCACGATTTGTTTCTTTGTTTTCAAATGATACAGACATTCTGTCAGTTCTCCTTCAAATTTTTTACATACAATCCATTATAACATAAGTAGCAGTTTTTTCAAGCGACACCTTTTATTTTTCGCCTTTTTCCCCTTTCATAAACCAAAATCCAAGCCACTTTTTGCTCTTTTTTGACCATTTGCCCAACTCTTAGCAAACAATATTCTACTATCCATTGTCAATTTATTTTTTTCGCCAGCACGAGAATCGACAAGCAAAGTCTACCATTTGGGAAAAGAGAGTGGGACAGAAATTGGTCATTCGTTAG
>NZ_LAWH01000061.1:0-6389 GCF_001588905.1 Streptococcus cristatus | reverse complement strand
ATCGAATTCTAACGAATTACCGATTTCTGGCCCACTCTCTTCTTTTTTATCAAGGAACTCTCAGATCAGTCAGTTCGTTCTTAAAAGGGAAGCTCTTCTTCTTCCAGTACCAAATCCGCCAGATCTGCTCCCGTATTATTCTCACGGAGGGCTCTCTGGGCTCGGCTTTCTAAAAGCTGAAAACCACTGCAAAGAACTTCTGTCACATAATGGGTGGTTCCATCTTTTTCATAGCGACGACTCCGCAATTCTCCATCCAGAGAAATCAAACTCCCCTTGCTAGCATAACTAGCCAAGGTCTCAGCCAAACGCCCCCAGACGACAAGGTTGACAAAATCCGCTTCACGCTCCCCATTTTGGCTCTTGTAACGGCGATTCACAGCCACTGTCGCACGCGCAACCGACTTGTCATTTGCTGTCTTGTGTAACTCTGGTGTAGACGTCAAGCGCCCGATCATGATAACTTTATTATACATTTTTCATCCTCCTACTTATCTATTCGCAGGAAATCAAAAAAGTTACAGAAATTTGTAACTTTCCTCAGAAATTTGTAACTTTTTATGAACCATGAAACCTGTCGCCTGTTGATTGGCCATAATGGTCATATCTGTAATCTGAACACGACGGGGCTGACTGGTCACATAAACAACCGTGTCTGCGATATCCTGAGCTTGCAAGGCCTTAATTCCCTGATAGACCGTCGCCGCCCTCTCTTTATCACCGTGGAAACGTACTCTAGAAAAATCTGTTTCGACAATTCCAGGCTGAATAGTTGTCACCTTGATGTCCGTTGCGATGGTATCAATTCGCAGTCCATCTGAAAAAGTCTTAACTGCAGCCTTGGTTGCTGAATAGACAGCTGCACCTGCATAGGCGTAGATTCCCGCAGTTGACCCCATATTGATGATATGACCTTGATTAGCTTTTACCATTGCTGGCAAGAAATAGCGAGTGACCGCCATCAACCCCTTGACATTAGTATCCAACATGGTCAGCATATCCAATTCTTCATAGTCTTGATAGGGGGCCAAGCCAAGAGCTAGTCCAGCGTTATTGACCAAGATATCAATCTGCCCTATCGTTTCCAAAATATCGGAGCAGACAGTCTTGACCATGGTCATATCCGTGACATCCAGTGGAAAGGTCCAAACTGTTTGATTTGGATAGGTTGCTGCAAACTCCAATTTGAGGGTTTCTAGTCTGTCTGTCCGTCTCCCCGTTAGAACGACATTCTCACCCTGCTCCAGATAAGCACGCGCAATCGCTTCACCAATTCCTGATGTCGCTCCTGTAATCACAACATTTTTTGCCATCTTATTTCCTTCTATCTGGTGTATCAGATACTGACAACTCCCTAGGCAGTCCAGTGTTTAGCTGGGTCGAATGGAGTTCCGACAACTTGGTCATCTGATAATTCAATAACCCCACGTTTTTGCGGAGCATTTG
Organism: Streptococcus cristatus; assembly: GCF_001588905.1. Lineage (GTDB taxonomy): Bacteria > Bacillota > Bacilli > Lactobacillales > Streptococcaceae > Streptococcus > Streptococcus cristatus_N. The sequence continues at coordinate 4,943 of NZ_LAWH01000061.1, read as the reverse complement.
GCAAGGCAAGTTCACGAGGGCTGCACATCATGCCAAAACTTTTTTCTCCACGGAGTTCACCTGGAAAAATGAGATTTCCTTTGGGCATCATAGCACCCGGCAAGGCCACGATTGTCTTGAGGCCGACACGAGCATTCGGAGCACCAGCCACGATTTGAACTGTCTTGTCGGCTGCCACCTGCACCTGACAAATGTTAAGGTGGTCGCTATCTGGGTGTGCTACCATCTCGACAATCTCACCGACAACAAACTTAGGTTCTGAGTCCTTAACCAGCTCAGCTGCGAAGCCTTCTTTGGTCAATTCTTGGTTGAGAGTCGCAACTTGCTCATCCGTCAGCTGAACTTGTCCACGCTCTGCAATTTCAAAAAGATTTGACAGTTCAAAAATGTTCCAAGCTACTGTCTGTCCATTATCTTCGCGGTAAACACGCGCTACATTCCCTTTGCGCTCAGCGCTTAGTTTAGCTCCCTGATCATCGGCAGCGATGACCATGAGAACATCTCCTACATGCTCTTTGTTGTATGTAAAAATCATTTCTTCCTCCAAAAATACTTTTAAACCTTCTTATAAACTCGCTAAAAAATCATTGATTTGACTCTTGGTCTTGCGGTCGCGATTGACATAGCGACCAATCTCTCGCCCATCTTCCACAACAACCAGACTAGGAATCCCATAAACATCCCATTTTTGGGCGACAGCCATATACTGATCCCGATCCACCTCAACAAAGGTAAATTCAGGATTTTCAGCTTCTATCTCTGGCAGAAAAGGCTTGATAAAGCGACAGTCTCCACACCAGTCTGCTGTGAAAAAGAAGACAGTCTTCCCCTTGTGCTCTACATAAGAAGCCAACTCCTCCATGCTTTGCGGCTGAATCATCACTCTTCCTCGTAGGTCAACTGACCATTTTCATAGACGAAGGTAAAATGGCGGTCATCTTCTAGGACAACCCCTCCAACTGTACGGTTGTCGGTTGATTCATAAAGTTCCACATAAACCGTTGCAATCGGTCCTCGGATGGAAAAAAATTCCCGCACGATTTGAACAATTTCTTCTCTATTGCGCAGTCTTTTTTGCTCCTGCACAAGCTTGGCAGCTCCAAAGGCCAAGGCTCCTGCTCCCAAAAGAGCGGTTGTTGTTAAAATGATTTTTTTAGCTTTCATGTAGAATATTTTAACACAAAAGCGGAGAGGCGACAAACAATATTGCAGATTTCTCAGCTTCTTCTAGTTCATCCTGTTATTCCCTTTAAAAAAGTGATAAAATAGAGGCAGAAAGAAGGTAAATTTATGTCTGACTTATTTTCAAAAATCAAGGAAGTGACCGAGCTTTCAGCAATCTCTGGTCACGAGGCACCTGTTCGCGGCTATCTGCGAGAAAAACTCACTCCTCACGTTGATGAGGTCGTTACCGACGGTCTAGGCGGCATCTTCGGGGTTCGGCATTCTCAAGCAGAAAATGCTCCCCGTGTGTTGGTAGCGGCTCACATGGACGAGGTTGGCTTCATGGTCAGCGAGATCAAGCCCGACGGGACTTTCCGCGTAGTGGAAATCGGCGGTTGGAACCCTCTGGTCGTGAGCAGTCAACGCTTCAAACTCTTTACCCGTGAAGGCCGGGAAATTCCTGTCATCTCAGGTTCTGTCCCTCCTCATCTGACACGTGGCTCTGGCGGACCAGTTATGCCACAGGTTGCGGACATTGTCTTTGACGGCGGCTTTGCGGACAAGGCAGAAGCTGAAAGCTATGGCATCCGTCCAGGAGACACGATTGTACCAGACAGCTCTGCCATTCTCACAGCTAACGGGAAAAATATCATCTCCAAAGCCTGGGACAATCGCTACGGCGTCCTTATGGTCAGCGAATTGACTCAAGCCTTGTCTGGTCAATCACTAGGCAGCCAACTCTATGTCGGCGCCAATGTTCAAGAAGAGGTTGGCCTGCGTGGTGCCCATGCTTCAACGACAAAATTTGCCCCTGAGGTCTTCCTAGCTGTGGACTGCTCCCCAGCAGGTGACATCTATGGCGGTCAAGGAGCCATCGGTGATGGAACGTTGATTCGTTTCTTTGATCCCGGTCATCTCATGCTACCAGCTATGAAGGACTTCCTCTTGACAACTGCTGAAGAAGCAGGTATCAAGTATCAATACTACTGCGGAAAAGGGGGAACCGATGCTGGCGCTGCCCATCTCCAAAGCGGTGGTGTGCCATCTACCACAATCGGTGTCTGCGCCCGCTACATTCATTCCCACCAAACTCTCTATGCCATGGACGATTTCCTGCAAGCCCAAGCCTTCCTGCAAGCGCTGGTCAAAAAGCTGGATCGCTCAACGGTGGACACGATTACCAGCTATTAACGATTTATCACCCATTCGGGTGATTTTTCTGTACATTTCATATTATCTTTACAAGTTTCCTAGCTTCAAAACCCAAAAATCTCTAATCTTTTGTTATAATTTTTATCAGAGGTAAAAACAAACATGAAAAAAAATGCTTTTGATTCTGAAAAATACTTAAACCTGCAGCGCGACCATATCTTGGAGCGCATTCATCAATTTGAGGGCAAATTGTACATGGAATTCGGTGGTAAAATGCTGGAAGACTTCCATGCTGCCCGCGTCCTGCCAGGCTATGAGCCGGATAATAAAATCAGACTGCTCAAGGAGCTCAAGGACCAAGTCGAGATTGTCATTGCTATCAATGCCAATAATATTGAGCACTCGAAAGCCCGTGGCGACTTGGGCATTTCCTATGATCAGGAAGTTCTGCGCCTGATTGATACCTTTAACGAGCTGGATATTTATGTTGGCTCAGTAGTCATCACCCAGTATTCTGGCCAGCCAGCAGCTGATCTCTTCCGAGCTCAGTTAGAAAAGAATAGGATTGACTCCTACATCCACTATCCAATTAAGGGCTACCCGACCGATATGGACCATATCATCTCGCCTGAAGGCATGGGCAAAAACGACTACATCAAAACCAGCCGTAATCTAGTCGTGGTGACCGCACCTGGTCCTGGTTCTGGTAAATTGGCTACTTGCTTGTCCAACATGTACCACGACCAAATCAATGGCATCAAGTCAGGCTATGCCAAGTTTGAAACCTTCCCAGTTTGGAATCTGCCCCTGCACCATCCAGTCAACTTAGCATACGAAGCCGCTACAGCCGACCTCGACGACGTCAACATGATTGACCCTTTCCATCTGCAAACCTACGGAAAAACCACCGTCAACTACAACCGTGATATCGAAATTTTCCCAGTCCTCAAACGCATGCTGGAGCGCATCCTAGGCGAGTCTCCTTATGCATCCCCAACGGACATGGGCGTCAACATGGTCGGCTTTGCCATTGTAGACAACGATGCAGCTATCGAGGCATCTCAACAGGAAATCATCCGTCGCTACTACCAGACTATTCTGGACTTCAAGGCAGAGCGCGTTTCTGAATCTGCTGTCAAGAAAATCGAACTCTTGATGAACGACTTGGGCATCACACCGCTGGATCGGAAAGTAACCGTGGCTGCGCGTGCCAAGGCCGAAAGTACTGGCGACCCCGCTCTGGCTTTGGAATTGCCAAACGGTGAAATCGTAACCGGTAAAACCTCTGAACTCTTTGGCCCTACGGCTGCTGTCTTAATCAATGCCATTAAGAAATTAGCCAACATTGCCAAAGAAACCAAGCTGATTGAGCCTGAGTATGTCAAACCAATTCAAGGTCTGAAAATCAATCATCTGGGTAGCCGCAATCCTCGCCTCCACTCAAACGAAATCTTGATGGCTCTGGCGATCACAGCCATGGAAAATCAAGATGCTGCCAACGCTATGCAGCAACTGGGCAACCTCAAAGGCAGCGAAGCTCATTCGACTGTGATGCTGACCGACGAAGATAAAAATGTCCTGCGCAAACTAGGCATCCATGTGACCATGGACCCTGTTTATCAGTATGATCGACTTTATAGAAAATAAAAACAAGCTCTGTTAAAAGCTTGTTGAGAAAGCTGGCCCTGCCAGCTTTTTTTCTTAATAACGCTTGGATAGGAGAAAACGCAAGAGATAGTAAAGGGCCAAAACTAGGATAATGGTCAAGGTCAGAAACTGATTGAGATTTAAAATGATAGGAAAAATCATAGAAAGAAGGCTTAGTCCTGCTGCCAGCAGCAAAAGGATATCAAACAGCAGAGTGCGAGTCTTTTCGTCAATCATCCGATTGCGTTCATCCGTCACCTGAATGTAGAGCCTATTAAGGGCTTCCTCCCGTTTCAAGGCAAGATTATAACGCAGAACCATCAAAGAAATCCCTAAAAGCAGACCCACCATAATGCCTTCCTCTAAATCATCCAGAGAATGAATGTAGCTCCATCCCAGTCCCAGCCAGAGGACTAGGATTAGGATGCGACCTATGATCACTTTCTTTTGAAGTTTTTTCCGAAATTCTTGTTTAGTTAATGCTTCCATATCGGCCTCCTATTTTTCATACGCTTGGGAAATTTTCAACATCACCACAATCAAGATAACTGCCACAAAAGGCAGGATTTCCTTAGGGATAAAATTGGCTTGCAAATGGAGATAAGATAAGCCAACAACCACCAAAATAGCCAATATCCATTTACATAAATAAGTCCATTTCATGATTCATCCTCCTCAAAGAGAAACACTTCTTCAATCCTTAAATTGAAAAAGGATGCAATTTTATGAGCCAAAAGCAGCGAGGCATTGTAGCGGCCCTTTTCCAAAGAAATAATCGTTTGTCTCGTGACCTCTAGCTTCTCAGCCAGCTCCTCCTGGCTGAGCTTTTTTCTTTTTCGTAATTCTTGAATTCGATTTTCCAAGGCTGCCTCCTTCTCATAATGTAAAATAAACTTTACTTTTTCAAATATAGTATAGCTCCCTTTACATATTTTGTCAAGAAGAAAGCGGCAAAAAAGAGGCTGGGACAAAAGTCCTAG
>NZ_LAWH01000060.1:0-11924 GCF_001588905.1 Streptococcus cristatus | reverse complement strand
AGAGGCTAGGACTTTTGTCCCAGCCTCATCTTTCTTATGAAAACATGTTGATTATGCGGAAGAGACCGCTGGCAACTACCTTATCAAAAATATAGATGACAACAGCAAAGAATGCTGTGTATTCCATTACGGAAAGGAAATCAGTCCATCTTTCTTTACGGGTAGGCCAAGTTGTATCTCGTAGCAAAACGAAAACATCTTTAATGAATTTCACAACTATCTCCTATCTGGTTTCTTTATGCAGTGTATATTTACTGCAGTGTTTACAATATTTATTCACTTCTAGACGCGTAGGTTTTGGAGTGCTACTAAGTTTGATTGAGTAATTTCGTGACCCACAAACTGTACACGCTAGACTCGCTTTTTTTAATGCCATGACGCCTCCATTCCCCTTATTATAGCAGTTTTCTACTTCTTTGACAAGCTGTTTAGACGATTAATGGAACCAGCCAGTAATAGTATCCCAGAGATTTTTGGCTTTTTCAGTAATCCCAGACTCATCGATAGCTTTCTTGGCATCATCTACCAGGTTTTGGGCCCGCTCCTGGACATCTTTCAGGAAGTCTTTATTTTCACTAGTCGTATTCGTTTGACCAGTACCGTAGGTATCGACTGGGGAAATTCCATTTTCAGCATAAGCATTTTTCTCGCCCGAGAAGGAGGTTCCTTCCGTATAAGGCAAGATGGTGTTGGCTACATTACGGAAAATAGCCGAAGCTTCATTGGCACTTGTGCCAGTCAGATAGTGAGTTTCATCCGTCTTAGGGAAGCCTAGCCATTGGCTGATAACCACATCTGGTGTGTAGCCGATGACCCACTGGTCTCCTGACAAATCAGGGTTAAAGTCAGTCTCTGTCGTTCCTGTCTTTCCAGCCATTGTATAGCCATACGGAGCTGCATAGACTCCCGTCCCGTTTGAGAAGGTTCCCAACATCATACTGGTCATCTTTTCTGTGGTTGAGCGATTGAGAACGCGGGTAGAAGTCTGCCGGTGGGTTTTGACAACCTGACCACTAGCATTTTCTATCTTGGTGATAAGATGGGCATCATTCATAACTCCATCATTCGCAAAGACTGAATAGGCTTGGGCCATCTGAAGTGGATTGGTCGTCACGCCACTTCCCAGAGCCACACCTAGATTCTGTTCTACCTTATCCATATTAAGCCCAAACTTTTTGCCGTATTCAAAGGCCTTGTTCACGCCTAATTCATCCACTGTTGAAACCGCGGGAATATTGAGGGATTCAGCCAAGGCTTGATACATTGGAACCGTCGGTGAACTTTGGATATTGCCATAGTTATTGACCTTATAGTCACCAAAAACTGTCCGACTATTATCTAGTTCCTTATCCGTTGACCAGCCGGCTGCTATAGCTGGGCTGTAGGCTACCAAAGGCTTGATGGTCGAACCTGGACTGCGAGCAGACTGAGTCGCATAGTTGAAAGTCCGAAAAGCAGAGCCATCAGCACTGTTGACACGGCCAACCAGGGCCCGAACACCACCCGTCTTAGGATCTAGCGCTACGCTTCCTGACTCGGCCCGCGTCCCGTCTTCAGCCAGTGGGAAGAGATCGACATTGCTATAAATAACCTGCATGCTGGCTTGGTAATTTTGGTCCAATTCGGTGTAAATCCGATAGCCATTGTTGACGATTTCTTCTTCCGTCAGACCGTAATCATTGACCGCTTCATTGATAACCGCATCAAAATAAGATGGGTAGCGATAGTCTTCTGACTTGCCTTCGTAGGCATCGACTAGCTGACCTCCAATACCAACTGTCGCGGCCTGATCCGCCGTTGCCTGATCAATATAACCTGCCGCCACCATATTTTGAAGAACGGTGTCACGACGGTTGGTCGCATTCTCAATCGAATACAAGGGATTATATAGCTCTGGTCCTTTGAGCATACCGGCTAGAACCGCTGATTGATCCAGGCTAAGCTGACTGGCAGATACACCAAAGTATTTCTTGCTGGCATCTTCTACGCCCCAAACCCCATTTCCAAAATAAGAATTGTTGAGGTACATGGTCAGGATTTCCTGCTTGCTGTATTTTTTGTTAATCTCTAAAGCTAGGAAAAATTCCTTAGCCTTGCGCTCAATAGTCTGATCTTGAGAGAGATAGGCATTCTTAGCCAACTGCTGCGTGATAGTCGAGCCACCACCCGAACGCCCCGCAGTCAAAATAGCTAGAAAGAAGCGACTGTAGTTAATCCCGCCATTCTTATAAAAGGATCGGTCTTCTGTCGCAATCACAGCGTTCTGCAAATCCTGACTAATCGCATCCAATTCGACATAGGTTCCTTTTTGCCCAGACAAGCTGCCCGCTTCGTTTCCATCCTTATCATAGATCAAAGTCGTAGCTTTCAGAGCATTCTGCAAGTCTTTGACATTGGTCGTCTTAGCTACATAAAAAAGATAGCCACCAACCACCAGACCAAAGGTCAAGCCGAGAATCAAGAATATCTTGGTTAGATGAAACCTGCGCCAAAAGCGACGGAAAGGATGTTGAGACAAGGGCTTCTTCCGATTCTTACCAGAGCGGCTATAACTAGGCTCAGACGTCTCGCCTTCCAGCTCCTCAGCAACCTTCTTCGCAGGCTGATCCGTTTTAAACATATTGACTAATTTTTCAAATATATCATTTAATTTCTTCATAAAACATATTTTATCACCTTATCCATGCAGACACAAGGCACGACTCCGCTACTTGCTACTCCTTTTAGCTTTCTTTAAGGAAATAGCAGGGCTCCTTTCCTCTTTCCAACGAAGCATTTCCAAATGGGCTAGTTTTTGCTACAATGAAAACATGAAATTTACTATTACCATCCCCGCAAGCCTGCCTCCGATGACCGTCAAACAACTGCTAGAAGAGCAGCTGCTCATCCCACGAAAGATTCGTCACTTTCTCCGAACCAAGAAACACATTTTAGTTAACGGTGAGTCCATCCATTGGCAAACTTTGGTCAAGCCTGGTGACAACATCCAACTGACCTTTGACAAAGAGGATTATCCAGAAAAAGAACTCCCCGCTGGCCAGCCTCATCTGGTCGAGGAGCTCTACCAGGACGAGCATCTCATCATCGTCAACAAGCCTAACGGCATGAAAAGCCACGGCAATGAGCCGACAGAAGTCGCTCTGCTCAACCATGTGTCAAGCTATGTCGGACAGACCTGCTATGTCGTCCACCGACTGGACAAAGAAACCAGCGGCGCTATCCTGTTTGCTAAAAATCCCTTTGTCCTCCCCATTCTCAACCGCCTCTTGGAAAACAAAAAAATCGCCCGCGAATATTGGGCCCTTGCTCAAGGAAAATTTCCCAGCAAAACTATCGTCTACAAAGATAAAATCGGACGCGATCGCCATGACCGACGGAAACGCCTCGTTGATCCGAAAAAGGGACTCTACGCTGAAACTCATGTAACCCGACTCAAGGACTTTGGAAATACGACTCTGGTCAAATGTCAATTGAAAACCGGACGGACTCATCAAATCCGCGTCCATCTCGCCCATCACGGCCATCCCATTATCGGCGACCCCCTCTACCATCCTCACCCCCAAGGTCGCCTCATGCTCCATGCCCACCGCTTGACATTGACTCATCCATTTACCCTAGAAACCATCAGCGTGGAAGCACCGTCAGAGAGTTTTGAAGCAGAAATCAAACGGCACAAAAGCAAGGCTAAAAAAGGATAGCTTGCCTGATTTCCGAGGCTCCAAGGCTAGCACTCCACATCGACAACTAGCCACAATTCTTTCAAAAAACAGATTTTCCCCAAAAAGACGATTTCCTACCAGAAATCGTCTTTTTCTTCTCCTCTAGCTAGCAACATAGCACGCCAGATACAAACAAGCGCCTATTCGTTCTTTAGAGATCATCTGCCTTATGCCAAATTGCTCCCCAGTCCATCTTTGACTACTAGCACCTCCACCTCGTTTTGAATCATCCTATCTGACCAAAGAATAATCACAAAGTCACAAGAAAAAGCTCAGCTAGGCCGAGCTTTTTGATTATTGATTTTTAAAACGTTCTACATCACGCGCAATGACTAACTCTTCATCTGTCGGAATAACCAGAACTCTGACTTTAGCAGCTTCTGTTGAAATATCTCCTGTGGCACCAAAGAAATTCTTCTCTGGATCGACATCGCAGCCAAACCAAGAAATTCCTTCGATAACCATGCTACGGATAGTCACAGAGTTTTCACCGATACCAGCTGTAAAGATAATGGCATCTGCTCCATTTAAAACAGCTAAATACTGACCAATGTATTTTTGAATGCGATCCACAAAAATTTCATTTGCCAATAGTGCCTTTTCATCACCCGCACGCATAGCTTCATGAATATCGCGCATATCACTTGATTTCTCTGAAACGCCCAACAGTCCAGATTCACGGTTCAGAATTCGACTGATATCTTCTGGCGTGTTAAAGTCATCTGTATGTTGCATCAAGTATGGAATAATTGCTGGATCGATGTCACCCGTACGTGTTCCCATCATAACTCCACCAAGGGGAGTGAAGCCCATAGAAGTATCCACTGAGCACCCCTTATCGACTGCTGTGATAGAAGCACCGTTTCCGATATGACAAGTGATGAGTTTCAATTCTTCAATCGGTTTACCCAAAAGTTTTGCAGCTTCGTGGGCTACATACTCATGGCTGGTTCCATGTGCTCCATATTTACGGACCTTATTTTCAGTGTAGTACTTAGTTGGCAATGGATAGCGATAAGCTTTTTCTGGCATGGTTGTGTGGAAAGATGTATCAAAAACAGCCACACTAGTGATGTCTGGAAGAAGTTCCTTGAAAGCACGGATACCGTCAGCATTGGCAGGATTGTGCAAAGGAGCTAGCAGAGACAACTCTTCAATCTTTTTCAACACATCGTCAGTCACAAGGGCTGATTCTTTGAAATACTCGCCTCCAGCTACGACACGGTGCCCAACACCTGTGATTTCATCGTAAGATTGAATAATTTCAAATCGTTTCAAATCGTCCAATAAAATTTTCACAGCTTGTGTATGATCAGCAATATCTAAGGTTTGGCGTTCAGAACGACCATCAAATTTAACCGTAGAGATTGAGTCCTTGAGACCAATCCGCTCAATCAAACCTTTAGCCAACACCTTTTCTTCTGGCATTGAATAAAGTTGCCATTTTACACTCGAACTTCCAGCATTGATAGAAATAGTTTTTGACATCTCGTCACCTCTTTAAGCGTTTTCAAACTATTATATCAAAAATTTGTTTGAATTTCACTAACTTTAACCCAGTTTTGAAAACTTTCACGAAACTTTAAGATTTCATCCTGACTTTGCAAGTCCTGCAAAGGGTAGATAAACGGCTGGATATCTGATTCGCCTTGTTTTCTCAGGACAAATATCGTCTTAGCATTCTGTCGGCTCGCGAAAATCTTCTCTGGTAGGGAAATCATTGCCAAGAGCTGGGCACTAGAAAGCAGCCATTTTTTCAGCAGATGACTTTGAGGGCTCGTCAGCAGATTATTTGGCGCGAGAAAGATAGCATAGCCCCCCGGTTTCAAATATTTTAACGATTGCTCCATCAAGAGATGATGGGCGTAAGTATGCTCGTCTGGACTGGCAACCTCATAACGAGCCGCCACGGCATCATCTGGATAATAGCCCACTGGCAAATCACTGACAATCAAGTCGCTTTCTTTCAGAACCTGAGGCCGCACCGCATCTCCTTGAGCAAAGCGTGCCTTAGAATTCATAACTTCGGCAATGCTGGCAGATAAATCAATCAGCAAGTCATCAATTTCTAGGCCTAGATAATCCATATTCTTTTGTGTGTGGTTGAGCAGAGTCTCCGCCAAATTGCCTGTCCCACTGCCGATCTCCAGCAAATCAACTCTCTCGTCTTGAGCCAACTGGTCAATCAAAAAACTCAGCAAGAAGCCGACCGAATCCGGTGTGAACTGATGATTGGCTTGAAGCGGCTCTGTCTGAGAAGCCTTCATAAAAATAAACTGATAGGCCCGCCGCCACTCTTCCTTGGTCAAATGCAGGGCACGAAGCTTGTCATTATTTTTCAGAATTTCTTGTAAGTCTGTATCTCCATCCAGATAAATCCCATTTTGCTCAATCAAGGCATCATAGAAATTAGTTCCCAGCGCATTTTGGATATTTTGCACATTTTCTAAAAGCAGGTGAAAAGCTCGTTCTATTTTTTCAAATTTCATGGCATCCTCCGTTGTCTTATGATACCAAAAAGAAGCCCTCTTTCCAAGGGCTATCGGATTACAAATCTTTTACATTTATATTAGTCGCTTCTCTTGTCAGTTGAAGGAGAGGACTCTTTACTTTCTTTGGCATTTTTGGAGTCTTTGCCATCTTTAGCCTTCTTCTCTGGCTCCTTTTTGCTCTCAAAATAGAAAGAATAGCTCTTCTGATTGGCGAGTTGGCTACTGACCTCCAGCATATTTCCCTGCCTGCGATAATGGGTACTCCCTTTGTCAAAGGCTAATTGCCCGCTCTCCTCTGTGGCAGTCTCCTTGGTCAAAACAGCTAAGGCATAGGCTTCTGTCCGCTCCCAATTGGCTTGAAAGAGACGCTGATTGACTACCTGCCGATTCAGATAAAATTGCAAGAGCAAGCTAAATACCGCTGCCATAAAGAGGGCATAAAGCAAGATGCCTGCCTTAACTTTTATCTTGGACACGATAGATGTACTCTCTTTCTAAATTATTTTCAAACCGGAAGCGAAAGCGAACAAGGTCCCCCTCCTGACTGATCGGAGCAGCCTTGAGCCCATAGACCATGGGCTGATAGCCACGTCCCGAAGCATCCGTCTTGCGGAAATCATCACTCCGAGATTTGCCCAAAGCTATATTTTTGCCATCCTGTTTGACATAGATTTTGTCGTTTTCGACTCGGTCAAATTGGCTGCGCGATAGCTCCGTCTCCAACTGATCGACAAATAAGAGCCATTCCTGCTGCTTATTTTCCTGTTGATGTCGCAGTTCAAAAGCCAGAAGCTTGGTCATCGACTGAAAGACCAACATACCACCGCTCAAGACTAGCAGGGCGACTAGAGTCTCTAAAAGTGTAAAAGCTTTGATTTTAACGTTTTTTAACACTGAGCACCTTCTCTTCTTGGTGATAGACTGTTAATTGCTGGTCGGTCTTGATCTGGCGGACTGTAATGCCGTTAACCGTCAGATTTTCCTGTCCCGTCTGCATGGCCATCCGAGCAACCCGCAACACTTCCTCCTCCTGCAATAAGCGAATCTGCTCCTGCCGCGACTGACTAATCTGGCCAAGCAGGAGGCTGGCAATAGCCGCAAAAACCGCCATTGCCACCAAGGCCTCCAGCAAAATGCTAGCCTTCATTCGTCGTCTTTTTAAATTTTCCATTGCCCATATAAAGCTGGTAAACAACCTTTTTATCCTCCGTTTGAAAAACAATCTTGCTGAGCGAAGAATTCCCGCCAGCCTGATCAAACTGAATGGTCTGAGGAGCATGTTCCTGCAAAGTCTTGGGAAATTCTACTTGCTGATAGCCGTTGGAGATATTGCGCTCCGAAATGGTCAATTTGATCTTTTCATGTCCAGCCATACTTAGCTTTTGGCTCTCCTGATAAAGATGCTCAAATTCCATGAAAAACAGCTGCTCCTGTACTTGATTGAAACCAGCCTGGACAGAGCCAGATAAACCTAATAAAATGAAACTGACCACAAATAAAGCCAGGAGACTTTCTAACAGCGTAAAAGCCTTAATCCGCAACTGCACGAACTTCACTGCTGTTTTTTCCATAGTAAGCCTTATAGGATGCCACCTGCTTATCGGTAATCCGACCATCGGCAACTAATTTTCCTAGAGTAGCTTTTTCATTAACATTCTTCAATTCATAAAGCTCAGCTTGACTTTCCACGACCTTGACTACAGCCGCGTTGCCCGTATCTGACACAGCATCCTTCTGCTTAGTCAAATTCGGAACAAACAAGAGCATCAAGACACTGATGATTAAAAGGACGACTAACATTTCCACCAAAGTAAAGGCTTTAACCTTCAAAGTTTTTAATTTTTTCATAATTGAATCTCCATATTCTGATAAATTGGCAGCAACATGGCTGCATAAAGTAAAACGATCACGAGGGCGACAAAGACGAAGACGAGAGGCTGAATCAAATTCATGGCACGATTGATTCTCAGGAAAAACTCTTCCCAAGTCTTTTCGGCATATAGTTCCAATTCGTCACCCAACTTGGACTTGACCTCGCCGTATTCGATGATTAAGGCTAACTCTTTCTTAAAGAAAGGATAGGTGCCGACCTTCTCGGCATAGCCCTGACCTGCACCTAGAGCCATCTCCAAGTCTCGCCCCAGCTCCTGAAAGAGCTGAGAAGGCTGGTCCTGCATGATGAGAAAGATCTGGCTTAATTCCAGCCCTTGTCCAATCATATTGCCCCATTCACGCGCATAGTAGGCCGTCAGATAGGCCCGCACTAAGGCGCCAACAAAAGGAAACTTAGCCAAACGGCTGAAAAATCTCATCTTAGAGCTCTTGCGATAATAGAGCCAGCCACCGCAAATCAGCAAGCAATTCACCAGAGCGCCTCCCAGAAAGATCTGCGGTAGATAATGAATGAACTGAGTAGCCATATTTTGACTGTCCAACTGGGGCAAGAGATAATTACGCAAGCCCAGCATAATCAGTACCAAAAAACCAAGCAGCATCAGGGGATAAGTCCCCACCTCAATCAATTTCTTACGGACCTTGGATAGATTTTCCAGATAATCCTCGATTTTACCCAAACTAAGATTTAGATTTCCATGCAACTCTGACAAAGATAGCTGGGTGACCACATTATCTGAAAATCCTAAACGCTTCATAATCTGGGAAAATGACTGACCCGCAGCCAAACCCGAACGCATCTCCGCGACATAGGCCTCCTCTAAAAGGGCACTCCGCCGTAGGAAATCAACAATCTCCGCCAAATGAAAACCGCTGGTAAAAAGATTACGAAACAGCTCGATAATCTTCTTTTGCTTAGGCGTAGATAATTTTTTCCGCCTGCCTTTGATCAGCTGTGATATGTCCATCTGCAAAAAGCTGGTCAATCTGCTGGTTCCAGAGATTGGCTTCGTGCTGTTGATAGTCTTGGTTGACAAAGTCGATCACACCTCCTCCCCCGATTAAACGCTGGTAACAAACGCCCTGTAACACCATGCGCAGCTCATCCTCACTGACACCCAGCTCTAGCAGCCGCTCATACACTCCGCGAATGCTCTTAGCATGAATGGTTGAAAAGACCGTGGCCCCTGTCAAACTAGCCCTTACCACCGCACGAGCCGTTTCTTGGTCGCGGATTTCCCCGATAATCAAGAGATCCGGTCGGTGGCGCAGAGATAGCTTGATGAGGCTGTCGTAGGTCATGCCAATCGTTTCATTCAGTTGAAGCTGGAGCATGTTTTCCTGCTTGATTTCCACAGGGTCTTCGATAGACATGACCTGTTGTTGGCCAAATCTCATCTGAGCCAGCTGGTGCATCAGCGTCGTCTTTCCACTGCCAACTGGCCCTGAAAAGAGATAAAGGCCGCGAGAATTGACTTTTTTACGAAGATCAGGCAGATTGTCAAACCAGAAACACAGCTCACGCTCCTCATCGTGTAGGAGCCGAATCACCAAGCTCTCATAGCCGCGGTAATCCCCGACGGTTGACAGACGGAGCGAGACCGTCACATCTCCACAATCATAATCGCAGGAGCCTAACTGGCTGCGCCTCTTCTCTCCGACATTCATGCCTGAGACAAACTTAAAATGGCTGATGACTGACGATAATAAATCAAAATCATAGGTCTGAATGAAGCGCCGCTCATCTCCCACCCGCATATAAAGCTCATAGCAGGAGCTCTTGGGAATCAGATAAATATCTTGGGCCGCTTCCTGCCTGGCCAATTGAATCATTTCCTTTGCAATTTTTTGAACCATAAGTCCTCCTCACCTTACTATTCGCACAAAATGAGAAAAAATAAAAAAAGAATGAAGAAATTTTCTCCATTCTTTGATCTCTATCCTACCTAGCTCGCACTTTAATTTTGCAAATACGGTGTTTTTCAGTAGCATTTTGCTTGCGGTAGCCTGGACGATACTTGCTCTTGGGGATCTTGCTTTCATTTTCTAACAAAAGCAGAGAGTGGTATTGCTGAATATCTTCATTGCACTCCTCACACCAACGTTGATCGGCCGGATCCCAGAAAATCGTCATAAGATCACTGCGGCTTTTATAAAACGGAGATGCTTCAGACATCTCTAGCCAGCGGTGTTTATAGTATTTAAGGGCGGTGTAATAATCATCGAAATACCTTTTTTCAATGATATCATCCTCCCAACCGTCTAAAAACCACCAGGGCTCATAATCGCCATACATTTCTATTACGCTGTACATACCTGTCCCCTTTTGTATCCTATATTATATATAAAATTCTTTGATATTGAAACTATTTTGCTCGTCGGCTCTATAATAGTTCGTTTTTCATCAAAGAAAAGCAAAGAAACAAAAGGAAGTGTCCTTTTCTGTGCTTATTTCCAATTCAGATGCACATGCTCTTTCATTTCCTTATAGGCCGTATCAATCCGATCTTTGGTCGCCTGATCCAGCTGATTGCGATATTTTCCACCCTCGATGAAATCTTCCAAGATCAGAGTTTGATAAGTGTAAAGCGGGTAACCCTCTGGTGAGTAAGTTCCCTTTTCCACACGGCTAACCCAGCTTGGATGTGCCTGAGCTTTTTTGATAATGGTCCCCTTGTCCGTCTTTTCAATGGTAACATCCATCAAGACACCACGCTCGGTCCACTCAGCCGTATCCACACCAGCCATGGTTTCAATCCGCTGATTGGAGATAAAATTCCCCATGGAGTAGATAATCAGCTTCTTCTGACCATCTTTTTCAAGAATTTCTGAAGGCTGCACCACGTGCGGATGCCCACCAAAAATGATGTCCGCTCCCCAGTCTACCATCTTGTGATAGAGCTCGATCTGCTCCTCATTTGGCTCTAGCTGGTATTCGATCCCCGTCTGTGGCATGACTACTGTAATGTCCGCTTCTTTCTCCGCCTGCTTAATCTCCGCCTTCATCTTCTCCTCATCAAAGGTGGATAGGTGATGATCAATCTCCTTCTGACTGAGATTGGACTCCAGGCCATTAAAACCATAGGAGTAAGCCAAAATAGCAATCTTGATACCTTTTACCTCTTTGATCAGGATAGGCGATTTATCCCTGTTTTTGTGAGTATAGACGCCGACTGGGCTAATTCCGTGATCTTCAAAGGCTTTTGCAGTCGTAAAGACTCCCTCAAGCCCTGAGTCTAGGATGTGATTATGGGCCAGATCCACCACTTGGTAGCCGGCATCTTTAATAGCAGGCACAACAGCCTCCGGAGCATTGAAAAGCGGATAGCCTCCCAAAGGATAGTCTGAGCGAATGGTCCCTTCAAAATCCCCCAAGACCAAATCTCCTTGATGAAGCCAGTCCTTGACATAGGTGAAATTTTCCGAAAAATCATAGCTACCATCAGCTTTTTGGGCACTCATATAAAGCCCATCATGGTACAAAAGGTCCCCATTAGCCATAATGCGAACCGTTTTCGAGTCGGTTTTCTTTCCTGATAGCGAGGAGGATTTAGGAGCATCTTTAGCAGCATTCCCACTGCTTCCCTTTGGCATCCCCATGATGCTTTGGAAGAATAAAATGACAGTCGCTGATACAAATACCGCTCCCAGCAGGGCAAGGATAAAGGCACGGTTGCTTAATGCTGCTTGTCGCTTGATTTCAGATCTTTTCTCCATTTTGCCAACCTCCGTATTACTTATATTTTATCATAAATTATCCTCCTAAGGGAATAAAAAAGAGTCTGGGACAAAAGTCCTAGCCTCTCAATTGTCTTTGGAT
>NZ_LAWH01000006.1:0-32864 GCF_001588905.1 Streptococcus cristatus | reverse complement strand
CAATTGAGAGGCTAGGACTTTTGTCCCAGTCTCTTTTTGATTAAAGGGTAGGTCTAGGTGGAGAAATGGACAACTGAAGCAGGTCATTTGCTTCATCAAACCTGAAAAAGTATTTTTATAAAGGGATTTTCATTGTTTTCCTTTCTTAAATTTGGTATAATAAAGGTGAATCCAGAGGCAGGCTAGAAAGGAAAAAATTGGGAACGAAACAGCCGCTGATGGTCACTTTGCACATTGCAGTTTGAAATAAGGAGAGGAGGTTTATCATGTCTTTGTCTACCTTATTTGAAGTATCAATAGCTATTTTGGGTGTGGCCTCTGCTGGCTACCTCATCTATGCCTATTATGAGTTTCTAAAAGATATAGCTCATATGGAGAAAGTACATCATTTTCATCACGGAGGTTGAGACAAAAGTGTCTCGGCCTCGCTTTTTATTAGAAAGAGATCCTTGAGGTTGCAGCTGCTTGCTCAATAGCCATGGATTATCGAGCAACCTCGTGGGGCTGGAACTGTTTATAACTCTAGGAAAGTTTTTAAATCTTAGCTCGGAAACAAGGTTGACAAGCTAAAACTTTGAAAAGGTAGTGCTATTCTGCTACCGTGCTTTTATTCTAGTCCTCTTGGTTTTCATATTGATTTAAAAATGTTAAAATAGTAGGCAAGAAAGCGGAGAGAAGCATGCCAAAAGAAGAAAATTTAACGGGGAATCAGGTTGTAGCCCTAACAAAAAAATATTTAGCTGCAGAGGATGTGGCTTTTGTTCAAAAAGCGTTGATTTATGCGATGGAATGTCATAGCGGGCAAACTCGTCAGTCGGGAGAGCCCTATATCGTCCATCCGATTCAGGTGGCGGGAATTTTAGCCAAGCTCAAGTTGGATGCTGTTTCAGTAGCCTGTGGTTTTTTGCATGATGTCGTAGAGGATACGGCGGCGACCTTGGACGATCTGGAGCGAGAATTTGGTCATGATGTGCGCGTGATTGTGGACGGTGTGACCAAGCTTGGGAAAGTCAAATACAAGTCTCACGAAGAACAGTTGGCGGAAAATCATCGCAAGATGCTCATGGCCATGTCTGAAGACCTTCGAGTGATCTTGGTCAAGCTGGCTGACCGTCTGCATAATATGCGTACTCTGAATCATTTACGGCCAGACAAACAAGAGCGGATCTCGCAGGAAACGATGGAAATCTATGCTCCTCTGGCCCATCGTTTGGGGATTTCCAGCGTCAAGTGGGAATTGGAAGACTTGTCTTTCCGTTACCTCAATCCGACGGAATTTTATAAAATCTCCCACATGATGAAGGAGAAGCGTCGAGAGCGGGAAGCTCTGGTAGAGGAAGTTGTCCACAAGATTGAAACCTACGCGGGAGAGCGCAATCTGCATGGAAAAATTTACGGTCGTCCCAAGCATATTTACTCCATCTACCGCAAAATGCAGGACAAGAAGAAGCGCTTTGATGAGATCTATGATCTGATTGCCATTCGTTGCATTTTGAGTACTCACAGTGATGTCTATGCCATGCTGGGTTACATCCATGAGCTTTGGAAACCCATGCCGGGGCGTTTCAAGGATTATATTGCTAATCGCAAAGCCAACGGATACCAGTCCATCCATACGACCGTTTATGGACCTAAAGGTCCGATTGAGTTTCAGATTCGAACCAAGGAAATGCACGAAGTCGCAGAATACGGGGTCGCGGCTCACTGGGCCTATAAAAAAGGAATTAAGGGTCAGGTTGACGGCAAGGAATCTGCCATCGGGATGAATTGGATCAAGGAATTGATGGAATTGCAGAATCAGTCTGGTGATGCTAAGGAATTTGTTGATTCGGTTAAGGAAAGCTACTTGGCTGAGGAAATCTATGTCTTCACACCGGATGGAGCAGTACGTTCTTTGCCTAAGGACTCAGGACCCATTGATTTTGCCTATGAGATCCATACCAAGGTTGGGGAGAAGGCCACAGGAGCCAAGGTCAATGGCCGCATGGTGCCGCTCAATACCAAGCTGAAGACTGGGGATCAGGTGGAAATCATCACCAATGCCAATTCCTTTGGACCTAGTCGTGACTGGCTCAACCTTGTCAAGACCAGCAAGGCTAGAAATAAAATCCGTCAGTTCTTTAAAAATCAAGACAAGGAGCTGTCTATTTCTAAAGGGCGGGAGCTCTTGCTGGCTCAATTTCAGGAGAATGGTTATGTAGCCAATAAGTACATGGACAAGAAGCATATGGAAGATGTGCTGCAAAAGACTAGCTATAAGACCGAAGAAGCGCTTTTTGCGGCAATTGGTTTCGGTGAGATCGGTGCCATTAGTATTTTCAATCGTTTGACAGAAAAAGAGCGCCGTGAGGAAGAGCGGGCCAAGGCCAAAGCAGAGGCAGAGGAATTGGTCAAGGGCGGTGAAGTTAAGGTCGAAAATAAAAAAGACACCCTTAAGGTCAAGCACGAAGGCGGTGTGGTCATTCAGGGGGCGTCTGGTCTCCTCATTCGGATTGCCAAATGCTGTAATCCTGTGCCTGGTGACGATATTGTTGGTTACATTACCAAAGGACGCGGCGTAGCTATTCACCGGCAAGACTGCATGAATCTCAAGGCCCAGGAGAATTACGAACAGCGCTTGCTTGATGTGGAATGGGAAGAAAATAATTCGACTAAAGAGTACACGGCTCACATTGACATTTATGGTCTCAATCGGTCTGGCCTCCTTAACGATGTGTTGCAGGTGCTGTCTAATACCACCAAAAACATCTCAACGGTTAATGCCCAGCCAACTAAGGATATGAAATTTGCTAATATCCATGTTTCTTTTGGTATTGCCAATCTGTCCATGCTGACGACGGTGGTGGATAAGATTAAGAGTGTGCCAGAGGTGTATTCGGTCAAACGAACCAATGGATAGGTGCGAGTTTGTCAGAGTGGATGTTAGTCAGAAATAAAGGAAAAGATATGAAAATTGTCATTCAGCGTGTCAAACGTGCTCAGGTCAGTATTGACCAGCAGCTGCATAGCAGCATTGAACAAGGACTCCTACTCTTGGTAGGTGTCGGGCCTGATGATAGTCAGGAGGATATGGACTACGCGGTCAGGAAGATTGTCAATATGCGGATTTTTTCCGATGCGGAGGATAAGATGAATCTTTCTGTTCAGGATATCGGAGGGGAGATTCTTTCCATTTCCCAATTTACCCTCCATGCAGATACCAAAAAGGGAAATCGGCCAGCCTTTACAGGTGCAGCCAAGCCGGACATGGCTAGTCCCTTTTATGACAAGTTTAACCAGCTGTTAGCTGAGCAAGTTCCAGTCAAGACGGGCGTGTTCGGAGCAGATATGCAGGTAGAATTGGTAAATGATGGCCCAGTGACTATTTTGCTTGACACCAAAAATCGATGAAAGAATTGCGCGCCTTTTGAAGGTTAGTGGTTTAAGACCAAGCAAAAATAGTTTGTTTCTTTTCTAGAGAAAACTGATATTTATAGGCTTCATAAGTAACTTTTAATAAACCAGTGCTGGTTTCCTTAGAAGTTCTTATGAGGCTTTTTGTGTGGTTTAAAGGCGATATTATTCTAGCAGGCGGCTTTGGAGTTGATAGAGCGGAAGGGCAGTCAAGCGTTGCTCCTTGTCAGATGCGACAGATGTCTAGGGCTTATTGGAAAGGGGCTTTACGACTTATGGTATAATGATATATATAAGTTTGAGGAGTCTCTTGATTTTTTCAGACTGATCTTCATAAAAAGAATAGGAAATAATATGCGCTCGATTCTTGCCTTGTATGTCACCCTGATGCCGGTCATTCTGGCTGGAGTACTGAATATGATCTTTTGCAAGTCTTCACTGCTAGAGGCGGCTTATCGACCCATGGATGCTGGGCTAATTTTAAAGGACGGGAAGAGGCTTTTTGGGGCTAACAAGACCTGGAAAGGTTTCTTGGGCATGATTGTCTGGGGAGCTTTGGCTCAGATTTTCTGGGGATTGCTCTTAAAGAGCATTTCTACCTTAGAGACGCTGCACTTGGTCTATGCTTTTTACGAAAATACCGTGTTGTTTAATCTGGTGCTTGGAGCACTTTTGGGGCTGGCTTATGTTTTGTTTGAGCTGCCCAATAGTTTTATCAAGCGCCGTTTGGAAATCAGAGAGGGCAAGACGGCGGAGAATGGCTGGAAATGGACCTTTATCTGGATAGACCAGATTGATTCCTTGATAGGCTGTATTATTATTTTGCTTTTCTATATTCCTCTGTCTTGGCAGCAGATGCTAGGCATACTTATTCTAGGGGCGGGCACGCATCTAGGAGTCAATCGTCTGCTCTACTGGGCTAGGCTTAGAAAAAATCGTATGTGAAATGGGAGTTTTTGATGAAAGAACTATGGCTGGAAAAAGAGCCTTCGACCGTCTATGGCGGTAAAATCAATCAGTTAATCAACCTCTGTCAGCTGGGGTTTTCGGTTCCTAAGGGGCTGATTTTGCCGGCGGACCAAGTAATGGCTTGGCTAAGCGTAGCTCTGCCAGAATACTCAAAAGAGGGACTTAAAGAACTAATTCATTTGCGCAAAGAGGAAATTGCGGAGCGTTTGCAGCATTATCCCTTGAATCCAGCTTGGCTACAGGAGTTAGCAGCTTTTTGTCAGAAAAATCAAACTTATATCGTTCGCAGCAGTGCCCTATTAGAAGATGGACAGGCCATGTCATTTGCCGGCCAATATGACTCGATTGGCAACTGCCAATCGCTCTCAGAAATCGAGCAGGGCATTCGTTCTTGTCTGCTTTCCCTCTTTAATCCAGAAGCCTTGGCCTATTGGCAGCGTCTGGGTCTGTCTGAGCAGGATTTTGCCATGGCAGTGCTGATCCAGGAGCAGATAGAGCCCGACTTCAGCGGCGTCTGTTTTTCCCTGGACGTAGCGACCAATCAAGATCAGACTATGCTGTTGGAGTATGTAAAAGGCTCGGCTGAGAGCTTGGTTAGCGGTCAAGTCAATCCTGAGCAGCTGACTCTTCCTTGGTACAAGCCGACCTGGAGGCAGTTTGAAAAGGTTGAAATGCCTCTGGCAGTCTTGCAGAAACTGCATGAACAGGTTTTGCAGATTGTGGCGTATTTTGGTCTGCCTATGGATATTGAGTGGTGTGCTGTCCAAGAGCAAGTCAATCTGCTGCAGGCTCGGCCCATCACGACAGTACCAACTAAAATCGACAGTGGTCGCTGGACGACGGCGAATTTTCGAGATGGAGGCGTGGCGGCTCAGCCCTGTCCCAACCTGATGTGGAGCCTTTACCGCCATTCTTGGCAAGAGGCCCTTTCTAGCTTTTTGCTGGCAATTGGACTAGAGCCTGAAGGTGTGATGCCGCCACTGATGCGCCTGCACTATGCTCGGCCTTTCTGGAACTTAGGCGTGGTCAAGCAAGGTATGGAGCAGATTCCGGGGTATATTGAACGAGACTTTGATGATGAGCTGGGAGTTAATAAAGACTACCAAGGTCAAGGTTTTACCAGCAAATTAAGTCCAGCCTTGCTCTTGAATTTCCTGCGCGTAGCTTTGAAAACGCAAAAAGTAACTAAGACTTTTCTGCATCAGGCGCCAGACAAGCTGCAAGAGCTGCGTCAGCAATTTACCCGCCTGAATCAAGAAATACGAGAACTGAACGACCAAAGCCCGCTGTATCAGGTCGAGAGTCTTTGGCAGTTAGTGCTAAATCAGGCTTATTTAGACAGTGAGGGAACTTATTTCTGGCAGGCCTACATCAATACGGTCCAGCTGTCTATGAAAAAGACCAGTCTCCTCAAATGGCTGACGGTGGATGAATTTTTCCAACTGATTGCCAAGTTAGGAAATGTTTCGCATACCAAGCCTTTAGCTAGGATGCTGGAAGCTGCAGATCTTGTTTTGGCAGATGAGAAGTTGACAAACGACTGGCTGAAGCTATCGGTGGAAGAGTTACAGGGACTGGCAGCGCAATATCCTGAACGAGCAGATTTTATCAAGATTCAGGATTTCCAAAAGGATTTTGGCTATCACTCGGCACGGGAGCTGGACTTGCGAGTGCCAAGCTACGAAGAAGATGCTCATCAGGTGCTGACAGCAGTTCAGCAATTGGTTGCTGATTCAGCGTATTACCAAGCGGCCAAAGCCTCGCTCAGTCCTGTCTCAGAGTCTGAACTGAATCTTGCCCATCTATCTCGAGCCAAGCAGAAAAAGATAGAAAAAATCAGTCAAGACTTGCGGAAATTGCTCTGGTGGCGAGAGGAGTTCAAGGATATTTCCACGCGCTATTACCACCTCATTCGCCAGATTAGCCTTAAACTCGGTCGAGCTTATGAAAAGCGAGGTTTTCTGAAAGATTCTCAAGATATTTTTTACATTAAGAAAGAAAGTTTGACTGCCTTTATGGAAGGACAAAAGACTGCAGACCAGCTTCAAGAAGAGGCGGCAGATAATCAGCATTATTGCCAGGCTTATCGGAATTTTGAGCCAGCGGGGGATTTGACTGATAAAGAGATGAGCTTGGAAGAGGTGGCACATGATAGTCAGGCTCTGCTGACGGGAATGCCAGCCAGCAGCGGTCAGGTAACCGGTCGGGTTCGCGTCCTCTTGGATTTGGCTGATATTGAGACGATTGAGCCGGGAGAAATTCTTGTCACCCGCTATACAGATACGGGTTGGAGTTATGTTTTCGGTATTCTAGGCGGTCTTGTGACAGAGTACGGTGGAGTTCTCTGCCATGCCTCCATTGTCGCTCGGGAATGCGGGATTCCAGCTCTGGTCTGCGCTAAGAATGCAACTCAGCTGCTAGAAACTGGCATGCTGGTAACTTTAGATGGAAGAAGAGGAGAAATAAGAATTCATGAAGAAGAATGAACCTTTGTTTATCGGTGAATACGACAAATCTGTTATCCTGACCTATATGGGCGCTGCTTTTGCACTGTTGGCAGTCTATGCCATCATTCAGTCCCAGCTGCGACTAGCCATGATGGCCTTTATCGTTAGCGGTATCTGTGACCTCTTTGATGGTGTGGTGGCACGGCGGATGAAGCGAACTGAAAGCCAGAAGCGCTTCGGCATTGAGATTGATTCGCTCTGCGACATGATTAGCTTTGCGGCTCTCCCGGCTGTACTCTTTATGACCCAGCTGCCCTTGGGAGCGGCCAATATCATCTTGGCTGTCCTCTATGTCTTGGCTGCGGTCACGCGCTTGGCTCATTTTAATCGCTTGGCCAAACATGATGAAGGATCTGGCTCTTATTTTATCGGCTTGCCCGTGACCTACAGCGCCCTATTTTTCCCTCTGACCTATCTGGTCTGTCAATGGCTGGCGCCTGGTCTCTTTGCCTGGGTGTGGCTGTGCTTGTCTCTTTTGCTGACCTTCCTATTCGTCTACAACTGCCGTATTCCCAAGCCCAATAAGCTGGCCTACCTGGTCTTTGCGATTCTGGCTGTTGTAAGTCTGATTGGTCTGGGGGTTCTCCCGCATGGTTAAGGTCTATCAGAGAAAGACTGGCCAAGTAGTGGAACCGACAGAATATAAGGCGGGGCTGTTAGATAAGCTTTATGGTACTGCTTGGGGCCGCATCTTGTTGTCTTTCTTGACCCGACCTAGCCTGTCTTATCTGCTGACTTTGAAAGACTACACTCTTTTTTCTCGCAAGAAAATAGCAGCTTTTGTGGAAAATTATCAGCTGAATCTGGCTGACTATGAAGATGGCCCCTATCCTCACTTTGCTGCTTTCTTCCAGCGGAGAATCAAGCCCGCTCTGCGTCCGGTCTGTCCTGACAGTCAAGTACTGGCAGTGGCAGATGCCAAGCTGGAGGCTTTTACCATCAGTCAGGACTTGCGGCTGACGATAAAGGGTCAGATTTATAGTCTAGCTGACTTACTGCTGGATGAAGAGTTGGCTCAGTTGTTCAGTGGCGGAACAGCGCTTGTCTATCGTTTGGGAGTGGAAGACCTGCACCGCTATTTGGCAACTGAATCCGGCAGAATTACCCAAAGACGAAAAATCAAAGGCCGCCTGCATACGGTCAGGCAGGTAGCCCAGAAGCAGCGCTTGATTTACAAGGAAAATAAAAGAGAATACTGTCTTTTAGATACCGACCTAGGACTTGTCCTGCAGATGGAAGTAGGGGCTCTGCTGGTCGGAAGAATATACAATCATAGTCAGGACCATTTGATCAGGGGACAGGAGAAGGGCTGCTTTGGTCTGGGCGGCTCAACCATTCTTGTCCTCTATCCAGCAGGCACGATTCGCTTGGATCAGGATATCCTGACTTACTCAGACCTCGGAATAGAAACCCAGATTCAAATGGGTGAAAAGATTGGAGAAAAGCTATGTTTAAACGATTAGCTGTTTATTATAAGGAAATGTTTCCCTTGCTGCCACGCTTTTTTGTGGCTGCCATCATGTTTTTTGAGATTTATTTTGTCCTTCTGCTCAATGACGGAGTGACCACCTTTCACTTTGACCATCAGGAATTGATCGGAATTTTTACCATTTTTGTCTTTCTGATGATTCTGCGGATCGCGGATGATTTCAAGGACTATGAGACCGATAGGCGGCTCTTTCCCCATCGGGCTCTGCCATCTGGCCGGGTGAAAAAGAAGGACCTGGCTGTTGCCCTCAGCTTTATCGTAGCTGTCTCTGTACTTCTCAATGTCTTCTTTATGAACAATATCGGCTGGTTCCTCTTTCTCTATATCTACGGAACTCTCATGTCCTTCTGGTTCTTCAAGCGTGACAAGATTCAAAATTCTCTGCCACTGGCTCTAGTAACCCATAATCCGGTCATGATGATTTTGAATCTCTATACCATTTCTTTTGTATGTTACAAGTACAATCTGCCTCTCTTGTCCCTGCCGACTGTCTTGCTGGCCTTTACCATGTATTTCCCAAGTTTGATCTGGGAAGTCTGCCGCAAGATTCGGGCGCCAAAAGACGAGACAGAGTATGTGACCTATTCTATGCTTTTTGGCTACAAAAAAGCCACTCGCTTTATCGAGGTGGTGACTCTGCTGGATATCTTGACCAATTTCGCTCTCCTCTGGAATATTTCCCATGTCGGAGTGGTAGTCTTGGTGCTGAATGTCATCTGGATGACCGTCCAGTTTGAGCAGTTTATCAAGGATCCGACTCGCTTTAATATTCGGGAGCGGGTGGAGCGTTATACTTATATCACGGAGACGACCATGGTTCTGTCCGTTGCTGTTTATCTCTTGATGGGGGTACTTTGATGAAAAGAATCAAGCAGACAGGGCTTGACCAGGTCGGAGGCAAGGCCTATCATTTGCTGAAAATGCAGGCTGCTGGTTTGCCGGTTCCTGAGTTTGCAGTGTTTGCTTTTGACTTTTTTCAAAAACCTGCTAGCTCAGCTGACTTAGAGCGGATGGAAGCTGCCTATCGGTCTGGAGAGTTGGACTTGTCCCAGCTCAGTCAGCAGCTGCAGGACTGGGCCAGAGAGCAGTTTGGTCAAGAAGATCTGACGGCAGCAGAAAACTGGATTCGGCAGGAGCTTTCTCAGAAAGACTGTCGCTTCGCAGTCCGCTCATCTGCTACTATTGAGGATGGCAAGGCTTCATCCTTTGCCGGTCAGTTTGAAAGTCAGCTCAATGTGAAGACAGAGGGGCTTAAAGAAGCCATCCAAGCGACCTTGCTCTCTCTTTATCAGGAGTCGGCTCTTAGTTATCTATTTGAGCAAGGCCTATCGTTGAAGCATGCACAGATGATTTGCCTTGTTCAGGTCATGCAGGAGGGAGACTTGTCTGGGATTTACTTCACAGCTAATCCCAAGGGCATTCTGAATGAGCATATCATTGTCATCGGTCGAGGCTTGGGCAACAAGGTTGTCGAGGATAAGATTCCTACAACAATGGTGACGCTCCATCCCAAGGACCAGCTCTTTTATACAGAGCAGACGGAGGACTCACCAGACGTATTACAGGAACAACTCGAGGAGCTACAAGCTTTGGCTAGTCAGGTAAGTCAGCTTTTCGGACCAATTATGGATATGGAGTTTACTTTTGCCAATGGCCAGCTCTATCTCTTGCAGGCACGACCTATTACCACCTTGCCAGAGGGACCGCAGATTATTCTGGATAATAGCAATATTGTAGAAAGCTATCCGGGCGTTTCCAGTCCTCTGACTATTAGCTTTATTCAAGAGGCTTATGCCAGCATTTTCCGCAGTCTTGCCCAGCGCTTGGTTGGCAGGGATGTCCCTGAGTTAGCTGCCTATGAAGCCACCTTTCAAAATATGCTGCAGCCGGTCAATAGCCGAGTATATTACCAGATTCAAAGTTGGTATCAGCTCTTGCAGCTTCTGCCTTTTTCGAAGAAAATCATTCCTATCTGGCAGGATATGCTGGGAGTGAGAGAGACGGAGGTGCCTCAGATGCCAGTGCACTTGTCTACTTTCAAACGCCTGCAAATCATGCTTCGAATCATCCGAGAGTTTTGGACAGCACCCAAGCAAATGCGGCAATTGGAAGAGCAGTTTGCCCAGATTCAGCTAGAATACGAAGCGAGCTTTTCTCCCAACGCAGATGCGGAGACCTTGATTGGCTTGGTCAGCAAGCTAAAAGAGGATATTCTGGCTCACTGGGACATTACGCTGGTCAATGACCTCTATGCTTTTGTCTATACTGGTCTCTTGAAGAAGTCGCGTCGCGGCGGAGCTGTTCAGGCTGAGATTGCGGGAATTGAGCAGATAGAAAGTATGAGGCCAGCTTTGGCTCTGCAGGCTTTAACAGCTCAGTTGAAAGCAGAAGAAAATGCAGAGATTAGACAGGCCATGGCAAGTGAAATTCCAGCAGTTTTTCTAAGTCGCCAGCACCCTTTGGTCCAAGAAATTGCCCATTTTATCCATGAATTTGGTGATCGAGCTCCGGAAGAGTTGAAGTTAGAAACTCCAACATTTCGAACGCACCCAGAGCGTCTGCTCAAGCTCCTGTTGCAAATGTGCCAGCAAGAGGAGAAGAAGCTGGCTCCTCGGAAATTTGAAGAAGCTGAGCAAAAATCAGATTGGTGGACGAATTTTCTTCGCAAGCGAGCCATGACGGGTGTTAAATATCGGGAAAGCTCCCGCTTAAACCGCACACGGATCTATGGCATGATGCGACAGATTTTCCGAACGCTTGGCCAGCAATTAGCCGAGCAAGGGCTGCTGGCTACTCCTGACGATGTTTTCTACTTGACCAAGGAAGAATTGTTTGAGCTGACCAGAAAGCCCAGAGATGTTAGTGGATTGATAGCCGAGCGTCGGGAGAAGTTGGAGGCTGACAAGGAGCTTCCAAGCTTTAGTCGCTATGTTTTTGCTGGACAGGTCTTTGAGAAATACCTGAAACCGCAAAACCGCACCAGCAGTCATAATACGGGTAATCAAGCCTTACAAGGAATTGGTTGCTCACCTGGCTGCGTTAAGGCTCAGGTTTTGGTCGTGGAAGATGTGCAGGAGATTGAGTCTGCTCAGGATCGGATTATCGTGACCAAGATGACCGATCCGGGCTGGGTCTATCTTCTGACCCAAGCCAAGGGTGTCATTGCTGAGCAGGGGTCTTTGCTCTCGCACACGGCTATTATTTCCCGCGAGTTGGGTATTCCCTCTATTGTCAATGTCAGAGGTGCCTGCAGCCAGCTGCAAAACGGTGACTGGATTGAGATGGATGGCCTTACTGGCAAGATTCGACTGATCAAGGAGGAAGACCATGCTGGAAATTAAACCAGTCAAAACCAATACGACAGAGCTGGACGATTTTCTAGCTCTGCCCAAGCAGATTTACCAGCCAGACCACCTCATGCAGTCGGCAGAGGAAGAGCTAGCTTTGATTGAGGGCTGTCACCCGCTGAGTTCTGACTTAGAAACCTATGCCTTTATTGGCTATGTGGACAGTCGGCCCTGTATTCGAGGACTTCTGACCTTCTATCCAGATGATGAGGCTGCTTACTTGGGATTTTTCGAGTCGATCAATGACCAACAGATTGCATCTTCTTTTATAGAACATTTAGCAGGTTTTGCTCGCAGTCTCGGAGCGATTAAGATAATCGGTCCCGTACAGGCAAGTTTTTGGCTGGGCTATCGAATGCAGCTGACTGGAACAGAGGAGGTCCCTTTTACTGGAGAACCTCATAATCCAGCCTATTACCCCCAGCTCTGGCAGGCTGCTGGTTTTGAACTCAAGGAGCGCTATCTGTCCAATTTTTATCCCAAGGTCAGCAATCAAACTCATCAGGACAAGTTGGCTCATCGCTTTGAGTCTTTTGAAGAAGCGGGATTCACTATTTGCTCTCCAAAGAAGCAGGAGTGGGAAGAAGCTTCGTTGCAGGTTTTTGAGCTTCTCAATCGCCTCTATCAAGATTTTCCGATTTATCGGTCTATTTCCAGTCAGCAGTTCAGTCAGATTTTTCAAAAATACCAGTATATTCTTGATTTTTCAATGGTTAAGCTGGCCTATAAAGAGGGCAAGCTAGCAGGTTTTCTGATTGCCATGCCGGACTACGGTTCTCTGGTTTATCAAAAACTGACTCCTCTCAACCTAGCCAAGCTTTTCTGGACCAAGCGCTTTGCCAAACGTTATACGATTATGTATCTGGGAGTGGATGAAGAATTCTTGGGCTTGGGCTCTGCCTTGGCCTATCCGATTTTTAAAGAAGCGCAGAAGCGGCAAGCCTCGGCTATCGGCGCCTTGATTCACCAAAATACCGTTACGCGCCACTATGTAGCAGAATTGCAAGGGGACAAGCATGAGTACGGCCTCTTTGAGTTGGATTTAGGGCTTGGATGATCTGTAAACAGTAGGTTCTCTCCCAGAGAATCTGCTTTTTTGTTTTCGCTGAAAATGAAAGAGGTTTTCTCCCTGTCGACAGCTGAAAGAAAAGTATTTTATAAGGCTAAGGGATTGCAATTTTAAGTAAAATTCAGTAAAATTTTTATTAGTTTATTATATGAAGAAAAGGGAATTTTATGAAAAAAAGAGTCACTGGTGACATATACCAGCGCTATTCTTTTAGAAAGCTGTCTGTAGGTCTAGTTTCCGCTACTATCGGAAGCTTCTTTTTGTGTACCACAATGGGAGGAGCTGTCAGCTCTGTTGAGGCAGCGGAAGTGTCTGCCAATCATTCTACTCTCGTTCAGTATCACTATGTGGTGGAGAGCGATCTGACTGAGGCTGAAAAAGCTGCTATCGTGAAGGAACTACCAAAATTTGCGGAAGAAAATTCGGAAGCTTATTATTTGGTTTACCGTCCGACAAGGCAGGAAAGCTTGTTAGGAAAGCTCCCTAAGACAGGCGAGTCAGGTCTTTTGGGAGCGGCTTTTGCAGCTACAGGTCTGGCCTTAGTTGTTTTAGTGCTGGCGCGAGGGAAAAATGGCAAGAGATACCTGTCTTCTATTTTACTTGTGACAGGCTTGGATTCTGTGCTTCTGCCAGCTTCTGTTTTGGCAGTCAGCAGTACGGATTTGGCTGCCTATAATCAAAGCCTGACGTTGGCCGTTGGCGATCAGTTGCCAGAACCATTGAAAATTGCTGGCTACCAGTATATTGGTTACCTTAAAAAAGAAGCGCAGCATCAACTGGCTCAAACGGGAAATTCTCAGCTTCCAGCTCCGCAAAAGGAGACTCCAGCGAGTCAGCCTGATCAGCAGTTGAAAGACCTAGCAGATCGCCCTAAGAATACTGAAGTTCCGAAAGAGGCGCAGACTGCTGGCGGAGACCATCTCTCCGAGAAGGAGAAGGAGGAAATTGCTGCTAAAGAAGGGCAATTTGCTCGTCAAACGCCTGTTCATGAGCGACCAGAGATGCAATTTACAAGTCAAGCAAGGACCCAGACCCAAGAAATTCCCTATAAAACCGAGTATCAATATTCAGATGACTTAGTCGAAGGACAATCTCGAGTGATTCGTGCGGGCATTCCAGGAACTCGCAAGATCGTAACACGTTACTATAGTGTTGAAGGAAAAATCGTAGAGAGCAAGCAGATTTCCGATCAAGTAACCACTGAGCCTGTTTCAGAAGTTGTTTTAGTCGGGACTGCAGCAGATAAGGCTGTTCCTAAAGAAGCTCCAATCCATGAAGTTCCCGAGCTCACTAGTTATGGCACCGTTCCAGATAGCGCTCCCGAGCACGAAGTTCCCGAGCTCACTAATTATGGCACAGTCCCTGCTAGCGCCCCCGTGCATGAAGTCCCCGAGTTAACGGAGTATGGTACAGTTCCCGATACCGCTCCTGTGCACGAGAAGCCTGCGTTAACTGGTCATGGTACGGTACCCGATACCACTCCTGTGCAAGAGGTTCCCGAGCTTACTAGTTATGGCACCGTTCCAAATAGTGCTCCCGTGCATGAAGTCCCCGAGTTAACTGACTATGGCACAGTCCCTACTAGCGCCCCCGTGCACGAGAAACCCGAGTTGTCTGACTACGGCACAGTCCCAGATGCCGCTCCTGTGTACGAGAAGCCAGAGTTATCTATCTATGGCGTTGTTCCAGATACTGCCCCCGTGCACGAGAAACCCGAGTTAACTGATTATGGCACAGTTCCAGATACGGCCCCCGTGCATGAGAAGCCTGAGTTAGCTGGTTATGGCGTTGTTTCAGATAGCGCTCCCGTGCACGAGAAGCCTGAGTTAACTAGCTATGGCGTTGTTCCAGATACCGCTCCCGTGTACGAGAAACCCGAGTTGTCTGGTTATGGTACGGTTCCAGATACTGCTCCCGTGCATGAGAAACCCGAGTTATCTGGTTATGGCGTTGTTCCAGATGCTGCTCCCGTGCATGAGAAGTCTGAGTTATCTATCTATGGCACGGTTCCAGATAGTGCTCCCGTGCGCGAGAAACCCGAGTTAGCTGATTATGGTACGGTACCCGATAGCGCTCCCGTACACGAGAAACCCGAGTTGTCTGGTTATGGCGTTGTTCCGGATACAGCTCCCGTGCATGAAAAGCCTGAGTTATCTATCTATGGCACGGTTCCAGATAGTGCTCCCGTGCATGAAGTTCCCGAGTTAACTGGTTATGGTACGGCACCAGCTAGTGCTCCCGTGCACGAGAAACCAGAGTTATCTACCTATGGCACCGTTCCAGATAGCGCTCCCGTGCACGAGGTTCCCGAGTTAGAGTTGGTTACAAAGGATGAAACTCGGGTGGAGAAGATTGCTTTTAACATCGAGGAACAATATACTGATGAGTTACCTCAAGGCGCTCGTCAAATCGTCACTCCAGGTGTTCAAGGTGAGCGAACCATCAAGACTCGAGTTTATACTTCCAATGGTCAGGAAATTGACCGTCAAGAGTTGTCCAACGAGGAAACTTTAGCTCCAGTCACGCAAGTTGTCAAAATTGGCACTGCCAAGTCCTATATGGTGCCGAGCACTGCTCCGCAAGAGCCCGCTTTACCAGAATATCCGCTGACCTATAAGGATGAAACGCGAGTAGAAAAAATCGATTTCACCACGCGAGAGGAAGAGACGGATGAACTTGTCCAAGGCGCTCGTCAAATCGTCACTCCAGGAGTGCAGGGCGAACGTACCATCAAGACTCGTATCTATACTTCCAACGGCCAAGAACTAGCTCGTCAAGAGTTGTCCAACGAGGAAAATTTAGCTCCAGTCACGCAAGTTGTCAAAATTGGCACTGCCAAGTCCTATATGGTGCCGAGCACTGCTCCGCAAGAGCCCGCTTTACCAGAATATCCGCTGACCTATAAGGATGAAACGCGAGTAGAAAAAATCGATTTCACCACGCGAGAGGAAGAGACGGATGAACTTGTGCAGGGTGCCCGCCACATCGTCACTCCGGGAGTGCAGGGCGAACGTACCATCAAGACTCGAGTTTACAGCTCCAACGGCCAAGAACTAGCTCGTCAAGAGTTGTCCAACGAGGAAAATTTAGCTCCAGTCACGCAGCTTGTCAAAATTGGCACCGCCAAGTCCTATATGGTACCGAGCACTGCGCCGCAAGAGCCCGCTTTACCAGAATATCCGCTAACTTATAAGGATGAAACGCGAGTAGAAAAAATCGATTTTACCACGCGAGAGGAAGAGACGGATGAACTTGTCCAAGGCGCTCGTCAAATCGTCACTCCGGGAGTGCAGGGCGAACGTACCATCAAGACGCGAGTTTATACTTCCAACGGCCAGGAAATTGACCGTCAGGAACTTTCTAATGAGCAAACGCGGGCAGCAGTTGCTCAGCTTGTCAAAGTCGGCACAATGAAACCGCATAGGGTACCAAGTGATGCCCCGCAAGTGGAAGCCTTGAAGGAGTTCGATCTGATTTCGCTTCACAATCTACTGATAGAAGCAGAGAAAATCAAGGCTCAGGCTCGTTATTTCAACGATAGTCAAAGTCGCCAAGTAGCCTATGATACCGCTTTGGTGGCAGGTCAAGCGCTTCTGAGTCAATCACAAGCCAGTCAAGCGGAAGTCGACCAGCTGGTGGATCAAATCAATCAAGCCAAGGCTCAGTTACAGGGTCTTGAAGTGGACAAAACACGCTTACGAAATGAACATGATTTGAGCAGCACTGTACAGGCGACCGTCCAATACAAGAATGCGGATGCAGATAAGAAAGCAGCCTATACAAACGAATTGGCCAAGGCAGAAGGAATTTTGAATAATCAAACTGCCACACAAGTGCAGGTCAATCAAGCTTTTGCTAGCCTGACAGCAAGTAAGACCGCTCTAAATGGTGTGCCTAAGGTCAAGCCGACAGTTTCGATCTTAAGTCTGACAGAAAATCCAGAGGACAAATCGGTCACGGTCCAATATAGCTTAGAAGACAAGACAAAATCCTTGCGTTCAGCGACTGCTGAATTGTACAAGGGAGACCAGCTCGTTCGCTCGCTTCCGATTGACAATGTGGCAGGAAGTCTGAAGATTGATGGTTTGGACTATTACACAGGCTATACCCTGAAAACCAAGCTGACTTATGAGCTGGATGCTGGTAGCCTGACTGACCTTGAAAAAGATAGCCGCAACTTTGAGTTGCAATACAAGAAGATTGCCTTCCGTGATATTGATTCGGCTGAGTTTTATACCAAAGAAAAGGACCAGTTCAAGCGTGTCGTTTCCATGAGCGCTATACCTACGGACCTGTCTAACTACTTTGTTAAAGTCAAATCAAGTGAATCCAAGGACATGCTCCTGCCGGTTCACAGCATGGCAGAAGGCCAGAAGGATGGCAAGGCTGTCTATAAGGTAAGGGTCTCTCTGCCTGAGCTGGTGCAAGAGAGCGAAACAGGCTACAAGTCTGGCTATGACTTCTATATCAGCAGGGCAGTGCCTAGTCAGCAAAATGTCTATACTAGCTTTGCTGGTTTGGTAGACGCCATGAAGAAAAATATGGCTGGCAACTTTGTTCTAGGAGCCGATTTGGATGCGAGCGAGGTCAGTCTGGCACCTGCGGATTATGTCTATCTCCGAGGAAACTTCACAGGCAGTCTGACTGGTAATCACAATGGCAAGCAGTATGCGATTTATAATCTAGCCAAGCCTTTGTTTGAAAACCTCAAGAGTGGTTCCTCTATTTCTAATTTGGACCTGAAAGAGGTCAATATTGTCGGGACCTATGACTCTGCTGCCTTGGCTCGCAGTGCAGATAATGCGCGAATCACAGATGTTTTTGCCCAAGGTAGAGTGTCAGTAGTGGGCAATGCTTCGCAAGTAGCTGGTTTGGTCGTTGTCGCAAGCAATAGCCAAATCATCAACAGCTCCTTTACGGGAACTATCCAGACCAATGACAAGCAGTCCAAGGCTTATAATGTCGGCGGTTTGGTTGCTAACCTCAAGGGAGGAAATTCCTTGCTGAGTCAGAGCATGGCGGATGTGACCATTCTAGCAGGTGCTCGAACAAACGAACAGCGCTTCGGAGGTTTAGTCGGTCGCTTGGAAGACAATGCCCGTATCAGCCGTTCTTATGTGACTGGAAAGATCCAAAATTCCACGAAGAATGGTCAAATCGGGGGAGTGGTTGGTTCCAATTATTTCAACGGCTTGATTGACAATGTTATCAGCAATGTCAGCGGTACAAATGTCTACAGCATTTCTGGCGACCAAGATTACAAGAATGATCGCATAAAAGAAGCCTATGCCGTTGAAGGAAACGAAACTTTAGGCAATGATCAGTTTGTCACGTCTACCCTAAACTTGGACGAGGCCGAAGAGAAACTAGCGAGACTAGACATCACGACCACGCTAGAAGACAGCAATCTCAATCTCCATACTGTTGACTACAGAAAGGAAAAGAATGCTCGTGCAGACCGTCTGATAGCTTATGCTAACATAGAAAAACTCCTGCCATTCTACAATAAGGAAACCATCGTTGCTTACGGAAATAAACTTCCAGAAAATCACAAGCTCACTACGGAGTACTTGCTGGATGTGGTTCCGATGAATGGCGACCAGATGATCACCGATATCCATAGCAACAAGACGGCGATTAACCGCCTGATGCTACACTTTGAGGATAAGACGGTTGACTATCTAAATCTGACCTATAAGGGAGATTTCAAACATCAAGCTATCGCAGAATACACTGTAAATGGCTTAGACCTCCTTTATACCCCAGAAGCCTTCCTATCAGACTATAGCAGGGTTCTCAATCAAGTGCTGTCAGAGTTGAACAAGGTTGTCCTTGACTCACCGGCTATGCGAACTGTTTTAGGAGTGAATGCGGATGCTTCTCTGGATGAGCTCTATCTGGACACAGCCTTTGAGCAAGTCAAGACCAAACTGGCAGAAGAGTTACGCAAGGTGTTAACTATGGACCAGTCCATCAATACGGAAGGCGATGTCGTAGCGGACTATGTGGCTCAGAAGATTAAGGATAATAAGGAAGCCTTCCTACTGGGTCTGACCTATCTCAACCGTTGGTATAATATCAACTATGACAAGACCAATGTCGAGGATTTGTCGGCCTATAAGTTTGACTTCTTTGGTAATCATAAGGCTTCGACGCTAGACACCATCATTGCACTCGGTCAGTCTGGTTTTGAAAATCTCAAGGCCAAGAATAACTATCTGGCTTACGATAACTCGCTCTCTGAAGCGACTGGCAAGCGCGGCCTCTTCAACTATCTGGAAAGCTATCGCCAGCTCTTCCTGCCAGACAAGACCAATAACGAGTGGCTCAAGACCAATACAAAAGCCTACATCGTTGAGGCTAAGTCGGATGTGGCAGAAGCCAGACAACTTCAGGATGCAGCCGAGGGCAAGAGCAAGTATTCTGTCGGCGTTTACGACAAGATTACTGCGGACAATTGGGAACATAAAGGTATGCTCCTGCCACTCTTAACCATGACTGAGAAGGGTGTCTATGTCATCTCCAATATGTCCACCGTCTCCATGGGAGCTTATGATCGCTACCGCCTTGATGCCAATAACAGGGTGCGAACAGATGCAGAATTGGTTGAGTATGTCGAAGACCGAGTTAGAAAGTCAGCTGAATGGCAGCGTGACCACTATGATTTCTGGTATAAGATCCTAAGTCCTGAAAGCAAGGACAAGCTCTTCCGTTCTGTTCTGGTTTACGATGGATTCTCATTGGTTGACAAGGATGGTAAAAGATATTGGGCTCCAGCTAATGACAAGAAATCACTGGCTATGCAGGAATTCTTTGGACCAGCCGGCAAGTGGTATCCAAGCAAGGGATACAATGCCTATGCTACAGGAAGTGTCACCCACTTTGATGCTGCTCGTTTGTTAGAAGACTATGGTAACTCCGTCTACACCCATGAGATGACCCATAATTCCGATGGATCTATCTACTTTGAAGGTTATGGTCGCCGCGAAGGACTGGGGGCTGAGCTCTATGCGCGTGGTCTCTTGCAGTCCACACCAAGTCCAAATGAACCTACCATTACGCTCAATACCCTCTTCAAGGTGGACAAGGATTCTAAGACACGGATGCATACCTATAACTTTAAGGAACGTGTCCAAAATGCGGCAGATTTGCAGCACTATGTCCATGGCATGTTTGACATGATTTACACGCTGGATTACCTGGAGGGGACTTCGATGGTCAAGCAGAGCGATGCAGCCAAGCTCCAGTGGTTTAGAAAGATGGAGAATTACTATATCACTGATAAATATGGTAAGCAGACCCATGCTGGTAACCAGACACGCAGCTTCACCGCAGAAGAAATCAAGAAGTTGACCAGCTTTGAATCCCTGATTAACAATGATGTCATCACCCGTCGGGAGAATAAGGATAGCGGACAGTATCCGCGTAATGGCTATCTCAGTCTCAGCCTCTTCTCGCCAATCTACTCAGCCTTGAGCAATCCAAATGGGGCGCCGGGTGACGTCATGTTCCGTCGCACAGCCTATGAATTGCTGGCAGCCAAGGGCTACCATGAAGGATTTGTCCCTTATGTCTCAGGGAAATTCTCCGAAGAGGCTGCTGCGGAAGGTAAGACGACCTGGGATGGCTGGCTCAGGAGAGACGTTGGTCTGGTGACAGATCAGAAGGTCTTGGAAAATGTATTCAAGGGTGAGTATGCTTCATGGGCAGCCTTCAAGAAGGCTATGTACCAAGAGCGGATTGACCAGCTAACCAAGCTCAAACCAATCACCATCGAGTACGAACTCAGAAATCCAAACAGTACCAAGCAAGTAACCATTCGCTCGTATGCAGAGATGCAGAAGCTAATGGACGAAGCAGTCGCAGAGGATGTGCGCAACATTACCAATGCGACAAATCGTGTGGAAGCTAGCTGGGTCAACCTGCTCAAGAAGAAGATTTACAACGCCTATCTTCGTGAGACAAACGACTTCAGACAATCAATCTTTAACAAATAAGCCTTAGGTTGCTTGTCGAAAATAGAAAAAGCTCATGAATCAGCTGAAAAACTGATTTCATGGGCTTTTTATTTGTTGAAATTCTAGATGGCTGCTTCAATCAAGTGCTTAAGATTGTCTAAGAGGCTATCCAAGGCTAGGACCGCTTTCTGTTGCTGGTCTGGCTGGTAGAGATGTTGGAAGTAGTCTTGGATATTGGCTTCAAAATCTTGAGGCAGGCGGGAGCAATTTTCTTTGGCATACTGGAGCATGCGCTTTTCGCCTGGATGGAGCTGCTCATTGAGGGCGAAGAGAGCATCAAAGTAAGAGGCGAAAAACTCGCTGCTGCGGTGATTGATGCTGAGCAGGTCTTGGCGCTTGAGAGCTTTTTTGATTTGTCTTGAAAAAGCTGGCATAGCTTGGTCGAGGAGCAGGAGCTGCTTGCTGATGATATTCTTTTTCAGCTCAGCTGGATAGGGCAGGCTGTACTTGCTCTGGAGGGCAGCATAGCGGCCGTCTCGATCGTAGAGAATCTTGCTTTGGACCAGATTGTACCACATGCAGGTGGTGTAAGAGTTCTGAGCTTGATGCTCTAAAACGACGGTCTGCAGGTCTTGGTCAAAGTCGTCCAGCGAGCGGTAAATCAGCTCAATCTCGATACCATTATTGAGGACGCAGTCGTCTTCCAGTTCCCAAAATTGATTGCCAATTTCCATATAGGAGCAGTACTTGCTGAGGATTTCCTGGCGGATGGCTGGCGCGAGAGGAGCGCTCAGGTAGACATAGACATCATAGTCTGAGTCTTGGTCAAAATGTTGGCCGGCCCGTGAGCCTCCGAGAGCCAGAGCTTCCACTTGCTCCAGTTGAGCCAATTCTTTAAAGAGATTTTGTGGCATAATTTGTCCTTCTTAATTTTTTGACATCATTCTAGCAAAAAGTGAAAAGGTTTGCAAGGGGGTAAATAGGATCTTTTCTTTCTTTTAAAAAACGTGATGAAGTGGAAGTGTCTAGAGTATTATTTTGATCAGAAAAGCCCAGGTCTTTCTAGGAGGTTTGTGATGTGATTTGATTTATACTTTTCAGTAAGGTAGATAGGATTTTTCCTAAAAAAACTCCATAATTCCTGCTAAAACAATTATAGAGTATATGATATCGGATACGAACAATAGGAGGTCGGGATGTCCCAGCCTCCTATTCTCCCTTCATCTGTTCAAAGACATAGAGAAAAAATTCTTTCGAAACTTCAAAATGTCCATAACGTAGTTGAGAAGCGTATTGACGCCATTCGGGATGTGGCCGTACTTGCTCGATGGGGCAGTCTTTGACAGGCTGGTAGTAGCTGACGTCACGTCGAAAAGGGAAGAAACCTTCAAACATTTCTACTTGGTAGGCTGTGTCATCTAGAATCTTGCCAACTGCTGTAAAAGCCTGTAGCTTTTCCTGACTATTTAGCTGATGTTTGGGGCTGTAGTACAGAAGATAGTCCCCTTTTTTCATGCGGTTTAGTGGTGCTTTCTTTCCATGGCAGACTTGGCAAAATCCACCTTCTACACCTCTTAGTACATGTTCTTTTGATACGACACCAATCCAAAATCTAGTCATTTTCTGCCTCCAGTGCTATTAAAAGTTGATTGAATATTTCTGTTTTATCTTCTAATTTTCCAAAGAATGCCTGATCAATGCCTTCTACCAGAGGAAGGGCTTGGTTGACCTTTTGCAGTCCCGTATCCGTTAGAAGTATGATGTTGGCACGGCTGTCCTTGGGATGGACCTCCCGCATGATCAATTCTTTCTTGACCAAGAGGCGGATGATTTGGGATACGGTCATGACATCCATGTCAGAAAATCGGGCAATATCGGTTTGACTCACCCATTCTTGCTGACGCAGGAGCGCTGCAAGAGTAGTCAAAACGACAAACTGAGGATGGGTCAGATCAATTGTTTTCAGTTGGCTTTTAATCAGCCCATGCCACTTGTGGTAGGCGCGGATAAAGAGTAGACCGGTTGATTTTTTGTATTCATCCTTGTAGATGGAGTTAAACTGCGATGTTTCCAATAGCTTTCCCTCTAGATATTTTATAAGTATACTTATTATATTCCGACATCTTATTTCTGTCAATAAAAAAACCAGTTTAGACTAAAAAGTCCGAACTGGGTTCTGTTTATAGTTTTTCTACATAAATCTGTTGGGCAATCATAGGGATAACTTGGATTACTTGGCCATCCACTTCCAGTTGATAGAGCTGGCTGTAGTCGTCATACTGGAGGAAATTGATTTCTTGGTCTATGTTTAGATTGTGCTTTTCCAGATAAGCCAAAAGCTCAAAGTCGTCGTGGACACGGCGGATGAGGTAGTTACCGGGTTCTTGAGCGGAGGCCAGAGTTTGATGGTATTTTTCTTTCAGCAGCTGGTGTTTGGCTGGGATTGTGCCACCATGAGGGCAGGTCTCAGGGAAATCTAGCATTTTTTCCAAGCCTGCGACAAAGCGTTCAGAAACGGTATGTTCCAGAATTTCGGCTTCCTGATGGATTTCGTCCGTGGTGTAGCCCAGCTTTTGAACCAGAAATACTTCAATCAATCGGTGCTTGCGGTAGAGGTCAGAGACCAGCTGCAGGCCTAGGTCGGTCAGCAGGTAGCCGGCCTTTTTGTCCTTGATTAGGAGTTCTTCAGCCAGCATTTTCTTCATCATCTCCGTCACGGCCGGCGGAGAAACCTGCATGTGTTGGGCGATTTCTTTATTGGTGATTTTTCCCTGGCGCGTGCCAATCTCGTAAATACATTTTAAATAGTCTTCTTTATTTGGCGTCATCTTTTGTCCTCGTTGTTTTCCTAAGACTAGTATAGCAAAAAATGCTGAAAGAATACAATTTGAGCTTGAATGTTCCTTTGTACGTTGACTTTTACATGAAATTTTGGCATATTTAGAGATAAATAGGAGAGGTCTTAAGGCTACATGGACCTGCTAGCGGAGTCCTAAACGGTGCTGAAGAAATTTCATATGATGGATGTGGATGGTGATGGAAGTAGAAATCGAGCAATACCGCCTAAAATTACAAGCGATCGGCTGGTCTCAAGCTGCTCTTGATAAAGTTTTTCTGGCAGAAATGGCGTTATTACCGTATGAATCTGACCACCAGAGTCTTTTTGAGGAGGCCTGCCTATTTGGCAGTCCGCTCTTTCAGAAGCTATGGTCTTTTGAATGTCGAGCCGCTCAGCCCCAGCAAGCTGAGAAATTGTTAGAGCTAGCTATGATCTATATGGACATGCCTGACGAATTGAGTGGAGAAGCAGCAGAAATCACCAAACTGCTCTCGCGCATGCATCCGAACTTATCGCCGCACGCTCCCCTTTGGCGCCAGTTTTCTCAAACGGTTCGGCAGGCTTTTTCTCCAGCAGACTTTATTGCAGACAGTGGCAATCAAAGGTTAAAAGGTCAGTTGCACCAGTTTCGGTACCTTATTTCCAGTCAGCAGGTTCAGTGGGTCAGACAGCATTTTCGTAAGCCGGGGATGACAGACGGTCAGGCTCTTGTAGCCTATTTTCAGGCGCATCCTGACCTGGATTGCCAGCTCTGGGAATCTTCACGGCTGCACAATAAAGCCTTTGTCAATAAGGGCAAGGTGCTCTACCCAGACCAGCAGCCCTATCAGGCTAATATCAAGATTCTGCATCGTTTCCATACCGAGTTTATTCTGGATAGGGAAGGGCACTTTCTCAATATCCTAGATCCAGAAAAGAGCAGTCAAAATGGGCTAGTCAATGGAGCCAGTTTTAATTATGGGGAGAAACCCTCGCTTTTCAATCACAGTTCCCATTATTACTACGATGTCAAAAGTCCAGCCCAGTGGGATCCCCAGTTTCGCAGGCTGGCGATTCGGAATGGCGGGCAAGCCTTCAAAGCCCCTCAGAATAATCGAGGCTCGGCTGGTTACCATACGGTTAGAAGTTGCTATGCGATTGCGGGGAAAAGTGCTAAAAATCAAGTAGATGCCCAAGTAAAAGATTTTGAAAAATCATTAGTCAAAAAGTTAAAAGGGCAAGCTTATCTCAAATATTTATGGAATAAAGTGAAAAATAAGTATCTGAGACTATAGAAATGAGGTGGGAAGATGCCGATTAAAATGATCGCTACGGATATGGACGGCACCCTTTTGGATCCGAGAGGCGAGCTGGATTTGCCACGTTTGACAGCAGTTTTAGACCAGCTGGAAGAGCGGGACATCAAGTTTGTCATTGCGACGGGCAATGAAATTCAACGAATGCGTTTATTGTTGGGCGATTTGACAGAGCGTATGACCCTGATCGTCGCCAACGGCGCTAGAATCTTTGAAAAGAATGAAATGTTGCTGGGCACTTTCTGGCAGCCTGATTTGATTGCGGACACGCTGGCTTATTTTCAGGGTCAAGAACGAGAGGTGCATCTGGTGGTCACTTCCACTAAAGGTGGCTTTGTTCAGGACGGCACTGATTTTCCGATAATTAGCAAGATTATGATAGAGGAAATGGCGGCCCATTTCTACAAACGAATGAATTTCGTACCCAATCTGCAAGATCATCCGTTTGAAGAAGTGCTAAAGATGAGCGTTATGGTAGATGAAGCGCAAGCAGCAGAGATTACGCGGCAGATCAATACAGCATTTGCTGGACGATTGAGTGCTGTGACCAGCGGCTATGGCGCGATTGACATTATCCAAGAAGGTCTTCACAAAGCTTGGGGACTTCGTCAGCTCATGGACCGGTGGCAAATAAAAAGCAAGGAAATCATGGCTTTTGGCGACAGCGAAAATGACTTGGAAATGCTGGAACTAGCGGATTTCTCCTATGCTATGGAAAATGGGGATGAGAAGATTAAGCGCATTGCCAGTCGCTTGGCACCAGCCAATGCAGAGGCCGGTGTTTTGCAGGTGATTGAGCAATACTTAGAAAAAGGAGTCTAAATGGCAGTTCAACTATTAGAACAGTGGCTTTTAAATGAGCAGGCAAAGATCCAGAAAAATTATCGGGACCTGAATCGGCTTGCGGTAAAAGAGCCAGCGATTATTTTTATCGGTGATTCGATTGTGGAATATTTCCCGCTGCATGAGCTATTGCAAAGCCCTAAAACCTTGGTCAATCGTGGCATTCGTGGCTACAAGACTGATTTGCTTCTAGAGAACTTGGATGCCCATCTCTTTGGGCAGGCTCTGGACAAGATCTTTCTCCTGATTGGAACCAACGACATTGGTAAGGAGATGCCTCAAGCTGAAACACTGGACAATCTAGAAGCGGTTATTCAGGAGATTTCCCGCGACTATCCTCTGGCTCAGATCCAGTTGCTGTCCGTCCTGCCTGTGAATGAGAAAGAACAGTACAAAGGAACGGTTTATATCCGGACGAACGAGAAAATCCAAGCCCTCAATCGTGCCTACCAAGACCTAGCAAGCATTTATACCAATGTCCATTTTATTGACCTTTATGACAATTTCTTGGATGAGGGCGGTCAGCTGCGGGAGGATTTTACGACGGATGGCTTGCACTTGACTATTGCTGGCTATGCGATGCTGTCCAAGGCTCTGCAACCGTATCTCTGAGAAAATCTTTTTCTTGACCAGCTTAATCAAACAGTTAAAACTGACATTTCAAAACGAGTGTGACTTTGTTATCACACTCGTTTCAGACTGAAGACAAAGTTCTTAGAACAGAAGTTGCTAAGGGCTTTGTCTTCAATCTGAAAGAACAGTTTCAACTGTTCTTTTTTGTTTCTTTTTATGAATCAACTACGACTACTTTCTATTTACCAATCTTCACGCCGATGCCGAGACTTGACTTCAAAACCACTCTTAAAAAATATCGAAAAGAAGCTTGATATTAAGAATGGTTAAGATAATTGAAATTGCATAACCTAGGATTGTGTTCCACTTGGCATTAGTAAATTCTCCCATCAGTGACTTCTTAGAGGTAAGATAAATCAAAGGGAAAATTGAAAACGGAAGAGCGATTGAAAGAAAGACCTGTGAATAGACCAATAACTGATCCAGGGTTTTTTCTTGATACCCAAATAAAACGGCGACTATAATCACAGGTAGCAAGGCAAAAATACGGGTACCGATACGGATAAGCCACTGAGGTAATCTTAGATGTAAGAAACCTTCCATGACAATCTGTCCTGTCAAAGTGCCTGTAATGGTCGAATTTTGACCACTTGCTAAGAGGGCTAGAGCAAATAAAGTGGACAGAGTTGAACTGGCTATCGCTCCTGCTATTGTCGAATCCTGTAAGGCATTGTACATTTGGGAGAAAGCTGAAATTTCAGATGCATGACCAAAAAAGAGGGAGGCACCTAAAATAAGAAGCAAGGAATTGACAATGAAGGCTAGAGACAACTGAAGATTTGAATCCCAGGTCATAAAGCGAACTGCTTTTCGAATATCCTTCTTATCTTTGTGATTGATTTTCCTTGTTTGGGATAGAGAGGAATGGAGATAGAGATTATGGGGCATGACTGTCGCTCCCACAATCCCTAGAGCCAAGGTCAATTGACTTTCATGACCCGGTAACGGTGTTTCAAATAAAGTTGAAGTTGGCAAATAACCACCAATGATCCCCTGGATACTTGGATTGGATAAGGCCACAAGATAGGTAAAGATGGCTAATATGGTTAAAATAAGGGTCGTAAC
The DNA here is from genome assembly GCF_001588905.1 of Streptococcus cristatus. Lineage (GTDB taxonomy): Bacteria > Bacillota > Bacilli > Lactobacillales > Streptococcaceae > Streptococcus > Streptococcus cristatus_N. Next base: position 5,457 of record NZ_LAWH01000006.1, on the reverse strand, counting down.
AATAGCTTCAATTTTTTTGAAACCAAATTTCATCAACAACAACAAAAGAAACACATCTAAAACGGTTAAGAGGATAGCAATCATAATCGGTATTTTAAACAAAAGATTTAAGGCAATCGCTGAACCTAGAACCTCAGCCAAGTCTGTCGCCATTAAAGCTAATTCTAAAATCACCCACAAACTATAGCGAAGCCACTTGGGAGCATGATGAGCTGTGGCCTGCGCTAGGTCCATCCTCGTCACGATACCGAGCTTCCCAGCCATCTGTTGTAGCTGCATAGCAATGATGGATGAAATTAAAATAACAAATAAAAGGCTGTACTTGTAGGAGGCGCCACCAACCACACTGGTGATCCAATTTCCAGGATCCATGTAGCCAACTGCCACAAGTGCACCAGGTCCTAAGAATGCTTTTAGATTTTGCCAAAAATGATTGTTATTTGGAGTCTCAATAGATTGATTGATCTCAGAAAGAGAGACTTTTTTATAAGAGGACATAGTGATTTCCCACTTTCTAATCTGTCTTTACATATTTCTTAATAGAATATTTTTTGAAAGAATGATGAAAATAGTTTACCTATTTCCAATTCACCCTTATTATATCACATTTTAGAATGATTACAAATAAAAAAATGATAGTTGAAATAAGCAATATCAGTATTGCAAAAGCCAGCGTAGTAAAACGCTGGCTTCAGATTGAAGACAAAATCCTCAGAACAGAAGTTTCTAAGGACTTTTTTGTAAAGTCGTATAATAATGATAAGAAAAGTTATGAGGTGCTCGCTATGTTTCACAAAGAAAAACCAGATTATAATCGCTGCCAATATGGCTTCTATACGATAGACGAATTGGTTCCCAAAGATCACTTTCTTCGACAATTGGAAGCAGAGGTTGATTTCGACTTTATCTATTCTATATTTATTAAAGATTTTTGCTTGCTTTAGTCTAACCACTGGTTAAAGGCAGTTTTATCATGATGATTGTAACCTGCCCGCTTATAAAAATTCCAGGTGCTTTCTTTCTGGGAGCCCGTCAGCAGCATCATTTTGTAGCAATTGGCTTCGGTCGCTATTTTCTTAGCAAAATCAAGGCATTCACTGGCGTAGCCCTTGCCTCTAAAGTCATGATGAGTGACGACATTTTCGATCAGGGCGTAGGGGCGTAGTCCTCTCGTGAGATTGGGAATAACGACACAAATACAAGAAGAAACAATCTTTCCGTCAAGCACTTTGACAATGATATGGTGGTCTGGATCTTCTACCATCCGCTGCCAGACTTTTTGTAAGGTTGGACTTTTTTCTGGAATGGCCGTCTCGTGCAAGGAGAGGTATAAATGGAGTAATTCATCTAGGTCGTTAGGACTGGCTTCTCTGATCATCTTTTCACCTACTGTTTTGGAATATTTTCGTTTACCTAGCAATATTATAGCATGTTTAGCCCTTAAATTTCTAGCTTGCTCCAAATTAAAATCTTCCCCAGTTTCAAAGGTCAGCGAGAGTCACTTTCACCTTTTTCTGAAATCTATTATAATATACATTTCAAAAGTCAGAAAAATCTCATAATTGTTATGTAATAGTTCTAAAGCGTTCCTGAGCATATTCTTATACAAGCGGTGGAAAAAGTGATAAATTTGTAGAGTAAGTTTATTGAAACGTTTTCATTATATTATCTGAAAGTTTTCGATAAATAATTTAATTTTGAAGGAGAGTTATTATGACTCAAGGGAAAATTACTGCATCTGCAGCAATGCTCAACGTATTGAAAACATGGGGCGTAGACACCATCTACGGTATCCCATCAGGAACGCTCAGCTCATTGATGGACGCTTTGGCTGAAGACAAAGATATCCGCTTCTTGCAAGTTCGCCACGAAGAAACAGGTGCTCTTGCAGCGGTGATGCAAGCTAAATTCGGCGGCTCAATCGGGGTTGCAGTTGGTTCAGGTGGTCCAGGTGCGACTCACTTGATTAACGGTGTTTACGATGCAGCTATGGATAACACTCCATTCCTTGCTATCCTTGGATCACGCCCAGTTAACGAACTCAACATGGATGCTTTCCAAGAATTGAACCAAAACCCAATGTACAACGGTATCGCTGTTTACAACAAACGTGTAGCCTACGCTGAGCAATTGCCAAAAGTAATTGACGAAGCTTGCCGTGCTGCAGTTTCTAAAAAAGGTCCAGCTGTTGTTGAAATTCCAGTAAACTTCGGTTTCCAAGAAATCGACGAAAACTCTTACTACGGTTCAGGTTCTTACGAGCGTTCATTTATCGCTCCTGCCTTGAACGAAGTTGAAATCGACAAAGCGGTTGAAATCTTGAACAATGCTGAACGCCCAGTTATCTACGCTGGTTACGGTGGTGTCAAAGCTGGTGAAGTGATCACTGAATTGTCACGTAAAATCAAAGCACCAATCATCACAACTGGTAAAAACTTTGAAGCTTTCGAATGGAACTATGAAGGTTTGACAGGTTCTGCTTACCGTGTTGGTTGGAAACCAGCCAACGAAGTGGTCTTTGAAGCAGACACTGTTCTTTTCCTTGGATCAAACTTCCCATTTGCTGAAGTTTACGAAGCCTTCAAGAACACTGAAAAATTCATCCAAGTCGATATCGACCCTTACAAACTTGGTAAACGCCATGCCCTTGACGCTTCTATCCTTGGTGATGCAGGTCAAGCAGCGAAAGCAATCCTTGACAAAGTAAACCCAGTTGAGTCTACTCCATGGTGGCGTGCAAACGTGAAGAACAACCAAAACTGGCGTGATTACATGAACAAACTCGAAGGTAAAACTGAGGGTGAATTGCAATTGTATCAAGTTTATAATGCCATTAACAAACATGCTGACCAAGACGCTATCTACTCAATCGACGTAGGTGATACTACTCAAACATCTACTCGTCACCTTCACATGACACCTAAGAACATGTGGCGTACATCTCCACTCTTTGCGACAATGGGTATTGCCCTTCCTGGTGGTATCGCTGCTAAGAAAGACAATCCAGATCGCCAAGTATGGAACATCATGGGTGACGGTGCATTCAACATGTGCTACCCAGACGTTATCACAAACGTTCAATACGACCTTCCAGTTATCAACGTTGTCTTCTCAAATGGTAAATATGCCTTCATCAAGGACAAATACGAAGATACCAACAAACACTTGTTTGGTTGTGACTTCCCTAATGCTGACTATGCGAAAATCGCTGAAGCTCAAGGAGCTATTGGATTTACAGTTGATCGTATCGAAGACATCGATGCAGTTGTTGCAGAAGCTGTTAAATTGAACAAAGAAGGTAAAACTGTTGTTATCGATGCCCGTATCACGCAACACCGTCCACTTCCAGTAGAAGTACTTGAACTCGATCCAAAACTTCACTCAGAAGAAGCCATCAAAGCCTTCAAGGAAAAATACGAAGCAGAAGAACTCGTACCATTCCGTCTCTTCTTGGAAGAAGAAGGATTGCAATCACGCGCAATTAAATAATTCCTCTCGTCAAAAATCAAATGTAAACTGCGTTATCTTCACCGTGCCGTACTCCAGTACTGCCTGCGGTTCGATGCCTTGTTTATTCATTGATTTTTATAGAGAGAAACTTGAAAAGATCGGAGCAATCCGGTCTTTTTGCTTGTTTTGCTTCATATGTCTTTTTGGAGGAGGGCTGAGGCTTATTATCTGGGTAAATGATAGGAAGCCTAGAAAGAGTAAGATTAGAAAACAGACAGGGAGAAACATAGGATAGTATCACTATTCCGCAGTATTTCACAAGTAAAGCTATTGAGATTGCGGTATAATATAAGTGAATGAAGTGGTAAAATAAGAAAGCGAGTAGAAATATGACTGAAAAACTGACTTTTCCGGATGGTTTTTTGTGGGGTGGAGCGACGGCTGCCAACCAGTGTGAAGGTGCTTATGATGCGGATGGTCGTGGGCTGGCTAATGTAGATGTGGTGCCGATTGGTGAGGACCGTCTGGCCATCATCACAGGTAAGAAAAAGATGTTTGACTTTGAGGAAGGCTATTTCTATCCAGCCAAGGAAGCCATTGATATGTACCATCGCTTCAAGGAGGACATTGCCCTCTTTGGTGAGATGGGTTTTAAGACCTATCGACTGTCCATTGCCTGGAGCCGGATTTTCCCTAAGGGTGATGAGCTGGAGCCCAATGAAGCTGGCCTGAAATTTTACGAAGACCTCTTTAAGGAATGCCACAAGTACGGTATTGAGCCCTTGGTGACCATTACTCACTTTGACTGTCCCATGCACTTGATTGAGCAATATGGTGGTTGGCGGAATCGTCGCATGCTGGAATTTTACGAGCGTCTCTGCCGCACTCTCTTTACCCGCTACAAGGGCTTGGTCAAGTACTGGCTGACCTTCAATGAAATTAATATGATTCTGCATGCACCTTTTATGGGAGCGGGGCTCTGCTTTGAAGAAGGCGAAAATGAGGAGCAAGTCAAGTACCAAGCAGCCCATCATGAGCTGGTCGCGTCAGCCATTGCCACCAAGCTGGCTCATGAGATTGACCCGGAAAACAAGGTCGGCTGTATGCTGGCGGCGGGGCAAAATTATCCTAACACCTGTCATCCACGTGATGTATGGGCTGGTATGGAGGAAGACAGGAAAAATTATTTCTTCATTGACGTGCAGGCGCGTGGTGAATATCCTAACTATGCGAAGAAAGCTTGGGAGCGCGAGGATATCACTGTCGAAATGACAGAAGAAGACCTGCAGCTACTCAAGGAGCATACGGTGGACTTCATTTCCTTCTCATACTATGCTAGTCGAGTGGCTTCAGGAGATCCTAAGGTCAATGAGCTAACGGAGGGCAATATCTTTGCTTCTCTCAAGAACCCTTATTTGGAAGCTTCTGAGTGGGGCTGGCAGATTGATCCGCTGGGCTTGCGCATTACGTTAAATACCATCTGGGATCGCTATCAAAAGCCCATGTTTATCGTGGAAAATGGTCTAGGTGCAGTGGATACTCCTGATGAAAATGGCTATGTGGCTGATGATTATCGGATTGACTATCTAGCGGCCCATGTAAAGGCCATGCGGGAAGCCATCAATGAAGACGGTGTGGTGCTGTGGGGCTACACGACCTGGGGCTGTATCGACCTAGTATCAGCCGGCACTGGCGAGATGAAGAAGCGCTATGGCTTTATTTATGTGGACCGGGACAATGAAGGCAGGGGAACACTCAAGCGCTCCAAGAAGAAATCCTTTGACTGGTACAAGGAAGTCATCGCGACTAACGGAGCATCTGTCAAATAAAATCAAGGAGGCTGGGACAAAAGTCCTAGCCTCTCAATTGTCTTTGGATTGTCGAACAAGACGCAGTGGTTGAGTGGGCTCTACTACGCTGAATTCATCAGCTTTTACAGCCCTACTCAACTGTGCGGAGGTGGGACGACGAAATCGAATTCTAACGAATTACCGATTTCTGTCCCAC
>NZ_LAWH01000059.1:0-3424 GCF_001588905.1 Streptococcus cristatus | reverse complement strand
GGCTGGGACAAAAGTCCTAGCCTCTCAATTGTCTTTGGATTGTCGAGCAAGACGCAGTGGTTGAGTGGGCTCTACTACGCTGATTTCATCAGCTTTTACAACCCTACTCAACTGTGCGGAGGTGGGATGACGAAATCGAATTCTAACGAATTACCGATTTCTATCCCACTCTCTTTTTTGATAGGAATTTTCCCTTAAATCGTTGGACTTTTCTCATTTTCCGACTTTCACTTGCCTTCATTATTCTTTTTATTTATAATCATTATAAATAAAAAGAAAAGAGAAAAGTTTCAGAATGGAAGAACATAAGATTGACAAAAATTTTAGCGGACGCCTGAATATTTTGCGGGCTGGAGTTTTGGGGGCCAACGACGGTATTATTTCTATCGCAGGGGTGGTCATCGGAGTGGCCAGTGCAACGGAAGATGTTTGGATTATCTTTCTATCTGGTCTGGCTGCTGTCTTTGCCGGTGCCTTTTCTATGGCAGGCGGGGAGTACGTATCCGTCTCCACTCAGAAGGACACTGAGGAGGCTGCAGTGGCTAGAGAGCGAGAACTCTTGGAAAAGAATCCCGATATTGCCAGACAGTCCCTCTACGCCTCCTACGTCCAAAATGGTGAGTGCGAGACTTCTGCCCAACTCTTGACCAATCGCGCCTTCTTGCAGGATCCGCTCAAGGCCTTGGTAGAGGAAAAGTACGGCATTGAGGTCGAAGAGTTCACCAATCCTTGGCACGCAGCCATATCCAGCTTTCTAGCCTTTGCCATAGGTGCAATTTTCCCTATGCTGACCATCGTTCTGCTTCCGGCTGCCTATAGGATTCCAGCGACCGTCCTTGTTGTAGCTCTTTCCCTCTTGGGAACCGGCTATACTAGTGCAAAATTGGGACAGGCACCCATTAAAAATGCCATGATCCGTAACCTCACTATCGGACTTTTGACCATGGCTGTCACCTATCTCGTAGGCCAATTCTTCTCAATTTAAAAGAAGAACTATTCAGGCAAGCATAATAAAAAAGATTGAAAAGAAATAATTTCTTTTCAATCTTTTTTTGTTATAAACTTAGATTAGTTTTGGCCAAGAGCAGCTGCCATTGTTGCTGCAACTTCTGATTCGAAGTCGTTAGCTGCTTTTTCAATACCTTCACCAACTTCAAAGCGAACAAACTCAACTACTGAAGCATTCACTGATTCAAGGTAAGCTTCAACTGTCTTGCTGTCATCCATGATGTACACTTGTGCAAGAAGTGTGTAAGCTTGGTCAACTTTAGTGTTGTCAAGCAAGAAGCGATCCATTTTACCTGGGATGATCTTGTCCCAGATTTTTTCTGGTTTGCCTTCAGCAGCCAATTCAGCTTTGATATCAGCTTCAGCTTGTGCAATCACTTCGTCAGTCAACTGAGCTTTTGAACCATATTTCAAGTGTGGAAGTGCTGGCTTGTCAACCATAGCGCGGCTTTCATTGTCTTGATCGATAGCGTGGTTCAATTGTGCCAATTCATCTTTAACAAATTGCTCATCCAATTCTTTGTATGAAAGAACAGTTGGTTTCATCGCTGCGATATGCATAGAAATTTGTTTCGCAAGAGCGTCATCACCACCGTCAATCACTGAAACAACACCGATACGGCCACCATTGTGTTGGTAAGCACCGAAGTGTTGAGCATCAGTCTTTTCAACCAAAGCAAAACGACGGAATGAGATTTTTTCTCCGATAGTTGCAGTTGCAGATACGTATGCAGCTTCAAGAGTTTCACCTGAAGGCATTGTCAATGCAAATGCTTCTTCGTTGTTCGCTGGCTTGCCTTCTGCGATAACTTTTGCAGTAGCATTTACCAATTCAACGAATTGAGCGTTTTTCGCAACAAAGTCAGTTTCAGCGTTGACTTCAACGATAGCTGCAACGTTACCATCCACGTAAACGCCTGTCAAACCTTCAGCGGCAACACGGTCAGCCTTCTTAGCTGCTTTTGCCATACCTTTTTCGCGAAGCAATTCAATCGCTTTTTCGATGTCACCATCTGTTTCAACCAATGCTTTCTTAGCGTCCATGACACCAGCACCAGATTTTTCGCGCAATTCTTTTACAAGCTTAGCTGTAATTTCTGCCATTTTTCTTCTCCTATGTTTACTATTTTTAAATAAAGGGGCCGGGCTGAGCCCCGCCCCTTTAGGTTAATTGACTTATGAAAATTATGCGTTGTCGCCTTCTACAACTTCAACGATTTCTTCGATTGAGTCTGCTTGAGTTTCAGTTGCAGCAAATTCTGCTTCAACAGTCGCTACAGCGTCCTCACCTTGACGACCTTCGATAACAGCGTCAGCCATTTTCGCAGTGATCAACTTAACGGCACGGATTGCGTCGTCGTTAGCAGGGATAATCACATCGATATCGTCTGGATCAGTGTTTGTGTCAACCATCGCAACTACTGGAATACCAAGTTTCTTAGCTTCCTTAACAGCGATTTGCTCTTTATGAGGGTCAACGATGTACATTACATCTGGGATGCGAGGCATATCTTCGATACCACCCAAGAATTTTTCAAGACGAGCACGTTGTTTGTTCAAAAGTGCTACTTCTTTCTTAGGAAGAACTTCGAAGATTCCTTCTTCTTCCATACGTTTGATTTCTTTCAAACGAGCAACACGTTTTTGGATAGTTGTCCAGTTTGTAAGAGTTCCACCCAACCAACGGTGGTTGATGTAGTATTGACCAGCACGTTCTGCTTCTTCTTTTACAGCTTCAGCAGCTTGCTTTTTAGTACCAACAAACAAGATAACTGCATCGTTTGCAGCTGCATCACGCATGAAGTCGTAAGCTTGATCTGCGTATTTTACAGTTTGTTGAAGGTCGATAACGTGGATACCGTTACGCTCAGTGAAGATGTACTTAGCCATCTTAGGGTTCCAGCGACGAGTTTGGTGACCAAAGTGAACACCAGCCTCAAGAAGTTGTTTCATTGAAATTACTGCCATGAGTAAATTCTCCTTTTTGTTTTTTTCCTCTCTTAGATTTCAGCTCGCAGAGCTACCAATCGGCAACGGCTCCACAATTCATCTAAAATGAGTATTTCTGCCGTTTAAACGGCATCTACTATCATATCAAATTTTCTAGCTTTTGACAAGTCTTTGGCCACTATTTTCTCGCTTTGATTCAGCCCATCTGCTAGCCAGCCTTCAAGAAATTCTCACTTAAGTCGGGTCAGGCTCTTGACGAACAGGCCGTTTTAAGGTAGAATAGTAAGAGTTGTGGCGGTATAGCCAAGTGGTAAGGCACGGCTCTGCAAAAGCTTGATCGTCGGTTCAAATCCGTCTACCGCCTTTTTTATCGGTTTAAATCCGACTTTATACTAACCAAGAGGCTGGGACAAAAGTCCTAGCCTCTCAATTGTCTCTGGATTGTCGAGCAAGACGCAGTGGTTGA
>NZ_LAWH01000058.1:0-665 GCF_001588905.1 Streptococcus cristatus | reverse complement strand
AACGGTCAGTTGGATCCAGACGAAGTAACATCTTCAACTATCGTCAAAGACGGAAAAGATGGGAAATCTCCACTAGCTAAAGTAGTCGATAACAATAACGGTACCCATACTGTTCAAGTCGGACTCGATAAGAACAACAATGGTCAGCTTGATCCAGATGAAGTGACATCTTCTACAGTCATTAAAGATGGAAAAGCTGGGGCAACCGGTGCTACAGGAGCGACTGGAGCTAAGGGTGACAAAGGTGCAACTGGCGCAACCGGTGCAACTGGTGCAGCAGGACCAAAAGGCGATAAAGGTGCAACTGGCGCAACTGGAGCTAAAGGCGATAAAGGTGAAACAGGCGCAACAGGTGCGACTGGAGCAAAAGGTGAAGATGGTAAGCCATCATTAGCCCAAGTTGTCGATAATAACAACGGCACGCACACTGTTAAAGTTGGGCTGGATAAGAACGGCAATGGCCAATTGGATCCAGATGAAGTAACCTCATCTACCATTGTTAAAGATGGTAAGGACGGTAAATCTCCACTAGCTAAGGTTGTCGATAATAACAATGGCACGCACACAGTTCAAGTCGGTCTTGATAAGAACGGAAATGGTGAGCTTGATCCAGACGAAGTAACATCATCTACAATCATCAAAGATGGTAAGGATGGAAAAGCTGG
>NZ_LAWH01000057.1:0-2403 GCF_001588905.1 Streptococcus cristatus | reverse complement strand
ATTAAGAGGCTAGGACTTTTGTCCCAGCCCCCTATATACTTAGTTTTTAAAACTGTGAATCGGTGCAGGAATCTGACCGCCACGCGCGATAAAGGCAGCTGACGAAGCCTGATTGACCTTCATAACTGGCGCTGTTCCCAAGAGTCCACCAAATTCGATCATATCGCCTTCCTTGCCCTTTGGAATAATCCGCACAGCTGTCGTCTTTTGATTGATAACGCCAATCGCCGCTTCATCCGCAATCATAGCTGCGATGGTCTCAGCAGGCGTTTCTTCCGGAATGGCTATCATATCTAAACCGACCGAGCAGATTGCTGTCATAGCTTCTAACTTTTCTAGATTGAGTGAGCCATTTTGCACAGCCGCAATCATGCCCTCATCTTCTGACACAGGAATGAATGCACCAGATAGTCCGCCCACCTGATTGCAGGCCATGACACCGCCTTTTTTGACTTGGTCATTGAGCAGGGCAAGCGCCGCTGTCGTACCGTGGGTACCGACTGTTTCCAAACCCATTTCTTCCAAGACACGGGCCACTGAATCCCCGACTGCTGGCGTCGGCGCCAAACTCAAGTCAACAATCCCGAACTTGACGCCCAGACGCTCGCTGGCCATCTGACCGACCAACTGACCGATACGAGTGATTTTGAAGGCCGTTTTCTTGACCGTTTCAGCCACTACGTCAAAGCTCTCACCACGGACCTTTTCTAAAGCCCGCTTGACAACACCAGGCCCAGAAACTCCGACATTGATGACCACATCTGCTTCACCGACACCATGAAAAGCGCCCGCCATGAAGGGATTGTCCTCCACCGCATTGGCAAAGACGACTAGCTTGGCCGCCCCCATGTCAGAAAGTTGGGCCGTTTCCTTGATAATGCGCCCCATATCTGCAACTGCCGTCATATTGATGCCGGTCTTGGTTGAGCCGATATTGACAGAGGAGCAAACCTTGTCCGTCTCAGCCAAAGCCCGCGGAATAGAATTTATTAAGATTTCATCGCCTTTTTGATAGCCCTTTTGGACCAAGGCCGAGAAACCGCCGATAAAGTCCACACCGATTTCTTTTGCTGCCCGATCCAGAGCATGAGCCAAAGGCAGATAGTCCGTAGCATCGGTAGCTGCCCCAATCAGAGAAATCGGAGTCACGGAGACCCGCTTGTTGACGATAGGAATCCCGAGCTCTGCAGCAATTTCGTCCCCAACTGCCACCAAATTTTTAGCCTTGGTCGTGATTTTTTGGTAAATCTTCTCAGCAGCCTGATCAATGTCCGAGTCAATGCAGTCTAAGAGAGAAATGCCCATGGTGATGGTCCGAATATCAAAATTCTGCTCCTCAATCATGGCAATGGTTTCTGTAACTTGTCTAATATCCATGTGCCCTCTCCTTAGATATTGTACATAGCGTCAAAAATCGCTGCGCTTTGAATATTGATTTTGACATTAAGGGTCTGACCAAAGGCCTCAAATTCACTACGAAGTGCTGCAAAATCATGCTTTTCGTCGCTAGAAACGACAGCCATCATGGTAAAAAATTCATCCAAAACAGTTTGAGAAATATCGTCAATATTGAGCCCCAGCTCGGCAATTTTACTAGCTACACCAGCCACAATCCCGGCCTTATCTTTTCCAACAACCGTAATAATCACTTTCATCGTTCGCTCCAATCATCTTTATTGCTAATATTGTAGCATAAATGCTTGGCTTTTGCATGAATTTGCAGAAATCCACACTGCGAATATCGCGGGCTGTTTAAATATCGGACTCAAATACTCTTCAGAAATTACACATATCTCTTCCTTTTGTTAGAAGTTTATTTTTTATCTATGTTTTTAATTGTAAACGTTTTCAAAATCTGTTATACTAAATTCAAGAACACAATAAAATCGTTAATTTCTGGTAATTACAAGGAACATCCACTCTTCGTTTATGCTGGAAATCCAACCAACCGTCTGCATACCATTCACTTCTACCGTTGGGTATCGAACGCTGTCTTTGGCAATCAATTGGCTGAGCTGAAAGATATGCCTGTCAATCATAAACCAAGTGTCGAAATTGTTGAAATTTTAAACCAAAAACCTCAACCAAAACAAGCAGGCAAACCAGCCGACAAACCGACAACTCCGAAAGCAAAAGAAGAGCAACTAGAAAGCCTCGCTCAGAAAACAAGCGAAGCACAGCCTACCGCTGCAGCTCAAAAAGCAACAAATACACAACAGGCCCAGCTCCCACAAACAGGAAGCAAGGAAAACTCTGCTCTCTTCACAGTTGCAACGATTCTTCTGGCTACAAGTGGTGGCCTCATCTTGCTCAAAAAGAAAGAAGCGTAAGAATTTCTATTCTGCTAGATAAACCTTTACTTACGATAGTTCTTTAAATATAAAAATCGCATGGACAAATCAT
>NZ_LAWH01000056.1:0-17645 GCF_001588905.1 Streptococcus cristatus | reverse complement strand
TTTATCGCTCTCTCAAGCGACAACTATATTAGTATATCACCTATCTATTCCCTTGTCAACACTTTTTTGAAATTTTTTTATCTTTTTTACAAATTTATTTCCTAACACAATCAATATCACTGATAAATCAATAACTAAAAGGGAAAGGCAACCTCTTCTTACCTCTCCCTTATTCTCTATATCACCGTGCTGTTAAAGTCGCTTAAATATTCCTCTAACTCTCGCAACAGTCTTTTACGTCCCTTAAACCGTTCGTCACCTAGTAAGCGGTGGTATAAGTCTAGTTGTTCTTTGTCTAACTTGGAAGTGTAGGCTGCTAACGAACTTCGAAGAGCAACCAAATCATCTAAGGCTAGTTCGCGCTTGCTCAGTCTATGACTAATGGTGCTGACTTCCTCATAGCATTGACGGTCAAAGCGGCGTTTTTGGCTCTCTTGCTTGCGAAGTATGTCATGAATATGATTCCGAAATTTTGTCTTGAAGTAGCGATAGAGGCGACTTTCGTCTTGACTGATATCTGGATGACTTTCTTCCAGCTGGTGATAAACCAGCATACCTTCTTGTTCCCAGTCACTACTCTCCCATAAATGTACATAATAATCTCGTGCACAGCGCCGGACAATCCACTGCACTTTCTCATAGCGTTCCTTGAAGTTCATGTTATCTCCTTTTTCTTTGATAATATGATTCTACAAGAAAATCTTCTCCTTCAGGGAGTATTCCTCCATCCTGTCTATTCTATACCCTAACTGGTACCTCACAAAAATATCTATGACATCTCAGGATCATTTTAAGACATGTTAGAACGCAAAAACAACTGCTTCAAAAAGCAGTTGTTTTCTGGATATTATTCTTCGTCTTCAACATCCTGATCATCGTCAGAATATTCATCGTCTTCTTCATTTAACTCAACTTCTTCGCCGAGATCATCTGGAGCTATTTCATTGATTTCAGCATCGTAGGCTTCAACCTCACTCTTTTCATCATCTGGATTGTCTTCATCGTATGAAAGAGCTGGATCCTCTTCATAAGAGTCCTCATCTTCAGGATCATCATCGCTGTAATCAATCGCATCCTCATCGCCATCCATAAAGGCATTAACGCGTTTTTTCTTGCGTTTCTTAGGCTCGTCTTCCTCGTCCGTTTCTTCCAAAGCGATGATTTCTTCATCGACTTCGTCAATCGCATACCAAGAACGAAGACCCCATTTATTATCGCCAAGTGGGATGAAACTGCCATCTACATTCAGTTCTGTGTAAAATAGAGGCAGCGCTTCTCGGATCTCGCTATTTGATTTTTCCAGATAATTTTGAATTTCATTGACAAGCTCATCGAAATACATTTCATGGTCACGCCCGCGCAATTCTAAGATGGCACGTGCTACCTCAATCATCGAAAGCTCACTTTTTTCTTGTCCTGCAAATACTTCTAATTCCAAAGTTATTCTCCTTAAGATTACACAGGCATTTAGCCAGGCATTTTTTCGCTACTTTCTATTGTACGATAAATTTGTCGTCTAGTCAAAAAAATTTCACCTAGACTATCCGACTTTTCAACTCCAGTCATTCTACCATAATCGTAGCATCTATGGAGCAGCACCTTTCTGCAATTTTTAAACATTGACATATTGTGCTCACATGTCTACGACTAATCATGTGATATAATAGATAAAACTTTATGAAATAGAAAGAAGCTTATGCCTCTCCTCCAACGTACCATCAAACTAGCTCTTGCAACATGTCTTGCTGCGGCTCTAGCTGCTTTTTTAGGTTTAAGCAATGCTATATCAGCCGGTATTATTGCTATCCTCAGTGTTTCTGACACCCGCAGAAGCACTATCAAACTAGCCCGCAACCGCCTCTTGTCTACTATTTTAGCACTAGCCATCGGGAGCTTATCTTTCATCCTTCTAGGATTTAACCTTTGGAGCTTAGGGATTTATATCTTGCTCTACGTTCCCTTAGCTTATCTCTTTGGCTGGGAAATAGGCATCACCCCCAGCACAGTTTTGGTTACCCATCTGCTGCTAGCCCATTCTGTTTCTTGGTCTCTTCTAGCCAATGAAATGGCTGTCTTCCTCATCGGAACGGGATTCGCTCTCCTAGCTAATTTATATATGGCTTCAAACCAGCAAGATATTGATAACTATCATATTCAAGTTGAAGAGCAACTGAAGAAAATCCTACTGCGTTTTGAATATTTCTTAAAAGCTGGAGACGGTCGAAACGATGCAACTCTAATCAAGGAACTGGATATTATCCTTCAAGAAGCCTTAGAACTAGTTTATTTGGACCATTCCAACCACCTCTTTCATCAGACCAACTACCATATTCATTATTTTGAAATGCGGCAGGCGCAGAATCGCATTCTAGAAGACATGGCAGGAAATATCAACAACTGTCAGTTGGCAGCCAGTGAGAGCTTGATTTTAGCACGTCTTTTCTCCAAGACAGCCCAGCAACTTAGTCAAGAAAATCCCGCTCACGAACTAGTTGAAGAAATCGAAGCCTGTTTGGATGTTTTTCGCGAACGCCCACTTCCTAAGACTCGGCAAGAATTTGAAACTCGTGCCACACTTCTACAACTTTTACGAGACTTGGAGACTTTTATTAAGATCAAGGTAGAATTTTATCAAAATTACCAAAAGGTGCAAGCAAATTAGCTCTGTGCCATTTCCAATAAATAATAAAAGGAGTTGAAAAATCTTCAACTCCTTTTTCTAATTAAGCAAAAGCAATCGCTCATTCTTTTAAGTGATAAGAATAACTTGCAACCACGACATCCTCATACCATTTCAAATAGTATTTTAATTTTAAACTCATCTGGTTATGCAAGACATTTTGCCATCTCTTTTTAGGTATAAATTGAGGTACTAGGACCGTCACTGTTCGGCCTTCGTTTTTGGCTCGCTTGGCCACTTTAATCACATACTGAACTGTCGGACTAATGATATTGCGGTAGCTAGTCGTAACTGTCTCAAAACGAATATCAGGGAAGTAGTCAGCAAATTCCTCGGCGACTTCAGCATCTTTTTCAGCAGTTTCTGCTGTTGAAACGTGCATTGCTACGACTTCATCTCCGATACTGCGAGCATAGCTCATCGCACCAACACTGACTCTAGTAACATTCCCGACCAGGACAATTACTGTATTACCAGTGTAGTTCTGACGCTCAATGTGGTCATGCAATCTCAACTGTTTAGCAACTCTATTATAATGCTGCTTGATAGACAAGAACAGCCAAGTCAAGACGATGATAATAGGAAAGAAAGGCCAAATATCTTGAAGACGGAACAAGAGCAAGATAAGGACAATCCCATAACAAATGATCGCACCAAGGATATTCGCAATCGAATGCTTCAAGAAATTATTTCCATATTTTTTCTTCCAATGGACAACCATGCCGGTCTGGGAGAGAGCAAAGGGAACGAATACACCAATCGTGTACAGGGGAATCAAGCGTTCTGTATTTCCCTTAAAGATAAACAAAAGTGCAATAGCTCCAAAAGCCAGGGTGAAAATGCCATTAGAATAGCTGAGCCGATCTCCTTTTTCCATGTACATATGAGGCATGTATTTATTCTTAGCCATATTGTAGGAGAGCATGGGAAAGGCTGAAAAGCCTGTATTGGCTGCCACTGCTAAGATCAAAGCAGTTGACAATTGGAAAACATAGAACAAGATGCGACCAAGGGGAGAGCTTCCCAAAATCGCTTGCGCCATCTGAGCCAGGGTCGTTACACCTTTGACAGGC
This sequence comes from Streptococcus cristatus, assembly GCF_001588905.1. GTDB lineage: Bacteria > Bacillota > Bacilli > Lactobacillales > Streptococcaceae > Streptococcus > Streptococcus cristatus_N. The sequence continues at coordinate 13,892 of NZ_LAWH01000056.1, read as the reverse complement.
ACGATGCCAATCCAATAATTCAAGAAGGTAATACCAGCAAACATGATACCTAGGATTAAAGCCATAATTGATAAGGTGGCTGCGGCATTGTGAGCTTTTGGTTTCTTGAAAAAGGGAACCGAATTGGAAATAGCTTCCACTCCTGTCAAGGAAGCAGAGCCGCTGGTGAAAGCACGAAGCAACAAGATCAAACTTACTCCAGTAATCGGACTACCAATGCTCGCAGTTGCGTGATAGTCTAAATTTCCTGTCAGGATTTGCACAAAACCAAAACCAATCAACAATAAGGTGCTGACAATAAAAAGATAGACAGGAATCATCAAGGAAGTGGCCGATTCTTTTAATCCTCGGAGATTCATTAGCATCAACAAGAGAACTAGGAAAATAGAAATATGTAAATTGTAAGTGTGTAAGACGGGAATCGCAGAGGTAATTGCATCCGCTCCCGAAGCGACCGAAACGGCCACCGTCAACATGTAATCTACCAGCAAGCTTCCGCCCGCAATCAAACCTGCCGTTGGAGATAGATTTTCTGTCGTCACCATATAAGCTCCTCCTCCTTGAGGATAAGCATGAATGACCTGACGATAGGAAATCGTTAAACTCGCTAATAGAATCAATACGACAATTCCTATGGGAAGCGACCACCAAATGGCCCCAACAGAAACAGAAGTCAAGACTAAAACAACCTGCTCTGGTCCATAAGCAATCGAAGATAAAGCGTCACTGGAGAGCATGGCTAAAGCTTGCATCTTAGTCAATAAATGGCCATCTTCGCCCTCTTTTCCAGATTTTAATGGGCGTCCAATAAAAAAGCCTTTTAGCTTGGAAAACATAAGTTCCTCCTTTAAAAACATGAGCCATTCTACTCCTTTTCAGAAAACATGTCAATACTTTTCTGAAAATAAATTTCAATCTCCTACTTTTCATCCAATTATATATTTAAAGTTTTAAACTCAATCTTCTATAAAATTTTCCAGTTTTTCTGTAGACAACATGCTTGTTTATATAGGAGCATCAAAAAACGAGCTTTATGTAAAACTCGTCTTTGATATATAAATCTCTTAAATCCTAGTGGTTGTTAGTAAAAGAATTCTATCTCAGAATAAATAAGATAGCAGCGAATTAGAACGAAGTCTCTATCTTCCGAATACACCAGTCAATCAGCTCTTCCAGTCGCTCAATGGCTTCGGTCATATGCAGGTAGCCCATGACTGCCTCAAAGCCGGTAGACATCCGATAGGTGACGATATCTGTATTCTTAGCCTTGGTGTGGCTGTTGGCATTGCGGCCGCGCTTGTAGATATCCTCTTCCTTCTCCGTCAGAATCCCTTCTTCCAGCATGAGAGAGATGAGATTAGCCTGAGCCTTGGCAGAAACGTACTTAGTCGCTTCCCTGTGCAGCTGATTGGGCTTGGTCAGACCTTGAAAAATCAGGTACCTCCGGATATACATGGAGTAGACAGCATCCCCCTCAAAGGCGAGGGCAATGCCGTTAATCAGGTTGACATCAGTCACGTGTCCACCTCACTCCGTCCTTAGTATCCAAAAGCTTGATGCCCTGAGCGGCCAATTCATCCCGAATACGGTCTGCAGTCGCAAAGTCCCGATTAGCCCGCGCTGCTTGGCGTTCCTCAATCAAGCGCTCAATGTCCGCGTCCAAAACTTCCTCAACAAAGACGATACCAAAAACTTCTAAGAGCTTGGCAAAGGCTGCCTTAACTTCAGCGGTGTAATTGCCAGAATTGATCCACTTGGCCAGCTCGAAGACAACCGTAATACCGTTAGCCGCATTGAAGTCTTCGTCCATTGCGGCGGTGAACTTGTCCAGAAAGGCCTGAAGCTGAGCAGAGTCTGCCTGACCAGTGAAAGGCTGCTCATAAGTGTTCTTCAAATATTTGAGATTAGTCGCTGCATCATGAACAGCTTTTTCTGTGAAATTGATAGGCTTGCGGTAATGCTGGGTAGCAAAGAAGAAACGCAGCACCTGACCATCAATGGTCTTGAGGGCATCGTGAACAGTGATAAAATTGCCTAGAGATTTGGACATTTTGACGTCGTCGATGTTGACAAAGCCATTATGCATCCAGTAGTTGGCAAAAGTCTGGCCAGTCTTGGCCTCTGATTGGGCGATTTCATTGGTATGGTGAGGAAACTCCAAGTCGGCCCCACCACCGTGGATATCAATGGTATCGCCCAAAATCTCTGTCGACATGACCGAACACTCGATATGCCAGCCCGGACGACCAGGTCCCCAAGGACTGTCCCAGGAAATCTCGCCCGGCTTAGCTGCCTTCCAGAGAGCAAAATCCACCGGATTTTCCTTACGAGCGGTCTCCTCATCTGTCCGACCAGAAGCGCCCAACTCCAAGTCTGCCAAGGTTTTGTTGGCTAGTTTGGCATAATTGTGCGACTTTTCCACACGGAAATAGACATCGCCCTCTGACTCATAGGCGTAGCCCTTGTCAATCAAATCCTCCACAAAACGGATGATGTCAGCCATAAACTCCACAACACGCGGATGACGAGTCGCAGGTTTCACGCCCAGAGCCGAGACATCCTCACGAAAGGCAGCGATATACTTGTCAGCCACTTCTTTGGGAGTGATGCCTTCTTCCTTGGCGCGATGGATAATCTTATCATCTACATCTGTAAAATTGGAAATATAGTTGACATCAAATCCCCGATACTCAAAATAGCGACGAACCGTGTCAAAAGCTACTGTTGAGCGGGCATTGCCGACATGGATATAGTTATAAACCGTCGGACCGCAGACATACATGCGAACCTTGCCCTCTTCAATGGGCACAAATTCACGTAGGCTGCGGGTCATGGTGTCGTAAATTTTAATCATGCGGTCCACTCCCTTCTCTATTTCTGACTTTTTCGGCTGAAAACCAGCTCTGCAAAAGGGCCAAATTGTCTGAGGCTATCCAGTTGGTAAAAGCGCTGCCCTTCCTCTTGGGTAAAGAGGGGAACCCCCTTTCCTAGGATAAGAGGCGCTATCTGAATAATGAGGTGGTCGAAAAGATCCGCATCCAAGAGCGGTCCTACCAAGGAATTACCACCAATCACAAAGACATTTTTGCCTTTGTCAATCTGGTGAACAAAGTCCACCACATCCCCAGCTACTGGCTGGTAATTGCTGACAGGCAGGTGTCTATCATGCGTAAAGACATAGTTTTCCGTAGCTTGATAAAAACTTTCTACATCTTGCAAATCTTGGATTTCCTCAAAGGTCCGCTTGCCCATGATGGTGATATCCATTTGCCTGTAAAAGTCATCATAGCCTGTATCTTCTACAGAACCAAGCTGATGCAGCCAGTCTATCCTATGCTGGCTGTCTGCCAAGTAGCCATCCATGGTGATACAGCCGTAAAAATATACTGCCATTCTTGTAGTTACCTTCCTAGTTCCTTTGCTATTGTCAAAGCGATAGTGAAAAAAGTCATGGCATCAGCTGTCCGCTCTTCATGGCGGGCATCCCAGGTTCGGTTATGATGATCCACATAGTCAGCTGTGTAGAAGAACTGATAGACTTTACTCTTGCGAAATTGACTCCAAGCCATGATAGCTGAAGCTTCCATGTCCACCACTTGGGCTCCAGCAGCCAAGCGACGCTTGACCTTATCAGGCGTTTCCCGATAAAAGGCATCAGTCGTCCAAGACTTAGTGCGGATATGCTCGATATTGTGCTTGTCAAAGATGGCTTCCAGCTCGATCAGCAGAGACTCGTCATAAGCGACTTCGTCACCCGGTGGGGCATAGTGATAGCTAGTTCCTTCATCTCGCAAAGCAGCAGACGGCAAGATAATCTTATCCGCCTCAATCGAGCGATCCAAAACGCCACAGGAACCTAGAATAATGAAGTTCTTGAAGCCTCTAGCCGCTAACTCCTCCAGCTGGCCAACTATCAACGGAGCCCCAATTGGAGCCAACATAACTGCTAGCTTGCTAGGGCCTTGCCTATAAATATACCATGGATGCTGTCCGTTGATGCTTTTCAAATAGCCTCCTGGATAGACTTCTTCTGACTCAATCAAACGTTTCAGAATTTCGCCATTAAAGGACAGGATAATGGTTTCGCATACCTCACCCTTGTCCATAATCTGCCTATCTGTTGGCTCAATAACTCCAGCTACATCTTCGAATTCCTCTAATAACATAACTTCTCTTTCTTTAAGGCTTCAGCAAAACCTCTTTCATCTTTTCTATTGGGTTACAGTTTGCTAAAGCATTTCTTGACAAGACCTCCGTAAGATATCTTGTTACTGTTCAAAACAAGTCTTTCTTAGAGCTCCGACGAATGGTGGCTGGCTTCGCGGGCATGCTCCAGCTTGTCCAAATAATATTCTCGCTGTTCTTCCACCTCGTGGATGGTTGGCTCATCTTTCTGACCATGAACACGCACGATCTTAGCTGGGATACCAACTACAGTTACATCACTAGGTACATCTGCAACAACAACTGCTCCAGCTCCAACTTTGGCATTTTCACCAATTTCAACTGGGCCAATGACTTGAGCATGAGCAGAGACCAAGGCACCCCTACGCACAGTCGGATGTCGTTTCCCTGTATCCTTACCAGTTCCGCCTAAGGTCACGCCATGATACAGAAGCGCACCCTTTTCCACGATGGCCGTTTCACCGATAACCAATCCACCACCATGGTCAATGAAAACACCTGACTCAATCTGAGCACCTGGATGAATCTCAATCTGAGTCCAAAAGCGCCAAAATTGGCTGTGCATGCGTGCCAGTAGCTTAAAGCCTCTCTTCCAGAGGAAATGAGAAAGACGGTGGGCTGCCAAGGCCTTGACACCTGGATAAGTCAGAATGACCTCCAGCGAAGTACGAGCAGCTGGATCATTTTCTTTTACAATCTCAATGGCTTCTTTCCACCAGCCCATCTTCTTCTCCTTTCATTAGGTAAAATAGGGGAGCAGGCCCTACACAAAGAAACTTTGTAAGGTAATTGAGCCTGATCACTCCCTTTTCATTATTCTTCCGATTTAGTTTTAGGAGCTTCTTCATGTTTCTTATGAAAATGCCCTTTTTCCTGATGTTTATCGTGGTCTCTCTTTGGCTTGTCTGGCTTAGGTGGACGTGGCAAGAGAGCTTTCATAGACGCATCTACGCGGCCTTTTTCGTCAATTTTAATGACCTTAACATCAACAAAATCACCAATTTGTACCAAGTCTTCGACATTGTTGGTTCGAGTCCAAGCCATTTCAGAGATGTGAACGAGGGCATCGGTCTTGTCAAAGAGGTTGACAAAAGCACCGAATTTCTCAATCCGAACAACCTTGGCATGGTAAACTTCATCCACTTTAGCTTCACGAACCAAACCAGCAATGATTTCCTTAGCACGATTAATCGCGTCTTGGTCGCTAGAGTAGATGGATACATTTCCTTCTTCGTCAATGTCAATCTTAACACCAGTCTCAGCGATAATCTTGTCGATGGTTTCTCCACCTTTACCGATAACAATCTTAATCTTGTCCACATCAATCTTGATGGTGTCGATTTTCGGAGCAGTTGGAGCCAACTCAGGACGTGGAGCTGGAATCGTCGCTTCAATCAAGTCCAGAATTTCAAAACGCGCTTTCTTGGCTTGAGCCAGAGCTTCTGTCAGGATCTCGGCTGTAATTCCTTCAATCTTAATATCCATCTGCAGGGCTGTAATCCCTTCGCGGGTACCAGCTACCTTAAAGTCCATGTCGCCAAAATGGTCTTCCAAACCTTGAATGTCCGTCAGAACCGTGTAGTTGCTGCCATCTGAAATCAAGCCCATGGCAATTCCGGCAACCGGTGCCTTAATCGGCACACCACCGGCCATCAGAGCCAAAGTGCCCGCACAGATAGAGGCCTGTGAGGAAGAACCGTTTGATTCCAAGACTTCTGCTACCAAGCGGATAGCGTAAGGAAACTCTTCCAAGCTAGGCAAGACTTGCTCCAAGGCACGCTCCCCAAGAGCACCGTGTCCGATTTCACGACGGCCAGGAGCCCCATAACGACCTGTCTCCCCGACGGAATATTGCGGGAAATTATAGTGGTGCATGAAGCGTTTCTTGTATTCTGGATCCAAGCCGTCCACAATTTGCGTTTCGCCCATTGGTGCCAAGGTCAGAACAGACAAGGCCTGGGTTTGGCCGCGAGTAAAGAGACCAGAACCATGCACACGCGGTAGATAATCCACTTCCGCATCCAGCGGACGGATTTCATCAACCTTACGACCATCAGGACGGACCTTATCTTCGGTAATCAAACGCCGCACTTCTGCATGCTCCATTTGCTCCAAGATTTCAGCCACATCACGCATGATACGGTCGAATTCTTCGTGGTCTGCATATTTTTCTTCATAAACTGCTGTGACTTGGTCTTTGACAGCCTGAGTTGCGGCTTCACGCGCCAGCTTTTCTTCTACCTGAACAGCCTTTTGCAAGTCACTGTTGTAGGCTGCGACAATCTCTGCCTGCAGCTCTTCATCAACATGCAACAATTCTACTTCTGCTTTTTCCTTGCCGACTGCTGCGACAATTTCTTCTTGGAAGGCAATCAATTCTTTGACTGCTTCGTGTCCTTTGAGAAGAGCCTCCAACATGATATCTTCAGACAGTTCCTTGGCTCCAGACTCTACCATGTTGATAGCATCTTTGGTACCAGCCACTGTCAGTTCCAAAAGCGAAACTTCCTTTTGTTCCTTGCTAGGGTTGATGATAAATTCACCATCTACATAGCCGACTTGAACTCCTGCGATAGGGCCATTAAAAGGAATATCTGAGATAGAAAGAGCTAGAGAGCTACCGAACATAGCAGCCATTTGAGGCGAAGCATCTTCGTCATAAGAAAGAACGGTATTGATAACCTGAATTTCATTGCGGAAACCTTCCGCAAACATAGGGCGAATCGGACGGTCAATCAAGCGGGCAGTCAAAGTCGCATCTGTTGATGGACGGCCTTCGCGCTTGTTAAAGCCGCCAGGATATTTCCCAGCTGCATACATTTTTTCCTCATAGTTGACCTGCAATGGGAAAAAATCACCAGTAGCCATCTTTTTGGACATGGTTGCCGCAGTTAAAACGGTACTTTCTCCATATCGAACAACGGCACTGCCATTTGCCTGCTTTGCAACCTGACCGGTTTCAACTACCAGCTCACGACCTGCAAAAACGGTTTTAAAAACTTGTTTTGTCATAAAGACTCCTTGCCGAGCACATGCTCAAATTTTTTCATACGCCTTGGCTACAAAGATCAAGATATGAAGCCCTTAAGCAACTTATCGGACGTGTTCGGTTAGCACTTTGACTTTAATTTCATAGTCTTAGTAGCTTCTTATATCCTCATCTTTGTATCAAGCACGTACAGACCCTATTTTACCACAATTTCAGCCAAAAGAAAAAGGATGGAAATGGCTTTTTTTCTATAAAATTACTGAAAATCCATTTTTCTTTTTTCTAAGCAGACTGCTGAAATCATATTTCCCTAATTTTTTCCTATAAGCAAGGCATTCTGAAGGAATTTTTGCTATACTGAATATAGCTATTTAATCAAAAGGAGTACACTATGGAACAAAAACATCGTTCTGAATTTCCAGAAAATGAACTCTGGGACCTAACGGCCCTTTACCAAGACCAAGAGGACTTCCTGCGGGCCATCGAAAAGGCCAGAGAGGACATCCAGAAATTCGTCCGTGATTACCAAGGCAAGCTTAGCACTTTCGAAGATTTTGAGCGGGCATTTGCTGAGTTAGAGCAGATTTATATCCAAATCAGCCACATCGGCAACTACGGCTTTATGCCACAGACCACTGACTTTGGCGACGAGAGCTTTGCGCAGATTGCCCAAGCAGCCATGGAGTTTGAGACCGAGGCCAATGTCGCACTCAGCTTCTTTGACGACGCCCTGGTCGGTGCAGACGAGGCTGTTTTAGAAAGACTAGGCCAAGAGCCCCATCTGACTTCAGCCATTCGCCAAGCGAAAATCAAAAAAGCCCACTATCTGGGAGCGGATGTCGAAAAAGCCTTGACCAACCTAGGTGAAGTCTTTTACAGTCCACAGGATATTTACACCAAGATGCGGGCTGGCGACTTTGCCATGGCTGACTTTGAAGTAGACGGAAAAGTTTACAAAAATAGTTTTGTCACCTATGAGAATTTTTACCAAAACCATGAAAATGCAGAGATCCGCGAAAAATCTTTCCGTTCTTTCTCTGAAGGCCTTCGCAAGCACCAAAATGCCGCTGCAGCTTCCTATCTGGCTCAGGTCAAGTCTGAAAAATTACTGGCTGACATGAAGGGCTATGACTCTGTCTTTGACTACTTGCTGGCTGAGCAAGAAGTTGATCGCTCTATGTTTGACCGACAGATTGACTTGATTATGATCGAATTTGCCCCAGTAGCTCAGAAATACCTCAAGCATGTCGCTAAGGTAAACAGACTTGAAAAAATGACTTTTGCCGATTGGAAGCTGGACTTGGACAGTGAGCTCAATCCTGAAGTCAGCATTGACGACGCCTACGACCTCGTCATGAAGTCAGTCGAGCCACTCGGACAAGAGTATTGTCAAGAAATTGCCCGCTATAAAGAGGAACGCTGGGTCGACTTTGCGGCCAATGCTGGAAAGGACTCTGGAGGCTATGCTGCGGATCCGTATCGGGTTCACCCTTATGTCCTTATGAGCTGGACTGGACGTATGAGCGATGTCTATACTCTGATTCACGAGATTGGCCACTCTGGTCAGTTTATCTTCTCTGACAATCACCAAAGCTACTTTAACGCCCACATGTCCACCTACTATGTGGAAGCGCCGTCTACCTTTAATGAGCTCCTACTCAGTGATTATCTGGAGCGCCAATTTGATAACCCTCGCCAAAAACGCTTTGCCCTGGCTCACCGTCTGACGGATACCTACTTCCACAACTTCATCACCCACTTGCTGGAAGCTGCCTTCCAACGCAAGGTCTATACTTTGATTGAAGAAGGCGGAACCTTCGGTGCAAGCAAACTCAACGCTATCATGAAAGAAGTCTTGACAGAATTCTGGGGCGATGCCGTTGAGATTGACGACGATGCTGCCCTGACTTGGATGCGTCAGGCCCACTACTACATGGGGCTTTACAGCTACACATACTCAGCTGGTCTGGTCATCTCTACTGCCGGCTACCTACACCTGAAAAATGACGAAAATGGTGCCCGTGACTGGCTGGAGCTGCTCAAATCTGGTGGCAGCAAGACTCCGCTTGAGTCAGCTATGATTATCGGAGCAGATATTTCGACAGACAAACCCCTTCGCGATACCATTCAGTTCTTGTCAGATACTGTAGATCAGATTATTGCCTACAGTAAAGAGTTGGAGGAATAAAAAACAGACTGAGACATTTTTGTCTCAGTCTGTTTTTACATAATTCAATAAATCTGTCCCTAAAATGACATTTGAAGCTAAATTTTTAAAAAAGGTTGAAGAAATATAGATAAACCAAAATATAGATTGTAAAACAGACGCTAAATATAAGCCACCTTATCCAGAACTGTGACTTGCTATAATTTTTAGCTCGTAGGAGGCCAATAAAGAACCAGATAAGCCCCCAAAAAAACATTCCCAACAGTTGAGGAGCATAATATGAAATCAAAACCAAGCAAAAAAGGACAAAGCTTAATACAGCCATGATGCTTTTTTCCGTTATTTGCGACCTAGGAATCATCCAGCCCACAAAGAAACAGAAAATCGGCACCGCAATAAACGGTGTAAAAACCATCAAAATAAAGCCAAACTGCGATAATGACTCAAGCATAAACAGTGCCCTTTCTATACCTTGTAATTTACCTTCTTCCTATTATAACCTAAAAACTATATTTTCCAACAAAAAAACTGGGAGATAGACCATTTACTCTATTTTTCCTGTAATAAACAAAGGATATTCCAGCCAAAATATATGTTCAGAGCACTTTTCTTGAATCCACCTGTTTGTTTTGATAGACTAATACATAGATTTTTTAAAAAAGGAGATAGAAAATGAAAAAATTTGTCGCTGAATTAATCGGTACATTCATGCTTGTGTTCATCGGAACAGGAGCTGTTGTTTTTGGAAATGGTGTTGAAGGTCTTGGACACCTTGGAATTGCTTTGGCATTTGGTTTGGCAATCGTGGTAGCAGCTTTCTCAATCGGAACTGTTTCAGGTGCTCACTTGAACCCAGCTGTTTCAATCGCTATGTTTGTAAACAAACGCTTGTCATCACAAGACCTTGTCAACTATATCCTTGGACAAGTGGTTGGAGCTTTCCTTGCGTCTGGTGCAGTCTTCTTCCTCTTGGCAAACTCAGGCATGTCAACTGCTAGTCTTGGTGAAAATGCCTTGGCAAACGGTGTAACTGCCTTTGGTGGTTTCCTGTTTGAAGTCATCGCAACTTTCTTGTTTGTTTTAGTGATCATGACCGTGACTTCAGAAAGCAAGGGAAATGGTGCGATTGCTGGTTTGGTGATTGGTTTGTCATTGACAGCTATGATCCTTGTGGGATTGAACATCACTGGACTTTCAGTGAACCCAGCTCGTAGCTTAGCGCCTGCTGTATTGGTAGGTGGTGCTGCTCTTCAACAAGTATGGATTTTCATCCTTGCTCCAATCGTTGGTGGCGTTCTTGCAGCTCTTGTTGCTAAAAACTGCCTTGGAACAGAAGAATAAGAAACAAAAAAGAGTCCTGTCCTCAGTTTGAGGAACAGGGCTTTTTCTATGCAAAAACACTCCCCGTTTCGAATGGGAAGTGCTTTGATTTTAACTTAATTCAGCAACAATCGCCTTGATTTGTTCTGCTGTGTGTACTCCAGCAACTTGTTTCACCACTTGGCCGTCTTTTTTGAAGAGAAGAGTTGGGATAGACATGATTCCAAAGGCACGGGCTGTGTTTGGATTTTCATCTACATCCATTTTAACGATTTTCAAGACATCTTCTGAAAGTTCTTCAGACAATTTATCCAAGATTGGACCTTGCATACGACATGGACCACACCAAGTTGCCCAGAAGTCTACCAAGACCAAACCGTCTCTTGTTTCTTGTTCAAATGTTGCATCTGTAATTGCTTTTGCCATTGTATTTCTCCTTTTTAGTTATATTGGCTCAAATCCTGTTTCATCAGGAAAAAGTACACATCTCCATAAGTCCCATGGTAGTCCAAATCATGACCATTATAAACTAACTTTTTAACTGGATGATAATCCGCCACCCCGATCAGGCAGGCTTGCTGGGATAGTTCAAACTCCTCATAAGACTCGAAAGTCATCTTCCGTTCTGACTTAGCTGCATCTAGATAAGTAATTTCAATCATAAGCTCTCCTTTTTGATTCCATTCGTAATTTATGATTTAATTGTAACCAAAAATGTTACATTTGTCAAATCAAACGCATCCGCCACTGCTAGATCGCCTCTAAATTTTGATTAATCATCTTCTCCTTTTTGTTTGACTTGATTCTAGCACAATGTAAAGAAGAAATCTTTGACAAAACAAGCACAAAGGCTACGTTTGTTTTTATTTTTATGTTAAAATAAAAGGTATGGACAAAATTATTAAAACTATCTCAGAAAACGGTTCTTTCCGTGCCTATGTGCTGGATAGCACAGAAACGGTTCGGAACGCTCAAAAAAAACATCAAACTCAAGCAAGCTCTACCGTGGCACTCGGCCGCACACTGATTGCCAGCCAAATTTTGGCGGCTAATGAAAAAGGCCAGACCAAAATCACCGTCAAGGTTCTTGGTAGCAGCTCGCTAGGCGCCATCATCACCGTGGCAGATACCGAGGGCAATGTCAAGGGCTATGTGCAAAATCCCGGTGTGGATATTAAAAAGACAGCCACTGGCGAAGTTCTGGTCGGCCCTTTTGTCGGCTCTGGTCAATTTTTGGTTATCACGGACTACGGCACTGGCAATCCCTACAATTCTATGACGCCACTCATCTCTGGTGAAATCGGCGAAGACCTAGCCTTCTACTTGACGGAAAGTCAGCAAACACCTTCCGCAGTTGGCCTTAATGTCCTCTTGGATGAGCATGATAAAGTCAAGGTTGCTGGCGGTTTCTTGGTACAAGTTCTGCCTGGTGCCAAAGAAGCTGATATTGCTCGCTTTGAGAAGCGGATCCAAAAAATGCCTGCTATCTCAAAACTGCTAGAATCCGATGATCACATTGAAGCTCTGCTGGCTGCCATCTATGGAGATGAGCCCTACAAACGCCTGTCTGAAGAAGAAATTCGCTTCCAGTGCGACTGCAGCAAAGAGCGCTTCATGAATGCCTTGGCTACACTTCCAAAGGCTGACTTAGAAGAGATGCGTGACCAAGACCACGGAGCTGAAATCATCTGTCAATTCTGCCAGACAGCCTATCACTTTGACCAAAATGACTTGGAGGAACTGATTCGTGACAAATCTTAATACTCCTTTTATGATTGGGAATGTTGAAATTCCCAACCGTACGGTTTTAGCGCCTATGGCCGGTGTAACCAACTCTGCTTTCCGAACCATTGCCAAAGAGTTAGGAGCCGGCCTGGTCGTGATGGAAATGGTCTCTGACAAGGGCATCCAATACAACAACGAAAAAACCCTTCACATGCTTCATATCGATGAAGGCGAAAATCCCGTTTCTATCCAGCTTTTCGGTAGCGACGAGGACAGTTTAGCCCGCGCAGCGGAATTTATCCAAGAAAACACCAAGACGGATATCGTCGATATCAACATGGGCTGCCCAGTCAACAAAATCGTCAAAAACGAAGCTGGCGCTATGTGGCTCAAGGATCCTGAGAAAATCTATAAAATCATTAACAAGGTTCAGTCCGTTTTGGATATTCCTCTGACAGTCAAGATGCGGACAGGTTGGTCCGACAGCTCACTGGCTGTAGAAAATGCTCTGGCAGCCGAAGCGGCTGGCGTTTCAGCTTTAGCCATGCACGGTCGCACCCGTGAGCAAATGTACACAGGGCATGCTGACCTCGAAACCTTGCATGACGTAGCCCAAGCCCTGACCAAGATTCCCTTCATCGCTAACGGCGATATCCGCAGCGTGCAAGAAGCCAAGCAACGTATCGAAGAGGTCGGTGCTGATGCTGTCATGATTGGTCGCGCAGCTATGGGAAATCCCTACCTCTTCAACCAAATCAATCACTATTTTGAAACAGGCGAAATCCTGCCAGACTTGACCTTCGAGGACAAGATGAAGATTGCTTATGAGCACCTCAAACGCTTGATTAACCTCAAAGGTGAGCACATTGCTGTCCGAGAATTTCGTGGCCTAGCACCCCACTACCTTCGTGGGACATCTGGTGCAGCTAAACTTCGCGGTGCCATTTCACAAGCTAGCACCCTGGCAGAGATCGAGGAACTCTTGCAACTCCAACATTAAAGAAATAAAAAAGGAAGCATTTACAAAGGTGCCTCCTTTTTTATTTCTTTTTTCTTATTTGATCAATTGAACACTAGCTACTTTACCGTCAGCGCCAGTAGTGATTTGGATGCCCAATTTAGGAGCAGATGGCTCAGCAGAACCCAGCTGAGCTGTATAGCGACCATCATCCAAAGTATAGGCATATGAAGCAACATGGTAAGTATTGACAGTTCCATTCGCTGACTTGACGCTAAATTGTCCGCCTGCTGAAACAGTCACTGTACTGCCTCCTGCATCTGTCCAACTACCAGCAGCTGCAGAGAAATCTCCATCCACCATATTCAAAACGCCTTTATAGCGAGCATTTGTTTCTGCCTGCTTGTTTTGAAGCTGACGATCAGTGGCTGGATTTTGAACTGGTTGACTCGGTTGGGCTGGCTGAGTCGCTTTATTGGGTTTAGTTGGTTGAGTCGGCGTAGCTTGTTGACTAGGAGCTTGTTGAGATTGGCTTGGTTGAGCCTGTG
>NZ_LAWH01000055.1:0-5060 GCF_001588905.1 Streptococcus cristatus | reverse complement strand
ATATAGTTGTCGCTTGAGAGAGCGATAAAGACCTTTGAAAACTGAACAAGACGAACCAATGTGCAGGGCGCTACAACATCTGTTGTAGTACTGAACAATAAGAAACAATAAATCTGTCAGTGACAGAAATGAGTGAGAACTCAAACTTTTAATGAGAGTTTGATCCTGGCTCAGGACGAACGCTGGCGGCGTGCCTAATACATGCAAGTAGAACGCTGAAGGAGGAGCTTGCTCTTCTGGATGAGTTGCGAACGGGTGAGTAACGCGTAGGTAACCTGCCTGGTAGCGGGGGATAACTATTGGAAACGATAGCTAATACCGCATAACATTGACTATTGCATGATAGTCAATTAAAAGGTGCAAATGCACCACTACCAGATGGACCTGCGTTGTATTAGCTAGTTGGTGGGGTAACGGCTCACCAAGGCGACGATACATAGCCGACCTGAGAGGGTGATCGGCCACACTGGGACTGAGACACGGCCCAGACTCCTACGGGAGGCAGCAGTAGGGAATCTTCGGCAATGGACGAAAGTCTGACCGAGCAACGCCGCGTGAGTGAAGAAGGTTTTCGGATCGTAAAGCTCTGTTGTAAGAGAAGAACGAGTGTGAGAGTGGAAAGTTCACACTGTGACGGTATCTTACCAGAAAGGGACGGCTAACTACGTGCCAGCAGCCGCGGTAATACGTAGGTCCCGAGCGTTGTCCGGATTTATTGGGCGTAAAGCGAGCGCAGGCGGTTAGATAAGTCTGAAGTTAAAGGCTGTGGCTTAACCATAGTACGCTTTGGAAACTGTTTAACTTGAGTGCAGAAGGGGAGAGTGGAATTCCATGTGTAGCGGTGAAATGCGTAGATATATGGAGGAACACCGGTGGCGAAAGCGGCTCTCTGGTCTGTAACTGACGCTGAGGCTCGAAAGCGTGGGGAGCAAACAGGATTAGATACCCTGGTAGTCCACGCCGTAAACGATGAGTGCTAGGTGTTGGGTCCTTTCCGGGACTCAGTGCCGCAGCTAACGCATTAAGCACTCCGCCTGGGGAGTACGACCGCAAGGTTGAAACTCAAAGGAATTGACGGGGGCCCGCACAAGCGGTGGAGCATGTGGTTTAATTCGAAGCAACGCGAAGAACCTTACCAGGTCTTGACATCCCGGTGCCCGTCCTAGAGATAGGATTTTGCTTCGGCACACCGGTGACAGGTGGTGCATGGTTGTCGTCAGCTCGTGTCGTGAGATGTTGGGTTAAGTCCCGCAACGAGCGCAACCCTTATTGTTAGTTGCCATCATTTAGTTGGGCACTCTAGCGAGACTGCCGGTAATAAACCGGAGGAAGGTGGGGATGACGTCAAATCATCATGCCCCTTATGACCTGGGCTACACACGTGCTACAATGGCTGGTACAACGAGTCGCAAGTCGGTGACGGCAAGCTAATCTCTTAAAGCCAGTCTCAGTTCGGATTGTAGGCTGCAACTCGCCTACATGAAGTCGGAATCGCTAGTAATCGCGGATCAGCACGCCGCGGTGAATACGTTCCCGGGCCTTGTACACACCGCCCGTCACACCACGAGAGTTTGTAACACCCGAAGTCGGTGAGGTAACCTTTTAGGAGCCAGCCGCCTAAGGTGGGATAGATGATTGGGGTGAAGTCGTAACAAGGTAGCCGTATCGGAAGGTGCGGCTGGATCACCTCCTTTCTAAGGAAAAACGGAAGCCATTGGTCGTCATGTTTAGTTTTGAGAGGTCTTGTGGGGCCTTAGCTCAGCTGGGAGAGCGCCTGCTTTGCACGCAGGAGGTCAGCGGTTCGATCCCGCTAGGCTCCATTAGGATAGTGATGACTATTCTAAACTTGTCCATTGAAAATTGAATAACTATATCAAATAGTAACAAGAAAATAAACCGAAACGCTGTGAATATTAATGAGTTTAAGACCGAAAGGTCAAAAATAAGGTTAAGTTAGTAAGGGCGCACGGTGGATGCCTTGGCACTAGGAGCCGAAGAAGGACGTGACAAACGACGAAATGCCTCGGGGAGCTGTAAGTAAGCGCTAATCCGGGGATGTCCGAATGGGGGAACCCAACAGGTACTACCTGTTACCCATCTCTGTTAAGGAGATGAGGAGGAAGACGCAGTGAACTGAAACATCTAAGTAGCTGCAGGAAGAGAAAGCAAAAGCGATTGCCTTAGTAGCGGCGAGCGAAACGGCAGGAGGGCAAACCGAAGAGTTTACTCTTCGGGGTTGTAGGACTGCAATGTGGACTCAGATTTTATAGAAGAATGACATGGGAAGGTCAGCCAAAGAGAGTAAGAGCCTCGTATTTTAAATAGAATCTGTACCTAGCAGAATCCTGAGTACGGCGGGACACGTGAAATCCCGTCGGAATCTGGGAGGACCATCTCCCAACCCTAAATACTCCCTAGTGACCGATAGTGAACCAGTACCGTGAGGGAAAGGTGAAAAGTACCCCGGAAGGGGAGTGAAATAGAACCTGAAACCGTGTGCCTACAACAAGTTCGAGCCCGTTAATGGGTGAGAGCGTGCCTTTTGTAGAATGAACCGGCGAGTTACGTTATGATGCGAGGTTAAGTTGAAGAGACGGAGCCGTAGGGAAACCGAGTCTGAATAGGGCGAATTAGTATCATGATGTAGACCCGAAACCATGTGACCTACCCATGAGCAGGTTGAAGGTGCGGTAAAACGCACTGGAGGACCGAACCAGGGCACGTTGAAAAGTGCTTGGATGACTTGTGGGTAGCGGAGAAATTCCAAACGAACTTGGAGATAGCTGGTTCTCTCCGAAATAGCTTTAGGGCTAGCGTCGACATAAAGATTCTTGGAGGTAGAGCACTGTTTGGGTGAGGGGTCCATCCCGGATTACCAATCTCAGATAAACTCCGAATGCCAATGAATTATGGTCGGCAGTCAGACTGCGAGTGCTAAGATCCGTAGTCGAAAGGGAAACAGCCCAGACCACCAGCTAAGGTCCCAAAATAATTGTTAAGTGGAAAAGGATGTGGGGTTGCACAGACAACTAGGATGTTAGCTTAGAAGCAGCTATTCATTCAAAGAGTGCGTAATAGCTCACTAGTCGAGTGACCCTGCGCCGAAAATGTACCGGGGCTAAAACAATTTACCGAAGCTGTGGATACCTTTATAGGTATGGTAGGAGAGCGTTCTATGTGTGGAGAAGGTGTACCGTGAGGAGCGCTGGAACGCATAGAAGTGAGAATGCCGGTATGAGTAGCGAAAGATGGGTGAGAATCCCATCCACCGTAAGACTAAGGTTTCCAGGGGAAGGCTCGTCCGCCCTGGGTTAGTCGGGACCTAAGGAGAGACCGAAAGGTGTATCCGATGGACAACAGGTTGATATTCCTGTACTAGAGTATGAAGTGATGGAGGGACGCAGTAGGCTAACTCGTGCGTACGAATGGATGTACGTCTAAGCAGTGAGGCGTGGTATGAGTCAAATGCTTATACCTGTAACGTTGAGCTGTGATGGGGAGCGAAGTTTAGTAGCGAGTGAGTGATGTCACACTGCCAAGAAAAGCTTCTAGCGTTGTATCATACTCTACCCGTACCGCAAACCGACACAGGTAGTCGAGGCGAGTAGCCTCAGGTGAGCGAGAGAACTCTCGTTAAGGAACTCGGCAAAATGACCCCGTAACTTCGGGAGAAGGGGTGCTGACTTTGGTCAGCCGCAGTGAATAGGCCCAAGCAACTGTTTATCAAAAACACAGCTCTCTGCTAAATCGTAAGATGATGTATAGGGGGTGACGCCTGCCCGGTGCTGGAAGGTTAAGAGGAGTGCTTAGCGGAAACGCGAAGGTATGAATTGAAGCCCCAGTAAACGGCGGCCGTAACTATAACGGTCCTAAGGTAGCGAAATTCCTTGTCGGGTAAGTTCCGACCCGCACGAAAGGCGTAATGATTTGGGCACTGTCTCAACGAGAGACTCGGTGAAATTTTAGTACCTGTGAAGATGCAGGTTACCCGCGACAGGACGGAAAGACCCCATGGAGCTTTACTGCAGTTTGATATTGAGTGTCTGTGCCACATGTACAGGATAGGTAGGAGCCTATGAGATCGGGACGCCAGTTTCGATGGAGGCGTTGTTGGGATACTACCCTTGTGTTATGGCCACTCTAACCCGGATAGGTGATCCCTATCGGAGACAGTGTCTGACGGGCAGTTTGACTGGGGCGGTCGCCTCCTAAAAGGTAACGGAGGCGCCCAAAGGTTCCCTCAGACTGGTTGGAAATCAGTCGCAGAGTGTAAAGGTATAAGGGAGCTTGACTGCGAGAGCTACAACTCGAGCAGGGACGAAAGTCGGGCTTAGTGATCCGGTGGTTCCGCATGGAAGGGCCATCGCTCAACGGATAAAAGCTACCCTGGGGATAACAGGCTTATCTCCCCCAAGAGTTCACATCGACGGGGAGGTTTGGCACCTCGATGTCGGCTCGTCGCATCCTGGGGCTGTAGTCGGTCCCAAGGGTTGGGCTGTTCGCCCATTAAAGCGGCACGCGAGCTGGGTTCAGAACGTCGTGAGACAGTTCGGTCCCTATCCGTCGCGGGCGTAGGAAATTTGAGAGGATCTGCTCCTAGTACGAGAGGACCAGAGTGGACTTACCGCTGGTGTACCAGTTGTCTCGCCAGAGGCATCGCTGGGTAGCTATGTAGGGAAGGGATAAACGCTGAAAGCATCTAAGTGTGAAACCCACCTCAAGATGAGATTTCCCATAACGCAAGTTAGTAAGAGCCCTGAGAGAAGATCAGGTAGATAGGTTAGGAGTGGAAGTGTGGCGACACATGTAGCGGACTAATACTAATAGCTCGAGGACTTATCCAATTTTCATTGAGCGCAGCTTTTGGCAAGTATTGTGAGGTTTGAGTAGTTATTCAATTTTGAGTTGACAAGGCAATAAGATATTGTAAGTTAATTCAGCAAGTTAAGTGACGATAGCCTAGGAGATACACCTGTACCCATGCCGAACACAGAAGTTAAGCCCTAGAACGCCGGAAGTAGTTGGGGGTTGCCCCCTGTGAGATATGGTAGTCGCTTAGC
>NZ_LAWH01000054.1:0-531 GCF_001588905.1 Streptococcus cristatus | reverse complement strand
CGGTGCAGCAGGACCAAAAGGCGATAAAGGCGCAACTGGAGCCACAGGTGCCACCGGTGCAGCAGGACCAAAAGGCGATAAGGGCGCAACTGGAGCCACAGGAGCCACTGGCGCAGCAGGCCCGAAAGGTGATAAAGGAGCTACAGGAGCCACTGGCGCAACAGGGCCAAAAGGCGATAAGGGCGCAACAGGTGCTACAGGCGCAACCGGAGCCACCGGTGCAGCAGGACCAAAAGGCGATAAGGGCGCAACTGGCGCAACCGGAGCCACAGGTGCAGCAGGACCAAAAGGCGATAAAGGTGCAACTGGCGCGACCGGAGCGACTGGAGCTAAAGGTGAAACTGGTGCTACAGGCGCAACTGGTGCCAAAGGTGAAGATGGTAAGCCATCATTAGCTCAAGTCGTAGACAACAACGACGGTACACACACAGTTAAAGTTGGTCTGGATAAGAACGGCAACGGCCAATTGGATCCAGACGAAGTAACCTCATCTACCATTGTTAAAGATGGTAAGGATGGAAAAGCTGGCGC
>NZ_LAWH01000053.1:0-8781 GCF_001588905.1 Streptococcus cristatus | reverse complement strand
ATTGTCTTTGGATTGTCGAGCAAGACGCAGTGGTTGAGTGGGCTCTATTACGCTGATTTCATCAGCTTTTACAGCCCTACTCAACTGTGCGGAGGTGGGACGACGAAATCGAATTCTAACGAATTACCGATTTCTGTCCCACTCTCTTTTTCATTACAGCTTATCCTAGGTCTAACCTGGCTAAATATGACATGCTATGGCAAGTATTGTATAATAGGAAGAGGAGAAGGAGCAGGCATGCAGAATAATAGACTATTTCGGATATCGTATTACATTTTGGAGAGAGGAAAAGTGACTGCAACGGAGCTAGCCGAGAAATTCGAAGTTTCGGTTCGGACTATTTATCGGGATGTAGATTCTCTAAGCAGCGCTGGGATTCCGATTTATACCACGCAAGGAAAGGGTGGTGGCATAGAAATCTCAGAGGATTTTGTTTTGCGGAAGGCCTTGCTGACAGCGGAGGAGAAAGAGCAGATCATGGCTGCCTTGCAAGGTCTGGACAGCACCAGTCAGCTTTACCAGAGTGAGCTTCTTACAAAGCTTTCGGTGCTATTTCAAGTTAAAAATCCCAATTGGATTGAAGTTGATTTTAACCACTGGAAAAACGATAAAGCATATGAAGAAACCTTTCATCAATTAAAAACTGCGATTCTAGGCAAGCACCTCGTTTCTTTTTCTTACTTTGCTAGTGATGAGCAGGAGACAAATCGCCGTGTCAAGCCTGTGCGCTTGTTCTTTAAAAGTCAGAATTGGTATCTCTATGCTTTCTGCCTCTTGCGACAGGAATTCAGGTATTTTAAGCTATCTCGGATGAAAAATCTGGAGCGGCTGGAGGAAAGGTTTGAGGATAACTTTGAAGATCTCGTCTTGGAAAAAGAACTGACTTATGAAAATACCATTAAGCTGACAGTCAAGTTTGATCGCAAAGTAGCTTTTAGGGTTTATGACGAATTAGGCGGAGACATTCGGACAGATGCCGAAGGAAATCTGTATACAGAAATCGAAATTCCCAACGACCATCGTCTATACAGTTACATCCTGTCCTTTGGAGACGCTGTGGAGGTCTTAGATCCGCCCGAAATCCAAGTGAAAATGAAAGAAATGATTCATAAGCTGGCAGAAAAATATAAAACCTGACATAGGGTGTCAGGGATCTTCTTGTATACTAATGGTAAGAAGAGAAAAGGAGGCAGCAAGATGAAATATGAATGGAGAAAGAGTGAGAAAGGCCTTTATGGAGCCAAGCAAAAGCCAGAGCTGGTAGAGGTGCCAAGTCAACAGTTTATTGTGATCGAAGGAGAGGGTGACCCCAATGAAGCGGATTTCTCCGAGCGGGTATCTGCTCTTTATTCACTGGCCTATTCCATAAAAATGCTCTTTAAATCCATGATGAAAGATGAAGCGGATGACAAGGTGACGGATTTCACGGTCTATCCTTTGGAGGGGATTTGGGAAAAAGCTGCTGGGGAAGGCTTCAATAAAAGTCAGCTTCGCTATCAGCTCATGATTCAGCAGCCCAATGTCATCACTCAGGACATTTTTGTGGCGGCACTTGAGAATGTCCGCAAGAAAAAGCCCAATCTCCTCTACGACGACATCCGTTGGCAAAGCTTGCCAGAGGAGCGGGCTATTCAGGTCCTACACATAGGAAGTTATGACAGTGAGCCGGCCTCTTTTGAGAAAATGGACGAGCTGGCAAGCAGCTTGGGACTGGAGAGATGCGACCAAGTCCACAGAGAGATTTACTTGAGCAACAAAAATAGGACACCAGAAGAAAAATTGAAAACTATCTTAAGGTATGCTGTCAGATAGGAGGAATTTACCATGCCAAGACCTGCAACAAAAAACGATTTGCTGGCTGCAGCTACAGAAAATTACGAAAAACTCAATCTGCTTATTTTGAACATGACAGCGGACGAGTTGGCGAGACCCTTTGATTTTTCAAAGGATGAGAAAAAGAAAGAAGCCCACTGGAAGCGCGATCGGAACCTGAGGGATGTCTTAATCCATCTTTATGAGTGGCACCAACTGCTGCTCAACTGGGTAGAGAGCAATCAAAGGGGAGAAGAGAAGTCCTTCCTGCCTGCTCCCTACAATTGGAGAACTTATGGTGAGATGAATATCGCATTTTGGGAAAAGCACCAGCAGACCTCTCTTGAGGAGGCAAGTTCTTTGCTGGCTAGTTCACATAGAGCTGTCCTGGATCTAGCCGCAACCTTGAGCAATGAAGAATTGTTTTCCAAGGGAGTTTATAAATGGACGGGCGGAACGACCTTGGGTTCTTATTTTGTCAGTTCTACATCCAGCCACTATGATTGGGCTATGAAAAAGCTTAAAGCTCATCAAAAGAATTGTAAAGTGAATCCTGTCCAATAAAGTTTTCTAGGACTTGAGACTGATTTTTAGCACTCTTGCAAAAAGAGTGCTAATTTTTTGGTTTTTTGTCTTGACATTCATTTTTAAGAGTGTATAATAGAATCATAACTTAGCACTCGATGCATTAGAGTGCTAAATATAAAAAATAAAATCTCGCCAGTGGCTGGAAATTTTCTAAAGAGAGGTGAGGTCCTTGGTAACAGAACGCCAAAATGAGATTTTAAATCTAATTATTGATATCTTTACCAAGACGCATGAGCCTGTCGGTTCTAAAGCCTTGCAAGAGTCTATCCAGTCCTCGAGTGCCACCATTCGGAATGACATGGCAGCCTTGGAAAAGGAAGGGCTGCTAGAAAAGGCTCATACATCGAGTGGGCGCAAGCCCAGTGTAGCAGGCTTCCAGTATTTTGTCCGCCATTCCTTGACCTTTGATCAGCTAGCGGAAAATGAGCTCTACGAGGTTGTCAAAGCTTTCGATCAAGAGTTCTTCAAGCTGGAGGATATCCTGCAGAGGGCAGCGGACGTCTTGGCAGAGTTGAGTGCTTGCACGGTTGTAGCTCTTGACGTCGAGCCTAGTCGGCAACGGCTGACGGCTTTTGATATCGTTGTTATTAGCCAGCACGCAGCCTTAGCTGTCTTTACTCTGGATGAGTCCAATACCCTGACCAGTCAGTTCATGATTCCTAGGAATTTTCTCCAGGAAGACATACTGCGCTTGAGGGATATGATTCAGGAGCGCTTTCTGGGACAGACGGTCTTAGATATTCACTATAAGATTCGGACGGAGATCCCGCAGATTATCCAGCGTTACTTTACGACGACGGACAATGTTCTCGATCTTTTTGAGCATATTTTTGCTCAGATGTTTTCGGAAAAAGTAGCTGTCGCTGGTAAGGTTCAGTTGCTACGTTTTGCGGATCTTGAGGCCTATCAGTTCTTTGATGATCGGCAGAAGGTGGCCTTTGAAATTCGCAATAGTTTAGCCGAGGATCAGATGCAAAATGTCCGAGTCGCAGCTAGCCAAGAGGACTGCCTGGCTAATCTAACCTTGATTTCCAGCAAATTCCTGATTCCCTATCGGGGCTTTGGTATGCTGGCAGTGGTCGGTCCAGTCAATCTGGATTACCAAAAGGTGGTTAGTCAACTCAATGTTGTCAATCGAGTCCTAACTATGAAACTCATTGATTTCTACCGATATTTGAGTAGCAATCATTATGAGGTGAGTTGAACATGAAATTACATAAATTCCTAAAAAGGAGGCGAAAAATGTCTGAGGAAATAAAAAACGAAGAATTAAAAGAAGAGGAAGTGGCAGAAGCTACTGAAGAAAAGGTAGAAATCGCTGAAGAATCTGATGAAACCACTCCTGAAAAATCAGAACTAGAACTTGCAAATGAGCGTGCAGAAAACTTTGAAAATAGATATCTCCGTGCTCATGCAGAAATGCAAAATATCCAACGTCGTGCCAATGAAGAACGTCAACTCTTGCAACGCTATCGTAGCCAAGATTTGGCAAAAGCGATTCTCCCTTCTTTGGACAACCTTGAGCGTGCGCTTGCCGTTGAAGGATTGACAGACGATGTAAAAAAAGGCTTGGAGATGGTACAAGAAAGCTTAATTCATGCCCTTAAAGAAGAAGGAATTGAAGAAATTGCAGCGGACGGAGCATTTGACCATAACTACCATATGGCTATTCAAACAGTTCCTGCAGATGATGAACATCCAGCAGATACCATTGCGCAAGTCTTCCAAAAAGGCTACAAACTCCATGACCGCATCCTAAGGCCAGCAATGGTGGTGGTATATAACTAGGATACAAAGCCCGTAAAAAGCTCACAGTAAAAATAGGAGATTGACGAAGTGTTCGATGAACACAAGGAAATCTATCTTTTTTACACAGAGCTTAGGGCGTGTTCAACTAGGCGGTAAGTCAGAAATCTGTGATGTCGTTGACGCACCCTCGCAAGGATGATTAGGCTGGTCACGAGCGTTTGCGAAGTGAACTGCCAATCAGCTACTGCGCATAATTTCGACTTCTCGTGTCGCAACATAAAAAATAAGAACCTTGTCCGAAACGACAATAAACTATGAAAGAATGATAAACAATGGTTCAGCTTTGCTGATAGTGAGCGAAGCGAATCAAAGGCGATGCTCTTCGCTGTGGCGCTATTTACGCAAACTTTGAGACTTTGGGCTCAAAGTTTAGTCAAAGAGATTGACAGAGTTAAGCTCTGACGGCGTCGCCACTTTAAGAAGAGTATCAAAAAAATAGAAGATAAATTTTAAGGAGAAAAACACATGTCTAAAATTATCGGTATTGACTTAGGTACAACAAACTCAGCAGTTGCAGTTCTTGAAGGAACTGAAAGCAAAATTATCGCAAACCCAGAAGGAAACCGTACAACTCCGTCTGTAGTGTCATTCAAAAATGGTGAAATCATCGTTGGTGATGCTGCAAAACGTCAAGCAGTGACAAACCCAGATACTGTTATCTCTATCAAATCTAAGATGGGAACTTCTGAAAAAGTTTCTGCAAACGGTAAAGAATACACTCCACAAGAAATCTCAGCTATGATTCTTCAATACTTGAAAGGTTACGCTGAAGAATACCTTGGTGAAAAAGTAACTAAAGCAGTTATTACAGTTCCTGCTTACTTTAACGACGCTCAACGTCAAGCAACTAAAGACGCTGGTAAAATCGCTGGTCTTGAAGTAGAACGTATCGTTAACGAACCAACTGCAGCAGCCCTTGCTTACGGTTTGGACAAGACTGACAAAGAAGAAAAAATCTTGGTATTCGACCTTGGTGGTGGTACATTCGACGTGTCTATCCTTGAACTCGGTGACGGTGTTTTTGATGTATTGGCAACCGCAGGGGACAACAAACTCGGTGGTGACGACTTTGACCAAAAGATTATCGACCACTTGGTAGCAGAATTTAAGAAAGAGAACGGAATCGACTTGTCAAACGACAAGATGGCTGTTCAACGTTTGAAAGACGCAGCTGAAAAAGCGAAGAAAGACCTTTCTGGTGTAACTTCAACTCAAATCAGCTTGCCATTTATCACTGCTGGTGAAGCTGGACCTCTTCACTTGGAAATGACTTTGACTCGTGCTAAATTCGACGATTTGACTCGTGACCTTGTAGAACGTACAAAAACTCCAGTTCGCCAAGCCCTTTCAGATGCAGGTTTGAGCTTGTCAGAAATCGACGAAGTCATCCTTGTTGGTGGTTCAACTCGTATCCCTGCTGTTGTAGAAGCTGTTAAGGCTGAAACTGGTAAAGAACCAAACAAATCAGTGAACCCTGACGAAGTGGTTGCTATGGGTGCGGCTATCCAAGGTGGTGTCATCACTGGTGATGTTAAGGACGTTGTCCTTCTTGACGTAACACCATTGTCACTTGGTATCGAAACAATGGGAGGAGTATTTACAAAACTCATCGACCGTAACACAACGATTCCAACATCTAAATCACAAGTATTCTCAACTGCAGCAGACAACCAACCAGCCGTTGATATCCACGTTCTTCAAGGTGAACGCCCAATGGCAGCAGATAACAAGACTCTTGGACGTTTCCAATTGACAGATATCCCAGCTGCACCTCGTGGAATTCCTCAAATCGAAGTAACATTTGACATTGACAAGAACGGTATCGTATCTGTTAAGGCCAAAGACCTTGGAACTCAAAAAGAACAAACAATTGTCATTCAATCTAACTCAGGTTTGACTGATGAAGAAATCGACCGCATGATGAAAGATGCAGAAGCAAACGCTGAAGCAGATAAGAAACGTAAGGAAGAAGTAGACCTTCGTAACGAAGTAGACCAAGCTATCTTTGCGACTGAAAAGACAATCAAGGAAACTGAAGGCAAAGGCTTTGACGCAGAGCGTGACGCAGCCCAAGCTGCTCTTGATGAACTTAAGAAAGCGCAAGAAGATAATAACTTGGACGACATGAAAGCAAAACTCGAAGCGTTGAACGAAAAAGCTCAAGCTTTAGCGGTGAAACTCTACGAACAAGCCGCAGCAGCTCAACAAGCTCAAGCAGGAGGAGAAGGCGCACAAGCAACAGGAAACGCAGGCGATGACGTCGTAGATGGAGAGTTTACGGAGAAATAAAATAGTCCAGTGGACTATTTTATCCCGAGCTTTAAAATCGGAGAGCGAGGTCGTTAAGAATGACGAATCACTAAAGTGATTGTCATTCTACGGCAATCGCTATGGCGATTTGCCTAAACGCCTTACTAGTTCAAAAACAAAGTCGATTATACTTTGTTTTTGAACGTCGTAATGATAGGAAGAAATCCAGAGGTTGCAACCCAGCCTCTGTTTTTCGGTAAAATAGAGGGTGTCGCTTATGAAAAAAGTACTTTGTGTCATTTATCCTAATTTTTCTCTTTATGAGATAGCCTCTTTAACTAGTACTTTAGCTTTATCTTTTGACATCACGATTGATTATGTAGCTTCAGGTCATTCGATAGTTGTCTCTGAGGAGGGTTTGTCTTGTAAACCTACGAAAACATTGGAGCAAATACGTATAGAAGATTATTCTTGTATTATTTTGCCAGGAATGGTAAACATAGGACCTGCTCTACAGGATGAAAAATTAAATTCGTTTTTGAAGGGACTCGGTAAGCAGGATATCTTAATTGCAGCCATTTCTTCAGCGCCTATTTTGTTGGCAAAGGCAGGTTTATTGAACGATACGAAATTTACAGGTGGGATTTGGCAAAACTTCTTTGACTATTTTGAATTTCTTCCACGTGAGAATTTCCAACCCAAACTGGTTGTGCAAGATAAAAATATCATTACGGCTATAGGCTTTGCACATCAAGAGTTTGCAAGAAGAGTGATTCTTAGTCTAGGTTTGGCAGAAAATACTGACAACTATTTTAAGGAACAGAACGAATATTCAGAAGAGGACTTGATTTTTACTCTATCGGACAAAGAGTTTGATGAAGTGAAGCAGAGTATAGAAAATACCCTCTAATGATTTGCTTATAAATTATAGAAAGGAACAAGGGTGTTCGTAATTGAACCCGAGCGGAAAGCTTGGAAATCGGGATTTCTTGTCGGTTTCCTAAATTTCAGTCGCTTTCTGTTCGCTCTTGGTATCTTAAATGAATAATACTGAATTTTATGATCGTTTAGGTGTCTCAAAGAATGCTTCTCAGGATGAGATCAAGAGAGCCTATCGGAAATTATCTAAAAAATATCACCCAGATATCAATAAGGAGCCTGGGGCGGAAGATAAATATAAAGAAGTCCAAGAGGCTTATGAAACGCTGAGCGATGAGCAAAAGCGGGCTGCCTATGACCAATATGGTGCTGCGGGTGCCAATGGTGGTTTTGGTGGTGCAGGCGGCTTCGGTGGCTTTGATGGCTCTGGTTTTGGTGGCTTCGAAGATATCTTTTCTAGCTTCTTTGGCGGTGGCGCAACTCGTAATCCAAACGCTCCGCGTCAAGGAGATGATCTCCAGTATCGGGTAAATCTCCGCTTTGAAGAGGCTATTTTCGGGGCAGAAAAAGAAGTGAAATACAATCGTGAGGCGAGTTGCCATACTTGTCACGGTTCAGGTGCTAAGCCAGGGACTAGCCCAGTAACTTGTGGTCGCTGTCATGGTTCTGGTGTCATCAACGTTGATACTCAAACACCGCTGGGTATGATGCGTCGACAAGTAACCTGTGATGTCTGTCACGGTCGCGGACAAGAAATCAAAAGTCCATGCGAAACCTGCCATGGAACAGGGCATGAAAAGCAAGCGCATAGCGTTCATGTAAAAATCCCCGCTGGTGTGGAAACAGGTCAACGAGTTCGCTTGGCTGGTCAAGGTGAGGCAGGCTTTAATGGCGGTCCTTATGGTGACTTGTATGTAGTGGTGAACGTTGAGCCAAGCGATAAGTTTGAGCGAGACGGTTCTACCATTTACTACAAGCTCAACCTTAACTTTGTGCAAGCAGCTCTGGGCGACAGTGTGGAAATCCCAACTGTCCATGGAAATGTTGAATTGACAATCCCAGAAGGAACCCAGACGGGCAAGCGTTTCCGTCTGCGTGGTAAGGGAGCACCAAATCTGCGCGATGGAAGTGTAGGTGACCAATATGTCACTGTCAATGTCGTAACGCCAACAGGCCTCAATGACCGTCAAAAGGCGGCTCTTAAGGATTTTGCGGCGGCTGGAGACATCAAAGTGAGCCCTAAGAAGAAAGGCTTCTTTGATAAGATGAAAGATGTCTTTGAAGGGGAATAAAGAAGGATAGGCTAGGGCAAAAGTCCTAGCCTATCAATTGTCTTTGGAATGTCGAGCAAGACGCAGTGGTTGAGTGGGCTCTACTACGCTGATTTCATCAGCTTTTACAGCCCTACTCAACTGTGCGGAGGTGGGACGACGAAATCGAATT
>NZ_LAWH01000052.1:0-24662 GCF_001588905.1 Streptococcus cristatus | reverse complement strand
ATTACCGATTTCTGTCCCACTCTCATTTTACACGGTAAAAAACGTCTGGGTGCTCTGAGATGCCTTGGGCAATGATGAAGCGGTCTTGACTGCTATCAGTCGGATCCTGCCCGCTAACAGTCTCTCCTGCTGGCAGCTTTTTCCCTGCTGGAATAATAGACAAGGCAGCACCTGTAAGATTATGCCAACGAATATTTGTACGATACATTCCATTTTCATCCAGACCAGCGTAAACCAGCTCCAACTTGGCAACATCTGATACAAGTCCCTTGGCATCAAATGTATAAGTGACGCCATTAGCATCCTGCCAAGTACCAGCCATGCTAGAAAAATCCCCAGAAGCAATGGCCTGCATATCTAAACTAGAGGTAGCGGCAGGCTCTTTTTCCACCTTGCTTTCTGACTTAGCAGAAGACTCCTTAGTTGCTAGCTCCGAAGGCTCCTGACTGCTAGAGATAGAAGTGTCCGAACTACTTGTTTCAGTAGACAACTCTGTCGAACTTTTGCGCGTCTCAGACTTTTTGGAAGGAGCCGAGCTGGTCGAGCTAACTTTGGAACTGCTAGAAGGCGAAGTCGGCTGGTCTTTCTTTTGACCGCAGGCCACTAACACAGACGATACCACCAGAGTTCCAGCCAAGAGAACCATCCATTTTTTCATCTTTAGCACCTCGCAATATTTTCCTGTTCTTGTAACATTATTGTAACATAAATACAGCTTTTTAGAAAGTAAAAACCAGCTCGAAAGCTGGTTTATCTTATTGAATTTTTTTCAACATATTGTCGATATGCTGGATGGATTTTTCGCGGCCTAATAGATAAATGGTATCTGGCAACTCTGGACCGTGCATTTCACCAGAAACAGCGATACGGATTGGCATGAAGAGGTTCTTGCCCTTGATACCTGTTTCTTTTTGGACTGCTTTGATTTGTGGGAAGATGTTTTCTGTCACAAATTCTTCATCTGTCATTGCTTCCAGTTTTGCTTTGAAAGCTTCTAACACCACAGGAACAGTTTCACCAGCCATCACTTCTTTCTCAGCTTCCGTCAACTCTGGGAAATCTGAGAAGAAAAGGTCTGTCAATGGAACGATTTCATCCACTGATTTCATTTGTGGTTTGTAGAGTTCTACCATTTTTTCAGCCTTGTCGGTCAAGCGTCCTGCTTCTTCCAAGAATGGTTTTGCCATTTCAAAGATTGTCTCAAAATCCGCATTCTTGATGTACTCATTGCTCATCCAGTCCATCTTTTTCTGGTCAAAGGCAGCTGGAGACTTGCTGAGGCGGTTTTCATCGAAGAGTTTGATGAGTTCTTCACGAGAGAAGATTTCGTCTTCCCCACCAGGATTCCAACCAAGAAGTGCGATAAAGTTAAAGACAGCTTCTGGTAGGTAGCCCTTTTTACGGTAGTCTTCGATAAACTGGAGAGTGTTGGTATCGCGTTTAGACAATTTTTTACCCGTTTCAGAGTTGATAATCAAAGTCATGTGACCGAACTCTGGCGCTTCCCAACCAAGCGCTTCATAAACCATAAGCTGTTTTGGTGTATTGGCAATATGGTCGTCTCCACGAATAACATGGGAAATTTGCATGTCGTGGTCATCGATGACAACGGCAAAGTTGTAAGTTGGGTAACCGTCTTTCTTTTGGATCACCCAGTCACCACCAATATTGCCACCTTCAAACTCAATATCGCCTTTGACCATGTCCGTCCACTTGTAGATACCAGCTTCATTGACAGCCAGACGAACCGTTGGAATGATACCCGCTGCTTCGCGTTCTGCGATGTAAGCCGCTTTTTCATCTTCGCTCATGCCAAGGTATTCATTGATGTAGCGAGGTGTTTCGCCAGCTGCTTCTTGGCGCTCGCGCTCAGCAGCCAATTCTTCTTCTGTAACGTAAGATTTGTAGGCCTTGCCTTCAGCTAGCAGTTGGTCGATGTATTTCTGATACAATTCCAAACGCTCTGACTGGCGGTAGTTTTCATGAGTTTCTGGACTTTCATCCCAGTCCATGCCCAACCAACGAAGGTTTTCAAGCTGTGAACGCTCCCCATCTTCGACATGGCGCTTGCGGTCAGTATCTTCGATACGGATGATAAATGTTCCACCATGATGACGAGCATAGAGATAGTTAAAGAGCGCCGTCCGCGCATTTCCGATGTGTAAAAGCCCAGTTGGACTTGGTGCATAACGCACTCGAATATCTTTTGTCAATTTTCGATCTCCTATTTGGGAATAGCAGGGATATCTCACCCTGCTTTCGTATTCAAACGTTATTATTATATCACATTCTCGACCCAGAATCTGCTGAATCGTATGATTTTTTAAGACAGTCTTTCTTCGAGAACAAAGTCAATCGGCAGCCAAGCTAAGACCCGCTCCAATTGCTTTTCCCAGTAGTACCATTCGTGCTTACCAGGACTGTGGCTGTAGCTAATATCCAGACCTAGCTTTTTCAAATTTTCCACGGCATAGTTATTGGCCGCATAGAGGAAATCCTCCTCGCCGCACCAAGCCCAAAACTTAGTTTTGCCATCCGACTGCTTGGCCAAGGTTTCCAGTGAATAAGGGCTGCTGGTCCAGTCTTCCAAATTACCAAAAATACCACGCCAGTATGCCGGCTTGGCTAGGTCAGTATCATCTGGATGCCGATCGTGAAAGCTGAGTGCCCCAGACAAACTAGCTGCATAAGAAAAACGATTAGTCTTAAGCGCCAGCATAAAAGAGCCATAGCCACCCATGGACAAGCCAGCAATAAAGTTTTTCTCCCGCTTATCAGACATATTGGGGAAAAAACGTTTGAGCACCCGTGGCAGCTCCTCAGCGATAGCTTCATAGTAATGATAGCCATACTGGGTATCAGTGTACCAGCCATTGTTGGTATTTGGCATCACAACAATCAAGTTAGTCGAGCGAACGAGGCGCTCAATATTTGAGCGTTTGAGCCAACTATTGTGGTTGCCACTCATACCATGAAGCAGATACAAGACAGGAATATCCGTATCATCTGGTTCGTCCACGCGCGACGCATCTGGATAAAGGACATTGACTCCCCACTCCATCTCCAAAACTTCTGAATAATATTCTATCTGCATCACTGCCATCTTTTTTCTCCTCTTGTAAAAACTACTGTTCTTAGCTAGGCGTCACCGCTAGCCACACTCTGAAAGCAAAGCCTGTTCTGCGACCGCCAAAAGATAAGAAAAAGCCGATATTCGACTTTCTCTCTGCAAAATACTGGGAAAGCTGCTCCCTCGAATAATCTAGCGAACTTCCATGACAACCGGAAGAATAGCCGGCCGGCGTTTGGTTTGCTCGAAGAGGAACTTAGCCAAACTATCACGGACTGTTCCCTTGAGCTCGCCCCAGTCAAAGTTATCCTGAGCCAGATAGTCTTCCACTGTCTTATTGATCAGGTCAGTGCTCTCCCGCAGGATGTCACGGCTCTTCTTGACATAGACAAATCCGCGAGTATGAACCTTGGCTTTGGAAATGATTTTCTTCTCCTTACGATTGACCGTGAGAGCCACGATGAAGATACCGTCTTCAGAGAGAACCTTACGATCACGCAAGACGATATTGCCCACATCACCGATGGCATTTCCATCAATCATGACATCGCCTGCTGACACTGCTCCAGCTGGCACAAAGTCGCCATTTTCGTAGGACATGATGCTACCACGCTTCGGTATCAAGATATTTTCTGGTAAAATCCCGACTTCCATGGCTGCCTTAGCATGGGCGTCCAGACCACGGTATTCTCCCTGAATCGGGAAGAGATACTTGGGTTGCAATAAATTGAGCATGAGCTGCAAGTCACGCGCATTGGCATGGCCAGATACACGCAAGTTTTGAGTAATCAGCTTAACCACGCCACCAGCTTGGTAAATCATATTTTCCACACGCGCTACGACTGCTTCCTTAGCAATAGATGGCGTTGTAACGATATAAACCAAGTCCCCATCCTTGATTTCTACATAACGGTGACGACCGATGGACATCTTGCGCAGACCATTAATGGGCTCGCCCATCCGACCCGTCTCCAAGATAATCAGCTCGTGGTCCTCAAACTTAGACATTTCCTTAGGCTTGATCAACAGGCGCTCATCTGCCAAGGATAATTTCTTGAGGCGGATAGCCGTACGGACGATATTTTCAATATCAAAGCCTGTCAAAACGACGCGACGACCTGTTTCTGCCGCAGCTTCAAAGACCTGCTGGATCCGAGACAGGTTGCTGGCAACTGCTGCTACGATGACACGCCCATCCCAATCCGAAATCGTGTCCGTAATCTCACGGCCAACCTCGCTCTCACTAGCTACTTGCACAGTGCTATCAGCGTTGGCTGAATCGCTTAGCAAAGCTAAAACGCCCTCACGGCCAATCTCAGCCAAACGACCAAAATCTGTCGCATAGGATTCGCTGGCAGATTGGTCAAACTTGAAATCTCCCGTATAAACAATATTGCCTTCACGCGTCTTAACAACAATTCCCAAGCTCTCTGGAATCGAGTGGGTCGTCCGGAAGAAAGAGACAACCGTTTCGCCAAATTCAATTTCTGTATTTTCATCGATAACATGAAAATCATTGAATTTCTTAACAGCGTCATTGTTTTTGACAAAGAGCTTAGCTAGCTCAATCGTCAATTCCGAACCAAAGACTGGTACCTTAGCTTCTGCCAAAAGATAGGGCAATGCACCGATGGCATCCGCATGACCGTGAGTCAGAAAGACGCCCGCAATTCGGTCTTTATTTTCAAACAAATAATCCATGTTGGGAATGACTACATCTACTCCCAACTGCTCATTTTCTGGGTACTTGAGCCCAGCATCCAATACAAAAATGGAATCATCCACTTCGGCGACGTAGAGATTTTTCCCATTCTCGCGGACGCCGCCCAAAGTAATCAGCTTAATCGTGCTTTTACTCATTTTTACTCCTATCGATTTTAGAATCTCCTTTATCAAAGATTCCTTGATTTTATTACTAACGGTCCTTGGCAAGCCAAGTCGAATTACAGTTTTGCAAACAAAGTTTGCACATCTTAGTCATTATAGCATTTTTTCACGCTTTTTTCAAAACAAAGGAAACTCATAGAGCAAGCTAGAAATCTCAGAATAGTTGGCGGAGAAAGGCATCCCTCCCAGTTTCATTTTAGAAGACAGCTTTTAGGAGCCAGATCTGCTTGCAAGATAAAAAATAATAGAACCTAGTCTGAGACTAAATTCTATTATCCGAGCAGGATACCCTAAGCTGATCTCCTGAAATCGATCAGAAGAATAGTTGGGAAGCCGCCCTATCTTATATAGGTTGAATGGACGAACAGACTTACTCAAAGCCATTGTTTTGACTCAATTCTTTGAACCAGTTCCCTGATTTTTTGATAGTCCGTTCTTGGGTTTCTAGATTGAGCTCAATCAATCCGTAGCGGTTCTTATAGCTATTGAGCCAAGACCAACAATCAATAAAAGTCCACATGAGGTAACCTGTACAGTTGGCCCCGTCCTGGATGGCACGATGGAGCTGGCGCAGATGGCCTTTAACAAAGTCTATCCGGTAATCGTCCTGGATCATGCCATTTTCACGGAATTTCTCTTCACCCTCGACTCCCATGCCATTTTCCGTCAGCATCCATTCAATATTGCCATAGTTTTCCTTGATGTTTTGTGCAATATCGTAGATTCCTTGTTCATAGATTTCCCAGCCGCGGTGAGGATTAATCTTGCGGCCAAGCATAACATAAGGCTCATAGAAATGATCTGGCAGAAGCGGCGACTCTGGATGTTTCAAATACTTGGGCGCTGCAACCCGCAGAGGCTGATAGTAATTGACACCCAAAAAGTCGACCGTATTTTCCCGAATCGCTTGCAACTGCTCCTCAGTCGTAGCTGGTAAAAGATCATGCTCACGCAAAAGATCAACTAGCTCTGCTGGATAATGCCCCAAAACAGATGGATCCAAGAAAGACTTGGCTTGGAAAAGCTCGGCAATGCGAGCCGCCTTCAAGTCCGCCGGATGCTGGCTGCGCGGATATGCAGGTGTCAGATTTAGGATAATGCCGATTTTGTAGTCTGCTCCAACCTCATGACAGGCTTTCACTGCTAAAGAACTAGCTAGCTGGGTATGATAAGCTACCTTAACCGCAGCCCGAGCGTCCACTTTATTAGGATAATGTCCATCGTAGAAATAGCCAAACTCAACTGGTACGATAGGCTCGTTAAAGGTCACCCACTGATCCACCAAGTCACCGTAGCTTTCAAAGCAGAAACGGGCATAGTCTACATAAGCATCGACTGTATCTAAGCTCTCCCAACCTTCTTGCGCTTCCTGCAAGGCAAAGGGCAGGTCAAAATGATAAAGATTGACAATCAAGCGAATGCCTTTGGCCTTGATTCTTTCAAAGACCTTGCGGTAGAAGTCAACACCGACTTGATTGACCGGACCACGACCATCTGGAAAAATCCGTGACCATTGGATAGAGGTCCGAAAGGCTGTGTGGCCTGTTTCGACTAAAAGGTCGATATCTTGCTCCCAATTTTCATAAAAAGTGGATGCCTTGGCAGGGCCAATTTCGTTGTAGAAACGATGGGCTTCTTGGCTAAACCAATAGTCCCAAAGGTTGTCTCCCTTTCCATCTCCTGAAATCCGACCTTCTGTTTGCGGACCCGATGTAGAAGATCCCCAGACGAAACCTTTTGGAAATTGAATCATATTTTATTTACCTCTCGATTTATCTTTACATTTCATTATATAAAGACCTTCTTCAAAAAGAAAGCAACAGTCTATTCAAATTTCTCCACTGATTAAAGACATTTTTGATTTGGAAGACTAAAAGTTCATTCAAAAAACGCAGACAAATCTGTCTACGTTTCATTATTTTTATCGATTAATAAACTGTTTTCTCTGTTTCGAAATCAAAGAAATGCGCCTTGTTCAAGTCGAAACCAAGGTCAATCCCAGCACCTGTCTCCAAGTGGTCACGAGCATCTACCCGCGCGATAAACTCGCTGTCACCAACTTGACAGTAAAGGTGAGACTCAGAACCCAAAAGCTCAGAGACAGAAATGGTCGCATGAACCACAGAATCTGGGAAGGTCTCTAAGAAAGCAGGTTCTGTATTAATGTCTTCTGGACGAATACCAAAGATCAACTTCTTGCCGTCATAACCCTTCTCACGCAACACCTTCAGTGTTCCTTCTGGCACAGTCAAACGCAAGCCAGAAGCAACGATTTCATTCCCCTCAAGTGTCACAGTGATAAAGTTCATCGCTGGGCTGCCAATGAACCCCGCCACAAACTTGTTGACTGGATTTCTGTAAACTTCCTGTGGACTACCGATCTGCTCTACTCGACCAATCGTTCCAGTTCCAGCAGGATTCTTGGTTGCTGACATGATCACAATGCGGTCTGCAAGCGTCATCGCTTCTGTCTGGTCGTGGGTAACGTAGATAGTGGTCGCTCCGATACGGCGGTGGATTTTGGCAATCTCAGCACGCATGGACACCCGCAGCTTCGCATCCAAGTTTGACAGAGGCTCGTCCATTAGGAAAACCTTTGCATCACGCACGATAGCGCGACCCATAGCAACACGCTGACGTTGACCACCTGACAAGTCCGCTGGCTTGCGATCCAAGAATTCTTTCAAACCAAGGATTTCAGCTGCTTCTTGCACCCGCTTGTCAATATCTTCCTTGCTGTACTTGCGAAGTTTGAGCCCGAAAGCCATGTTGTCGTAGACTGTCATGTGTGGATAGAGGGCATAGTTCTGGAAGACCATAGCGATATCGCGGTCTTTCGGCGCCACGTCATTGACAACTTTGCCGTCAATAGACGCTGTTCCTTCTGTGATATCCTCAAGACCCGCAATCATACGCAGCGTTGTGGATTTACCGCATCCTGACGGACCGACGAAAACGATAAATTCCTTATCCTTAATGTCCAAATTAAAGTCTTCAACAGAATAGTGCTCACTATTTGGATACTTTTTATAAATATTTTTCAGATTTAACTCAACCATAAGCTTCTCCTAACTCCTTTACCATATTGTAAGTTCTTTCTGCTTGATTATATCACGAATAGCAGGCCCTCACACTGACTCTTCTATATCTTTTTTTCTACTTTTTTTAGCATTCGATAAAAAAGAAATGGAGAGGCAGTCGTCTCAGCGATTTTCATCAGTCGACTTGCTTTCGATAGGCCTTAGGAGATTTGCCACATAACTTCCGAAAGACTTTATAGAAATAACCAACATTGCTATATCCAACTGCATAACAAACATCTTCTATACTGTCATTTTTTGCGAGCAGAAGCTGCTGGGCAGCCTTGATGCGCTGCTTATTTAGTAATTCTGCAAAAGTAGAATTCGTCTCACGCTTGATCAGCTGGCCCAAATAAACTGGATTGATATAGAGTTCTTTGCTGATATCTTTTAGGGATAAATCTTTTTGATAATCACGACCAATCACTTCCAAGACGTTAGCAACATTCTCATTCATTCGATACTGGGCGAACAAATCTGAGAGCTGAGCCTTCAGATAATCCAACAAATCTTCAAATGTATTCGTGCTTTCAATCTTTTTAATAATGCTTGTCATATCGTCTGGTTTCAAATGCTGAAACAGATGGTAAACATCCATGATAAACTGAATGAACAACTGCTTGGTAATTGAAACTTCAGGCGTATTTTGCAGCACGATATCTTTAAGCAAGTCCAATTCGTCCAAAATCTGACCAATGTTTCCTTGGATAATCACGCGATACATGGGCTCATAGTAGCTAAAAAGCGGATTGGTTTCCTGCAAGCTAACCGTTCCATAAAAAAGAGTTTTTTCTAGATTGAGCTTGAAATTCTGAAGTTGTCGTTTATAGGGAGCTGTGAATTCTTCCAGATAGAGCGCTTCTTCCTTTTGCGAAGATAAAAACAAATAGCCTGTCTGCCCCAAAATATTATAAGGAACCGAAACTAGCCCTTTTTCTTGAGAAGCTGCTCCCAGCCAGACATTATCGAAGGATTTGAGATAGGTAGCTATCTCATCTTCACTTGTCTCTTCTTTAAAAATCAGCTCTAGTTGATTATTGGAAGAACGGTCAAATTCCTTTTCCAATTTTTCTAGGATTGCTGCCAGTTCGACCTTATCGACTGGCTTCACCAGATAATCTGCCACCTGCAAATTGAGGGCCGTTTTGACATATTCGAATTCCTGATAACCTGAAAGGATGATAAAAGCTGCATTGGGCAGGGAATTCTTCATCTGCTCAATCATCTGTAAGCCATTCATCCCTGGCATATTGACATCGGTGATGACCAAATCAACAGGATTATCCTTAATATAGGCGAGGGCCGTCTCTGCATCATTTGCCGTAGCTACGACCTTCATCTTCCACTTTTCAAAAGGAATCAGCACTTTCAAGCCTTCTGTGATCATGTATTCATCATCGACTAGTAATACTCTGTACATCGTTTTTCTATTCATCCTTAATTTCTATAATGTAGGTTACTCCCTGATCCGTTTGAGATTTCAGTTGGATACTGTAGCGGTCACCAAAAAAGAGCAAGAAGCGTTCATGAATATTCCGAATACCAATGGATGTCCGCTGCTCTCGATTCTGGGCATCCATAAGCTCTCGGCTGGCTAGTATCTCTTGAATCTCAGCTAGACGTTCAGCTGGGATGCCTCGACCGTTGTCTTGGATCATCAGCTTTACAGCGCCGTCTATCTTTTGAGCCTTGACACTGATGACATTGTCCTGCCTGCGATAATCGATACCATGGGCAAAGTAATTTTCAATCAGCGGCTGAATACTGAACTTGGGAATCATCATCCCTTCTAAGCCTTCTTCAATTTTGAAACCATAGGCCACTGATTTAGGATGCCGAACCATGCAAAGATAGCTATATTTCCGGCAGAATTCCAATTCATTTTTCAAACTACTTCTGGATTCATCTGAGATGTTATTTCTCAGCAAACTGCTAAATTCGTAGATAATATCTGCCAACTCTTCCTGATGCTGCATGACCGCATACATCCTGATAAATTCCAAGGTGTTGTACATAAAATGAGGATTAATTTGCGCCTGCAGAGCCCTCATATTAGCATCTTTTTGACTGATCTCCAAGCGATAGATATCCCGAATACTCTTATCCATACTATCCAACATAGTATTGGTCGTTGTCGCAATCAGAAGCAGCTCCTGCTCCTTGGTCTCTGTCGCAATACGCTTCTGATTATCACCATCTGTGATGAGATGGAGCGTATCCACAATATCAACAACCTGCCTTTGGTAATTGAGAAAAATCCTCTGCAAAGCAGCATATAAAACTCCAACTAAAATCAAACCAGAAAAAATGATCAAACCAGTGCTAAAAACCGTCTTCTCTATCACATAATGCGCAGGCACTGCTGTCTGGACAGTGTAATTGTAGATAGTTTCTTTTTTGATCCAATCATTTTGGCCAATTCCTTTTATATCACCAAATGCAAGAATTTCTTTTTTGTAAGGCGAAATGACACTGAGAGCGAGTGGAACATCGCCCCGCGTATTATCGACAACCTTGTTGAAGACTTCCCCATCAATTCGAATGTAAATCGTTCCGATGACTTGATCGACTGTCTTATCATAAATCGCAATTGGAAAGGCATCGCGCGCAGGTCTAAATTCCTCAGCAGGAAGCTGTTTGCCACCTCTCGCTTGCCTTGTAGAGACAAAAACAGTTTTGTAATCATTTAAGGCAATGTCAATGCCTGTAACAAATTCATTTTCAACATAAATATCATTGATATTTTGGTGGAGGGATACTTGAACATAAGTAGGTACATCTGCCGATAAGCGCCAGCTAGCGTACTCAGAAGGGCTCATGATAAAGTAGTTATAAACACCGTCCAATTTTACTCGATTTTCAACCAAACTTTGAGCCAGTTGATTCGCTCGGCGGTTATAATAATCCACCTCGTCAGCCAATCGAGTCACTGCTTGCTGCGCAATCTGCTCAGTTTCCTTATAACGACTGTGCCAATCAGAATAAGACAAAATGAGACCCAAACATCCCACAATAGCCACCATAATGACAGCATAAACTTTTAGTAACGAATGGAGCCAAAATTTCTTCATGGTTTTTCTGTTATCAACTTAGCCTGAATGGTTTGGTAAATTGGGTCTAAAACATCACTAACAAAAAAGTGCCAAAGCCCAATAAAAGCAAAGAAAAGCAAAGCCGGCATAAAGTAGCTGGCAATCAAGAGCAGGATTGTCCCTAATAAAAGTTTCAGCATGGCTGAAATATTAAGAAAAACGCCAATCAAAGATAA
Source organism: Streptococcus cristatus (assembly GCF_001588905.1). Lineage (GTDB taxonomy): Bacteria > Bacillota > Bacilli > Lactobacillales > Streptococcaceae > Streptococcus > Streptococcus cristatus_N. The sequence continues at coordinate 13,357 of NZ_LAWH01000052.1, read as the reverse complement.
TTTCAAGCTATTTTTATAAGAAAACTCAAAAAAGACCTGCAATTTCAGATAGACTGCGTATACTGCTGGTGCCAAAAGCAAAAAGAGCAGATTTGCTATCGTCAATAAAAGGTAGAAAATAGTTTGGTGAGGAAGCTGGATAAGGAGATAAATCCCATAAGATAAAAGAGCCTGCACTACAAGCAAAGTGAAAAATACTTTGTTTGTAGCAAGGAAATTTTCTTTAAATAGATCCCACGCTTCCTTCCAGTGATATTTTTTATAGTCATAGCGATATTGCTGGAACAAAGTCATGAGCACACAACCGGCTGGAGCAAGTCCAAAAACAAGACCTCCACACAGAGCCAATACCCAAAAAATTGCGGATGCAAGCATAGCCATATAAACTCGTTGAAAAATCCACTCAACTAATTTTCCCATCGTTTTTCCTTTCTGCTGGTCAAATTTCCACACATTCTAAAATTATAACACATTTTAACCGTTTACAAAAATTCCTATCACCCCAAAAAAGAAAAATCCTCCCCAAAACGAGACGAGGAGGATTCATCATGTTGCTTATTTCTTAGAAGCAAGGAATTCGTCGTATTGTTTTTGCATTTCTTTCAATACTTTATCATATGCTCCTTCAGATTTCAGTTTGTCCATCATCTTAGGAATTTCAACATCAGGATCAACTGTACCAGTGTTGATAGCAGTGTCGTATTCTTTCATTGTATTTGTAATGCTAGATACTTCTGCTTTAACTGGGTCTACATTGAAGTTAAATCCAAGAGCAGGTGACTCTTGTGCTTCTGCAAGAATCTTCTTAGAATCTTCGATTTGTTGATCTGTTACGTTTTCATTGATGTAAAGAATCCAGTTGTTACCTGTGTTCCAGCCAGACATGTGGGTATTACCATTGTAGGCTTTCAAAGTACGAACGCGGTTTTCTTTACCTTCAACTTTTTCCCAGTTTTCGCCTTCTGGACCATATACAAGGCCGTTCAGCAATTCAGGATTTGTGTTAAGCAAAGTCAACAATTCCATGGATTTTTCTTTGTTCTTAGAGTTGTTTGAGATAACGAAGTTCGCTACTTGAGTAGTTTGGCTCTTCTTGTAGTTCTTAGTCAGTTGGCTGATTTCGATCTTACGGTTAGCTACACGAGAAAGCAAGCTGTTACCATAGTCAGCAGGTCCTACTGTTTCTTCGCGAACGAACCAAGAATCTTCAGACAATTGATAAGCAGTATCGCTAGTTGCTACATCTTTTGGAATATAGCCTGCTTGATAGTACTTATGGATGGTTCTGAGGCTATCCAAGAAGCGAGGAACTTCATAACGGTTTACAATCTTAGTTGTATCGCCTTCCAAGTCAATAACGAAAGGAAGTCCGTTAGTTACAGGATAATCAAAGTTGTCAGATGGGATAAAGTTCTTACCGATAGCGAAAGGAACAACTTTTGGATCTTTTTCTTTAGCAGCTTTCAAAACTGGTTCCAAATCTTGGTAAGAATGGATATTTGAAATATCGCTGATACCATATTTTTCAAGAAGTGGTCCGTTGAAGGCAAAGTTTTGTGAAGAAGTTACATTGGCATTAACTGGAACAGCATAGATTTTACCGTTGACAGTGTTTCCTTTGATGTAAGCTGGGTCTAAAGAATCGTAAAGTTTTTTACCTTCTTTTTTGTAAAGCTCAGTCAAGTCAGCATAAGCACCTTTTTGGGCATTGATGACATAGTTTTGAGCGAAGGCGATATCGTAGTTTTCACCTGATGAAGTGATAACGTTCATTTTTTGTTCGTAGTCACCCCAACCGATGTATTCGATATCCAACTTAGCATCGATTTCTTTGCCGATAATCTTGTTAGCATTTTCGAGCAATTTGTCCAAATTATCTGGTTTGTCACCGATTTGGTACATTTTGATAACCGTCTTACCATCATCCGTTTTAGATGACTTTTGGTTGTTACCAGTAAGACTACCGCAGCCTGCTAGGAGGCCTGAGAAAGCCAAGAAGCTAGCAGAAGCTAGAGCATATTTTTTCCAATTTTTCATAGAAAAATCTCCTTTTAATTTTTTATATACAAATTTAATAATGTGAGTTTTTAATGCTACCAGTAAAAACTCTGAGACTAAAGGGGCAGCTTATTCTTTGACGCCTCCGATAGTCAATCCCTTAACAAAGTAACGCTGGAAGAATGGATAGACGCAAGCGATTGGCAAGGTTGCAATTACGACCATGGCCATACGACCAGACTCTTTAGGGAGAGATCCTGTCAAGCCTGCAAGCTGAGCACTCGCTCCCGCACTCTTAGACAAGTAGTCCATATTTTGCTGAATCTTCATCAGCAAATATTGAAGAGGAACTAAATTGTCACTGCGAATGTAGAGCAGCGCGTTAAACCAATCGTTCCAATAAGCAAGAGCAGTGAAGAGTGTGATTGTAGCGATACCTGGAAGAGATAGTGGCAAGCAGATTTGGAAGAAAATCCGAGTCTCGCTGGCACCATCAATCTTAGCGGATTCAATAATCGCTTCTGGGATCGTTCTCTTGAAGAAGGTTCTCATCAAAATGATATTGAAAGGACTAAGCAGTAGCGGCAAAATCAAAGCCCACACTGTATCTCCTAAACCAAGCAAGTTGGTCATAACGATGTAAGTTGGAATCATCCCTGCTTGGAAGAGCATACTTGCCATTGCAAACAAGGTAAAGAAGCGTTTGAATTTAAAGCTGCGACGTGAGATAGCGTAGGCATAAGTTGTTGTGAAGAAAACATTCAAACTAGTACCTACTACCGTAATCACTACTGTCACAAAGAGTGACTGCAAGAGCTGATCTTTCAAGCCAAATAAGAATTCATAGCCCGCTAGACTAAACTGTGACGGCCAAAAGGCAAAACCATTATGAACCAAACTGCTTTCATCTGTCAGCGAGATGATGATGACAAAGAAGAAAGGTAGCACACAGGAAAGCGAGAAGATGGCAATCAAGATGTTAAAGAAAAAATCGGCTTTTTTGCTAAAGGAGTGAATTCCCACATTATCGACTTTTTCTTTTTGAATTTTTGGGGATTTCATAAGTTCCTCCTTCTAAAAGAGAGCAGATTCTTTATCAATTCTGCGGACAATCAGATTGCTGACGATAACAAGGATACAGCCCACAACTGATTGATAGAGACCCGCAGCTGAAGCCATCCCGATATCACCTGTACCGGTCAATCCACGATAGACATAGGTATCCAAGACATTGGTTACGCTAAAGAGTGATCCTGAATTATGCGGAACAGTATAGAACAAGCCGAAGTCCGCTCGGAAGATGTTTCCGACTGCTAGAATGGTCAATACTGTGATAAGAGAAGCCAAAGATGGCAATGTGATGTTCCGGATGCGCTGCCATTTTGTAGCACCGTCTACCGTTGCTGCCTCATAGTAAGTCGGATCAATTCCCATGATACTTGCATAGTACAAAATACTACTGTATCCTAAGCCCTTCCAGATACCAATGAAAAGGATGAAGGCTGGCCAGAAGGAGACCACTGTGTAAAAGTTGATATTCGGATTGTGCAATAAATTGTTCAGCAAGCCCTTGCCAGGGTTCAAGAAAGCATCTACGAAGAAACTAATGATAACCCAAGAAAGGAAATACGGAAACAACATGGTTGTCTGATAAATCTTTACCATCTTTTTCGAACGAAGTTCGCTAAAGATAATGGCAATTCCGACAGAGAAAATCAATCCTAAAATGATGAAACCACCATTATAAAGAATGGTATTTCGTGTAATCGTATAGGCATCCTTGGAATTAAATAAGAACTTGAAGTTATTGAATCCCACCCATTCACTGCTCATAAGGCTATGGATGAATCCTTCACCACTTAGTTTAAAATTCTTAAATGCAACGACGTTTCCTAAAACTGGTATATAGAAGAACAAAACAAACCAAACAACTCCTGGTAAGACCATGAGCAAGAAAATAAAGTTTTCTTTCAGTGTTTTGATAACCTTATTCATTCAAATCTCCCTTTCTATTGTTTTGATATCGTTTTCATGTTTCTATTATATGCCTTTTTCTATTCTCATTTAAACTCCTAATTATAGAAAAAACTATACAAATTATTTATCTAATATACAGATAAAAAATAGAACAGAGGCATGAAAACTATGATCAAACAAAATAATTACGTTGTGTAAATCGTTGATGCTGTAGCGATAGTATGCCATTGGTTAGCTGTCGTGGCTGCAAAGTTCTTGTCTCCATAAAAGTCATTGAAAGGCAAGATTTCTTGCTCTAATTCTTCTACAGAATCAAGCTGACCAGTCGTGTATTGCTGTAGGCGTTCCTGCGCCCGTTTGATCCGCTTGAGCAAGCCTCCAAAGCGGATATCAATGGTATCCAGTCCGAAAATTTTATTTTCTAGCTGCCATTGGCGACTGAATTGCTCGGCAAAGTCTTCTACTTTTTGATAGAGCAAAGGCAAGTCTTTTTCAGCTAGTTCTGCCAAGCGATCCTTGTCTCCTGCACGATAGGCTTCTTGAATGCCAGATGTGACGGCAATTTTCAAGGCCAAGAGCGCATTCAACTGAGCCTGAGTCTCAAAGAGATAGCTATATTCACCAGCTTTGCGGCTGACTTCTTGCAAGGACTGAGCGGCAGCTTCAAAATGCTGCTTGTCTTCTTCAGGTCGGATATGGCGTTCCAGCAAAGGACAGAGAATATCCTGATAAAGGATGTAGCGATTTGGATTGATACCGCTGAGGTTTTCTGGTAAGCCTGGCAATAGATTGGCCAAGTCTACTTTCATAAAATCATCAACATCAAGGCCTGTGCTAATCAAGAAATGCTCGGCTAATTTATCTAAATCATTTCGGTAGGCTAGTTCTGCCCAAATCTGCAGGGCAGGAAGGATTGAGAATTGTGAGGTTTCTCCTCCATTATCTCCCCAGCCAGTCACAATCACTTCCTTGACATGATTCTTCCGGCAAGCCTTATTGGCTTCGAGAGCTACCAAGCGACTGAAATGATTGTGCGGTGTAAAGCCAATCCACTTCCAAGCACCGCCAGCAAAGGCAATGTCATGACTGATTTTGTGATGATTTTGGAAGTTACGGTTGTATTTTTCCTCGCTATCCTGATAGTAATCCCAGTAAACCAAGGTCACACGTTCTTTGAGTTGATCCAGATAAACTCGAGTTTCCTCTGGGATTTCCACATCACGGTCATACTGGCCATCTGCTGACATGAGTTTGAAAAACATATCGCTCCACATCTGACAGTGGAAACCGTACTTATCAGCGATATCCAGCACGCGCTCAAGATGTTGGCACATGAGGAGACTGCGGTTTTGGAAGCCATGATGAATCAAATAGCGTCCGAGACCGACCAAGTGGGCTTCGTCCATGCCGATATTTATCTTACGTGTGCGAAGCTGGGACATTGTCTTAAACATGCCTTCTATGAGGTTGTAGACCTTTTCTTCCCCGATCAGTAAGATATCCTCTACATCTCGAAGTTCCTGCACTTCCTTGACACCCCATTTGACAAAAGCTGATAGGTGCGCCAAGGTCTGAATGCAAGGCACGAAGGCCATATCGAAATCTGCGGCATAAGCCTCAATCTCTTGCAATTCTGCAACAGTATACCGGCCTCTGAAATAGCCAAAATAGGGCTGGTCTTCTATCTCATAGGTATCTTCCATGTAAAGTTCAAAAGTGGAATACCCCATCAAGGCCAAGACTTCAATCATTTTCTTAGCCGAAGTCAGATTCAAGACGGCGTTGCGAGAGCAGTCGGCCATATAGGCCAAGTCCTCATAGGCCGCTCTTTCCTCAATCTCCACCTCATCCTGCCCTGCTTTGAGAGCGGCAGATAAGAGGGCTAAAGCACGATAGAGCTGATGAGGCTTATGATAGCTGAGTTGATAACGTCCCTGATGGCCTTCCACCTTGATTGAGACGGCTGAGCTAGGAACAAGACTGACTTCAATCTCGCCCAAGTTCAAATATTTTTCTAAGCGAGCAAGAGCCTTTTCTTGCTTGCTTGATAATCCTAAGAATGTGGCCATTGGCCTTCCTCCTGTAACCAGTTAACTAAAGCACCATAAAGATTAGCCTCCCCTTTATAGGTACACGCTAAAATTTCTGGCGCCACCGAATACTCTTCATAGCGTTCGACATAATAAGCAATCGCTGAGCGGACACCTTGGATGAAGTCTGGATTTTGGCTGATGGATCCGCCCAAACTAATCACATCTGGATCTATGAGATACTGGATATTGAGCAAACCTTGTGCAAGATTGCGGTTCATCCGCTCGATGGCTTCTTGGCAAAGGGCATTTCCTGCCGCAGCTTCTTGGTAAATCTTGCGACCATCCCAGTCTGCCTGCCCTGATTTCTCGACCACGTAAGCTACCATGTTGCCAGTTGAGGCTAGTTGCGACCAGTTATTGAGTTTTTCAGCAGGCGCTAGGGTTGTCATATAGCCAAACTCCCCACCCAAACTGTGACGACCACGATGAAGCTTGCCATTGATAATCATAGCTCCGCCAATCCCAGTACCGATAACCACGCAGGCTGCATTTTCCAGCTCTGGATGGGCCAGAAGTTCACTCAAACCAACACAGTTGGCATCATTTTCTAGATGGACTGGCAAACCATAAGAAGCCAGCTTATCATACCAAGAAAAACCGTGAATATAAGGAACAGCACTAATCCCACCAATGACTCCTGTCTCTCGGTCAACCGCCCCAGGCACACTCATGGCAATGCCCTGGTAATCCCGCTTGGAAAGACAAGAATCCAGCCAAGCTAGCAAGGCATCTAAATTGTCTGGCGTAGCAATGTCTTGCTTTTCCAGTATCTCTCCTTCTTTAGACATAGCCGCAAACTTGATACCTGTACCACCTATGTCAATTGTTGCAATAAGCATTCTTTCTCCTTTCTCTGTTTTCTAGAACTTGAAAGGCAATAGGGCAAGGAACTAAATTTTTAAGTATTTAGTCCATTGCCCTAGCCTCCTCTTTTTAATCTTTTTTCAAGAGCTCTGTGCGAATTTCCTGTGGTCCTAAGATTCCATCCTTTTCTGGAAGCACTTCTTCCAAAAGGTTGACTAGGGTTTGGGAAGCAGTTGTCACTTCTTGCTCTTCTTGAGTCATATTGTAGTAACGAAGTACGATACCTGACTCATCTTCAGCCACTTTCAGGGCCGTCGGACAGATTTCAGGCAGGCTGAGAGCTGGATGATCCAAGGCCTGTCCAGCCGTTGCAATACTTCCTTCTTGTTTGGAAATTTGTAGAGCTGTCAACGGTGTTTGGAAGGCTTTGGCCCGACGGTAAGCGGCAAATCGCTCTTGCGGTTGGTGGCATTCCACCGTGTACTCGACTTGGAAGTCGCGCAAGCACTGCGCTTCTGGCGTTGGGAAGTAGCCCCAATCGCCCAGCTCACCTGTTGCTCGCAGAATGGTTACTGCAATCGTGTCATCACCTAAAATCTCGTATTCATTTAGACCTTTATTAGCAACTGTGACTGCTTTTTGGTCATCATAAAGACTGACGAAGGCTTGTTGGTGCTGTGGATTTTCTGGATTTTCCCATGAGGCAGCTGGTTTATTGTTGCGGCGAACCACTTCGTAAATGCTGTCTGAATCGTTGGTTTTACTGCTGTTGTGAGTTCTGAAAAGAAGGCGGATGCGGTGATCCTTAGCGGTATTGGTAAAGCGAGTCTTAAAGCGCAATTGCGGGCTGTCCGCAAAGACCGTCAACTCAGTTGTCAAGATCATAGTTGTTAATTCCGACGAGCGGCCTGCTGAGCGCTTCATAAACTCAACGATGCCCTTTTGTTCTTGATCCAACAGTTCATCTGCACTTACTGGCAAGGTCAATTCATGGCTTAATTCCACCTTGGCATAGCGGGCATTGTTTTCCAACACCTTAACGCCATCCAGTTTGGCATAGATTGGCTCTGTATTTTTTGGCTGGAAGTAGATATACTCATTTCCAATATCGCCCCGATCTTCAAAGCGGAGGAAGTCTTCATAGGCTTCATGCGTCGTCTTATCATAGACGGTCAAATTTTCATCAAAGCTGATAGTCACAAATGGAGTGTCAATTACACCATTGCGGTAGAGGCCTTCATGCTCTTCTTTTGCACCAGGAAGCAATTGGAAAGTTTTCCAAGCCAGAGGTGACAGATGAATCGGCAACGTCACTCGCAACTGACGAGCAATATAGGCCTGACGGAAGCGATCTTTTGGAAGGTTATATTGGAAATTAGCTCCCAAATCTTCGATTTTGGCTTCAACATAACGACCATCCAAATCCTTCACAATCAAGTCTGGAATCGTCAATTCTGCCATTCTTCGATAGGCCTCTGTCGGATGCGCCTCCTTGAAATCGCAGGTCGCAAAGGTCACATCCACAGAAATGGTATCTACCTTGTCATGGAGTCCAGTATTGATAACGGTGAAGAGCAGGTCACTCTCAGCTTGGCGGCTATCTAATTTTTGCTTCCATTCTTCCAGCAGGTTGCCTTTGACAAATTCGCCCACTTGATTGACCTGGGCGAAGCGGGTCTCCATTTCGCGGTGAACTTCGTCGACACTGCAGCCGCAAATACTATCATGTGGAGCGTTTTGCAAAAGGGTCTTCCAAGCATAAGTCAGCTGATCTTTGTGATTGTGACCGCCTGTAATAACAGTCAGTGGCTCAACCACCTGCTCTAGCAAGTTACTGTTTTCTTGGAAAGCCTGCTTCAGATAGATGCGAGCCGAAGAAGTATTGGCCAAAGTGTACCAACCGTCCGTTTCTTGGCTAGTCAATTCGCCTTGAACTGTTGACAGTTCCTCAGGCAGAGCCGCTTCCACAGCTTGCATATAGTCATCAAAAGAACTGTGGACAAAGTTGATTTCTGGATAAAGCTCATTGGCCACTCGGATGGCTTCGCTAAGATCACGCTGAACTGGCTGGTGATCACAGCCGTTCATCATCAGCCATTGATTGGTAGAGGCATAGCTCTTCACATCAGCCAGTTTTTGCTCCCAGAAAACTTTCGCTTCTTCTGGATCGACTGGGATTTCATTTCCATTGCTGTACCAGTTGGCAAAGAGGATACCTAGAACTTTACTGCCATCGGCACCTTGCCAGTACATTTCAGAGTACTGAGAAGTGAATTGCTCGTCCTCTAAGACTTGGTTATCAAAGCCGATTGGCTTAACCCCTCGGCCGAAAGCAGCTATGTGAATGCCTGATTGCTGCAAAAGCTGAGGCGCTTGTCCCATATTTCCAAAAGTATCAGGGAAATAACCAATCTGAGTGGACTTGCCCCATTTCTTGCACTCCTGTTGACCAATCAAGGTATTGCGGACATTGGCTTCGCTGGAAATCAAATAATCATCCTGCAAGATATAGAAAGGCCCGATCTTCAGCTTACCTTCGTCAATGTAGCGCTGCAGCTTTTCACGATTTTCCGGACGGATTTCCAGATAATCATCCAAGACAATGGTTTGCCCGTCTAGGTGAAAACTCTTGAAATCTGGATCATTTTCAAAAAGATCAAAAAGGTTGTCAAAAAGCTCGACCAGCTGCATGCGGTGGGATTCAAAGGGGAGATACCATTCGCGATCCCAGTGGCTATGAGAAATGATATGTACAGTAATATTTTCCATTTTTGTTCCTCTATTTGTTAATTCTATACCTCAATTTTTAAATCATAATAATCTAATACCAGTTCGCAGAACATCATGTTGGCCCAGCTGAACCATTCACGAGAATACTTGGTTGGGTCGTCCACATGGAAGCTTTCGTGCATGACACCTGTGCCACCATCACAGGCCACGAGCAAGTCCAGAATTCGACGTTTTTCTTCCTTATCGTGCGTGGTCAACCCTTGGATTGCTAGAGCAATCGGCCAGATATAGCGGTAGAAGGTGTGCGAGCTACCAAGACCTGCAGCATATTTACCCTCGTAATAGTAAGGATTTTCTGGGCTTAGAATGGTGCGGCGTGTCGCTTGGTAGACTTCGTCGTCAATTGAGCAAAAGCCTAGATATGGTGCTGCTAAAAGACTTGGCACATTCGGATCGTCCATAATGCTGGCATTCCCCAAACCGTCTACCTCAAAAGCGTAAATCTTTTCACCCTTGGAATTTTGAGTATAGGCGTAGTTTTCAATTCCTTCCTTGATTTCCTTTAGCAGGCGCTGCGCATGCGGAACGATCTCCTCAGCACCCTCTAAATTCAATTTTTCAAAGATTTCTGCCACATAGCCCAAGACAACCGTTGCAAACATATTCGACGGTACTAGATAGCTGTAGATACAAGCATCATCACTTGGACGGAAGGCCGACCAAGTCATGCCTGTCACTGCAAAATCAGGGCCTTTGCCATCATTAACCAAGGTATCTTCCTTGCGATCCGTATCACGGACAAAGCGATAAGAAGACTGGCTGTGGTCCTGCTCGATCGTCCAAACTCGTAGAATTTCTTTAACACCAGCAACAAAGGTAGCGTCTAGATGACTCGTTTCCCCAGTCTCTTTCCACAAGAGATAAGCCAGCTGCAGAGGATAGCAGAGAGAATCCACTTCGTACTTGCGTTCCCAAATCCAACCAGACAAGTCTGTGTGGTCTGTTTCATGGTGACCTTTCCAGTTGTCAGCGATATTAAAGGCATTGGCATAAGGATCTTTGAGAATCAGCGTCATCTGGCGTTTGACCAAGCCAGCAATCGTTTGACGAATTTTTGGATCTTGCTTGGCTACAAAGAGGTAGGGCTTGAGCTGAGCAGTCGAATCCCGTAGCCACATAGCTGGAATATCGCCTGTCAAGACAAAAGTAGACCCATCTTCTAAAATTTCGACCGTGTTGTCCAAGGTATCCGTATAGCAACGCTCAAAAACAGAGACCCAAGTCGGATGATCCTGAGCTAACTGGGCGATAGACTCCAACCATTTCCCAACAATTTCTTTAGAATAAACCATATTCCTTCTCCTTTTTCATACTCGTTTACATTCTCTAGTATAGGCTAAACAGTTTTTAAAATATATACACAAACTAAAGGCCTTTCGATCATATATTTTTGCCTTGTCCGCTGCTTCCTGATTCATGTTATAATCAAGACAAAGCAAGCTGGATCGAAGGAGTTTTTCCATGAAAACAATACTAGAAACGATTGATACTCGCTATGGAACGGACAATTCTCATAGCTTTTCCCACGGCAATACCCTGCCCTATGCAGGGGCACCATTCGGCATGAATTATTTCGTTCCTCAGAGCAGCCATACAGATGGCTCTTGGTTCTTTAAACCAGACTTACCCATCTTCCAAGGCATTCGTCTGACCCACCAGCCCAGTCCTTGGATCGGTGATTTCTCTTGGCTTCTGCTCACGCCTGTCACCGAAAAGATCAGCAACTCTGATATCTATCACCGCCAGTCGTCCTATCGACCAGACGAGAGCATTTTTCAGCCACATTATTTAAAAATTCACTCTAACCGTTATCAAGTCAGCACGGAACTGACTCCGACTACTTATGGAGCCTGCTTCCGCCTCACAAGCCAAGGGGCCCAGCCTATCAGTCTTATCCTGCACAGCGAGGCTCAGATCCATTTCCGTATGCTAGACGCCTACACGCTTCTAGGCAGTTTGAAAGAAGAAACCAATCCAGCCAAGCAAGCTCTGACCATGTATGTCTGCCTGCGCTTTGACCAGCCCATTCAGGCCAGTCATACCCTTGGAGAGGACTTGGTGCTAGACTTTGAGCAGGGACAGCTGCAATTCGCCCTAGCCACTTCCTTTATCTCGGAAGAGCAAGCCATGACGAATCTGCCCCAAGCTGACTTTGATTCGGTAAAAGAGCAGACCAAGCAAGCCTGGGAAAGCTACCTCCACCGATTTGATGTTGTGGAGCAGGGGAAAGTTGACCGACGCATGTTTGACCAGACTCTTTACCGCCTTTTCCTCTTTCCTCAGACCTTTTATGAAATCACTCCTGAAGGAAAAGAAATTCATTGGGACTTTAGCCATCAGACTGTCCAGTCTGGCAAATTCTATACTAATATTGGATTTTGGGATGGTTTTCGTACCAATTTTCCGCTGCTAGCTCTTATCGCACCCGACACCTATCATGACTTTCTAGAAGGATTTCTGAATTTCTACAAAGAAACTGGCTATCTACCCAAGTGGCTAGCTCCTGATGAACGAGGCATGATGCCAGGAACCCTGATTGACGGCGTTATTGCGGATGCCGCTGCGAAAGATCTCATTCCTGACCTAGAACAGGAATTGTTCCAAGCCATGCTGGACACAGCCGAGAAAGAAGATCCTTCCAAACGTTACGGCCGACACGGGGCTAGCGACTACCAAGCCTTGGGCTATCTGCCAACAGATTATCATGAAAGCGTCAGCCACACGCTGAACTATAGCTACAGTGACTTTTGCATTGCCAGCCTAGCCAGCAAACTCCAAGAGAAGCAAGTGGCCCAGCGATATAGCCAGCAGGCGCTTCATTACCAAAACCTTTTCGATTCAGAAACGAGCTATATGCGGGCCAAAAACCGACAAGGGCAATTTCGAGCCCACTTTTCTCCTTACAGTTGGGGCCTAGACTATGCCGAATGCTCTGCTATTCAAAATACGCTCAGCGTCTTTCATGATATCGAAGGCTTGAAAGAGCTCATGGGCGGTGAGCCAGCCTTTACCGATTACCTAACTAGGCTCTGCCAGGACCAGCCCTATTTTGATGTCACAGGCTACGGCTACGAAATTCACGAAATGAGCGAGATGGCGAATGCCCACTTTGGCCAGCTAGCCATTTCCAATCAGCCTAGTTTCCATATTCCTTATCTTTTCCGCTATAGTGGCAGACCAGAATACACCAGTCTCCTAATCAAAAGCTTGAGAGAAGAGGCTTTTCAGGCTGGTTGGCAGGCTTTTCCTGGTGACGAAGACAATGGCAGTCTTTCTGCTTGGTATATCTGGAGCGTCTTGGGCCTCTATCCGACTTGCCCCGGCAAGCCTCACTATGACTTAGGCATTCCTCTCTTTGACCATCTGCGCCTCTATCTGCCACAAAGTCAAAAATGGCTTGATATATACGCCCATGATAACTACCCCCACTTCCAGTTTGTGAAAAAGGCAGAATTAGACGGACAAAGCCAGCAGCGAATTTCCCATGAGGACTTACTGACTTCTGACAGGCTGGATTTCTACCTATCTTGGTTGCCAAATTCATCTTCTACACAATCATAAAAACAGCAAAAGAGGCTGGGACAAAAGTCCTAGCCTCTCAATTGTCTTTGGATTATCGAGCAAGACGCAGTGGTTGAGTGGGCTCTACTACGCTGATTTCATCAGCTTTTACAACCCTACTCAACTGTGCGGAG
>NZ_LAWH01000051.1:0-8848 GCF_001588905.1 Streptococcus cristatus | reverse complement strand
CGAGCAAGACGCAGTGGTTGAGTGGGCTCTACTACGCTGATTTCATCAGCTTTTACAGCCCTACTCAACTGTGCGGAGGTGGGACGACGAAATCGAATTCTAACGAATTACCGATTTCTGTCCCACTCTCTTTTAAAGTGGAAAATCCTATATTTCGTTTATTTTTTTGAACTGTTGGATTTCTCCTCAAGTAGAATAAGAAAAGGTCCGATTTGTTTCGGACCTTTCATTGTTTATTTTGGTGCGATGACTTCCAAGCCACCCATGTATGGACGTAGGACTTCAGGAATGGTTACAGAGCCATCTTCGTTTTGGTAATTTTCTAAGATAGCAGCCACTGTGCGTCCGACAGCAAGTCCAGAACCGTTGAGAGTATGAAGGAGTTTGACCTTGCCATCTGCTTCGTCACGGTAGCGAATTTGTGCTCGACGAGCTTGGAAATCTTCTGTGTTAGAGCAGCTAGAGATTTCACGGTAAGTGTTCTGAGCAGGAATCCAAACTTCCAAGTCATAAGTCTTAGCAGCAGAGAAGCCCATGTCACCAGTAGAAAGAGCAACGACACGGTAAGGCAGATTGAGCTTTTGCAGGATGTTTTCTGCATTGGCAGTCATCTTTTCCAGCTCTTCATAAGATTCTTCTGGCTTGGCAAATTTCACCATTTCAACCTTGTGGAATTGGTGCAGGCGGATCAGACCACGTGTGTCACGACCAGCAGAGCCAGCTTCAGAGCGGAAAGATGGGCTCATAGCTGTGAAGTAGATTGGCAATTCTTTTCCGTCTAAAATTTCATCTCGATAGTAGTTGGTCAGTGGAACTTCAGCAGTCGGAATCAGAACGAAGTTAGTATCGCTTAACTCAAAGGTATCTTCTTTGAACTTAGGATATTGGCCAGTACCAAACATAGAGTCATGGTTGACCATATAGGGAGTGATGACTTCTGTATAGCCTTCTTTGCCGTGCTCATCCAGCATGAAGTTGTAGATAGCACGCTCTAATCTAGCTCCTAATCCCTTGTAGAAGAGGAAGCGGGCTCCCGTAACTTTTGCCCCACGTTCCCAGTCTAAGATGTCCAAATCCTCGCCCAAATCCCAGTGGGCCTTAGCTTCAAAGTCAAATTGGCGAGGTGTACCCCAACGGCGGACTTCTACATTGTCATCCTCGTCTGCCCCGATTGGTACGCTATCGTGCGGAATGTTTGGCAGGGTTGTAGTGAACTCGGTCAATTTAGCATCCAATTCAGCCAAAGTAGCATCCAAGTCCTTGATTTCAGCAGATAGTTTTTGCATAGCAGCAATCTTGTCATCTGCATTTTCTTTGTTGCGCTTGGCTTGGGCAATCTCTGCAGAAACGGTGTTGCGTTTTGCTTTGAGATTTTCTACTTTCACCAGCAAATCACGTCGCTGCTCATCAATTTCCTTCATTTGATTGAGCACATCAGCTGCTACGCCACGGGTAGCTAATTTCTCTGCGACAGCATCAAAGTCTGTCCGAATACGTTTTAAATCTAACATAAAACCTCCAAAAAATAAAAGCACACCGAGGAAACTGTTGGAGCGGCTAGGCCGCGGTTCCATCCAACTTCACAGGTGTGCACTTGATTATGTATGTAGTTGTCTTACAACGGTAGAATTTCACACTAGACTCCTATCTGCTCGCAGCACCCGCAGACTTTCTGAAAGAAGACATAGCCTTACTTATCCGTTTCCTAGATTATACAGGATTTTTTATTTTTTTGCAAATAGATTTTTAAAGAATTGGCCAATTGTTTGGATCAAGGTAGGCAATTTGACGACTTTCTCATTCCCGATATGTTGCCGTGCAATTTTGAGAATCTTTCCAGTGTCCTTTGAGGCAAAGAGAAACTTGCCCTTATCCGTAAACACTTCGAAATGTCGACTGATATTTTTCCCAGAGACATTGGCACCGATCTGCTGGATGCTAGACCAAGGCAGCTGGATATAGTCTTCTACATTGGCGTCAGCGTAGAATTCCAGTGCGATATCACCGACTAAAAACTTTCCAACCTTGCCACCCAAACCCAGATAGGAAACTCCTGTCGTTTGAAATTCAATCGATTTATTTTGCGATTGTGCCATAGAACATCTCCCTTTTAAATAATATAGCTATTATACCACAATAAAAAGAAGGCCGAAACCTTCTTTTTGATTACATCAAACCAGCAACGTGAGCTAGTACACCAACTACAAAGAGAGCGATGATGATAGTGATAGGGGATACTTTCTTCTTAAGCAACCACATACAAGCGAAAGTTAGAAGCAGTCCCATCAAACCAGGAATCAAGGAATCCAAGTTTTGTTGGAAAGTTGTAACTTTTTCAGGGGTTTGAGATAGTCCTTGACCTACTTGAGCAAAGGCTTCTTGGATACCCTTATAGCCACTAGATAATTTGTCCCAATGGATATATGCTTTATCATCTAGCTTAACAGATGAAACGTTAAAGACAAACTTAATAGATACCCAGCGCTCAACCAGAACAGCCAAGATAAACATACCTAGAATTGAAGCACCTTTGGTAATGTCTTGGAGGATACCACCAGACATGTCCTTAGTGATTTCAGAACCAGCCCTGTAGCCCAATTCTTGTGTGTACCAGAGGAAAGCCATCCGGATAGCATTCCAAGCTAAGAAGAAGATAAGTGGCCCAATGATATTTCCAGTCAAAGCAAGAGATGCACCAAGTGCTCCAAGGATAGGACGAACTGTGAACCAGAAGACAGGGTCTCCGATACCAGCCAGAGGTCCCATCATACCGATTTTAACCCCTTGGATAGCCGCATCGTCAATTGCTGCACCATTTGCTTTTTCTTCTTCAAGCGCAAGTGTAACTCCGATGATTGGAGCTGCTACATATGGGTGAGTATTGAAGAATTCCAAGTGACGCTCAAGAGCAGCAGCTTGATCTTCTTTTTTAGTATAAAGCTTCTTAATAGCTGGAATCAGTGAATAAGCCCAGCCCAGGTTTTGCATACGTTCATAGTTCCAAGAACCTTGCAAGAAAGTAGAACGCCACCAAACTTTTTGACGGTCAGCCTTTGAAAGAGTCAATTTTCCTGACTCATCAGGTTTTACAGTATTTAATTCTGTCATGATAGTGTGTCTCCTTTCTTAGTAGTCTTCTAGGATGTCGCCGATTGGATCGTTAGATGAAGCTGTTGCTCCGCCACCGCCATTTCCGCCTTTTTTAGACAGGGCAAGGTAGATGAGGGCAATAGCGACACCAATTGCACCAAGGGCAATCAGAGTGAGTTCGCTGACAGCAGCCAAAGCGAAACCAATAGCGAAGAATGGCCATACTTCACGAGTTGCCATCATGTTGATAACCATGGCATAACCAACGGCAACGACCATACCACCGCCGATTTGCATACCTTCTGATAGCCAAGCTGGCATAGCTTCAAGAGCAGATTTAACAGACTCAGCAGGAATCATCAAAAGCAGTGCTGCAGGGATAGCAATACGTGCTCCTTGCATGAAGAGAGCGATGAAGTGAGCGCGTTCAACGCCTTTGAAGTCTCCTTTTTTCGCAGCAGCATCTGCACCGTGAACCAAACCGACTGACAAAGTACGGACAATCATAGTCAAGAAGAGACCAGCAACAGCAAGTGGAATAGCAACACCTTGTGCTACAGCGATTCCTTTGCTTGAGAAGTCTCCACCCAGTACCATGATGATGGCAGCGGCAACAGAAGCGAGGGCAGCATCAGGTGCTACAGCAGCTCCGATATTAGCCCAGCCAAGAGCGATCAGCTGGAGAGAGCCACCCAGCATAACACCGGCTGCCAAATTACCAGTTACCAGTCCAATCAAGGTACAAGCAACCAGCGGTTGGTGGAATTGGAATTGGTCCAAGATACCTTCTAGACCAGCTAAGAAGGCAACAAAGACTACTAAAACCATAGAAATAATAGACATGTTTTAAATCCTTTCATAATAATATGAGAGCGAAACGTTTCAGATTATTGAACGTTGGCTTTGTTAATTAAGTCAAACAAATCTTTCTTAGAGTCATTTGGTACTTTACGTACGTCGAATTCAACTCCGAGATCACGCAATTTTTCGTAAGTTGCCACGTCGTCCTTGTCCATTGATAGAACGTTGTTGACCATTGTCTTACCAGTTGAGTGAGCCATTGAGCCGACGTTGAGAGTCTTGATTGGCACACCGCCTTCGATAGCGCGTAGGGCATCTTGCGGAGTTTCAAATAAGATAAGAGCGTGCGTATTACCAAAGCGTGGATCTTTTGAAACAGCAATCAGTTTATCAATTGGAACAACGTTTGCTTTAACATTACCAGGTGCAGCTTGTTTGATGAGTTCTTTACGAAGTTCATCCTTAGCTACTGAGTCAGAAGCAACGATGATACGGTCTGCTTTTGAATCTGGAGTCCAAGCTGTTGCAACTTGTCCATGCAACAAACGAGTATCGATACGAGCAAGGTTGATTTTGAGCTTGCCGTCTCCGATAACGGTTCCTTCTGGGATAGCTGATTGAGCAACTGGTGCAGCAGCAGGAGCAGCGCTTTCTAGGACTGGATTCAGCTCTTCAGGCAGAGCTTTGACGCCTTCCTTAGCTTCCTTGATGATATTTGCAACGACAGCATCTACGCTAGCGTTTGCATCCATCATGCGCTCTGTGTAGGCTTGAATTAGCATAGGCAGGTTCAAACCTGTAATAATCGCGAACTTGCGGTCTGGATTTTCACCCATGACACGGCTAGCTTGGTTAAATGGTGACCCACTCCAAAGGTCAGCCAAGACCAATACCTCATCGTTCGCATCAAACGAAGCCACAGCGTCATTGAATTTTGCATACAGATCATCAGGACCTTCGTTTGGCATGAAAGTTACAACTTGAACTTTTTCTTGCTCACCAAAAATCATAGAACCTGACTGATGAATGCCGGCAGCAAATTCACCGTGGCTGGCAATAATGATTCCAATACTCATTATTGTTTTTCCTCCTTATAAAATGTTTGACTTAAGTTTAAGAAAACTTTAAGGCTAACTATTATTATAAAACGTTTTCATGAAAAATGCAAGTACCTGAATCGAAGCGGCAATCATTTTCAAATTCCATTTCTAGTGAAAAACGCTGTTATATCAGCATTTTTTGATCTTTTCTTCTCACTAAATAATTAGATGAAGATTAGATTATCAATGTAACTAGGTTAATATATGAAAGTTGTTGAAAATTTCTATGAAAATGCTTATCTACTAGATTGATAGAAAGCAAATTTATATAGGAAGAATTTATAGCTGAATCTCAAGAAGTATTTTACAAATCATCTATTTTCTGCTATAATCTTTTCTAGAAAGAATTCTCATTGTCTACTTTTTAGCGAGTCTGGGTTGGTGGGAGCCGGATAGGGAAGCAGTGCAGATGGCGCTTTCGATAAACATTTTTAAACGTAATGAAGTAATAAATTAGGGTGGAACCGCGTCTTGACGCCCCTAGGTCGCATAGCCTAGGACTGTCGGATGTGGTTCTTTTGCTTGTTCAAACAGAACAGAGGATGAGCCTAGCGCTAGAAATAAAAATAAAGGAGTAAAAAATGTCTAAGAAGTTAACGTTTCAAGAAATAATTTTGACTTTACAGCAGTTCTGGAATGATCAGGGCTGTATGCTCATGCAGGCTTATGATAATGAGAAGGGGGCGGGAACGATGAGTCCCTATACCTTCCTGCGGGCTATTGGGCCAGAGCCTTGGAATGCGGCCTATGTAGAGCCGTCTCGCCGACCAGCAGATGGTCGTTATGGGGAAAATCCGAACCGTCTTTACCAGCACCATCAATTTCAAGTGGTTATGAAACCTTCTCCAAGCAATATCCAAGAACTTTATTTGCAGTCTTTGGAGCTCTTGGGTATCAATCCACTAGAGCACGATATCCGATTTGTCGAGGATAACTGGGAAAATCCGTCAACTGGCTCGGCTGGTCTGGGCTGGGAAGTCTGGCTGGATGGGATGGAAATCACTCAGTTTACATACTTCCAGCAGGTCGGAGGTCTGCCAACTCAGCCGGTGACCGCTGAGGTGACTTATGGTCTGGAGCGTCTGGCTTCTTATATCCAGGAAGTAGACTCTGTCTATGACATTGAGTGGGCTGATGGCGTTAAGTACGGCGAAATTTTCAAGCATCCTGAGTATGAACATTCCAAGTATAGTTTTGAGGTCAGCGACCAAGACTTGCTCTTGGGGAATTTTGAGAAGTTTGAAGCAGAAGCCAAGCGCTGCCTGGACGAGCATCTGGTGCACCCAGCCTATGACTATGTTCTCAAATGCTCGCATACCTTTAACCTCTTGGATGCGCGTGGAGCTGTATCTGTGACAGAGCGGGCTGGTTATATTGCCCGTATTCGTAATCTGGCGCGTGTTGTGGCCAAGACCTTTGTGGCTGAGCGCAAGCGACTGGGCTACCCGCTTTTGGATGCTGAGACTCGTGAGAAACTCTTGGCAGAGGAGGGAGAATAATCATGGTAAAAAATTTATTAGTTGAATTAGGCTTGGAGGAAATGCCAGCCTATGTCGTGACACCGAGCATGAAGCAGCTGCGCGACAAGATGGGAGCCTTCCTGAAAGACCATCGTCTGACCTTTGAGAAAATTGAAATGTTCTCTACGCCTCGTCGTCTGGCGGTGCGTGTGGTTGGCTTGGCGGACAAGCAGTCTGATCTGACAGAAGATTTCAAAGGCCCTTCTAAGAAAATTGCTCTGGATGCTGATGGGAACTTTACAAAGGCTGCCGAAGGTTTTGTCCGTGGCAAAGGCTTGACGGTTGAGGACATTACTTTCCGCGAAATTAAAGGGGAAGAATATGTCTATGTGACCAAGGAAGAAATCGGCCGCCCAGTAGAGGAGATCATCCCAGCAGTGACGGAAGTTCTGCAAGCTCTGACCTTCCCTGTCAGCATGCACTGGGCTAATAACACTTTTGAATACATCCGCCCAGTCCACACCTTGACTGTGCTCTTAGATGAGCAGGCCTTTGATTTGGATTTCTTGGACATCAAGAGCGGTCGTACCAGCCGTGGACACCGTTTCTTAGGGAAAGAAACAGAGATTGCTTCAGCAGATTCCTATGAAGATGATTTACGGGCTCAGTTTGTCATTACCAGTCCTCTTGAGCGGGAAAATATGATTATCGAACAGATTCGGGCGTTAGAGCAGGAGCACGGTGTTTCTATCGAGATTGACGAAGACCTTCTCAATGAAGTTCTGAATCTGGTAGAATATCCAACTGCTTTCCTAGGTAATTTTGATGCTAAATACTTAGAGGTGCCAGAGGAAGTATTGGTGACTTCTATGAAAGAGCATCAGCGTTACTTTGTTGTGCGCGATAGTGAAGGCAAGCTTTTGCCACACTTTATCTCTGTCCGCAACGGAAATGCAGAGTATCTGGAAAATGTCATCAAGGGAAATGAGAAGGTCTTGGTGGCTCGTCTGGAAGATGGGGAATTCTTCTGGCGGGAAGACCAAAAGCTGGCTATTGCTGACTTGGTTGAAAAGCTGAGCAATGTGACCTTCCACGAAAAGATTGGCTCTCTGGCAGAGCACATGGAGCGGACTAGTAAGATTGCGGCTCTCTTGGCGCAAGAAGCAGGATTGGATGCTGATGAGTCAGCTGACTTGGCTCGTGCAGCAGCTATTTATAAGTTTGACTTGCTAACTGGTATGGTTGGTGAGTTTGATGAGTTGCAAGGCATCATGGGTGAGAAGTATGCTCTTCTGGCTGGTGAGAATGCTGCGGTGGCAGCTGCCATTCGGGAGCACTATATGCCGACATCCGCCGATGGCGAATTGCCTGACACCAAGGTCGGTGCGGTCTTGGCACTGGCTGATAAGCTGGATACCATTCTGTCCTTCTTCTCAGTTGGCTTGATTCCAAGCGGTTCCAATGACCCTTATGCGCTGCGCCGTGCAACTCAGGGTGTTGTGCGTATCTTGGATAAGTTCGGCTGGAACATTGACTTGGCTCAGTTGGTTAGCCGACTTTACGAACTGAAATTTGATAGCCTAAGTTATGAAAATCAAGAGGCAGTGCTAGACTTCTTCCGTGCCCGCGTTGAGAAAATGATGGACCGTAGCATTCCGAAAGACATCGTGACGGCTGTTCTTCAAAGCACTCACTTTGTCGTACGCGATTTGGTAGAAACGGCTGGGCTTCTGGCAGAAAAAGCTCAGGAAGATAACTTCAAGTCAGCGGTGGAAAGCCTATCTCGGGTCTTCAATCTAGCTGAGAAAGCCCAAGGGCAGACAGCTGTCAATCCAGCCCTCTTTGAAAATCAAGAGGAAAAAGACTTGGCTGCAGCCATTGAAAAAGTGGAGCTGACGCCTGACTTAGCTGTCAATCTGGACCAACTCTTTGCTCTCAGTCCAGTTATCGATGCTTTCTTTGACCATACTATGGTCATGGCAGAAGATGAGGCTGTGCGTAACAATCGCCTAGCTCTCCTAGCTTCTTTGACAGCCAAGGCCGGCCAGCTGGCGCAGTTTAATCAGATTAATACCAAATAAAAGGTAAGAGAGGTAGAATCATGGATCCTAAAAAAATTGAACGTATTAACGAACTGGCTAAAAAGAAAAAAACGGAAGGTTTAACTGCTGAGGAAAAAGTGGAGCAAGCCAAGCTTCGTGAAGAGTATATCGAAGGCTACCGTCGCTCTGTTCGCCATCATATTGAAGGCATCAAGATCGTTGACGAGGATGGTAATGATGTAACGCCTGAAAAATTGCGCCAAGTTCAGCGCGAGAAAGGTCTTCATGGCCGTAGTCTAGATGATCCAAATTCATAACAACAAGAAAAAGAGAGAGTGGGACAGAAATCGGTAAT
>NZ_LAWH01000050.1:0-8517 GCF_001588905.1 Streptococcus cristatus | reverse complement strand
AGAGGCTAGGACTTTTGTCCCAGCCTCTTCTTTGGCTATTTGCGATACATTTTGACTTGAAGATAGAGGTCGTTGTAGGTTCCAAGCCATTTTGGACCTAATTGCTGATAGACTTCCAGATGCTTCATGGTTTCTTCTGTTGGATAAAAGGCCTCATCTTCCTGTACCTCTTCTGGCAGCATGGCCTTGGCAGGAAGATTTGGTGTTGAGTAGCCAACATAAAGCGCATTTTTATAAGCATTTTCTGGTCTCAACATGAAATTGATAAACTGATAGGCAGCTTTTTTATTTTTGACCGTCTTTGGAATAACGATATTGTCAAACCAAAGATTGCTGGCTTCTGTAGGCACGACATAGCGCAGATCTTCATTGGCCTCCAGCATTTGACGAGCTTCACCAGAGAAGGTCACGCCGATAGCCGCGTTATTCTGAATCATGTAGCCCTTCATCTCATCAGCGACGATGGCCTTGATATTAGGCGTCAGAGTGTAAAGCTTATCGACAGCCTCCTGCAGCTGGTCTGCATCTTTGGAGTTGAGACTATGACCATTCGAATTTAGACCAATCCCCATAACTTCGCGGGCTCCGTCAATCATCATGATGGAGTTTCTGTATTCTGGCTTCCAGAGATCATTCCAGTGCTCAGGCGCGTGCTCGACCATTTTAGTATTATAAACAATGCCCAGCGTTCCCCAGAAATAAGGAATGGAATACTGATTTCCTGGATCAAATGGCTGATCCAAAAAGTCTGAACCAATATTTTCCAAGCCTTTGATCTGGCTATGGTCCAATTTTTCCACCAAGTTTTCCTTCATCATTTTAGCAATCATGTACTCGCTTGGGATTGCGATATCGTAGGTTGTACCACCTTGTTTGATTTTTGTGTACATGGCTTCGTTGGAGTCGAAGGTTTCATACTGCACCTGCACGCCTGTTTCCTTGGTAAACTCTGTCAGCAATTCCGGATCAATGTAATCTCCCCAGTTATAGACAACCAATTTATCACTGCCCTTGCTATTGGCTTTACTCTCAATCCGATAGCTAATGCCCCACAAGATCAGGATAATCGCAAGAATCCCTGCTAAAAACGAATAGAGTTTTTTCATGCTGCTTCCTCCTTCTCACGCGTGATAAAGTAATAGCCAATGACTAAAACGATACTAAAGAGAAAGACCAGAGCAGACAGGGCATTGATTTCCAAGGAAATTCCTTGCCGTGCACGAGAATAAATTTCTACGGAAAGAGTTGAGAAGCCATTTCCTGTTACAAAGAAGGTCACAGCAAAGTCATCTAGTGAGTAGGTGAAAGCCATAAAATAACCGGCAATGATCGCTGGCGTCAAATAAGGCAACATGATTTCCTTGAGCATCTGGACTTGACTGGCTCCCAAATCATAAGCAGCCTTGATCATGTCGTCATTCATTTCTTTCAGCCGTGGCAAAATCATCAGCACAACAATGGGAATTGAAAAAGCGACGTGGCTGGCCAAAACGGACACAAAGCCCAGCTGGAATTTAGCCGTGGTAAAGAGAATCAGGAAGCTAGCCCCAATCATGACGTCAGGCGCCACCATCAAAATATTATTGATGGATAAGAAAGCATCCTGATATTTTTTGCGGGCTTGGTAAATATAAATCGCACCGAAAGTTCCGATAATGGTAGCAATGAGGGAAGAAAGAAAGGCTAAGAAGAAAGTCTGCGCCAAAATCAAAATCAAGCGTGAATCTTCAAATAACTTTTGAAAATGAACCAGATCAAAGCCAGTAAATTTGTTCATGTCATCGCCAGCATTGAAGGCATAGGCAATCAAATAAAAGATCGGAAGATAAAGGATTAAAAACACAATCGCTAAATAAAGATTAGCAAATTTTTTCATCGTTCTCTCCTTTCCTTGGTTGCCCACATGGTGAAGAGCATGGCAATAATCAGAACCACTCCGATGGTTGAGCCCATTCCCCAGTTTTGCGTTGTCAAGAAATGCTGTTCAATGGCTGTTCCCAGCGTAATAACACGGTTCCCACCGATCAAACGCGTCAGCATGAAGAGGCTGAGACTGGGAATGAAGACGGACTGCACGCCACTTCTCACACCATTCATTGAGAGCGGAAAGACGATATTGCGGAAAGTCTGCCAACGATTGGCACCCAAGTCATAGCTGGCATTGATGAGATTGGGATCCAAATCATCCAAGACGTTGAAAATCGGTAGAATCATAAAGGGCAGCTCAATGTAGCTGGCAACAAAAATAAAAGAAAAGTCAGTAAAAAGAATCTGCTTGGGACCGATACCGATAAAGGTCAGAAATTCATTTACCGAACCGTTTTGTCCAAAAATGCCGATAAAGGCATAGGCCTTGAGCAAAAGATTGATCCAAGTCGGTAGGACAATCAGCATGAGCCAGAGCTGGCGATGCTTAAGCTGGGTCAAAAAATAAGCAGTCGGATAGGAAATGAGCAAGGTCACCAAGGTGATGATGCCTGCGTAAAATACCGAATTAAAGCTCATTTTCAGATAGGTCAAATTCTGCGAAGTGAAATAAATCCGATAGTTTTCCAGCGTGAACTGCCCTTCGATATTAAAGAATGATTTCCAGACAATCATTATCACTGGAGCTAGGACAAAAAGCAGAATCCAAAGAAAATATGGAAGCATAAAAAGGTTAGAGGTTGTTTTCTTCATCTCTTTCCTCCTCAATGGCATTGATCAGCCCTGCTTCTTGCTCTTCGATTTCTACGTATTCTTCAATCCGAGCATCGAATTCTTCTTCGGTTTCATTGAGGCGCATGATATGGATATCCTCTGGTTCAAAGTCCAGACCAATTTCTTCTCCGACGATGGCCTTGCGGGTCGAGTGAATCATCCATTCATTTCCGAGTTCATCGTAGGCAATAATCTCATAATGAACCCCGCGGAAAAGCTGGGTATCTACTTTAACCTGCAGTTTTCCTTCTTCAGGCAAGGTAATGCGCAAATCCTCTGGACGAATCACCACTTCAACGGATTCGTTTGGTCGCATACCTCCGTCAACTGCTTCAAAACGCTTCCCATTGAACTCGACCAAGTAGTCTTCGATCATCTTACCTGGCAGGATATTAGATTCTCCGATAAAGGTCGCAACAAAGTGGTTAATTGGCTCATCATAGATATCCACTGGCGTTCCTGACTGGACAATCTCCCCTTCATTCATGACAAAAATCCAGTCACTCATAGCTAGGGCTTCTTCCTGGTCGTGGGTGACAAAGACGAAAGTGATCCCGAGACGCTGTTGGAGTTCACGGAGCTCATATTGCATATCCGTCCGCAACTTCAAATCTAGCGCAGAAAGAGGCTCGTCAAGTAGGACAACCCGTGGCCGATTGATGATGGCACGAGCAATGGCTACCCGCTGGCGTTGACCGCCTGAAAGTCTCCGAATTGAACGGCGCTCATATCCTTCCAGCTGGACCATTTTCAGAACTTCAGTAACCCGTTCTTCAATTTCTTTTTTGTCTACCTTCCGCAACCGCAACGGAAAGGCTACATTCTCAAAAACATTCATATGCGGGAAAAGGGCGTAGGACTGGAATACAGTATGAACATCCCGCTTATTGGTAGGAATGTCATTGATGCGGACACCATCCAAAAAGATGTCTCCCGTTGTCGCATCTAGCAGTCCTGCAATAATATTAAGGATGGTTGACTTCCCAGAGCCAGAAGCCCCTAGAAGCGTATAAAATTTTCCTTCTTCTAATTCAAAGTTAATATCTTTGAGAACGACGGTGTTACTGTCTTCAAAAACCTTCGAAACGTTTTTGAACTCAATAATTGGTTTTTTCAATTGGCATAAATTCCTTCTTTTCCATGTATTAACAGATTTTTGGTTCTGTCAGACCAAAAAAACCTCTCGAGGGCTACTATGGCCCTGCATACTTGCGATATCGATAGGCTTTCACCCCCTTTACTAATGACACATGGATATTGGCTATTCCAAAGATTTGGACAAATCTTAGAAAAGCAATCAGACAATTACATATGGGACTCTTATGCTTCTCCAATAATTCGAACTTCTCGTTCCAGAGTGACACCTGAATGCTCTTTGACTACTTTAATGACATGAGCAATCAACTCTTCATAATCGCTAGCTGTACCATGATCGACATTAATCATGAAACCAGCATGTTTTTCTGAAACCTCTACACCACCGATTCGATAGCCTTTTAAACCGGCCTCACTGATGAGCTGACCAGCAAAATGTCCCAGAGGACGCTTAAAGACAGACCCACATGATGGGTATTCCAAAGGCTGCTTGAGTTCACGCAGATAGGTCAGACGTTCCATTTCCTGACGAATGTTTTGGTGGACACCTGGTGCCAGACCAAACTTAGCTGAAATGACGATGTCGCCAGTTTCTTGAATAAGTGAATGGCGATAACCAAAGCGCATATCACGCGCATCCAAGGTCTTTATTTCTCCTTCAGGTGTCAAGACCTTGCAAGAAACAAGCACATGAGCAATTTCTCCGCCATAAGCGCCAGCATTCATAAAGACAGCTCCGCCAACACTACCCGGGATGCCACAGGCAAATTCAAAGCCAGTCAAACTATGATGCAGGGCAATACGAGTAGTCTGAGTTAGATTGGCACCAGCCTCTGCCTCAATCGTATAGCCATCTACTGCTACGTTATTTAGACTGTCAAACATGATGACAAAGCCTCGAATACCGCCATCTCGAACGATAATGTTACTTGAATTCCCAAGCACCAACCAAGGAATATTTTCACGATTGGCCAACTTGACAATCCGAGCCAATTCATAACGGTTGCGTGGAAAAACTAAGAAATCGGCAGCTCCGCCTACCTTTGTATAAGTGTATTGACTCAAAGGTTCATTGAAACGGATGTCGATTCCTTCTAATTCCGCAGAAAATTTTTCTAGGTTTTGCATGACTTACTCTCTTTTTTACAAATTACACTCTATTATATCAAAATTAAATGATATTTACGATAGACTAAGGGAAATAAAGATTCTTTTTCAAAGCAAAAAGAAAGAGGAGAACGAAGATTGTAGACCAACACTGCGTCCACAAGTTCGTCATCCTCAAACTCTCTTCTATTTTTCTACACGTACACCCTGAGTATCGACTTGCAACTGGAAAACTTCCCCATCAAAGTCTTGTTCCTTGATTTGCTGATAAATCTGCTCAGCCTTGTCTTTCGGAGCCAAAACCATAACAGTCGGACCAGCTCCAGAGATGTAAGTCGCAAAAGCGCCCTGCTTTCTGGCTAAGAATTTAATGTCAGAAAATTCTTTGATAAGCGGTTGGCGATATCTCTCATGGAAACGATCAGATTCAATGGCACGACCAGCTGTTTTCATATCGCCCTTTAAGAGCGCTGCAACAGCGACATTGGCTACAGAGCTTGCTGCAACAGCTTCCTTGTATGAAAGGCGATTAGGCAAGACACGGCGGCTTTCAACTGTTCTCAACTCATAATCGGGAATAAAAGCGATAAAGCTGACCTCTGGGAAATCTGATACAACAGCTGAAACTTGATTTTGGAAAGAGCTTGCAATCACTAGATTTCCATAAATCGCTGGTGCGACATTGTCCGGATGCCCTTCGATTTTTGTCGCAATTTTCAGCTTTTCATGATCTGATAAGTTCAGATTTGCTAACTGATTAGCCAGTTCAATCCCTGCCACAATAACGGAGCTAGAAGAGCCGAGACCACGCGCCAAAGGAACATCGCTGGTCATTTTTAAGCGATGTGGCTGAAGGTCCGGGGCTAATTGCAGGGCAATCTTGATTAGTAAATTCCGTTTATCCGTTGGAATTCGAGGATTGAGATCATGCTCAATAACCCACTCCTGACTTTCTTCCAAGACTTCGATTTCTAAATATTTGGAGACTGCGACACCAACTGAGTCAAAACCAGGCCCGATATTGGCACTGGTTGCTGGTACAATAATTTTCATCTTATTCTCCTAATACTTTAAAGGTATTGAGTAATTCAAACTCTGGTACCTCACGGAGCTTGGCAACGACATTTTCTAGCTGAGTCTTGCTGACAGCATGCGTGATGATGACCACACGTGCTGTTTCACCATCCGTACCTTCTTGTAGAATTTGCTTGAAGGAAACTTCCTCAGCATTGAAGATTTCAGCCAAATGCAAGACTTGACCTTTGGCATCTGGAGCCAAGATAGAGAAATAATAGTTGCTCTTAACATCCTCAGGTTTAGCCAAGACAAGCTCGCGACTAAATTCATTGAAGGCTTTGCCAATCGTGCCTTCATTTAGGCGACGAACAATACGGACGATATCCGCAACGACACTGGTCGCAGTTGGTTTTTGGCCTGCACCTGGGCCGTAATACATGGATTCTCCGATACCGATTGACTCGACAAAGACCGCATTCATTACGCCGTTTACGCTAGCTAGTGGATGCGCTTTTGGCAAGAAAGTCGGTGTCACTTCCGCAGCGATTCCTGATGGCGTTTCCTCAATCGAACCAACTAATTTCACCACATAGCCCAAATCTTGAGCAACAGCGACGTCTTCAGGCGTGATGTTGCGAATACCTTGGTGGCTGACATCTTCAAACTTGATGTTCATACCGAAAGCAAATTGGCTGAGGATGACCATTTTATAGGCTGCGTCAATTCCATCAACGTCGTTCGTCGGGTCACTTTCAGCAAATCCTAAACGTTGCGCTTCCGCAAGAGCATCCTCGTAAGACCAACCTTCTTCTACCATCTTAGTCATCATGAAGTTAGACGTTCCATTGACCACGCCCAAAACGCGGGTAATCTTGTCAGACGCCAATGAATTAACCAAGGTGCGTAAAATAGGGATACCGCCTGCAACAGCAGCTTCATAATAGAGAGCAACGCCATTTTTCTTAGCAATATCTAACAATTCAGAACCATGAATAGCCAGCAAGTCTTTGTTAGCAGTTACCACATGTTTACCTGCTTCAAGTGCGCGCGTGATAAAGGTTTTTGCTGGTTCAATCCGTCCCATCAGCTCCACAACGATCGCAATTTCGCTGTCATTTAAGATTTCATCCACATTGGTCACAAAGTTGTAATCATTTCCAGCTGCCAAAAGACGTTCTTTTTCAGCATCATCCTTGACCAAAACTTTAGCAACTTCAATCTCAGAATGAGCAGCCTGAACAATCTTTTCACCATTTTCTTTCAACAAGAAAGGAACACCACTGGCAACTGTTCCAAAACCAAGTAAAGCAATTTTAATAGACATGAGGAACTCCTTGAATATTTCTTATATAAAAAACATTATAACAAAAATATATAGAAATGCCTACAAATCTATTTGTATATTTGTTATAATGTAAGTAAAAATTTTAAACTCATGAGATTAGAAGGAGATACCATGACCGATAAACACATTGGAAGACGCATGCAAAGACACAAAGCTAAGAAAAAGGCATTCCTTTTTTCTATTATCAACCTTTTCTTGCTCCTTGCCCTAATCGTAGGCGGAATTTATCTTTGGAAGACTCAGTTCTCTCCTAGCAAACAGTCCTCTGCAGGCAACCAAACTATGCAATCCACCTCCAAGCCAGACTCTACCTCAATAAATGAAGAAGCTTCAAAAATAAAGTGGGTAAAACAGGATGAGCCTGTTAAGATTCCAATTTTGATGTACCATGCGATCCATGTAATGGATCCCTCTGAGGCAGCCAATGCTGGTTTGATTGTAGATCCAACTACTTTCGAAAGTCATTTGCAGGCCCTGAAAGAGGCTGGTTATTATACTTTAACCCCAGATGAAGCTTACAAAGCTTTGACAGAAAATGTCCTACCTGAAAATAAAAAAGTAGTCTGGCTGACCTTTGACGATAGTTTGAAAGACTTTTATACCAATGCCTTCCCGCTACTTCAAAAGTACCAGATGAAGGCAACCAACAATGTCATTACTGGATTTGTCCAAGCTGGCCGTGAAGATATGCTGACGCTAGATGAGATCAAAGAAATGAAGGAAAAGGGGATGTCCTTTGAAGACCATACCGTCAACCACCCTGATCTATCAACTGCTACTGCTGATCAACAAACCCTTGAACTACGTGATTCTAAAGCCTTTTTAGATGACAATCTATCACAGAAGACGACGACTGTTGCCTATCCATCTGGCCGCTATAGTGATGCGACCTTGCAGATCGCTGAAAGTCTGGGCTATAAGATGGGATTGACGACCAATAACGGCCTGGCTTCACTGTCTAACGGATTACTCTCGCTCAATCGTGTTCGAGTGAACCCAACCACTACTGCAGAAGATTTATTAAACGAAATCGCTACAAATTAATCTTAGAAAGCTTGCTTCAGACGAAGCAGGCTTTTTCTATTTCTTCTCTTGATAAAAGATTCTTCAAATCGGAAAAAACGAGAGTGGGACAGAAATCGGTCATTCGTAAGAATTCGATTTCGTCGTCCCACCTCCGCACAGTTGAGTAGGGCTGTAAAAGCTGATGAAATCAGCGTAGTAGAGCCCACTCAACCACTGCGTCTTGCTCG
>NZ_LAWH01000005.1:0-94494 GCF_001588905.1 Streptococcus cristatus | reverse complement strand
AGAGGCTAGGACTTTTGTCCCAGCCTCCTCTTCCTTGTGCCCCAGATAGATAATGATATTGTCCCCTTCTTCTGCCTGATAAAAGGCCCTCAGCTCCCTCACAAGGCAGTCAAAGTCCAGCTTATCAAGAGCCAGCTCAAAGCAGGAACGCTGAACCCTCACACCATAGCCTTCTAAAAGCTTTGATAGCTTCAGGCGTCGCTTATGGCTCACGATATCATAAATGACCAGACAAAATTTCGTTTTCTTTCTGGCAAACTCTTTTTCATCATCATCAAGATTAAAGAAGACCATCTTTCCCTCCTCCCGTATAGCTCGACACATACTCAGCTGGATCCAAGGCTTCAAAGCTCCGGATCAAGGATTTGATTTGCTGATCAGCCGCGTATAGAAAAGTGTAGCGGTTTTTATCCAGCTCGACATAGTGATGAATCTCCAAGATCCTCTCCCTCATAGCTCGAGAAAAGATTTCGATCCCCTCAGGTGTCAAAAAGATACCATCTTCCTTCTCAATGAAATGCTCTTCAAAAATTTCCTGACGATTGACCAGCCCCAGTACCGTATCATCCACGATCACCGGCGCCATTCCTCCATCAAATCACTCGCCAAGACAGCATGATGGTCATGTGGCTGATGCATCACTCCAAAGCCTAAGCTCAGGCCATGTTTGCGAATCAAGCCCATGAAGCAAGAATAAAGAATGGAGTAGCCAAAGTTTAGCAGGGTATTAAACTTGTCCAGAGCTGGCCTCCGACTCCGACCAGAAAAATGAAAACCATCAATGACCAGTAAGTTCAAGAGGTAAAAGTAAGATTTAGCCAGTCTCCCTTCTATTCCCATAATTTCCGCTATGCTTCTCGCTTGCTCCAGATTTACCAGCGCATCTCCAAAGCGTTTGAAGTCCTCCTGGTCCAGCAAGTCATTTTCGTCAAAAGCCTGGAGCAGATTAAGCTGATTTCCGATCTTGGCCTCAGCGATTTTCCGAGCAATCCCCAAGCAAAAGTCCGAGTCAAAAGAAGCCCGAGCCTGACTGCGCTGCTTTTCAAAATCTTCCTTCCTAAAGTAATCAAGGAAAAATAGAAATTCGCCCTTGCTCGAGAAATAGAACACAAAAATATCCCTATTAGCCAAGGCTTTCAGTAGCTGAGTAGACAGCTGAGCATTACCAAAGACCAAGATATTATCAATCAGATTAAAAGAAATTTCCTTCAAAAGGATCTGCTCCTCGTTTCTCACAAGCACACGCTGCTCCCTCACCGACAAGCTACAAGACGAATTTTGAATATATAAATCAGCCATAAAAATCCTATTTTTATTTTCTAACCAAACATTTCTAGCAAAAAACATTTTTAGTTTTACTGCCTCAACTGCGCAAACACTTCCCCAATCTTGCCTTCGATGACGAGGTCAGCTTGCTTGTCCTGTGGAATGCTGGTCTTGTTGATAACGACCAGATACTTGCCAGCAAAGTACTGGATGAGACTGGCTGCGGGATAGACCACCAAGGAGGTGCCCCCGATGATTAGCAGGTCGGCTTGATGAATGGCCTGCGCAGCTTGCTGGAAAGTCTCCATATCCAAAGACTCTTCATAGAGGGTCACATCAGGCTTGATCATGCCGCCGCAGTCAGGGCAGTAGGGCACCGTTCCAGGCAGAGCTAGAAATGCCTCCAAATCATAAAATCGCTGACAGTCTAGACAGAAATTTCTATTCGCACTACCGTGTAATTTGAGGACATTTTTTGAACCAGCTATTTCGTGCAGGCTGTCAATATTTTGCGTCACTACAGCCTTGAGCTTGCCGATCTTCTCCAGATGAGCCAGATAGACGTGAGCCGCATTGGGTTTTGCATCTGGATAGAGCAGGTATTTCTTATAAAAATCGAAAAACTCCTGCGGATAGCGCTCAAACATAGTATGTGAAACCAGCTGCTCTGCTGTAAAATGCCGACCTAGCTTGACACTATAAATCCCATCCGAACTGCGAAAGTCAGGGATATTAGACTCGGTCGAGACGCCCGCCCCACCGAAAAAGACGATATTCTGACTTTGGTCAATCATGTCTTGCAACTGCTGTATTTTATCCATTTTCCTCTCCTGTCAATAAAGCTTTAACCAAGCGGTTTGCCTCATCAAAATAAAAATATTCCCGATCGTAGACAATCCCTGTAAAGCGAGCCAAGTCTACCAAAATCTCCATAAAATGCTGGGATGAAAAGCCCGTTGTCCGATATAATTCCGCTTCATCAAAGGGCTTAATCAGATGAGCCAGCGGATTTCGCACTGACTTTTCCAATTCCCGCAACTGTCTGACCTCTTCCTTGACAGACTCCGGCAGATCCAAATGCAAAATCAACTCTGTCAAACTGGATGAATTTACCGTGCTTTCTGCATGAAAGGCTTGTAAGACAGCATAATCTGACTCCCGCATCCGTTCAAACTTCCAGCGGTCATAGCTGGCTTCACGAGAATTATGGATAAAGTGCTCAATATCAGGAATTTCCAGCTTGATCAGGCGCATGAAAATCCGATAAATCGCTGGGCTGACCGCTCGAACGAAATCAATAATCTGCTCATTGCGCAGCTTGGCTTCCAAATCGTAGAGATAGTTGGCCAGCTGCTCGTCAGCCAAATCGGTATGACAAAAAAGCTGAAAACCGCTTTGCGTCTGCAAGGCAGTCTTCAACTCTTCATTCATGGCTGGCAGAATATTGAGCTCTCTACGCTCTGCCAGAATAGCCAATAGGCTGGTTACAATCGAGGAACTTCCCATCAACTTCTGCGCCAGTTTATAGGCATAAGCATAGTCATAACGGGAAATCGCAAAGAGAATTTCCTCTTTTAAATCTAGATTCATGCTTAATCAATCAAGGTTTCCAAACCAACCTTCATCATATCGGTGAAGGTATTTTGGCGTTCCTCTGCTGTCGTATCTTCGTCAGGATTGACCAAACTATCAGAAATGGTCATGATAGCTAGAGCCTCCACTTGGTGCTGGGCAGCCAGATAGTAAAGTGCCGCAGCTTCCATCTCAACAGCTTTCACACCCCATTTGCCCAGCTCGATATTTTTTTCAAAATAGTTCGAATAGAAAACGTCTGATGACAAGACATTTCCGACATGGGTCGTCATGCCCAAGTCTTTGGCGATATGATAAGCCCTGTCCAGCAGGTCAAAGCTGGCAATCTGCGGGAAATCATACTGAGGCCAGTCATTGCGGATAATGTTTGAGTTGGTCGCAGCCGCTTGAGCCAGAACCAATTCACGAACGTGAACATCTGCATTGAGCGAACCAGCCGTTCCCACACGAATCAGCTTTTTCACACCGTAGTCCACAATCAACTCACGCGCATAGATAGAGATTGACGGCATTCCCATGCCCGTTCCCATAACAGAAACCCGCTGACCCTTGTAAGTACCAGTGTAACCAAACATGTTCCGCACTTCGTTAAAACAAACAGCATCTTCTAGGAAATTCTCCGCAATAAACTTGGCACGAAGCGGATCGCCTGGCAAGAGAATTTTATCAGCAATCTCACCTTGTTTAGCAGCAATATGGATAGACATAATTTATGATACAAAGAGCGACAAGAAAACGACTGAAAATTAGGAATCTGACGAGAAATCAGGATTTCTCAGTCAGATTATCTATTTTCCAAGTTTTCCGCTCGTGTTCAAATCTGAACACTTCACTCTACCTTTCCTTCGTTTAATATTTTATTTTCTTACAATTCAGCAAGAATGGCTTTAAGTAGTCGTTTGAAATCACCTTTGACACGCTCTGTTACTTCAACCACTTCCTCATGGTTGAGTTCTTCTTGGAAGCCGGCAGCATGATTGGTAATGCATGAAATTCCGAGAACTTTCAATCCTGAGTGGGCAGCCACGATCACTTCGGGAACAGTAGACATGCCGACTGCATCCGCTCCGAGCGTCTTATAAGCGCGGATTTCTGCTGGCGTTTCGTAAGTTGGACCAGTCACACCGATATAGACACCCTCATCCAGCTTAATGCCAAGCTTATCAGCGACTTGATGAGCAGTTGCACGATATTCTGGTGTATAAGATTTAGACATGTCAGGGAAACGTGGACCAAATTCATCCAAGTTTTCACCAATCAAAGGATTTTGACCCGTCATATTGATGTGGTCAGTAATCGCCATAAGCGTACCAGGACCATAACCGATACCTCCGGCAGCATTGGTAACAATGACACCTGTCGCACCGAGAGCCTTCATCACGCGCACTGGGAAAGTAACGACTTCGAGAGGATTTCCTTCATAGAAATGGAAACGGCCTTGCAGTGCCAAGACTTTACGGCCTGCCAAGTCTCCATAGACTAATTTTCCAGCGTGGCCAACGACAGTTGAGCGACCCCAGTTTGGAATATCCGCATAGTCAAGACTAACGGCATTTTCGATTTCAGAAGCCAATTCTCCCAAACCAGACCCCAAAATCAGACCAAATTCAGGTTCTGTCATACCTTTTTCTTTCAGAAAGGCTGCCGTTGCTTTGATTTTCTCAGATAACGTTGTCATAAAATATATTCCTCACTCTCTTATGCTTATACCAATTTGTCCAAGAAGCTTTCACCAATCATAGCCTTGTCGACACCGAAGTTGTCAGCGATGGTTGCTGAAATGTCCGCAAAGTGTCCGACAGGCAAGTGTCCATTCCCCTTGAGTGATTTACCAAAGACCAAGAGCGGAATGTACTCACGAGTATGGTCCGTTCCGGCATAGGTCGGATCGTTACCGTGGTCAGCGGTAATCATGAGCAAGTCGTCTTCACGCATGTTTTCAATGATTTCTGGCAAGCGAGCGTCGAATTCCTGCAGACAATCACGATAGCCATGCGGATCACGACGGTGACCATAAAGAGCATCGAAGTCTACCAAGTTGGTAAATGAGAAGCCATACTTGAAGTCCTCAGACTGGATAGCCTTAACCAGATTGTCTACACCATGATTATTGGACTGGTTATGCCCCATGTCGTGGTTGATACCTGCACCGTTGAAGATGTCGTTAATCTTACCAACAGAATATGTATCAATACCAGCTTCATTGAGCTTGTCCAAAACAGTTGGTTCAAATGGTGAGACTGCATAGTCATGGCGATTGGCTGTACGAGTGAAGTTGCCTGGCTCCCCTACATAAGGGCGAGCGATGATCCGTCCCAGAAGTGCAGGGCGTTCCAAGGTAATTGAGCGAGCGAATTCACAGATACGATAGAGCTCTTCCAAAGGAATAATCTCCTCATGAGCTGCAATCTGAAGCACCGGATCAGCAGAAGTATAGATAATCAATTCGCCAGTTTCCATCTGACGAGGCCCGAAGTCGTCAATAACAGCAGTTCCAGAATAAGGTTTGTTAGCCTCACGAATAACTTTGCGGCCAGAAAATTCTTCAATTTTAGTCAAGATTTCCTCTGGGAAGCCATTCCAGAATGTATCAAAAGGCTCAGTAATGTTCAGCCCCATGATTTCCCAGTGGCCTGTCATCGTGTCTTTACCTAAAGAAACTTCTTCTAATTTAGTATAGTAACCACTTGGATTTTCCTCAGCTGGTACAGTTTTCAAGGCTTGCTCACGCTCGATATTGCCCAAGCCTAGCTTAGCCATGTTTGGCAAATCTAGACCGACTGCTTTGGAAATATGTCCCAGAGTATCGGAAGCTCCATCTGGCACCCCTGCATTAACAAAATTGTTAGCATCTGGTGCTGCCCCAATGCCGACTGAGTCCATAACGACTAAGTGAATACGATTAAATTTTGACATGAAAACCTCTTTTCTAGTTATTTGCTTCTAAAATGTTTACGCCACCTTGACCAGCGACGATCACCTTGTTGACCATTTGTGTGAAAAGGCCGTGCTCAACAACGCCCACGATATGATCTAATTCTCGGCCAAATTCGACTGGATTTTCGATTACACCTAAATCTAGATCAATAATGAAGTTCTGCATATCCGTGATAAAACGTTGGCCATTTTTTTCACGGAAACTTGGCTTGTAGCCTGCCTCTACAAAGCGACGGAAAACTTGCTCTGCACCATATTGCACTACTTCGACTGGCAGCTTGAAAGCACCTAGCTTTTGAACCAATTTGCTTTCATCAACCACCCAGATGTAGTCCTTGGTAGGTGTCGCGACAACTTTCTCCATCAGCAGGGCTCCGCCTCCGCCTTTGATACCGTTGAACTGAGGATCCACTTCATCAGCTCCATCAACGGTCACATCGACCTGATCCACTTCATCGATGGACTTCAGCGGAATGCCCAGGCCTTCTGCTTGCTTGCTGGTAACGCTAGAGGTGGTGACTGCAGTAATCTGCAAGCCTTCCTCTTTGATACGTCGACCAATTTCCTCGACAAAATAGTAAGCAGTCGAACCTGTTCCCAGACCGACCACCATCCCGTCTTCGACAAATTCAGCAGCCTTGATGCCTGCTAGTTTCTTTAGAGTTTCCATAGCACCTCCTCAAATCAACTATGTTTAGTATATCACAATTCTTTGAAATTTGAAAGTGTTTTCAGCTCTTTAAACGGTTCTTCACGTTTTAACAGTGCTCCATTTCACGAAAATCTCCTTAAAATCTTGCTCCTAGTTCTATTTTACGCTACAATGAAGATAGGCAAATTATTGAAAGAAATACATATTTCAAGTAGTAAACCATAGAAAATCTGAGGAGGTTGTTATGATGCAGCAAGAAAATAAAGTTTTAGGTATTTTAGCCATTGTCTTTGGGGCAATCGCTTTACTTGGCTCCTGGATACCAATCATCAATTATCTATCTTTTTTTATCGGTACTATTGCTCTTATCCTTGCTATTATCGGTCTCATTGTTAACCAAAAGAAACCGAAAACTTTGGCTATAATTGGCTCTGTCATTTCCTTTTTCTCCTTAATTATCGCACTGGTCACTCTATCATTCTATTCCCGTATGTTCAATGAAATGGGAAAAAGGTTTGATACTCTTTCGAGCTCTTATCGTTCCTATGTTGATTCATCAGAAAGAGAAGAAGAAAAAGAAGAAAGTACGAAGTTTACATGGACAAAAGCAGAATTTGATGCACTCAAAGAGGGCGATATTTTGAAAAAAGGTGCAGGCGGAACAAAATACGACGACGTCATTCGCGACCACGGCAAACCAACTGACGAAACCACTTCCACTGTCAGCGGCTCTGAAATAAAAACCATCACCTACTTACCAGGAGGAAGCAAGTATCAAGCCGTCATCCTAACTTTTTCAAAAAACGAAGACGGTTCTTTCCTACTGACTAGCAAGATAGGAACAGGTTTAGAATAAAATAAATTTCCTACCTGACAGCTGTTTATCTTCTACCAATATTGGAAAGAACTCTAGCCATCAATCGCATTTTACTAAGACACAAGGATTTAACTATCACTTTCCTATTATACCCATTAATTGATGCAAAGTAAGGACAAAATGATGCACAAATCTCAAAAACTTTTTGGGTGAATTTTGGACGAACTGGTAGGAAAAGCTTATTAAATAAGCTTTCAGAAAGGATATACATGATAACACGAGAATTTGATACCATCGCTGCGATTTCGACCCCTCTTGGGGAAGGAGCCATCGGTATCGTCAGACTAAGCGGGACTGACAGCTTTGCTATTGCCCAAAAAATCTTTAAAGGCAAGGATCTAAGCAAAGTGGCCAGCCACACACTCAACTACGGCCATATCATCGACCCTCAAAATCAGGAGATTCTGGATGAGGTCATGGTCGGCGCTATGCGTTCTCCCAAGACTTTCACCCGTGAGGATATCATCGAGATCAACACCCACGGCGGGATTGCGGTGACCAATGAAATCCTACAGCTGGCTATCCGAGAAGGGGCTAGAATGGCGGAGCCTGGAGAATTTACCAAGCGAGCCTTTCTCAACGGGCGCGTGGATTTGACTCAAGCTGAGGCCGTCATGGATATCATCCGGGCCAAGACCGATAAAGCCATGAACAATGCTGTCAAGCAGCTGGACGGCTCTCTTTCCGACCTTATCACTAGCACCCGTCAGGAAATCCTCAACACACTGGCTCAGGTCGAGGTCAATATCGACTATCCTGAGTACGACGATGTTGAGGAAGCAACGACAGAAATCATTCGTGAAAAAACACTTGAATTCGAGCAACTTCTGACACAGCTTCTCAAAACTGCGCGACGAGGCAAGATTCTGCGCGAAGGGATTTCTACCGCTATCATCGGTCGACCTAATGTTGGCAAATCCAGCCTCCTCAACAATCTTTTGCGTGAGGACAAGGCCATTGTGACCGATATCGAGGGGACGACTCGTGATGTTATCGAGGAGTATGTCAATATTAACGGCGTACCGCTCAAGCTCATCGATACCGCAGGGATTCGGGAAACGGATGACCTTGTGGAGCAGATTGGCGTTGAGCGCTCTAAAAAAGCCTTACAGGAAGCTGATTTGGTTCTCTTGGTTCTCAATGCCAGCGAGCAACTAACTGACCAAGACAAACAATTGCTTGAAATTAGCCAAGACAGCAATCGCATCGTCCTACTTAACAAAACTGACCTTGAAGAGAAGATTGAACTAGACCAGCTGCCGACTGATGCAATCAAGATTTCCGTCCTCCACAACCAAAATATTGATAAAATCGAGGATCGCATCAATCAGCTCTTCTTTGAGAATGCTGGAATTGTCGAGCAAGACGCCACCTATCTGTCCAATGCCCGCCACATCTCTCTCATCGAAAAGGCTGTCGAAAGCCTGCAAGCCGTCAATCAGGGACTGGAACTAGGCATGCCTGTGGATCTCCTCCAAGTCGATCTGACCCGCACTTGGGAAATTCTTGGTGAAATCACTGGTGACGCTGCACCAGACGAGCTTATCACCCAGCTCTTCAGCCAATTCTGCCTAGGAAAATAATATGGGAATCACAGAGTTTATCAAAGCAAAAAATTTGGGCGAATACCTAGAAAGTCGAAA
The DNA here is from genome assembly GCF_001588905.1 of Streptococcus cristatus. GTDB lineage: Bacteria > Bacillota > Bacilli > Lactobacillales > Streptococcaceae > Streptococcus > Streptococcus cristatus_N. The sequence goes on along the minus strand of NZ_LAWH01000005.1, from coordinate 85,526 downwards.
GAATGGACAAGTCAGAGAGCGCATCCAAAAACGTAGCTGGCTGGAGGTTCTCCTCCACAAAGCCCGTACTACCAAAATAAATCCTGAAAATCATCAAAAAATGAAGAATACGAAACACGGTTCTTGAAAAACAGAACCGTGTTTGTTTGTCTATTAAATCTAACTGAATATTTGCCTAATCATGAAGCGAGGCACTCTCCTTGTCCCAAACTATTTTTTTGTTTGGCTACATCTTCATCGGACTTGAGTCAGCACTCCGTCTTGCATTTCATAAACCTTGTCAACCTCGTCCAGTAGGCGGGTATCATGGGTAATCATGACTACGCTCTTGTTGAATTTTTGAGTCACTTCTTTGAGCAGATGGACCACGCGCTTAGCCCGTTCTGTATCCAGACTAGCTGTTGGCTCATCAGCCAAGATAATATCTGGGCTATTGTAAAGCGCTCTGGCGATAGCAGCTCGCTGCCGTTCCCCACCGGACAATTCTTTCGGATACTGTTTGAGCGTGTCTTTTAGATCTAGCAGCTCAATCAAACTGTCCAGATCTGTCCTTTCTTTTTTAGACAAACGATCAATTAGCTGAAACTGGTCTTCGATTTTCAAAAAAGGTATGAGATTGGAAGCCTGCAAAATAAAGCCGAAATCATTGAAGCGTAGAGCGGCCCGTTCCTTTTCCTTGAGCTGGGAGGTATCTTTCCCATGTAGGAGAATCTGCCCTTTTGAAGGAGTTTGCAAATGCCCCAGCAAGGTCAGAAAGGTTGTTTTACCCGACCCTGACGGCCCAATAATAGCTACAAACTGCCCCGCTTCCAGTTGGAAATCAGTTGGTTTCAAGGCTTGGACCAGTGTATGCCCCTGACCATATTCTTTTGTAACACCTTTTAGTTCTATGATTGGCATTTACTCACCTCCAATCGCTGTGATAGGGTCAATTTTCAGAACTCGGTGAATGGACAAAAGTCCGCCAGCCAGTGACATGAAAACAATCAGGACAATCAATCCAGCATAAGCTCTCCAGTCACTGTAAAAAGGCATAGAAGCCGGCAAGACTAGCTGGGTTCCCAAAAGAGCCAAGACAGCTAAGCTGATTCCCAGAGTGGATAGGATGAAAATCTGCCAGAAAATAGAAGCAATAATCTTCCCACTGGCAATCCCTTGGGCGCGCATAATACCGTAAAGTTGGGTCTTCTGAATGGTGATAATGTACATGAAAATCCCCAATACTAAAAAGGTAATCAGAACCATGGCCCCAATCATAAAGGAAAAAGTCAGAACCTGAGGCTGATAACCAGGGATATTTTCTATAAAATCACTCATAGAAAGCTGACTAAGCCCAGTTTCTTCAATCTTTTGACTATCTTTGACCACAAGTGCGCTGATATTCTTAACCTGACTAGAGCCGTACTTTAATTCCCTGAAATCATCTAGATCCATAAAAATTACAGGTTGCGTAAAGAAGCTATTATCCTCTGTGAAACCAACAACCTGATAGAGGCGCTCACTGCCATTGAGCTGAAGCTGGTCGCCTAGTTTGACACCTTTTTGCTGCAGACGCTTATCCGCAATGACTTCATAAGCAGTTTCAGCAGGACGTCCCTCAATAATGTCAGGCGCTAGAAAACTATCCCAAGAGAGACCAAAAACCTGAGCATTGAGTTTATCAGTCCCATCTTCATAATTGGCCACTGCTGACGTTTGTCCCAAAGCAGCGACTGAGTCCCCTTGAAGCAAGCTACTATACTCCTCTTCCTTGATAGTCGAAGCAACCAGATTCTTATTTGCGTACTCCGACAAGACAATTGACTCAGCCTGCCATTGGTCCAGAGCCAAGCGATTGAGCCTAGCCAAACCGACAGAAAGACTAGACAAAAAGAAAACCATATAGGTAATGAGAAAGACCACAGCAACCACTAAACGATAGCGTCCACGGCTGTAGATAATCTCTTTAAAAGCTAAAAACAAAGCTATCCTCCTTTGAGATGTTAAAGATCATTATATCATAAAGAAGCAAGCTAGAAAAACATATGAGACTAATGGCAACCAGATTCACACGAAAATCACTAAGTCGTATAGCGGTTCCCTAAGTAAGAAACTTTCCTTAAAAGAAATTCATAAAATAAAAAGAAACAAGGGCTTCAGTTCATATACTGAAACCGTTCTTGTTTCTTTTTCTTTACGCTTCGCACACACTTTTTCTGAGCAGATTAAGAAACACTTTACTGCTTGGTAAAGGTCAGAGTGTCTGGATCATCATCCAATTCGTTCACAATCAGCTGATTGCCATTTTGTCGGTAACTTTTGACATCGTCACCGACAATTAGTCTCTGCTTCGCTGCATCTACTTGTACCTGTTTGATTTCCTTACTGCCATCGACCTCGGTCTCAGTCCAAGTGCCAGTCTTACCGTTGATTTCTAGGACATGCTGGTCACCATCATGGTCGGTTGCTTGGTAGCGTCCGTTTATATTGCTGGTCTGACCTGCATTGGATGAAGAAGCCTGTTCTTGCGCAGGCTGTGATGTTTGGCTTTGGGTATTTTGTGATGAGTTAGCATTTCCTCCCTGATTAGCATTGCCTGAGCAAGCAGTCAATAGAACTGCGACTGTCAATGATAAGATTCCAGTAAAGGCTTTTTTCGAAATAGTCATATTGCTTTCTCCTTTTTCTACACTTGTAGTTTATAATTGTATTCTACAATTGTCTGTTTTGTTTGTCAATCATATAGCATTTTTTATCTAAAAATAGAAAATTCTCCAGCCTAACTTGACTGGAGATGTAAAATCTATTGCTTCTTCTAGAGGATCAAAGCTAGTCATCCTTGATGGCCGAGCCTTATGCCTTATCACCAAATAACAGAGTAGAATTCTGCAGATAGGGATTGGGGTACTTTCGAAGCAAATCTTTTACAGCTTCTACCAAAACCTTCTGCTCCATCTGACCTACTTGGTATCGTTCTAAAAGCAGCATAAAGTTTTCTTTTTCAGCTGGGAGGGCTTTTTTCTTAAAATAGCCCCAAACATGCTGAAAAGCATTACAGACCTGACCTCGGTTTTCTGGTAGGGCTATCGCCTGATCAATTAAATCTTGGACATGTGCTGCTTCCACTGAGTCGCTTTTTAGATATTGGCGGATTTCCAGATAAATCTTACTGGAATGACTGAGAACCAGATATTTATTTCTAGCCCAAAGAGTCTGACATTGGGATATTTGGCTTACATTTTCCATAATTACTTTTCTTACAATCTTTCCTTTTATTCCGGAAAAATCCATTCAATATGTGGAGCTCGCTTACTGATTTCTTTATAAATAGTATTGAAATCAGCATCAACAAGATCATTCAAGTCAATCTCTTCCAGTATTTTTCCTTCTTCGTCTTTAAAATAAAGTATGCGATAAGTTGATCTCGAATTTTTAGAATAAGCACGTCTAATTTCATACTCGATTTGCTTAATATTTGTTAAATTAATGTGATTTATATCTTGGAAAACAGAGGGTTTAACATCAATCTTATCATCAGAAATAGTAAAAGCTGCAGGCTCATGAGCTTTCTTATAAGCCGAAACACCTAAAATAGTAACTATAACACCTGCACCAATTAGAATTGGACCCACATATTCATTATTTTGATTGAGAATTTCTTGCTCAGATTCCTTTTCTCTTCGGATAGAAGCTTGTTCGGACTCTAATTGTTTATTATAGGTCTCTACAAAAGCTTGCAGTCTTTTTTGCTCTTCTTCTGGTGTTTCATTCTCAGGTGCAAAATCCGAATTAACCAAGGTTTTGGCTTTTTCAATAGTCATCGGGCTTTCATTCAACTTTGCATCTTTTCGTTCAGACTCTAGCTGTTCTAAGCGATCATTATAGCTATCACCAGTTCTGGGGGGAGATTGAATTGTAGCGATTGCAATAATTGCTCCGATGATAATGACAATAATGCCAATAACCTCACCAGCATAACTCCTCTTATATTCCACACAAATCTCCTTTACACCACATTATTTAATAGAACAAGAATACCATAATTTAGGCATTTTATAAAGTATCATTTTATTAAAGAAGCAGCCCTTAAGGACTGCTTCTCTTTGTATATACTAGCGCACTTCTGCGCCGACATTTTCTTCCAAGGATTTTTGGATTTTTTCCATGTATTTAGCCACTTCATCGTCAGTCAGGCTGTCTTCTGGATTTTGGAAGGTCAGTGTGTAGGCCATAGACTTAAGGCCAACACCTAATTTGTCACCAGAGAAGATATCGAAGAGCTTGATATCCGTCAAACGTTTCACTCCGGCAGCTTGAATCGCTTCCACCACCTGTCTGTGGCTGATCACTGCTTTGAGCAACAAGGCCACATCGCGAGTAACAGCTGGGAATTTGGTGATTTCTACAAAAGGCTGTTCTGGCTCAAGATTTGCCTCAATAGCTGTCAGATTGAGCTCTGCCACATAGGTTTCTGGGATGTCATAAGCCTTGGCCGTCACTGGATGAACCTGCCCAACATAGCCCACTGGCTGACCCTTGATCGAAATCAGCGCTGTCCGACCTGGATGCAGACTCTTAAGCTGGTCAGTTGCTTGATAATCAGCTTCTAATCCCAAGCGGTCAAAGAGCGCTTCAACCACTCCCTTAGCGTAGAAGAAGTCCACAGGAGTCGCTGGCGTTTGGAAATCTTTTTCACTTACCAAGCCAGTTAGGGCAAAGGCAAAGCTATTGATTTCGTTAGGCAATTCTTCCTTTGGATTACCTGTTTGTTCAAAGATTTTCCCAATTTCATAAAGAGCCAAATCCTTATTTTTACGAGCAACATTGTAGCTGACAGTATCCAACATGCCTGAGAGCATATTTTGTCGGAGAACACTGCGCTCCCTTGTCATAGGCCACATAAGCTCCGTTAGATTTGTAGGATTAAGCGTAAATTCAACAGCTTTTTCTGGCGTAGTCAAAGCATAAGAAATAATCTCGGTCAGCCCTGCTCCTTCAGCCACCGTCCGAACCTTGCGACGTAGCTTCTGAGTAGCCGTCAATTCACCAGCTGTTCCAGCATCTTGAGGTAGGGAAACTGGCAAGCGGTCATAGCCATAAATACGAGCAATTTCCTCGTAAAGATCTGCTGGAATACGAATATCCCAACGACGAGCAGGCACGCTGACTGTGAACAAGTCCGCAGATCCGCTAAGACCAAAGCCTAGACGACGGAAAATATCTTCAATATCCGCATAAGTCAAATCTGTTCCCAGGACTCGGTTGACATCAGAAAGGCTAGTCGAAACCTGCTTGTCAGTCGTATCTAACTGTCCTGCTTGGACAATACCAGCATGAACAGTTGCACCTGCCAAGTCAGCAATCATGCTTGCAGCAGCATCTAGAGCTTCGGTTACTGTTGCAAGGTTAATCCCTTTTTCAAAGCGTGAAGAAGACTCAGAACGCAATCCCAGACGACTGCTTGTCTTACGGATTGACTTGCCATCAAAGACAGCCGCTTCCAGAACGACACGAGTCGACTTGCCAGAGATTTCGGTGGCTGCTCCGCCCATAACACCTGCAAGGGCTACTGGCTTATCTGCCACAGTGATAACTAAATCGCCGACTTCCAGCTCCCGCTCTTCGCCGTCCAGCGTCACTAGTTTTTCACCAGCACGCGCTTCTCGGACGACAATCTGGTCGCCCTCAAATGTATCCAGATCAAAGGCATGCATGGGCTGACCAAAATAGAGCAAGATGTAGTTAGTCACGTCCACTACATTGTTAATCGGACGGATTCCTTCGTTCATGAGGAGATTTTGCAGCCACTGAGGACTCGGAGCAATGGTCACATTGTCCAAAATACGAGCGGCATAAAACGGTGCTTTTTCAGTCTCAAGGGCTACAGATAAGCTAGCCGCAGCCTCTTTATCCCCTTCAGTCAAAGGAAATTCTTTGAAATGAACGGGCTTATCGTAAATAGCTGCTACTTCATGCGCTACCCCACGCATAGACAGCGCATCTGCTCGGTTGGGTGTGATGGAAAGCTCGATAATTTCATCATCCAAGTCTAGATAAGGGAAGACCTCATCTCCTGGTACAGCACTATCTGGCAAAATTTGAATGCCATCCGCAAATTCCTTTGGCACGACAGAATCCGAAATGCCCAGCTCGCCAAGAGAACAAATCATACCTAGTGACTCCAAGCCACGGATTTTCCCTTTTTTAATCTTATAATTATCCGCAATACGAGCACCTGGCAAAGCCACCATAACCTTGATACCCGCACGAACATTCGGTGCACCACAGACAATCTGGCGAGGCTCCTCTTCTCCGACATTGACCTGACAGAGGTGCAGGTGAGTTTCAGGTACATCCTCGTAGCTTAAAACTTCTCCGACAACAATTTTCGAAAGACCTTCGGCTGGCGAGCTGACTCCTTCTACTTCAATACCAGTTGTGGACATTTTCTCAGCCAGCTCGGCACTCGTCACATCCAAATCAACCAGTTCTTTTAACCATTTATAACTAACTAACATATGTATGATTTTACGACCGACCAGACCTAACTCTGACTTCATAGACAAAGCCAGTCCATTCGTCTTTTCGGTCGTATTTGATTCCTCTCTATAAATTTCTGTTTTCACTAAAAGCCCAATAAACAGCGCTGTTATCGTCTTTTTAGTTTAATTTCTTCCTTAAAAGCCAGTCAATATCGACTGTGTCACCAGTAATATATTCATGCTGGCTAAATCTTTCAAAGCCATATTTAAAGTAAAAATTCTGCGCCTTAAAATTTCTTTCCCAAACACCTAGCCAAGCCCAGCTAAAGCCACGTTTTTGGGCTTCTTCTAAGGCAAATTCAAACATTTCCTTGCCCAAGCCGAAGCCCTGATGGGAGGCAAGTACATAAATCCGTTGAATTTCAAAGGAAGCTTCCAACTCCTGCTCTGTCTGAGCCTGACCCCAGTTACACTTGAGAAAACCAGCGATCTTTTGCTCCTTGTCCAGCACAAAATAATGCTCAGACTCAGGATTGGCCAGCTCCTGCTCCAGCCTTTCATGCGCCAGCTCATGGGCAAAATAATGCTCTAAATCTGCCTGTTTGATGAAAGGACCAAAAGTTTCTTGGTAGGTCTGCACTTGTAACTCCCGCAAAATATCCAGATCTTCTGGCTGAACTCTAACTAACATAGGGCACTCCTTTCTCAGAAGTGGCTGTGAGCGATATTCCTAGCTAAAATTGTCTTATAAGCTAGTATACTGATGAGCCTCTTTCTCACGCATTTCAAGTCCGCAAACATTGCTAATCAGGCTTTTCGTGATGGGATTGTTCAAATCAAGTTCTATTCTACTGACTTCTTACTTGAACTGCTGTGAAAAACGCACATCGCCTTGGTAGAAGCCACGAATATCGTTGATACCGTAGCGAAGCATAGCTACCCGCTCCTGACCGAGACCAAAGGCAAAGCCAGAATATTTCTCCGAATCGATGCCACTCATTTCCAAGACACTTGGGTGCACCATTCCAGCTCCCATGATTTCGATCCAGCCAGTCTTCTTGCAGACATTACAGCCAGCACCACCACACTTAAAGCAAGATACATCCACTTCGACAGATGGCTCTGTAAATGGGAAGTAAGATGGACGTAGACGAATCTTCCGATCCGCACCAAACATTTTTTGAATAATCAGCTGCAAGGTTCCTTGCAAGTCAGCCATAGAGATATTTTCCCCTACGACCAGACCTTCAATCTGATGAAACTGGTGAGAGTGAGTCGCATCGTCTGTATCACGACGGAAAACACGTCCCGGAGAGATCATCTTAAGTGGCCCTTGGCTAAAGTCATGGGCATCCATGGCACGAGCCTGAACAGGAGAAGTGTGAGTACGCAAGAGGATCTCTTCTGTGATGTAGAAGGTATCCTGCATATCTCGCGCAGGATGGTCTTTAGGCAGGTTCATCCGTTCAAAGTTGTAGTAGTCTGACTCAACCTCGAAACCATCCACGACCTGATAGCCCATACCGATAAAGATATCTTCGATTTCTTCACTCGTTTGGGTCAAAATATGGCGATTTCCAGCTGGAATCTTACGGCCTGGCAGGGTCACATCCAAGGCATCATTGGCCAACTGGGCTGCGACTTTCTGCTCTTCCAAGATTTGAGCTGCTTCTTCAAAGGCCGCATTCAGCACATCTCGTGCTTCATTGACGTGCTTCCCGATAATAGGACGCATCTCAGCAGAAACATCCTTCATCCCTTTGAGAATCTCAGTCAGACTTCCTTTTTTCCCTAGGACAGATACTTTCAGCTCCTGCATATCCTTAGCATTTTCCAGAGTAATGGTCTGCAATTGGGCTAAAGTTTCCTCACGCAGACTCTGCAATCGTTCTTCAATTGTTGACATAGTTCCTCCAAAATAAAAACCGCGGCCTCACTCACACCGAAGCGGAGCGTTGACACGCGGTACCATCCGTTTTTTATCTGGCAAGCCAGACCTTAATTACCAATCCCAAAGCAAGTGAATTCGCCTAGCTTTCATCTAGAGAGCTCTCAGTCGCTGGCTCCCCTCCCTGTCAAACTTCCCCTAGGTTACTGGTCTTGCGGATTGCTATTCAATTATAATTTATTCTAACAGATTTCTAAACATTTCGCAAGCTCAGTTGAGGAATTTACAAGAAGAAAAAGAAGTCCGTTGAGCAACGGACTTCCTTTCTTTCTATTTAATCACTTGTCCTGCTTCTTTGAGAGCATCTTCTGGTACAGTGATACCCAGTTCTTTGGCATTTTTAGTATTGATAACAGATTTACCTTTATCAAAAATATCTACTGCAGTATCAGCAGGCTTGGCACCTTTAAGGACTTTAGCTGCCATTTTACCAGTCGCCACACCTAGGTCATACTGGTCTACAACGACAGAGGCAAGACCACCTTCTTCTACCATGGCTGTCGCACTTGGATAAATCGGTTTCTTAGCTTCTTTATTACTGGACACAACTGTCGCAAATGCTGACGCAATAGTATTGTCAATTGGAATCCAGATAGCATCAACCTTGCCAGTCATGACATTCATGGTTGAAGCAATTTCATTGGTTGAAGGAACAGAATATTCCTCTACCTTGTAGCCTGCCTCTTCAGCCAATTTTTTGAACTCTTCTACCTGGGCTTTAGAGTTGTCTTCACTGCTAGAATAAAGGGCACCGATTGTTTTCACATTTGGCGTCAATTTTTTAATCAGCTCTAGCTGTTGCTTGGCTGGATTGTGGTCAGAAACACCTGTGATATTAGCACCTGGCTTTTCCAGATTTTTCACTAGGTTTGCTCCAACTGGATCTGTGATAGCTCCCATGACGATAGGCTTGTCCTTAGTAGCCGCAGCTAGTCCTTGCGCAGATGGAGTGGCAATCCCAATCAGCACATCATTGTCATTGGACACCAGCTGCTTACTCATGGTAGAGACTTTGCTCTGATCTCCCTCAGCATTCATAAAGTCAATCTTAATCTTGTCGCCCTTATAGCCTTCCTCAGCTAGACCGTCCTGAATTCCCTTGTAAATCAAATCAAGCGAAGGGTGGCTGACATACTGCAAGACACCAACCTTTACTGTCTTACTATCGTCGCCAGTCTTAGATCCGTTGCTCTTTCCACTCAAGCTGGAATAAGCCATCCCACCGATTACCAAAATAGCCAATAGGCCCAAAATAGTCATTAAACGTTTATTTTTCATATTCTTTCTCCATTTCTTTATTTCATTTTTTCTATTCAATCCCTAGGGACGCCATCGTTTAAACATAGGCAATTCTCCTTGTTTTTTATAATAAGCAACAAAAAACCTCACACAGGTATTCTGTGTGAGGGCGTAAATCGCGGTGCCACCTCAATTATGGAAAATAGCTAGTCTTTCTCCATATCTCTATCTTGTCATCAAACAAGCTGCACTGTAAGGTGTGCGCACCGAATTCTTATTGTTTCAAATTCATATTTATCAATTAGCCCAATTTCGTAAAGATTTGCTGCTCATTTCCACCAACCACAAGCTCGCTAAAAACAAATGCATTTACTACTTTTCTAATTTCCTATATTGTAAATTTTTCCTGAAGGGATGTCAAGACCTTTTTGAAATTTTTTATAAAATGTTCGGTTTTTGTTTATAGCGATAATCATTGACAAAAATAAATTTCTTTTTGATGAGACTTTAGAAGCTTTTAGCTTGGTTTTTTGTTATAATCTTCTTTAGCAACTTTCAAGGAGAAAAGCATGTCTTTCGACGGATTTTTTTTACACCACATGACAGAGGAGCTCCGCCGCGAATTGCTGGGCGGCCGCATCCAAAAGATTAATCAACCTTTTGAACAGGAGCTGGTTTTACAGATTCGCAGCAATCGCCAAAGCCACAAGCTGCTCCTGTCAGCCCACTCGGTCTTTGGGCGCGTCCAGCTGACAGAGACTACGTTTGAAAATCCTGCCGTTCCTAATACCTTTATCATGGTCATGCGCAAATACCTGCAGGGTGCTGTTCTTGAAGCGATCCAGCAAGTTGAAAATGATCGGATTTTGGAAATCAGCGTCTCCAATAAGAACGAAATCGGTGACAGCGTGGCTGTGACTCTGGTCATCGAAATCATGGGCAAGCACAGCAACATCATTCTCTTGGATAAGGCTAGCGGCAAGATTATTGAAGCCATCAAACATGTCGGATTTTCTCAGAATAGCTATCGGACCATCCTGCCGGGCTCAACTTATGTTGCTCCGCCTCAGACAGGCAGTCTCAATCCTTTCACTGTGGGTGATGAAAAGCTCTTCCAAATCCTGCATACTGAAGACTTAGAGCCCAAACGCTTGCAACAAATGTTTCAGGGATTGGGTCGGGATACAGCTACTGAACTCAGTGGCCGTCTGACAGCTGACAAGCTCAAAAACTTTCGAGCATTTTTTGCCAGTCCGACTCAACCTAGCCTGACCGAAAAATCCTTCTCTGCTCTGCTATTTTCTGACAGCAAGACCCAAATGTCCACGCTATCCGAGCTTTTGGACACTTTCTATAAGGACAAGGCCGAGCGAGATCGGGTCAACCAGCAGGCCAGCGAATTGATTCGCCGAGTAGAAAATGAGTTGGAAAAGAACCGGAAAAAACTGGGCAAGCAAGAGGAAGAGCTCCTAGCAACGGAGAATGCAGAAGAATTTCGCCAAAAAGGGGAACTCTTGACCACCTTTCTCCATCAGGTGCCCAATGATCAGGACCAAGTGGAACTGGATAACTACTACACAGGTGAGAAGATTATCATCTCACTTGACAAGGCCCTGACCCCCAATCAAAATGCCCAACGCTATTTCAAACGCTACCAGAAGCTCAAGGAAGCCGTCAAACATCTGACCAGTTTGATTGAGGAGACAAGGAATACGATTCTCTACCTAGAGAGCGTGGAAACTGCCCTTGCTCAGGCCAGCCTGACTGAGATTGCAGAAATTCGGGAGGAACTAATCCAGACTGGCTTTATCCGCCGACGCCAAAGAGAGAAAATCCAGAAAAGGCAGAAACCGGAGAAATATTTGGCAACTGACGGTCAAACCATTATCCTCGTTGGGCGTAACAACCTACAAAATGACGAACTGACGTTTAAGATGGCTAAGAAGGACGAGCTTTGGTTCCACGCTAAGGATATTCCAGGCAGTCATGTGGTCATCACAGGCAATCTTCAGCCCAGCGATGAGGTAAAGACAGACGCTGCCGAGCTAGCGGCCTACTTCTCCAAGGCCAGACTCTCCAATCTGGTCCAAGTGGACATGATTGAAGTTAGAAAACTCAACAAACCAACTGGCGGCAAGCCCGGATTTGTCACCTATACGGGCCAGAAAACCCTGCGCGTCACACCAGATGAAGAAAAGATTAAAAGCATGAAAATGTAAACTAATCAGTTTCTAAAATATGGATTTGGCGGATATTGAAAAACAAAAGAGGAGCCTCGGCTCCTCAAACTTACTGAATTTAAAAATCTAGTTATCTTTCAGAGGTTGGGACAGCAGAGTCCTAGCCTCTTTTTTTATCAGAAGTAGACAATTATCACAGCAATTGGCTACTCAACCTTGTCCATGTCCGATCTTACTTCATCGACATTGAATTTTGCAAAGAGGAACTTACGGTCTTGAACTGGGAAACGTTGATCCAACTGATCCACAGCACCTAGCTCCACAATCCCTTCCTTGATAACAAAGTCCATAACGTGACCACCAAAGGTATGGTCGTCTGAAATAAAGTGAAGATGATAGCCGGCTACACTGACACCGTGGAAAATTTCGGGTGTCCAAAAGCCAACAATGGTGCCGGAGACATTATCAGCATGGTACTCTGGCTGACTCACGGCCACCTCAGCAAACTTCTTCTCTGAAGTCGATTTTGGAATCATTCGCACATGCATGTGGGAAAATTCTCCATGAATCTTGATGGAGCGGAATAGATTTTCCCCATCGTAATAAGATTCAATCCGCTTTTCCAGCTCTTCATCTGTCATTTCGAAGCGCTGGCGGAAAATGACCTCCGCTTGATGGGGAACAACCGCAGCGTAGGGCACCGTTACATCATCTGAAACTTCTACAACTTCAGGCACATTGCCAGATCCCTTAGCCTGATAGGCCTTCCCATCAAGAACAATCAACTCCCCATCAATGGAATCCAGTGTACCAATCCCTAAATCGCCGTATTTCAGGAGCTCCCCAATCGTCATGCTCCCACCATAAAGTCCAGCCATCAAAGCTCCTAGGGTATTATACTGAAATAATTTCACTGGCTCTGCCATTTTTTCTCCTACATCAACAAATTTTTGTATTTTCTAATTCACTTAAGTATATCACATTCTGATTGAAATTCAAAAAAAGCGTTTAATGGACAATTAGAATCCGCACGTGATGCCTTAAATCAACTGACTTTCCTCAATACAGGCATCAGCGAGGATTTGAGCTACACGGTCAAACTTAAGTCGAAAATGTTCTAGTTTGTGACCATCGGAGCCAACTGAAAAGCGCTGACCACCCAGCTCCTTGACCAGACCAAGAGCGTAGATATAGAGATCTTCATGACCGTAGAGATACATAGACTTGCAGTTGAGTTCAAAGGCCAGATCATGATCAATCATCTTTTGAAAAAGCTGTCGCAGCTCTGGTTTAAAAGTTTTTAACTCCTCTACGGTAAGCGCAAATTTTCGGAAACCATAGTCAAAGTGGGCTAGGACATCTGCTGGTACAGCCTCAATAGCCTCTTCCAGCTCTCTCAGGTAGCGAGGAATTAACTCCATCTTGTCCAGCTGCAAGACAGGCTCTTCCAGATAGTCAAAACTGCCATTGTGGTGGACAGACAGGAGCTTGAGATCATAATCCTTGTCCGCTAGGAAAGCCAGAATATCGGCCTTACGCGGGGCGTAATAGCCAATTTCAATGCCCTTTTTGATGCGGTTGCCATATTGCTGGTTTAGCTCTGCTATTTTTGCTGAATAAGCCGCATAGTCAGGTACATCATCATGGGGCGAGGCAGCTTGGTAAGGGTAGGGATTGGACAAATCATAGTGCTCGGTGGTGACAATCTCGCCCTCGTAATGGTCCAGATAGTCAGAAAAATCCGCCTCAGAATCATAGGAAAAATAGGTATGAAGATGATTGTCGCGCATGCTTGCCACCTTTCTGCAAATCTTGTGTTCCTTTAATAATGTCAACGTTTGGTCGGCCCTTGTTTTATATTTCCCACATTCCGATCCTTTCGTTGACGTTGTCCATGCTCTAGCCTTTCGACAGAAGCCATTTTATTTCTTCCTAGGCCTTTACCTTTCTTTCAGCATGGCACTGGATAGGTCTAGCAGCTGCAAAGCCGTCTCAAAGTGCTCTCCCATCAGGTCATAGACAGCATCTTCGCTCAAAACGCCGCAGGCCACATCCTCAGGAAAGTCTGGTTGATTAGAAAATTCCAAATCGTCAAAGAAAACTTGGCTGGTGTAATAATCTCGGAGCTGGATATAATTCTTCTGGCTAGCCTCCAGCTCAGCCAAAGCAGATTGAGCCGCAGCCAGAGCCTGAGCGTATTTATTCAAATGCTCTTCCATTTCTTGGATTCGTTTCAGTTGGGACAATATCTCTACTCCTTCTTTAATCAAACTATCGTGTCAGCAAGAACATGCCTCTTCCTAATATAATCGAAAACTAGCAAGGCAAGAGATTTTTCAAGAAAACTTTACAAACTTTCGTACAGATCTGCCATAGTAGTATCATCTGGAACCAAACGCAGATATTTGCCAGCCTGTATTTTTGCTTCTTCCACACGCCCTAATTCGCGCAAGAGATAAACATATTCTTCCAAAAATTCAGGATTTTCCTGCAAGTCAACTGCCAGTTCCTGATACAGCTCCCCAGCTTTTTCCAGATTTTCCAAGGCCTGATAAGCACGCGCCAGATTCCAGCGAGTTAAGACATTATCTACTTCCTGATCCTCAAAAGCTAAGATCTCATCGTAGCGTTCCTGCTCCAGATAGAGATTGGTCAGGCGTAGAGCAATTTCCTCTAAATCATCTGCATTTTCCTGAGCTGCTAGCAAGTAGTTTTCAGATTTTTCCACATCATGCAGTTCGTAAGATAGTTGAGAAGCGAGGAGCAAAAGACGGGTTTCGAAAGGATTCTTGGTCAAACCTTGCTCAGCCATTTCCAAGGCTTCCTCCGTCTTATGCTCTGCATGGAGAGACTGCGCATAGGCATACTCATAGCCTTCAAAATCTGGCGAAATCGTATCCAGCTGCTTGAAGTACAAATTAGCTTTTTGGTACTCCTCTTGCTCATACAAGATAGCTGCTAATTCATAGACCGTCTCTTCGTCGTACTCCAGCTCTACAGCCTTTTCCAAAAATTCAATAGCTGCTTCGATTTTCCCCAGACTAGCATAACAAAGGCCAATGCGCTGGTAGGTGGACACGCCTGTCTGCTCGTAGATGGAGCGATGATCTAGCTGGGCATATTCCTTGATGGCCTGGGCAAAATTTTCCAATTCAAACTCAATTTCTGCTAAACCAAATGTCACCAAAGGTTCGTCCGACAGTTTGGCAGCTTCCAGCAATTTCTCCCGCGCCACATCTGGCAATCCCTCTAGCTGATAGAGGTCAGCCTTGGCCAAGAGAGCTGCCACATACCATTCACTTTCCGAGTTAATTTCCTCTAAATAGGCAAAAGCTTCCTCCAAATCACCATCGTCAGCGGCAATCGTTGCCAGACTAATATAGGACTCGGGGAAAAGCGGAGCCAATTTTTCATAAATTCGCTTGGCTTGAGGGAAAAAGCCGATACTTTCTAAGTAATCGGCTAATTCTAATAACTCTTGATCGGTATCTTGGCTCAAAGCCTCTTCAAAATACTTTTCAGCCTGCGCTAAATCTTGATTTTGCAGGGCTGTTAACATTTGTTCACTCTTACTCACTGCCTTCTCCTAATTCTTGAACACTTTCTTCATACAAACCGCTAACCTTCTTGTACCACTTAAAGAGCGCTGTGATGGCAACCTTGGCTGACGCATAAGCTGGAATTCCCAGCAAGACGCCCCAAATACCAAACATGGTTCCTGAAGTCAGCAAAACAAATAAAATCGTAATCGGATGGATGCTTAATTGGCTTCCCAAGATCAATGGAGACACGAAGCGCCCCTCAATGGTCTGCTCCACGATAAAGACGATAATGACTTTCAACAGCATGATCGGACCAGCTATTAAACCAAGAACCAAAGCCGGCAACATGGCAAGGAAGCTTCCCAGATAAGGCACTAAGTTCAAAACTCCTGCGACAACGGCTAGAGTTACACCGTAACGCAAGCCAATGATCTTGAAAAGAATCATAAACATAAAGGCCACAATAATCGCTACGGTCACTTGACCACGAACATAATTGGCCAACTGGGTATTGACATCTGTCATGACCTGACCAAATGACTCGCGGAATTTCGTTGGCAAGAACTGAACCACATAGCCTTTGAGATTTTTCCCATCACGCAGTAAATAGAAAAGAATAAAAGGCATGATGATGATAGCCACAATGATTTGTGAAGCCGTACTAATCAAATTGCTAGCCCAATTAACTGCCTTAGATGAAAAATTGCTGGCCCATGAAGTGATCTGAGTCGATAACTTATTCGTAACTTGCTCGATTTGTGGCTTCAAATCATCTGAAATATGATTGGTCAAAACATCATCAATCATTTTATTGGCTTGCTTGAGATAGGCGGGAACATTTTTTGAAAAACTCACTATCTGATGCTGCAAGTTAGGAATAGCAACTGCCAAGCCCCACACAATCAAAACACCAATCAAGACAAAGACAATTGTAATCCCAGCCACACGGTTAATCTTGCGCTTTTCCATCCAGTCGACAATGGGATTGAGCAGATAGTAAAGCAGCCCAGCCAAAATCACTGGCAACATAATGACACCAATAAACTCAATCACCGGTGTAAAAATAAAGCTAATTTTGCTAAGAATAAAAATGTTCAAACCGATGAGTAAGGTCACCAAAAATACGGTAATGGCCTTATTATCCAAGAACCATCTAAAAAACCAGGACAAACTAAAATCTTTTTCTTTGTGTTCCATATTCAACTCCTTTGGATATTCCATTTCATTGTACCATTTTTCAAAAAAAAATTCTTCAAGCAACCATGATGAAATGCCTCATTTATCGGACTTTTTCACTGATTGAAGTTAAAGTCCTGTTTTCTCTATCCATTCTACAAAAATAAAGAAAAATAGACCGAGATGGTCACTCGGTCTATGTATTTTTTCACTATGGATGGCTGACAATCAGTTGCAAGTCACCAGACAAGGTCCACTCTGTAACATCGCTCGGCAGGATGAAATGAGAGCCTTTTTCGATTGGATACACTGATTCATCTACTGTCAGCTCACCAGCACCTTCCAAGATACTGAACAGGCTGTAATCTACTGTCTTTTTAAATTCAACAGAACCAGCAATGTCCCACTTGTAAACAGCAAAGAAGTCATTGGCCACCAAAAGAGTAGAGGTCAAATCGTCTGCCTGAATGGTAACGGGACGGCTATTAGCAGGCTCGCCGATAGTCAGAACATCAATCGATTGCTCCAAATGCAACTCACGAAGATTGCCAGCATCGTCCTTACGATCAAAGTCATAGACCCGATAAGTGGTATCGCTAGACTGCTGAGTCTCCAAAATCAGAATGCCTGAGCCAATAGCATGCATGGTGCCACTTGGCACATAGAAAAAGTCACCAGACTTGACCGGAATTTTGGTCAAAAGATGATCCCAGTCCTTGCTCTCGATTTGCTGGCGCAGCTCTTCCTTGCTCTGGGCATTATGACCGTAGATAATCTCTGCCCCTTCGTCTGCAGCGATAACATACCAGCATTCTGTCTTGCCAAGCTCTCCTTCGTGCTCTAATCCATAGGCATCATCTGGATGGACTTGAACGCTGAGCCAGTCATTGGCATCCAAAATCTTTGTCAAAAGCGGAAAGACTGGCTCGGGGCGATTCCCAAAGAGCTCACGGTGTTCGGCATAGAGAACATCTAACTTCTGACCGGCAAATCGACCATTCTTGACGGTTGACACGCCATTAGGATGAGCCGAAATTGCCCAATACTCTCCCACATGGTCGCTGGGGATTTCATAGCCAAAAACATCACGCAGCTTGGTGCCACCCCAAATCTTCTCCTGCATCACAGACTCTAGAAATAACGGTTCTGACATAATAGTCTCCTTACATATTTTTCATCTTCCAAAATCAGGCATTCCTTGATGATAAAAGTTTGGTACTGCTTACATTATAATATAGACTCGGGTACTTTGTCTACTCCTACCTTACTTTACAAGGAGAAATCTGGCTCTCGCCAGACATTTATAATAAAAAGATTAAAGCTCCCCAGCAAATGCCGCAAAGATAGCCGACTAGCACATCCTTTGGATAGTGCACTCCGCCAATCACGCGCACTGCGGCCAACCCTGCCGAAAGCAAGAGGCAGATAAGCCCCGGCAGCCAGAAAAAGTAGAGCAAGCACATAGAAATCACTGTCGCCGAAAAAACATGGCGACTGGGCATAGACCTGCCTGATGTATCCTTGGCCAGCAAAGGCTGAATAGCCCATTTTTCGTAAGGGCGTGCTTGATTCAGCCGTTTACGAATCGCTGATAAGAGACCAAATCCAATAGCTGGTAAGAAGAAAAAAGTAAGCAAGCCTTTCCAACCCTCCATCAGAAAGGCATCAATCAAGACCAATCCATACACTAGAGGTATAAAAACAGTCATCCCCCTATTAAAATAGGCCATCCCTTTCACTATCCTAGGACGACTGCGAAAGGGAGCCGTTAATTGTTGATAAAAAATCGTGTAGTCTTTCATGCTTGCTTACCCTGCTTTTTAAAAAGTTGAATTCTCATACTTTCTCTACTATAGCATATTTCTAGACAAGATGGTAGATGGATAGCAAAAGAGACTGAGACCCAAACCCCAATCTCTTAGTGTTCATGTTTTCTGAAACGTATTATTTCTCCAAGTTCCAGATTTCCTTGGCATATTGCTCAATGGTATCATCTGAGGTGAACTTGTCAGATGTAGCGATGTTGATCAAGCTCATGCGGGCCCATTTTTCTTTGTCACGATAGAGGGCATCAATCTTCTCTTGAGCTTCCACGTAGGCATGGAAGTCTTCCAAGAGGAAGTATTCATCATTGTGGGTGATGAGGACTTCGTAGATTTCAGAGCCTTCTTCACGAACGTTTGGAATGGTACCGTTGACAAAGGTATCGACCACTCGGCGAATGTCTGGATTACTTTCATAGATACCACGTGAGTAGTAATCGTGGCGGGCATAATGCTCGTAAACTTGGTCCTTGTCCATCCCAAAGATGACAATGTTGTCGTCACCGACCTCGTCCTTGATTTCGATATTGGCTCCATCCAGTGTAGCTAGGGTAATAGCACCTGTCATCATGAACTTCATGTTGGAAGTACCAGAAGCTTCCTTGGAAGCCAGAGAAATCTGCTCAGATACATCTGCCGCAGGAATGATGAGCTCAGCCAAGCTGACCCGGTAGTTTTCTAGGAAAACAACCTTGAGTTTACCTTGCAGGCTTTCATCCTTGTTGACCAGATTGGCCACTTCATTGATCAGCTTGATAACAGACTTAGCAAAGTGGTAGCCTGGAGCAGCCTTGGCACCGAAGATAAAGACGCGCGGTACCATGTCCTTATCAGGATTGTCCTTGAGGTCCCAGTAGAGCTTGATGATATGAAGCAGGTTGAGCAGCTGACGCTTATAAGCGTGGAGGCGTTTCACCTGGACATCAAAGATAGCTTCTGTAGAAACTTCTACTCCTGTTGATTCCTTGATGAAGTCAGCCAGACGAGCCTTGGCTTCTTGCTTCACTCGGTAGAAATCGCCCAGCACTTGCTGATTGTCCTTGAATTCCAAAAGCTTGCGCAGCTCATGGATATCACTTCTCCAGCCCTTACCAATCAGCTTATCAATCTTAGCCGATAAAGGCTCATCCGCAATTTGCAGCCAGCGACGCTGGATAATCCCATTGGTCTTGTTATTAAACTTCTCTGGATAAATGCTGTAGAAATCACGCAATGTATCTTCTTTGAGCAATTCGGTGTGGAGTTTAGCAACACCATTGATTGAATGCCCACCGATGATAGCCAAGTGGGCCATGTGGACTTGATTGTCCTTGACAATTCGAGTGTTTTCGATGACTTGCGGATCAAGTCCACGTCCAGCCATTTCAGCCACATAGCGATTGTCAATTTCTAGGATGATTTGATAAACCCGCGGCAGGACATTCTTAAAGAGCTCCGCATCCCATTTTTCCAAGGCTTCTGACAAAATGGTATGGTTGGTGTAGCTCATGGTCTTAACCGTTGTGTTCCAAGCATCTGCCCACTCGAGACCATATTCATCTAGCAAAAGACGCATAAACTCAGCTGGCGCAACTGCTGGGTGGGTATCGTTGATATGGACAGAGACCTTCTCATGAATATCCTTGAGCGGACGACCTTGCTTAAGGTAGGATTTGATAATGGTTTACAGCCCTGCGCTGGTCATGAAGTATTCCTGAATCAGGCGCAGTTCTTTTCCTTCGTAACTAGAATCGTCTGGATAGAGAATGGCAGTGATGTCCTGCACCCGCCGACGGGCTTCAATAGTCGGATAGTCCAATTCATACTCTTCTGGAATTTCAACATCCCAAAGACGGAGATTATTGATATTGTCATTGCCAAAGCCAATCTGAGGCACGTCATAAGGCACAGCACGCAAGGTTTTAGAATGCTCATAAACCGGAACAATGCGGCCTTCTTCATTGGCACGGAGGTAAACATTGCCAAAGATCTTGACATCCACAATGCCGTGATCCTTACGGGTTTCCCAGACATTGCCTAGACTACCAAACCAATCATCTGGAATCTCGACCTGATAGCCATCTACGATTCTCTGCTTGAAAAGACCGTAGCGATAGCGAATCCCATTTCCAAAACCTGGATAGCCAGTTGTAGCTAGCGAGTCCATGAAGGCTGCTGCCAAGCGACCAAGGCCCCCATTTCCCAAAGCCATGTCGTGCTCAGCATTTTTTACATCCTCAAAGTCAACTCCTAACTCAGCAAAGCTTTCCTTGACCGTATCAAGAATACCTAAATTGAGCAGGTTGGTTTCCAGCATACGTCCCGGCAGAAACTCAATTGAGAAATAATAGGCTGTTTTTTGCTGCTGTTCCACGAGTTTATTGCGGCGCTCCAGCCACAGTGGCGTGATATATTTACGAATGGTACTAGCGAGGGCTTGAAAAAGCTCGGCTGCTGTAGCATCCGCAATCTTAATCAGCTGTCGTTCGTGCAAAGTATCCTTGAAATCTCGGATAAACTGTTCTTTATTTAATTCCATTTTTACCAATCAACTTCCTTTCTTTTAGGGAAAAGCATCCGTCTGGATAAGATGTCAACATGAGAAAGACCACTTACGCGACAAATCCTCTCTTGTTAGAAACAAGAGAGGATTGCTGTTCTAATGCAACATATTAGAGCAGTGACTCATATAAATCACTGTATGCTCGACTAGCTGTATCCCAAGAGAAATCTCTTTCCATAGCCTGAGTTTGCAGACTACGCCAAGCTTCTCGGTCATGCCAGTAAAGATTGAGGGCTTCTTTGAAAGTCCATGTCAGCCAATAACCAGAGAAGTTATTGAAGCTAAAGCCTGTTCCCTGTCCACTATAGACATTGAAAGGTTCAACCGTATCGCGCAAACCACCAACCTCGTGAACCAGTGGCAGTGTACCGTAACGCATGGACATCATCTGAGATAGACCGCAAGGTTCAAAGCGGCTCGGCATAAGGAAAATATCACTAGCCGCATAGATTTCCTGAGCCAAAGTAACATCAAAAAGGATATTAGCGGACAATTTTTCAGGATAAGCCTGGCCAAACCAAGCGAAGGCCCGTTCAAATGCAGGATCACCTGTTCCAAGTAGCACAATTTGCACATCTTCCTGAAGCAGATTATGCAACTCTTCCACCACCAAATCAAAACCTTTTTGACGTGTCAATCGAGAGACGATACCAACGACAGGAACATCATCCCGAACTGGCAAGCCGACTTTTGCTTGAAGAGCTCGTTTGTTTTCCAATTTCCCAGTCAAATCATCTTTATTAAAGTGGTAAGCCAGCAATTTATCGGTTTCTGGATTGTAGATATCTGTATCGATACCATTGACAATACCGACCAGCTTGCCAGACTCCATCCGAAGAACCTGATCCAGACCGCAGCCAAACTCAGCTGTCCGAATTTCGTTGGCATAGCTCGGTGAAACAGTTGTCACGCGATCCGCATAGAGAATGCCCGCTTTCATCCAGTTGAGACAGTCATTCCAACGGAGAGTGCCATCCGCATAACGTTCATAGCCGACACCAAAGAGTTCCCAAAGCATACTATCCGAAAATTGTCCCTGAAACTCTAAATTATGAATAGTCAGCACTGTCTTGATGTTGTTATAGGCCTGAATCCAGCGATATTTTTCCTTGACCAAGAAAGGAATCATAGCTGTATGGTAGTCGTGCGCATGGAGAACATCTGGAATAAAGTCAATGCGCTCCATCAGTTCAATTGCTGCTAATTGGAAATAGGCAAAACGTTCGCCGTCATCAAAATCACCATAGACATGTCCACGGAAGAAATAATGCTGATTATCGATAAAGTAGAAGTTCACACCTTCTAACTCAATCTTTTTGACACCGACATACTCCCGACGCCAACCGACACTGACTTCAAAGGAGAAGAGGTCTTCAACTTGATCACCAAATTTAGCATCCGTCATGTCATAATATGGCAGAATAACCCCAACTTCATGGCCAGCTTTGACCAAGGATTTGGGGAGGGCGCCGATAACGTCCCCCAAACCACCCGTCTTGGAAAAAGGTGCTCCTTCTGCTGCTACAAATAAAATTTTCATGAAACGATGTCCTCTGTAACTTTTTGACCTTTCTTCAGTACAACTGGATGTTCAGCTGTCCCTCGAACGACAACTCCTTCAGCAATCTCAACGCCCTTGTCCACAATTGCATATTCTACCACTGCATTTTTTCCAACGACGACGCGTGGGAAGAGGAGACTATCTTTGACACTGCTACCCGCTAAAATTCTTGTATTCCGCGAAATAACAGAGTTTACAACTTCACCTTCTACAATACTACCTGACGCAAACTGAGAGCGATTTACTTTTGATGTAGTTGCATAGTAAGTCGGCTCTTCATTTTTCACCTTCGTATAAATCTTGTGATTTGGTGAGAAGAGAGAGTAGAATTTCTGCCGATCAAGCATGTCAATGTTAGCTTTATAGTATGAATCAACAGAGTAGATATTTGCCAAATAGCCTGTGTACTCATAAGCAAAAGCTCCAACTTCAGCTGCCAAGTCTCGAAGAACATAGCGTAGCTTTTGTGGGAATTCTTTTTGGGCTTCTTCTTCCAATTTTTCAATCAACCACGGCGTATCTACTACAAAAATATCTGTAGACATATTGAAAAGCTCGCCCTCGTCTCTATCACTATGCAGCTTATGTCCTAGGACATGGTCTGTTTCACTGACTTGCAGAACTGCATTGACATCTGAAATATCTTTAGATGGCAATTTCTTGTAAACCACTGTCATCGGTTGCTGGGTTGTGTTATGTAAGTGGAAGACCTGATTTAGGTCAATGTTGATCAACACATCACAGTTCAGGGCTACAGTTTGGTTAGAGCCTGAGCGCTTCAAATAAGTCAATAACTGTTCATAATATTCCTTACCAACTGTACTACTTTCTACACGAGTATTGTAAATGCCTAGATAGTAGTGACTCAAAAGTGTAGACAAGCCCCACTCACGACCTGAACGAATATGGTCAAATACAGAACTAATATTGTCCTGCTGGAAGATACCAAAGACGCTACGAACGCCAGCATTAGCAAGGCTAGAAAGGGGGAAGTCAATCAAACGGTATTTCCCACCAAATGGCAAACTGGCAACTGGACGATGTTCTGTTAAGGTTGACATGTCGTGGAAACCGACCGTATTTCCTAAAATCGCTGAATATTTATCAATCTTCATCTGTTGGTACCCCCACTTTTTCATTATATCCGACTACTTGCACTTCATCTGTTCCGTCAATCTCTACACCATCAGAAATAACAGCGCCCTCACCAATGATCGCACGTTTAATCTTAGCTCCTTGGCCAATAATAGCGCCACTCATAATGACAGAATCAATGACTTCTGCACCCTCACGAACTTGAGCGCCTGTTGAAAGAATAGAATGCTTAACAGTTCCATCCACAAAACAGCCGTCAACTACCAAAGAATCTTCAACATGAGCATTTGCACCAAGGTAGTTTGGTGGTGAAATCAAGTTACGTGAGTAAATTTTCCACTGACGGTCACGACTATCTAAAGCATTTTCTGGACTAATGTATTCCATATTAGCTTCCCAAAGTGACTCAATCGTACCAACGTCTTTCCAGTAGCCGTTAAATTCGTAAGCATAAACGCTTTCGCCAGATTCAAGATAGTTAGGGATAACATTTTTACCAAAGTCGGACATATCTACATTGCTCTTTTCAGCAGCAATCAGCATATTACGGAGACGTTGCCAGTCAAAGATATAGATTCCCATAGAGGCCTTGGTTGATTTAGGATTTTCTGGTTTTTCTTCAAATTCAACGATCCGATTGTTAGCATCGGTATTCATGATACCAAAACGGCTGGCCTCCTTGAGAGGTACATCCAAGACAGCAACCGTCAAACTAGCGCTGTTATCCTTGTGGGATTGGAGCATATCATCGTAGTCCATCTTGTAGATATGGTCACCAGATAGGATTAAAACATATTCAGGATTGATACTGTCGATATAGTCAATATTTTGGAAAATAGCGTGGCTTGTTCCCTCAAACCAACGATTTCCTTCACTGGCAGAGTAAGGCTGAAGAATGGATACACCTGTATTGATACCATCTAAGCCCCAGCTTGAACCGTTCCCGATGTGACTGTTCAAAGCAAGTGGTTGGTACTGGGTAATCACACCGACATTGTTAATCCCAGAGTTGGCACAATTTGACAGCGCGAAATCAATAATACGATAACGACCACCAAACTGTACTGCTGGTTTCGCAATACTTTGTGTGAGCTTTCCAAGACGAGTTCCTTGCCCACCGGCAAGAATCAAAGCTAGCATTTCATTCTTCATATCCTACTCCTTTGTGGAATCTTTTTTAGCATTTTTACGAACATTCACACGACGCTTGATTTTCCAAATACTTGCTCCCAAAGCTGGTAGCGTAAAGGTCAAGGTCTGCGGATAATCTTTCCATAGTCCCTCTTGAGACTGAACTGTTTCGTTGTGTTCTTTCCAAACACCTCCCCATTTCTCTAATTCAGTATTCCATACTTCTTCATAAACGGCTGCCACTGGCACACCAATGGTAAAGTTTTTGCGCTCTACTGGCACCATGTTGAATACACAGACTAACATATCTCCTTTTTCTGTCTTACGGATAAAGGAAAGGACGCTCTGATCGGTATTGTCTGCATCGATGATTTCGATGCCATCGTAGCTAAGATCAATCTCCCAAAGCGGACGATTATCTCGATAAAAGGCGTTGAGAGCAGAAGTGAAGGTTTGCATCTGCTTGTTCATCTGATCGTCCAGATTTGACCATTCCAGCTGCTCTTCTGACTTCCACTCTAGGAATTGACCAAATTCTGAACCCATAAAGAGCAGTTTCTTGCCTGGATGGCAGATTTGATAGGTCAAGAGGTTGCGGAGACCAGCAAATTGATTGTAGCGGTCACCCCACATCTTATGCATCATGCTCTTCTTACCATGAACGACTTCGTCGTGAGAGAAAGGCAAGAGGAAATTTTCAGAAAAAGCATACATAAAGCTGAAGGTCACCAGATTAAAATCGTACTTGCGATAAATCGGGTCTTCTTCATAGAAACGGAGAATATCGTTCATCCAGCCCATATTCCACTTGAAGTCAAAGCCCAAACCGCCCATCTCTCTCATGCCTGTAATCTTGGTTTCGGACGAGCTCTCTTCAGCAATCATCATAACATCTGGATGAGCCAGCTTGATAACTGTATTCAAACGCTGCAAGAAATAGTAGCCTTCATAGTTACGATTACCGCCATCCTTGTTTGGCTGCCAAGGACCACTATCATAGTCTAGATAGAGCATGTTACTAACCGCATCTACACGAACCCCATCTAGATGATAGAAATCAATCCAGAACTTGATGCTAGAGATCAAGAAGGATTGCACTTCATTTTTTCCTAGGTCAAAATTCAAGGCACCCCAGCCATAGTTGTGAGCTCGGTCATGATCCTGGTACTCAAAGGTTGGTGTTCCATCATAGTAGGCCAAGGCATCGTCATTGATGGTAAAGTGACCTGGAACCCAGTCCACAATGACACCAATATTATTTAAGTGACATTCTTCGACAAAGTCCTGAAATTCCTCTGGCGTTCCATAAGTATGTTCAAAGGCAAAGTAACCCATAAGCTGGTAGCCCCAGCTGAGTCCCAAAGGATGCGCCATGAGCGGCATGAACTCAACGTGTGTATAGTTCATTTCGACCAGATAAGGAATCAACTCCTCCTTAAGCTGAGCCATAGAGTATGGACTACCGTCAGGATTGCGTTTCCAAGATCCAGCATGCACTTCATAGATATTGACCGGTCTTGAGAAAAAGCCCCAACGCTTTCTCCGAGCCAGCCAAAGTCCATCTTGCCACTTCTTCTCTGGAATAGTCCGAACAATAGCTCCCGTACCTGGGCGCTCTTCCAAATAGATAGCCAGCGGATCAATTTTCAAGATTTCCTGACCGCTACTGCGTTTAATATTGTACTTGTAAATATCTCCTTCCTTAGGCAAATCCGTGAAGACTTCCCATACACCGCCTTCATTGCGAGTCATAGGAATCTGCTCTCCATACCAATTGGTGAAATCTCCAATCAGATGCACATTCTGCGCATTTGGAGCCCAAACTCTAAAGGTGTAGCCAGCCTTGCCATCCACCACATCCTGATGCACTCCCAAATAATGCTGCAAATGAAAGTTTTCACCTGTTGTAAAGGTTCTTAATGCTTCTTTTTTGTCCATTTAGTCACCTTTCTATTTGTAAGCGTTTTCTATGTTTCTATTTTACCCCATTTTCTTATATTTTTCAAGTAAATTTCCAAAAACTATCTCAAAAATTTCAAAAGCCCAATTTCTTCAAAAGAATGAGTTGCTATATCAATAGATCGTTGAAGAAGATCTCATGAAATACTGATTCTACAGGCTTTTACCTGAATTATTTGATATAAAATTAAAGATAAAACGGTTAAAATTTGTATAGACCAATATGTAAATTTACATTTTAAAATGATAAGTAATCAAAAATATAAACACTTGCTTATTTTTATATTGTTCGAACACTTGTTATAGAATTACAAGTTCATCAAGGTAAGAAAAAAGGCCGCACAAAGCCGCCTTTCTCATTATTTCACATCAAACACGATGGATTTCACTTGTGTCATCGCTTCGATACTGTAACGAATCCCTTGCACTCCTGCTCCAGATCCCTTAACACCAAGGAATGGGAAGTTATCTGGACCACGTTGGGTCTTATTATTGATATGTACAGTACCCACTTCCAGTTTTTCAGCAATTTCAAATGCTTTCGGAAAATCATTTGTAAAGACTGAGGATTGAAGACCGAACTCTGACTGGTTACAGATCTGAATAGCCTCTTCAACGGAAGTCACACGAATAATCGGAAGAACAGGACCAAATGGCTCTTCCCAAGCTAATTTCATATCCAGTGTCACATGGTCAAACAAGGCAGGCCAGATGAGATTTGCTTCACGTTTGATTTCTGTCAAGGCTGACGCCCCTTTTTCTTGAGCATCTTCAATCAAGCCCCAGATGAAATCTGCTGATGCGTTATCAATGACTGGTGTGATATCCGCATTATCAAAGGGATCCCCAACCGTCAGTTTCTCTACCTCTGCCTTAATCAGCGCCGCTAATTTATCTGCCACGCTCTCCATGACAATGACACGTTTAATAGCCGTACAGCGCTGACCGGAATAACTGTATGCCCCGCCAACAATCTGCTTAGCTGCATGTTCCAAGTCAGCATCTTCCAGCACGACTGCAGCATCCTTACCACCCAATTCTAACATGATTGGACGCATACCAGCTAACTTACCGATGCGCTCACCGATTGGAGTGGAGCCAGTAAAGTTTATGTAATTTACTTCCTTATGCTCAATGATATAGTCCCCAATTTCTGAACCACGTCCTGTGATGGTATTGAAAACACCAGCAGGCAGACCAGCCTCAGCAAAAGCCTGAGCCAAGAGCAGACCAGAAATTGAACCTTGTGTAGGTGGCTTAAACATCACGACATTTCCACCGATAAGGGCAGGAGCAATCTTAGAACCAGACAGGTTGACTGGGTAGTTAAATGGCGCGATAGCCAAGACAACTCCTACAGGCTCACGACGAACCACAGCCAATTTTTTCTTGCTGGCAGCCTCGAAGCCGCCACCTTCCATAACCTGGCCATGAATACGAATTCCCTCTTCGGCCGCATAGCGAATCAAGTCTGCTGTTCGAACAACTTCTCCAATCGCCGCTTTAATACCCTTGGCAACTTCTTTTGCAAGGATTTCGCCAATCCTCTCCTGATCGCGCTCCAAAATATCCGCGGCCTTATGCAGATAAGCTGCACGTTCGACTGCTGAAAGGGCGCGCCAAGCTGGCAAAGCCGCACGAGCGCTCGCCATCGCATAATCAACCTCTGCCTGACTCATCGCAGGAACAGTTCCTAAAATCTCATTATTGATAGGAGATGAGATGGTGATTTCATTTTCAGAAGCTCTCCACTCTCCATTTATATAGTTCTTATATTGTGTCACATGTCCCCTCCAAAATGTTATTAAGTATCATTTTATCAAATTTTCTGAAAATTTCAACTAAATTTTATAAATTTAAAGAAATTTTTCACAAATTTCATGAATCATCTTCTTTTGTTCGTATTAACTCGCTATATTTCTCGATTTTTCATCGAGTCTCACTTTCTACACTAGGTCTACTATGACGCTGAAGAAAACTAAAAAAGACCAGGAAAATTTTCCTGATCTTAATTTTCAGATTAATCGAAGTCAAGATATTCTTTTTCAAGTTCAAGAACTTCTTCCATCGTTGCACATTCAGTCAATGCGCGCTGTGCAAGTTCTTCCATCTTCTTCGTATCCAATTTCTTCATAAGGCTACGAGTCCGAAGGACAGAAGTGGCACTCATAGAGAATTCATCCAAGCCCATTCCGACAAGAAGCGGCACAGCTGTTTGGTCACCAGCCATTTCTCCACACATACCTGCCCACTTGCCTTCAGCATGAGCTGCCTTAATAACGTTGTTGATCAAGCGAAGGATTGATGGGTTGTATGGTTGGTAGAGGTATGAAACTTGTTCGTTCATGCGGTCAGCAGCCATTGTATATTGGATCAAGTCGTTAGTACCGATAGAGAAGAAGTCAACTTCTTTGGCAAATTGATCAGCTAGCATTGCTGCTGCTGGAATTTCAATCATGATACCTACTTGGATATTATCCGCTACAGCAACTCCTTCCGCTTGCAATTTCGCTTTTTCTTCTTCGTAAACTGCTTTAGCCTTGCGGAATTCTGTCAAGAGAGCAACCATCGGGAACATGATACGCAATTGTCCATGTACAGAAGCACGCAAGAGAGCGCGGATTTGTGTACGGAACATAGCGTCACCAGTTTCAGAGATAGAGATACGCAATGCACGGAAACCAAGGAATGGATTCATTTCATGCGGCATATCGAAGTAAGGAAGCTCCTTATCTCCACCGATGTCCATTGTACGAACGACAACAGGTTTACCATTCATTCCTTCAAGTACAGCCTTGTATGCTTCGTATTGCTCGTCTTCTGTTGGGAAGTCTTGTGAATCCATGTAAAGGAATTCTGTACGGTAAAGACCTACGGCCTCAGCACCATTTGCATTGACACCTTCAACGTCTTTTGGTGTACCAATGTTAGCAGCGAGTTCAAAGTGTTTGCCATCGGCAGTCACTGTTTGAGCATCTTTCAAGAGAGCCCATTCAGCTTTTTGCTTCGCATAAGCTTCACCAGCTGCCTTGAATGCTGCTGCCTGCTCTTCAGTTGGGTTAATGATAACTTCACCAGTGATACCATTTGCTGCAATGATATCGCCGTCTTTAACGAGTTCAGTGATATTATTGGTTCCCAATACCGCTGCGATTTCAAGCGTACGCGCCATAATCGCAGAGTGGCTTGTTCGTCCACCGATATTGGTTACAAACGCTTTAACAAATTTCTTGTCTAATTGAGCTGTATCAGAAGGAGTCAAGTCATGTGCAATGACAACTGATTCTTCATTGATAGAAGCTGGATTTGGTAATTTCTTGCCCAAAAGGTTTGCCAAAACGCGCTTCGTTACGTCACGAATATCTGCCGCACGTTCTTGCATGTATGGATTGTCTTCCATACCTTCAAAAATAGCGATAAACATGTCTGTAACTTCTTTCAGACCAGCTTCCGCATTTACTTTCTTAGTACGGATCGTTTCTTTGATTTGACCAACCATTTCAGGGTCAGCGAGTACCATTAAGTGAGCGTCAAATACTTGAGCCGCTTCTTCACCAAGGCTATCTACTGCTTTCTCACGGATAACAGAAAGCTCGTTCTGTGAAGCTTCAAGAGCTGCATCCAAACGAGCCTCTTCTGCATTCGTATCATCGACTGAAACAGTCTCAAATGACAAATCCGGTTGAACTAATAGATATGCCTTAGCAACAGCAACACCATCAGATGCCGCAATTCCTTTAAGCATTTCTGTCATTTTCTTATGCCAATCCTTCTTTTTCCATTGTTTCTGAGATAGCAGCGATAGCATCATCCGCGTCTGCACCTTCAGCTGAGATTTTAACGTCAGCACCTTGGCCAACACCAAGACTCATAACACCCATGATTGATTTAAGGTTTACTGATTTACCTTTGTACTCAAGAGTGATATCTGAAGCAAATTTGCTAGCTGTTTGTACCAACAATGTTGCTGGACGCGCGTGAATACCTGTTTCTGCCACAATGTGGAAATCTTTAGAAGCCATAGTTAGACTCTCCTTTAAAATAATTCTTTTTGAGTTAAAGTGATAACCCTTACAAGTTGATATTATATCACTTTTTGAAATCTTTTTCAAGAATTTTATAGCCCGCTTACAAAATATTTCGTTAGAGTTTGAAAATGAATTCTGTTTTAAAATAGTAGATTCAATCGTCAACTCCCTCTCTTTCCGGAATAGTTCCAAGGCTTTCTTCCTTATAATGAATTCTTCTTGGTCTAGCTTCTCTTAAAGTACAGTAAGCGCTGTTACTTCTTGTGGTTATTTCTCTTTGTTTCGATGTTTTATACACTATATATTGTATCTATATAGATGCTATAAGAAAATATCATACAATATTTAGTTCAAAACTGTTGACATCGAATTCGCTTTTAGATATACTAGTTTCAGATTAAAATTTAAGAAAATGAAAGTATAGAGGAATCATCAAATGGTAACTATTTACTCTAAAAACGATTGTGTTCAATGCAAGATGACCAAGCGTTTTCTTGATACCAACAATGTAGAATATCGCGAAATCAACCTTGATGAGCAACCAGAATACATCGACCATGTTAAAAGCCTCGGTTTCAATGCAGCGCCTGTTATTCAAACACCAACTGAAGCATTTTCTGGTTTCCAGCCTGGTAAACTTAAAAAATTATCATAATCTCGCCAGTATTTAGAGCTTTGTTGCCGCTCCTATCATTCGTAGGAGCCGTTTATTTTGTAAAAGCAAAAGACATTTTAGAAAAAGGAAAATTATGGGACTCAAACACTTAGAAGATGTGACTTACTTCCGTCTAAATAACGAAATCAACCGTCCAGTCAATGGGCAAATCATGCTTCACAAAGACAAAGAAGCCTTGGAAGCCTTCTTTAAAGAAAATGTTGAACCAAACACGATGAAGTTTGCTTCTATTACTGAAAAAATTCAATATTTAATCGAAGAGAACTACTTGGAAAAAGAATTTATCCAACTCTATTCTCCTGAATATATTGAAGAGTTGTCTGCTTTTATCCATGCTCAAGATTTCAAGTTCAAATCTTTCATGGCTGCCTATAAATTCTACAACCAGTATGCACTGAAAACCAATGATGGTGAATATTATCTCGAAGGCATGGAAGATCGGGTGCTCTTTAATGCCCTCTACTTTGCCAACGGAGATGAAGCCATTGCCAAGGATATCGCAAATGAAATCATCCACCAGCGCTACCAACCGGCTACACCAAGTTTCCTCAACGCTGGCCGGGCTCGTCGTGGCGAATTGGTTTCTTGCTTCCTCATCCAAGTAACAGATGATATGAACTCAATCGGCCGCTCCATCAACTCCGCCCTGCAATTGTCTCGTATCGGAGGCGGAGTCGGAATTTCCCTCAGCAATCTGCGGGAGGCTGGAGCGCCTATCAAGGGCTATGAGGGAGCTGCATCTGGCGTTGTGCCTGTTATGAAACTCTTTGAGGACAGCTTCTCTTACTCTAACCAGCTGGGGCAACGTCAGGGAGCTGGGGTTGTTTATCTCAATGTCTTCCACCCAGATATTATCGCTTTCCTTTCTACCAAAAAAGAAAATGCTGACGAAAAAGTTCGGGTCAAAACCCTCTCACTCGGTGTTGTCATTCCAGATAAGTTCTACGAATTAGCGCGCAAGAATGAAGATATGTATCTCTTTAGCCCTTACTCAATCGAACGTGAATACGGCGTGCCATTTGCCTATATCGATATCACAGAGAAATACGATGAGCTAGTTGCCAATCCTAAGATCACCAAGACTAAGATTAAGGCCCGTGATTTGGAAACAGAAATTTCTAAACTCCAACAAGAATCTGGCTATCCTTATGTCGTAAACATCGATACAGCTAATCGTTCAAATCCAATTGACGGTAAAATCATCATGAGCAACCTTTGCTCAGAAATCCTGCAAGTTCAGGAGCCTAGCCTCTTGAATGATGCACAAGAGTATCTACACTTGGGAACAGATGTATCATGTAACTTGGGTTCTACTAACGTCGTCAATATGATGACTTCGCCTGACTTCGGAAAATCCATCCGGACTATGACACGCGCCTTGACCTTTGTCACTGACAGCTCACACATTACAGCCGTTCCTTCAATTGACCACGGTAACAGTCTGGCGCATACCTTTGGTCTGGGAGCTATGGGACTGCACAGTTATTTGGCGCAACAACTGATTGATTATGGATCTGCGGAAGCTGTAGAGTTCACTAGCATCTACTTCATGCTCATGAACTACTGGACCTTGGTTGAGTCTAACAATATCGCTCGCGAGCGCGGTGTAACCTTCCATAACTTTGAAAAATCTGACTATGCTAACGGCACTTACTTTGACAAATACCTGACGGGTGAATTTGTACCTAAGTCTGACCGTGTCAAAGAACTTTTCAAAGATATCTTTATCCCAACCGCTGCTGACTGGGCAGAGTTGCGCGACAAGGTCAAGGCTGACGGTCTCTACCATCAAAATCGCTTAGCCGTTGCACCAAATGGCTCTATCAGCTACATCAACGATGTTTCTGCTTCAATCCATCCAATTACTCAACGGATCGAAGAACGTCAAGAAAAGAAAATCGGTAAGATTTACTATCCTGCGGCAGGTTTGTCAACTGAGACCATTCCTTACTATACTTCTGCCTACGACATGGATATGCGCAAAGTGATCGATGTCTACGCAGCCGCAACTGAGCACGTGGACCAAGGTCTATCTCTGACTCTCTTTATGCGCAGTGATATTCCAAAAGGCCTCTACGAATGGAAAAAAGAAAGCAAGCAAACAACCCGCGACCTTTCTATCCTGCGTAACTACGCCTTCAACAAGGGCATCAAGTCCATCTACTACGTCCGCACCTTTACTGACGATGGCGGCGAAGTAGGCGCTAACCAATGTGAAAGCTGTGTGATCTAGTAAATAACAATTTACAAAACTACACCATTTAAATTCAACAAAATAAAGTATAAAAAACACTTATCGCAATGTCGCCAAGGAAATCATTCCATTGGCGACATAAGCAAGTATTAGAAGTTTAAAGCGAGATTATCATGGAAACATACTATAAAGCCATAAACTGGAATGCTATCGAAGATGTCATCGACAAATCAACTTGGGAAAAGCTG
This sequence comes from Streptococcus cristatus, assembly GCF_001588905.1. Classification (GTDB taxonomy): domain Bacteria; phylum Bacillota; class Bacilli; order Lactobacillales; family Streptococcaceae; genus Streptococcus; species Streptococcus cristatus_N. The sequence goes on along the minus strand of NZ_LAWH01000005.1, from coordinate 51,723 downwards.
ACAGAGCAATTCTGGCTCGATACGCGTATCCCCTTGTCAAATGACCTAGACGACTGGAGAAAACTATCAAACAAAGAAAAAGACTTGGTTGGAAAAGTCTTTGGTGGTTTGACCCTTTTGGATACTATGCAATCTGAAACAGGGGTTCAAGCACTTCGCTCGGACATCCGTACACCGCATGAGGAAGCTGTTTTCAACAACATCCAGTTTATGGAATCTGTCCACGCAAAATCTTATTCCTCTATCTTTTCGACCTTGAATACCAAGGCCGAAATCGAAGAAATCTTTGAATGGACCAACACTAATCCCTACCTTCAAAGAAAAGCGGAGATTATCAATGAAATCTACCTCAATGGTAGCCCTCTAGAAAAGAAAGTTGCCAGCGTTTTCCTTGAAACTTTCCTCTTCTACTCTGGTTTCTTTACGCCCCTCTACTATCTTGGTAACAACAAACTGGCCAACGTTGCGGAAATCATCAAACTGATCATCCGTGATGAGTCTGTTCACGGAACTTACATTGGTTACAAATTCCAACTTGGTTTCAATGAATTGCCTGAAGAAGAGCAAGAGAAACTCAAAGAATGGATGTACGACCTGCTCTACACCCTCTACGAGAACGAAGAAGGCTATACAGAAAGTCTCTATGACGGGGTTGGTTGGACCGAAGAAGTCAAAACCTTCCTTCGTTACAATGCCAATAAGGCTCTTATGAACTTAGGACAAGATCCACTCTTCCCAGATTCAGCGGACGATGTCAACCCAATCGTCATGAACGGGATCTCAACAGGAACGTCCAACCACGACTTCTTCTCTCAAGTCGGAAATGGTTACCTTCTTGGTGAAGTTGAGGCCATGCAAGATGATGACTATAATTACGGTTTAACCAAATAATTTGCAGACACTAGAAAACGACTAACTTGGTCATCAAGTTAGTCGTTTTTTATCATTTATCATCAGCTAGCGCTTTCGTCTTCAGCTACTTCACTATCCTCTTTCTTAGGAGCTGGCGGTTCATAGGCACGGATAATCTGCGCCACCACTGGATGGCGAACCACATCCTTGGCTGAGAAATGCACAAAATCAATCTGGGAGATGTTTTTCAACTTCTCTTGAGCGTCGATGAGGCCAGATTTGACATTGCGAGGCAGGTCAATCTGGCTGATATCTCCATTGACAATCATCTTGGACTGGAAGCCCAGACGTGTCAGAAACATCTTCATCTGCATGATGGTGGTATTTTGTGCCTCGTCCAGAATCACAAAGGCATCATCCAGCGTCCGCCCCCGCATATAGGCCAGAGGAGCAATCTCAATGATTTCTCGCTCCATCAGACGCGTCGTCTGGTCCTTACCCAAAATCTGATACAAGGCATCATAGACTGGACGCAGATATGGATCCACCTTTTCCTTAAGGTCACCAGGCAGAAAGCCCAAACTCTCACCAGCTTCTACCGCTGGCCTTGTCAGAACGATTCGTTTGACCTGTCCACGCTTGAGAGCTGTCACCGCCAAAGTCACCGCTAGAAAGGTCTTCCCTGTTCCAGCTGGACCAATCCCAAAGACGATATCATGATTTTTGACGCTGTCCACATAGATTTTTTGACCAAGTGTCTTGACCCGAATCGGCTTGCCATAACTGTCCTTGATAATCTCTTCTTCGTAAAGAGCTACAAACTTATCAATCTCGTCATTTTTGACCATAGTAATAGCCGTCACAACATCGGGTGTACCAATGGTCATACCACGATTGACCAAGACCAAGAGAGCCTGAATGACCTGGCGCGCCTCCTCACAGGCAGTCTCCGTCCCCAAAATCTGAACAATCTCGGTTCGGGCATGAATTGTGACCTTCAATTCTTGCTCCATCAGGCGCAAATGGCGTTCATTAGATCCAAAGAGATGAAAGGCATCATCTGGATGGCCCAGTTTTAATTCTACTGAATGTTCTTGCAAACAAAGAACCTCTCTATTTTAATTTTTTGAATGAATTACCTTTATTATATCAAAGCAAACAGAAAATGACTATCCCTAGCCACTATGCACTTAATGGGCCTGATACTCTTCCCAAATAGCATCGAACTCGCCCAAGTTAAAGGAAAAATTTGCATGCTCCTCTAGAAAACGGCTGACCTCATCAAAATCATCCGTGTGCTTGGGAAAGGCAGTGTCCTGGAAAGCCAAGTCCGCCAAAATAGCTTTGGGCTTATTACTTTTGGGATTTCGCTCCGTCATCAGCCAGCTGTAAAAAGATTTTCTCATTTACACCAACTCCGTTCCAGTCGGATTCTGCTTGATTTTACCAGCTTTCATCAGCCCACCTAGAGCTTTTTTAAACTGCCCTTTGGAAATGCCAAAAGTGGCCTTGATGTCGTCTGGTGAAGATTTATCGTTCAAAGTCATGAAGCCACCGTTGCTCTCCAGATAGGTCAGAATCATCTGGGCATCATTTTCCAGCATTTCAAATGAGCGAGGCTTGAGGGAGAGATTAAGGGTGCGGTCTACTTCACGGAAGCCAATTACTCGTGCATCCAAGACCTGCCCCAGACGTGGCTCTGCATAGCGCTCGCTCGGATGGATAAAGCCCAGCATATTATTCTCTGGCAGATAGACAAAGGTGCCAGAAAGCTTGAGCCGATAAACGATGGCTGGCCAATTTTGATTCTGCATATTATTGTAGGCAGGACGAGCCATACGCTGAAAATCCTCCTGATAGGCCAGCTGTCCCCAGATGCGGTCTTTCTTGTCCACACTGAGACGAATATAGAGACGGTCGCCCTTCTTAGGCCAAAGTTCCTTAATTTCTGGCAAAATATCCAGTGACACCACGATTTGCTTATCTGGCAGACCCGTATCGACAAAGACGCCCAGATCCTTGCGAACCTCCGTCACTGTTCCCCAGCCAAACTGCTCTTGGGTCGCTGTGACTTCAAGAGTCGTTAGGCGAAGCTTCTGCTTCATATCGCTGTATGCAAAGCCCTTGACAGATTGACCGAGCTCATGTTGTCCTTCTTCCTTAGAAAGCGCATAAGTCTGTCCATCCTTCTGGACAAAGTAAAAACGATCGTTTTCATCCGTGATAATCCCCACGATGAAGCTAGCAAGATTTGTGTTCATATAGTCCTACTTCTACCTTGCCTCTTCTAATCGCAAGGATTTTTATGTTAAAACAACTCAGTCAGCCAAGGCCAACTGAGTTTTGATTCTGCTAAAATATTAAACTTCTAGAAGTTCTTTTTCTTTAGTCGCTGTCATATCATCGATATGCTTCACTGCATCATCAGTGACTTTTTGGATATCCTTTTCAAGAACTTTCAATTCATCTTCAGTGATTTCTTTAGCCTTTTCCTGTTTCTTTGCTTCGTCCATAGCGTCACGGCGGATGTTACGAATCGCAATCTTAGCATTTTCACCGACTTTTTTTACTTCCTTAGCCAATTCACGACGAGTTTCCTCTGTCAGAGCTGGAATGACCAAACGAATGACAGATCCGTCGCTAGATGGTGTGATACCTAAGTCAGAGGCATTGATCGCACGCTCGATATCCTTGATAGAAGACTTATCAAAAGGTGTCACCAAAAGCACACGCGCTTCTGGAATCGTGATAGAAGAAAGTTGGTTAAGCGGTGTCTCTACTCCATAGTATTCCACATGGATACGATCCAAAAGGCTAGCATTAGCGCGGCCTGCACGGATGCTACCAAATTCACGCGCCAAACTTTGGTGCGAATGGGTCATTCTTTCTTTTGCTTTTTCTACAATTGCATTTGCCATTTTCTTTTCTCCTGATTTTTATAAATTATTTGAGACAGTTGTCCCGATTTGCTCGCCAAAGACCACTCGTTTGATATTGCCAGGTTCATTCATATTAAAGACAACTAGATCAATGTCATTGTCCATAGAAAGGGTAGAAGCAGTCGAGTCCATGATGCGCAAGCCTTTATTAATAACGTCACGGTGGGTCAATTCATCAAACTTCACAGCTGTTTTATCCTTGTTTGGATCGGCATTGTAGACTCCATCTACACCATTTTTAGCCATGAGGATAGCGTCTGCCTCAATTTCTGCAGCCCGCAGAGCAGCTGTCGTATCTGTTGAGAAATATGGTGAACCAATACCAGCACCGAAAATAACGATCCGACCTTTTTCCAAGTGACGAAGAGCACGTCCACGAATATAAGGCTCAGCCACCTGCTGCATCGCAATCGCTGTCTGAACGCGGGTGTCAACGCCCACTTGCTGCAAGGAATCTGCCATTACAAGTGCATTCATGACTGTTCCCAACATGCCAGTATAGTCCGCTTGAACGCGATCCATACCTGCTTCTGCTGCTGGCTCGCCTCGCCAAAGATTACCACCACCGATAACTAAGGCAATTTGAATGCCCAGTTCATGGACTTCCTTGATTTCTTCAGCCATTTTTTGGACAGTGGCGATATTGATGCCCACACCTTTTTCGCCAGCCAAAGCTTCTCCAGATAGTTTAATCAAAATACGCTTATATTTAGGTTCTACCATTTTTCCACTCCTTGTTTTATCTGTACTATTTTACCATAAATTCCACTTTTTACCTAGCCCTATTATTCAAAATATTAAATTAAAATACAAAAAGAAAACTTCACCAGATGACTCCAGTGAAGTTGTGATTTATTTATATTTTAAAGCACGTTTGAAGGTCTTCCAAGCTCCCAAATCATCTGTCTGCAGGACAAGGCTGGAGTAAATTCGCGCGATGAAAACGGTCATCATCACCGCAAAAGCAGCTGTAATTCCTAGAGAAAGCCAAGCTTCCAAGCTGGTCGCATAGCCATTGATAGATCGGAATGGCATGAAGAAGGTCGAGATGAACGGAAGATAAGAACCAACTTTCAAAATCACATTGTCTCCTGCAGCCCCTATTGAAGAAACTCCCATAAAGCCGACTAAAATCAGCATGATAACGGGCGAAAGGACTTTTCCTGTATCTTCTGCTCGCGCCACCATCGAACCAAGAAAGGCCGACAAGACAACATACATAAAGATACTAACAGCTACAAAAGCTAGAGTATTCAAAGACACAGCTTCTCCGATATACTGCTGAATGGCTGGATTGCTCTTCAAGACTTGGGATACAAGAGGAATGCTGTCCGCAAAGAGAAAGGCCGCCAGTCCACCAAGCACATAAATGCCCAGATGGCTAAGAATCACTGCAAAAATCCCAATCATACGGGCATAGAAATAATCGGTCGCCTTAATACTGGAGAAGATAACTTCCATGATTTTAGTGCCTTTTTCACTGGCCACATCTTGGGCAGTGACGCTAGCATAAGTAATCAGAATCATATAGAGCAGTAAGCCCAGTCCCATTGCAGCAAAGGTCTGAACCATCTTCTTGCCTTCTTTATTTTCATCGATTTTTTCTTCAAACTGGACTGTCCGCGCAAGAATCTGACTCTGCTCATCTGATAAATCGGCCTGAGCCAAGTTTAAAGCCTGCTGGACCTGAATAAGGGAATTGGACAGAGCCATTTTCGTTGCAGCGTTCATACTGGTTTCTGCATAGTAGGTAGCAGAAAGCTGCCCGCTTCTTTCCTCAATCGTCAGATAGCCCTCGATTTTCTTATCTTTTACAGCCTGCTTAGCTGCGGCTTCATCTTTGTACTGAAAACTCAGCTGATCTTCAGCTCTTAACACTTCTCTGACAGAATCAAGCTGGGTCAGCACTGCTACCTTTTTAGAGGAGGACATAGAGCTTCCCTGCAGATAACCAATCCCCAAGCTCAACCCAAGAAAGAGAAAAGGAGACAAGACCATAAAGACAAAACTCCAAGACTTGACATGACGCAGGTAGGTTTCTTTGATTACGATTAACATTTGTTTCATACTTCCACCCCTGATTCTAATTTGAAAATTTCATCAATTGTCGGTGCCTGCTGGTCGAAAGTTGCCACATAGCTTCCCTGAGTCAAGCGATCAAACAATTCAGGGCCAGCTGTTTCGTCGTCTAAAATCAATTTCCAGATGCCTTGCTTGGTCTGCGTTACCTTGACAACATGGGGCAGGGCTTCTAATTCAGCCTGTGACAAGTCACTTGAGACGAAAAGACGAGTCTTGCCATATTGGTTGCGAACTGCTTGTACCTCCCCATTGAGGACCACTTGCCCGTCACGAATCATCAGGACATCATCGCACAACTCTTCCACATTTGTCATGACATGATCCGAGAAGATAATCGTCGCTCCGCGCTTCTTCTCCTCAATAATGACTTCTTTCAGGATTTCAGTATTGACAGGATCCAGACCGCTGAAGGGCTCATCTAAAATAATCAAGTCTGGCTCATGCAGGAGCGTGATAATCAGCTGAACTTTTTGCTGGTTCCCCTTAGACAAACTCTTGATTTTGTCGGTTAATTTCCCCTTGACCTGGAGCTTTTCCATCCACTGGGGCAGTTTTTCTTTGACAACAGCTGTTGGCACACCCTTTAGATTTGCCAGATAGCGCACTTGCTCAAAGACCGTCAGCTTGGGCATCAGGCTTCTTTCCTCTGGCAGATAGCCAATCCTGCTATAGGTCTCCTGCTTAATCGTCTGCCCTTCGAAACGGATCTCTCCAGTATAGTCTAGGAAGCGCAAAATACTGTGAAAAATCGTTGTTTTCCCAGCACCGTTTTTCCCAATCAAACCAAGGATATGTCCCGGCTGGGCTTCAAAATCAATACCGAACAAGACTTGCTTTTGCCCAAAACTTTTTTCTAGTTTTTCTACATGCAGCATATGAAACCTCCTATTATGATACTAAGATTATTATACTACTTTGAAAGCAGTTTTTCATCTTTTTGTCCTACTATACAAAAAATTTTCTCTCTATTTTTCATAAATAGAATATGAAACTCGCTCCAGCTAGCACCACAAATAAATGAGGCTCGAAAGCCTCATTCATTTAATATATTCTATTCATCGCTCTTTATTGACCACCCACTTGAGGAGGTTGGTCAGAAGAACCCAAAGAACAAGACTGATGGTGACAATGTAAAGCCAGGCATTCTTGTCCGTTGCCCAAGGTAGGGGCACATTCATACCAAAGAAGCCGGTGATAACGGCTAGAACTGCTAGAAGGACCGAAATAATGGTCAAGACAGTCAAATTATCATTCAGATTGTTGTTCAGGATGTTATTGTAGGAGCCCGAAAGCTGGCTAAGAACCTGAGCAATCAAATCCGTCATTGAAACTAGCTGACGTGCCTCAATCATGGCATCTTCAAACTGCTCGGTTTCTAGTTCATCAAAGCTACGATAAACAGCATGACTCTTGATGTGCCCCAGAAGAATAGTATTTTGCTTGGATGCCGCCACCAGATAGACCATAGAAGTTTCCAAGTCGGAGAGGGCAAACAAGTGCTTTTTAGTAGTTTTTTGACGCAAAAGTCTGTTAAGCTCATCCTTGCGCTTATCCATCTGCTCAATGACCGGATAGTAGGAATTGGAGATCAACTCCAGACTAGCAAAAAGAAACTTATAGACCGACACAGGCTCATGGTGCTCCGTGTAGGCCTTCATGATATCGACCACATAGGCATTGTCTTGATTGCTGATGGTGATGAGGCGATCCTGCTGCACCACGAAAGTCATCGGAATGGTCTCATAGTAGTCCTTTTCTGTCGCCAAATTCAGCACATTATAGATGAAAAGAACCGTTCCATTCTCGCGATTGTAGTCCATGTGAGCCCGCTCGTTCTTATCCAGCGCATACTCGATAGTTTCAAGATCGATATTATAATCCTGATAAATCTGTCCATTCTTTTTAACATCATCTGAGTCAATGTTGATCCAGACAGATTGGTCTTTTAGTTTTCTTTCCAGAATCATAGAACTCCTTTCTGGGATCTAGAATGATTGTTTAATAGCTCACGCCTAACGTCCACACTTAGCCTCATAGCCAAAGCTCCTATGTCCTGACAAGAAAGCCAGCAAATCAATGTCATCTTTTAAATATAGCTGTAAGGAAGTTAGCTATAGCTACGACACGAAGAGACGGAAACGATTATTGTTCACCGATAAGTTGTAAGGCAGTTAGGCACTACGCTTACTTTACTAGTGAAGCGTTTAGGTAAGCCGCCATAGCGGTTACAGATTGTTAAATTATGACACTGAGTTTTACGACGTAAAGTTTTACGAATCGATAATATTCGTAAAACTTTACTAGTGGAGCGCCTAGCCAAGTTCCATAGAAACTTGGCGTTAGTTACTTAGGTTGTTACACAATCAAGTAACTTTGGCGATCTACATCTTCTCTTCTAACTCTACGTCTGGATATTTATCCGCAAACCAGCGGAGAGCAAAGTCATTTTCAAAGAGGAAGACTGGTTGGTCGAAACGGTCTTTAGCTAAGATATTACGGCTTGATGACATGCGCTCATCTAAATCCTCCGGCTTGATCCAACGAACTGTCTTTTTACCCATTGGGCTCATGACTACTTCCGCATTGTACTCGCCTTCCATACGGTGCTTAAAGACTTCAAACTGGAGTTGGCCGACAGCGCCTAGCATATACTCTCCTGTTTGGTAATTCTTATAAAGCTGAATGGCTCCCTCTTGTACCAATTGCTCGATTCCCTTGTGGAAGGATTTTTGTTTCATGACGTTCTTAGCAGAAACTTTCATGAAAATTTCAGGTGTAAAGGTTGGCAGTGGTTCAAATTCGAACTTGTTTTTTCCAACCGTCAAAGTGTCTCCAACCTGATAAGTACCGGTATCGTAAACTCCGATGATATCTCCTGCTACGGCGTTGGTCACATTCTCACGACTTTCAGCCATAAACTGAGTGACATTCGACAGTTTGGCAGTCTTACCAGTACGAGGCAGGTTGACACTCATGCCTCGCTCAAATTCACCCGATACGATACGGACAAAAGCGATACGGTCTCGGTGACGAGGATCCATGTTGGCTTGGATTTTAAAGACGAATCCTGAGAAATCCTTGTCATAAGGATCCACAATTTCTCCGTCTGTTTTCTTGTGGCCATGTGGCTCTGGCGCAAACTTGAGGAAGGTTTCGAGGAAGGTCTGTACCCCAAAGTTGGTCAGGGCTGAACCGAAGAAGACTGGAGTTAGCTCACCAGCTAAAATAGCTTCCTCTGAGAACTCATTTCCTGCTTCCTTCAGGAGCTCAATGTCATCCTTAACTTGCTCATAGAAAGGATTGCTGGCAAAAAGTTTGTCCCCTTCTTCTAGACTGGCAAAACGCTCATCTCCTTTATAGAGTTCCAGACGATGATTATAGAGGTCATACAAGCCCTCAAAGGCTTTCCCCATCCCGATTGGCCAGTTCATAGGGTAGCTAGCGATACCCAAGACTTCTTCCAATTCTTGCAAGAGGTCCAGTGGCTCACGACCGTCACGGTCCAGCTTGTTCATAAAGGTAAAGACCGGGATTCCACGATGTTTAACAACCTCAAACAATTTCTTGGTTTGGGCCTCGATACCCTTGGCAGAGTCCACGACCATGACCGCAGCATCCACCGCCATCAAGGTCCGATAGGTATCTTCTGAGAAGTCCTCGTGCCCTGGTGTGTCTAGGATATTAACACGTTTACCATCATAGTCAAACTGCATAACGGATGAGGTTACCGAAATCCCACGTTGTTTCTCGATATCCATCCAGTCAGACTTGGCAAAATTTCCTGTTTTCTTACCTTTTACAGTACCAGCCTCACGAATTTCGCCCCCAAAGTAGAGCAACTGCTCAGTGATGGTCGTTTTCCCTGCGTCCGGGTGGGAAATAATAGCAAAGGTACGGCGTTTCTTGATTTCTTCTTGTAAAGTCATTTTCTTCTCTTTCTTTCATTTTAGGATAATGGTGAATGTCAGTATTTTTATATTTTACATTGGAATATTCTAATCCTTTCAACCTACCTATTATAGCGGATTTAGCGCTTTTTTTCAATTATCTGAAGAATATAAAAATCGCTCTTTCCAGCGATTCTATTCTTTATTTTTGTCAAATTTGTCTTAAAATTTGACAATGACACTGCTAAAGAGGAAAATTGCAAAGATTAAGATTAAAATCAGATTTAAGAAAACCCCTGCCAACTAAACTTGACAGGAGCTATAAAATGCAATATTAAACAATTTCTAGCTGCTTTTTCCACCGTTTCTTAAATATTTCATCAAAAAGAAGCAAAGTAGCGGACAAAATAATCGACACAGCTAAATATTTTACTAAAAGATTGTGCTGACTGATAAAAGGCGGGCTTTTTAGCAGACCGTAATTTCCACCCGTAACTTGATTGACAGCGACAAGAAAGGCATCAAGCACAAAAGTATAGAGGACAATCGTATATTTCTTGAGCTGGTTCTTGTCGTAGTGATTCATCAGATAAATCAGGGAATTAACCAAGAGGGCATAGTGACCAATCAGGAAAGAGAAGCTGGTAATATGCGGGAAATCATAAGGATCAAAGACTGGATAACCAAGGGCAAAGACTGCTCCGCTGGCTCCTAGAAGAGCAAAATACTGCTTGCTGGGCCATTTATCTGGCAGAAAGACCACCGCAAACATGGCCAAACGGCAATGGTACAAAGGCAGACTATTTGCAAGAGGAAGCTGAAAACCCACATACCAGCTATAAAGAATTGCCAGTTGGCACAACTGAAGGATTTTCATGCTTTTGATAAAGCTAGAATTCTTATGGTATTTTATCGATGCGTAGACAGACAGCAAAAGCAATGCCATCATCAAAGAGTAGGCCAAAGCTGAAACAAAGGGTGGTTCAGTTTGGTTGGTAGTCAAAAAATGATGCATCCAGTTTCCTTTCTACTTTTAAAATCTGTAAGTTCAAACTCGCAGTCAGATTGAAGATCTAGGAAGAATTTTCCTAGTTGCTAGAGAAATCATTTCCTCTTCCAATCTTTATTGGGTCAATCGCTCTGCCTGTCTTTCCTTCATTTCTTTGAACAAGTAAGAAAATAGAAGCAAGGCCGTCGCTAAGACCACAGACACGATCATATAATTCCCAAGCATACCATGATCTCCTACCAGAGGCGGATCCTTTAAGAAACCGTAGTTGCCCCCGAATGCAATATTTCCAAGCAAGATGAGGAAGTCTAAGCCAAAGGTAATTTCTACGATACGGCGATAGGACAAATTAAGTCTATCATAATGCTTCATCAGGTAGATAATCGAATTGCCTAACAAAGCCAAATGACCGATGAAAAACGAAAATAGGGTTATATGCGGAAATGAATAGGGATCCAAAATAGGATAGACAATGGCGCAAATCGGTCCAAATACTCCCAATAAGGCGAAATATTGTTTATAGGCTACTTTATCTGGCAGTAGCAAGACAGCAAACATCGCCACTCGACAATGGTACAAGGGGAGACTCTCCGATAAAGGCTCCTGAATAGCCAAGTACCAGCCATACAAAGATACTAATTGCACGATTTGGGCAACCCTAAAAAAAGTCTGCACTTTCTTTTGTTCAAAATAACGACTAGCAACATAGATGACGGACACTAGGCTCATCATGAGCAAAATATAAGCAAAAGGCGTCATCACAGGCGGTTCTGTTTTGTGACTAGTAAAAAAATCTAGTAAATTCATCTTTCAAATTTTCATCCTATTAAATATTTTTTTAAGGACACTGGGCTTGCTCTTCCTAGCAAAGTCCTTAATTACTTTTCAAAAAGTTTTCAACTTCCTAGAGTAATAGCTTCTGGCCATTACAACTCTAGACAGATTGAGCTAGATTATCTGGTCTACTGGATATAAGCACCCAGTCAGCATCAACTTCAATCTAATCTAAGTATTGTTCTCGTTTGCCCTGATAGATTTCCCAGAGAAGCTGCATCTGCTCTTTTGTTATCCTTTTCTCAGATAAAAGAGGCAAATTCTGCGGGTCAAAGAAATTCAGTTCTGAGATTTCTAAATTGGGCTGAAAATCTCCCTCTTTCAGCTGACATTCAAACACAAGCTTGACATACTGCTTACTTTGTGGCTGAAATTTATTGCTATCAAAGACAGCCAGCAAGCGTACTACGCTAGCTTGAAATCCCGTTTCTTCCAGAATTTCTTTTACTATATTTTCTCTGGGAGATAAGCCTACTTCGCAGAAACCACCCGGCAGAGCCCATGTCTCCTCTTGCTGTCCTCGTACTAGACAAATCTTGTCCTGCTGAACGATAAAAGCTCGAACATCGACCAAAGGAGTCGCATAAAAATCTGTCGGCCGGAGCAAGTCAGACAGCTCATCCGGTTCCAGATGGCTGGTCTCGCTGAGCAACTGATTCAGATTGTCTCTGATATCCGCATAGCGTTCTCGATCAAAGTCACTGGCAGCAAAAGACAAGCCTGTATCCGTTATAGCCAGCAGTCGTTGCAGAATTAAAGCTGTATCAGTTGTCCCCATGCTCCAAGGCCTCCACTAGTTTATCCAACTTCATCGAATTACTGCCCTTGAGCAAGATTTGGTCGGCCGATTGCAACCAAGTCTTAACGGTCTTAGTCAAATCTTCAAACTGATCCTTGTCAGCATTTTTGACAAAATAATGTACCCGATTTGGTGGGTAGATTTCCCGAGCATAGACGTAGAGGGCTTCCATGTCCTCTCCATAGAGGAAAAGATCGGTAATAATCTCTGGATTGAGGCTGGTAATCATGGCTCCGTGCATTAGCTTGGAGTCAGCACCCAGCTCTTTCATATCCGCCAAGACGGCAGCCTTGCGGCCACCCTGACTAGCTGGAATCGCTGAGAAGGTTTCAAGAATCAAGCGCATAGCTGTTGGATTGGCGTTGTAGACATCTGACAGGATATCAGCTCCATTAGCCGCCTTCTTCCACTCGGTTCGATTGCGAGTCAATTCCAGCTGGGCAAAGGCCTGACGAATCGCCGACTCACTGACCCCCTCCTGCAAAGCTACGTAAGACGCAATCATAGCGTTGGTCGCATTGTATTTGCCAGTCACGGGCAAGTCAATCGCCTGCTCCAGAAAATTCGCTTTAAAGGTCAAACTATCCTTGCGCTCTTCTAGACGGGTCAAGCAAATATCTGCATCGGGACCAAAGCGAACCACTTTTTGCTGATCTGGCAGAAAGTCATTGACAATCTTGTCTGCTGGAGCCAAGAGCAGACCGCCTTTTTTCATGCCATCCGCAATCTGCATCTTACCTTTAGCAATCTCCGTACGGCTTCCGAAAAATTCTAAGTGAGCTTCGCCAATCAAGGTTACAATGCTAGTCTTTGGCTTGGCAATTTCAGACAGAAGATGGATATCTCCCAAATGATCCTGTCCCATTTCCAAAACTAGCTTTTCTGTGTCATCTGGCATGTGGAGCACCGTGTAGGGCAGGCCGATTTCATTATTATAGTTGCCCTGGGTTTTATAGGTTTTGTAGCTAGTAGCCAGTAGCTGAGCCAGCATATCCTTGGTTGTGGTCTTCCCATTGGAGCCCGTCACAGCGAGCACATCTACACCTGTCTTTTCCAGATAGTATTGAGCCAAAGCTTGAAAGGCCGCTAGCACATCATCGACCAAAATATAAGGTCCTTCTGCTACTGGATGCTCAGACAAGGTAGCCGCAGCTCCCTGAGCGAAGGCTGTCGCGATAAAGTCATGGCCGTCACGCGCGCCCTTGAGCGGGATAAAAAGATCCCCCGCCTCAATCAAACGGCTGTCAAATTCGGCCTTTCTAAAAGTCACATTTTCAAACTGACTGACATCATTTTTGGCAGCCAAGACTTCTGCTATTTCATATAAATCTAATTTCATATTTTTAACTCATTTTTCCGCTTTTTCCCAAAAAAGAAGGGAGTGAGCTCAGACCAAATATTAAAAGTTCAGTCTATCATCTCATTCCCTCTATTATATCATAATTATAAAAGATGCGCTTCTCTCTTAGCAAAGGCTTCTTCAGCTAGACTTACCAATTTCTCAATCAACTCGGAATAAGGCAATCCCATATTTTCCCAAAGCAAGGGATACATAGACCATTGAGTAAAGCCAGGCATGGTGTTGAGCTCATTGAGGAAAATGTCCCCCTCTTCTGTGTAGAAGAAATCACAGCGAGCCAATCCCTGTCCGCCCAAGGCACGAAAAGTTGTCTCAGCATTCGTACGCATGACTGAAATAACCTCATCCGAGATTTTTGCAGGAATATCCATGGTAATCTTATTGTCAATATACTTGGCTTCATAGTCGTAGAAAGCCACATCTTTGACCACTTCGCCCGGCAAGGTACTCTTAACGTCATAATTTCCTAAGAGACCAACCTCAATCTCACGCGCATTGACTCCCTGCTCAACCAAGACACGGCTGTCGTACTTGAAGGCCAAATCCAACGCCGCCCGCAGCTCCTCTTGATTATCAGACTTAGAAATACCGACACTAGAGCCCATATTAGACGGTTTGGTAAAAATCGGATACGTCAATTTTTCTTCGATTTCGGCAATTTTTTCTTCCAGATTTTCACCCTCAATCACCGCTACATAAGGAACCTGTGGGATTCCAGCAGACTCCAGAATACGTTTGGTGGTGATTTTATCCATGGCAACACTAGAAGACAATATATTACAGCCCACATAAGGAAGGCGCAGCACTTCAAGGAAACCTTGGATAGAGCCATCCTCGCCCATCGGTCCATGAAGAACAGGAAAGACAACTGCATTTTCCTCATAAATATCACTCGGTTTGACTTGCTGTGAGAAGTCAACCGTATCATTGGTCATGAGCTTTTCATCTGCAGACGGCTTTTCTGTAAATTCCTGCGTTTTGATAAAATCGCCAGCTTTTGTGATGAAATAAGTCTTGACAGAAAATTTGTCATAGTTGATAGCTCGCATGACACTCTCAGCCGACAAGACTGAAACTTCTCGCTCAGCGCTGCGGCCACCGTATAGTAAAATCAAGGTTTGTTTGACCATTATCTTATCCTAACATTTCTAGCTATAAGTTCATTTTGGGTTGCCCCATCTTCTTTTTAGACTGTTTCAGTATACCATATTTCCCCGCATTTTTGAATAGAAAAAAGACTCCCAAAGCCGTTTTTCAGCAGGAAATCTTTCTTTCATATTACAATTCTGTCCGATTTTCAATGGCTCGGAGCAGGGTCACTTCGTCTGCGTATTCGATATCAGCGCCGACAGCCAGTCCGCGGGCCAGTCGAGTCACCTTGATACCTGCAGGCTTGAGCACCCGCGAAATATACATAGAAGTTGCTTCTCCGTCAGCCGTTGCATTGGTGGCCACAATCACTTCCATCACTTGGCTGTCCATCAAGCGAGTCAGGAGACTCTTGAGATTGATATCATCTGGTCCTACACCGTTCATGGGGGAGATGAGGCCGTGAAGGACATGATAAAGGCCATGGTATTCTTGGATATTTTCCATAGCAGACACATCGCGACTATCCTCAACGATCAGAATCACAGTCTGATCGCGCGTTTGATCTGTACAGATGGCACAAGGATCATCGTCTGTCAGATTACCACAGATAGAGCAGTAAGTCAGCTCACGCTTGGCAGCTAGTAGATTTTTGGCGAATTCATTGACATCATCGTCACTCATCCCGATGGTATAAAAGGCCAGACGAGTAGCTGTCTTGATGCCGATACCCGGCAGCTTTGAAAAGCTATCTATTAATTTAGCGATAGGAGTTGGATAAAGCATAATAGTAATCGTTGAGCAGTAAAATCTTGATCCGATTCTACTGCTTTTCCTTTCTAATTCATAGGGTGCTGTTGATTATAAAGGTTAATAATATCACGGGTAATACTGTGGCTGACCGTTGAGGAAAGGTCAGTATTGTGCGGAAATACCACAGCTACAGCTATTTTAGGATTATCGCTTGGTGCATAGGATACAACATTGGTATTAATAGCAGATGTACCACCGTTGACAAAGGTTTCAGCAGTCCCTGTTTTGGCACTGATCGAAACCATAGCGCCCTGGGCAATCGTCCGTCCAGTTGTAAAGCCACTCCATCCATTGACCACCTGATAGAAACCTTGTTTTATCAGAGCCATATTTTCCTCGGAAATATTGACCTGATTTAGTTCTTTTGTTTCCTTCTTCTCAATCAAGTCTCCCAGTCCACCTTGGTCATTGTTGGCGTAAATGCCTTCAACCAGATGCGGAGCTACCCGTTTACCGTTATTGGCTACCGTCGACGCATATTGAGCCAACTGAAGTGGTGTGTAGTTATCAAACTGACCAAAAGCATCCGTAATATAATTGCTGACTGTGAAGTTTTTGGGAATGTAGCCTGTTGATTCTGTCGGTAAATCAATCCCTGTTTCAGTCCCCAGACCATATTCTGCAAAAGTCGAACGGAGCTTTTTCATTGAAGCATCGACATTATGGGTTCCTAAAGCCATATTTGGGCTATACGGAGTTCCAAGCATATTTAGGGCCACCTGAACCATATAGGTATTAGACGAATATTCCAGAGCCTCCACCGCTGTAATAGAACGTGAGCCATAGGCCGTAAACCAAGAATTGATAGGAGAAGAACCCGCGAAAAGAATCGGCTGATCGACCAAGGATTGATTTCCTGAAATGGCTCCGTACTGCCAACCAGCGGTTAAGGTAGCCGCCTTGACGACAGAACCTGGAACGAAAACATTTGTAATGGTACCCAGCGCATCCGCTGAGATATCGCCTGTTTCCAGATCGTGCTTGACACCAGCCAGGGCCAAGATTGACCCCGTATTGGGATCCATAGCCACGGCATAGACACCTTCTGAATAGGTGGCATTACCTTTGGCTAGCTCCATATTAAAGGCATTTCTGAGAATATCCTCAACTCCCTGCTGGAAAGTCAGATCTACGGTTAGTTTCAAGTTGTTCCCTTTGCTTCCCTCGGAAATGGTCTCAACGCTCTCCATGTTGCCATTTTTGTCCAGCCGAATTTCTTTTTCTGCTCGTTTTCCTTGTAAAACAGACTCATACTCTTTTTCCAAATAAGAAATTCCCACTCGGTCATTCAGAGAATAGCCCTTCTTGACATAGTCATCCGCTTCCTCAGCTGGCAGACCTGTTTTTTCGGTTGAAATTTGACCAACAATCGAAGCCAGCGATGTTTCCAAAACTTTCCGATTCCAGCTGGTTGAAATACTAATACCCGGAAGCTCTTTGCCGATGGACGCAATCGTAGCGACCTGCTCCGTCGTCAAATCATCTGTCTGAATCGTCCCTGTTGAAAAGTTTGGCACAGCATTCATCTGGCTAAATAGAGCGATAATCCTCTTTTCCTCATCTGTATAGCCTAGCTGGCTTGGATCAATACTCTCCGTCGCTGCCTTATAGATCTTGGCTTCAGGCAAACGATTGCCATCCGTATCAAATTTTTCTTCCTTGGGTAATTTTTCAACCACTTCTCGGTAAACTTTATTATCCGCCAGATAATAATCAACCTCTTGGCGCTCGGTCACCTTTAGATCAGACACTGACACATACTGCAGTAATTTTTGTGCTGTTTCACGGATTTCTTCTGCTGTCAGTTTATTATCTCGTGTAAAGGTCACCACTTGCTTGGTTGTGTTCTCCACCAAGGGCTTGCCTGAAGCATCATAGATTTGTCCACGAACCGAACTCGATTTTATCTTTGTTTTACTTGCTTTAGCTAATTTATCTGTATAAAATTCTTGGTTGACGACCTGCATATAGCCCAGACGAGCGATCAGCACCAAAAATAAGACTCCGACAATTCCAAATAGAAGGTAGAGTCGGCCTGTGATAGAATGGCTATCAAATTTTCTCTTAGACATTTCTTCTCTCATCCTCGTAAAAATCTATCTTTTATTTTACCACATTTCCCCAGCAATGAAGCATGGAAATCTAAAAGGATCGAAAAAGAATTTTTCTTTAATAATGAGAAAAAGCCCTGCTAAGCAGAGCTTCATCACCAATTATTTTCCAAGGTAGTATTCAGCAACTACGTTCAATTTTTCGTCGAATTCGAATACCAATGGTGGGAAGTTAGGGATTTCCACGTCCATGATTTCGTCATCTGACAATTGTTTGATGTGTTTTACAAGGGCACGGATTGAGTTACCATGAGCTCCTACGAATACGTTTTTACCATCTTTAAGTGCTGGAGCGATTTTATCTTCCCAGAATGGAAGGGCACGTTCCAAAGTCACTTTCAAGTTTTCAGCATCTGGGATAACTGAATCGTCAAGTGAAGCGTAACGACGGTCAGTGTGAGCTGAGTGCTCATCATCACGGTCCATGTTTGGAGGCAATACATCGTATGAACGACGCCAGATGTGAACTTGCTCATCACCAAATTGTTCAGCTGCTTCAGCCTTGTTTTTACCAGTCAAACCACCGTAGTGACGTTCGTTCAAGCGCCATGATTTTTCAACTGGAACCCAGAGTTGATCAGCTGCTTCAAGAGCAAAGTTTGTTGTTTTGATCGCACGTTTCAAAACTGAAGTGTAAGCTTGGTCAAATTCGATACCAGCTTCTTTGATCAATTTACCAGCGTCGATTGCTTGTTGTGTACCTTTTTCAGAAAGATCTACATCAGCCCAACCAGTGAAAAGGTTAGCTTTATTCCATTCAGACTCACCATGGCGAGCAAAAACCAATTTTACCATTAGATGGATTCTCCTTTTATTTTCCGGGGTTTGCCCCGTTTATCTATTTTATTTTACAAAATTTTCTCTCAAAAATCTAGTCTCAGTGAGATATTTGTGAAATTTTCCACTTGCTCAGACTTTTAAGAAAATCTATTCTCCACTCAAGACTTCTAGCTAGCCACTTGTTCTTGCTGGGCGCACTCAGGACAAATGCCATAAACAACCATCTGGCTCTTAGTGATTTGATAACCGGTCTGCTCTGCCGCTTCCTGCTGAACGTCTGGCAAATCCAAGTCCATATCTGCAATTCGACCACATTTTTCACAAATGATATTAAGGTGCTGATGCCCCATAAAATCATAATAGGTCGTCGTGTCATTACGAACCTTGAGCTCAGAGACGAAGCCTTCATCAATCAACACTTTTAGGTTGTTATAAACAGTCGCCAAGCTCATATTGGGAAATTCAGGCAAGAGAGCCTGGTAAATCATCTCTGCACTAGGATGGTCATGACTGCTGATGATAAAAGCAATCACGGCCTTTCTCGTCTCTGTAATTCGAACACCTTTCAGCCTCAGATGTTCGATTACTTCCTGATAATTCTTTTCATACTCTTCATGCATCTTCTCTATACTCCATCCACATTCATTTCTAGCTTATTTCCATTATATCATGACAAACATAGATTTTCTATTAAGAATGATTGTAAATAAGGAAAAATATTAATCTGCCTAATAGACCTATTCATTTTAATTAAGTAGATTTTTGCCTCAAAGCACGATATGATAGAGATGTTAACAAATATGTAAGCGCTTAATTTTGAAATATCGGTTTTATCGTAAGAAATTCTGTAACCAAACTTCTGCTATTCTATCTGCTGTGCAGAAAAGATGCCGAAGAGCATTTGGATACGGCTGGTTTTCTACCACTTTTTAGAAAAAAATATATAAATGAGGATATCATTATGAAAAAAACACCAAATCGCTGGTTCATTTTAGCAGCAGCTATCTTAACCAACCTTTCTTTAGGTGCTGGATACGCCTGGTCTGTTTTTCAAAAAGCGCTACTGGAAGCCAATGCTAGCCAAGGATGGGTGCAAGCTCAAACCTCTCTAGCCTTCAGTATCTCTTTTGCAATGGTGCCAATCGGCATGATTATTTTCGGACCTAAAGTCGATTCATTAGGCCCTAAGAAATTTGTCTTTCTAGGAGGCATTCTCTTTGGTGCTGGTATGTTTGCTACAGGATTTGCAACTTCTCTTCCTGTACTCTACTTGACCTACGGGGTTGTCCTTGGTCTCGGTATCGGATCAGCCTATGGCGCTTCAACTTCTGTCGCTACCAAATGGTTCCCTGATAAAAAAGGTCTCGCGGGTGGTTTAACCGCTGCTGGCTTTGGACTTGGACCACTAATCATCGGACCACTTGCCAAAACTCTCATCGCTTCAATGGGCGTTTATTCTACATTTAAAGTTCTGGGAATTGCCCTACTTGTCGTTATCTGCTGCTCTTCTCTTGTCATGGAAAAAGCCCCAGCGGCTACTCCAGCAGCAGGAAGTTCTGCACCGACAGGAAAAACTCACAAAGAAATGCTACGAGAAGGCAACTTCTGGTTGCTGTGGCTCATCTACATTTTAGGTGCTACTGGTGGTATGATGATTATCGGCTCAGCAGCGTCTATCTCCGACCAATATAAACTAGTTGGAGAAGCAACTCTATTCGTTATGTTGGTTTCTATCGCCAATACTTTTGGACGAATCTTCTGGGGAGCTGTATCGGACAAAATCGGCCGCTACCCTACTGTGATCGCCATGTTTGGCGCTGTTGCTGGTGGCTTGGCGCTGACCGCTCTCTTTAAAGGGGAGGGAAGCATCCTTGCAATTTTAGGCGTCATGCTTGTCGCCCTGTCCTTCGGTGGCTTCCTTGGATCTTTCCCAGGTATTACAGCCGAAAATTGGGGCGTGGCCAATGTCGGCACAAACTATGGCTGGATGTTCACTGCTTATGGTGTTGCAGCTATTGCCGGGCCACAGTTGGGTGCTCGACTTGCTCAAGCAAACAAGGGAGACTATTCAATGGCCTTCTATATTGTTATTGGTATGGCATTTCTTGGTATCATCCTACAATTATTCTATATTTCTAAATCAAAGAAAGCTTAAAACTAATTCTAACTCTGGGATAACCCAGAGTTTTTCTTTGACAAAGAAACTGTTAGCCAGCAGAAAGTGAAAAGAGCTCTCCTGACTAGCATAAAAGCCGAGACAAACTCGGCTTTTACGTTTAACGGAACGATTCTAGATCAACGGTCAGCACTTTGCTATCTCGAACGACCTGCTGCCCTGCAATGTAGACATCCTGAACATCGCTGCCCTTGACTGCGTACACTAGGTGCGACAGCATATTTTCCAAAGGATAGAGGTGAAGTCGTCCCTTAGGCTGAATGGCAATGAAATCGGCTTGCTTGCCCGCTTCCAGACTGCCAATTTTGTTATCCAATCCCAGCGCCTTGGCTCCTTCAATGGTCAAAGCCTTCAAAACCTGCTCAATCGGAAACTGAGTCGCATCGCCTGCCCGCATTTTCTGAAGGAGGGCTGCTGTCCGACCTTCTTCAAGCATATCCAGATTATTATTGGAAGCAACAGAGTCTGTCGCTAGGCCAACGGTCACCCCAGCAGCTAGTAAATCCGTCACCGGAGCTACACCGGAAGCCAGCTTGAGGTTGCTGATAGGATTATGGGCGATGCTGACTGGTGAAGCTGCTAAATCTGCAATCTCTGACGGATTGAGCTCAACTCCGTGAGCAAAAATGGCTGTTTGCTCCAAGTAGCCCAGCTCTTTCAAGAAAGCCAAAGGCCGTTTACCATAGCGCTCCAGGATAATTTTATTTTCTTCCTGAGTCTCTGCCACGTGGATATGAAGCTTCAAATCCAGCTCACGCGCTAACTCAAGACTGCCTTTAAGCAACTCTTCATCACAGGCATAGGGCGAATGAGGCGCCACCATGACCTGAAAATCTTCATCATCGTAGGATCGGATTTTCTCAATAATGGCCCGAGTACGAGCCAGAGTCTCTTCGGCTGTTTCCGCCTCTGAGCTAAAGAGGGTTGGTGAGAAATAGCAGCGCATACCGGACTGCCGCACAGCCTGATAAATCCGGTCAATATCCACTCCCTGAGGATTATACATATCGTTAAAAGTCGTTGCTCCTGACTGCAGCATTTCAGCTAGAGCCAGCTGGACAGCCTGGGTCGTTAGATCCGCCGTGAACCGGCTTTCTGCTGGCCAGATATAGTCCCCCAGCCATTCGTGCAGATTGCTGTCATCACGAATCCCACGCAGCAAGGTCATGGCCGAGTGAGTATGGCAGTTGACCAGCCCTGGCATAATCCAAGCTCCTTCATAATCCACCAACTCGCTGCACTGTTCTAGCCAGGCCTCGTCATAGGGGCCACAGTAGGTAATGCGTTCATCTTCCACAACTAGCAAGCCTTCCCGATAAACATGAAATGCGCTGTCACAGGTCACCAGATTAACATTAGTATAAGCTTTCATCCTTGCTCCTTCTCATTTCGTTTTAGCTATTATAGCAAGCCTAGTAAACTAGCGCAAGAATTTTTCAAAATTATTTAAAATAAAGATAATCAGGATTGGGAGTCATATAATACAACTCTCCTTTAGAGAAAATCAGATTAATTTTATGTTGCTTATAGCTATATAAAATAAAGTCACTCTCCAACTGATAGTCTTGGTTCAAGCTAGCTGCCTGAGCAATATCCGCCGCTGTTACATAGAAAGCCTTTGCCTGCTCTCCCGTCACACGCTGACCTCGATAGAGCTCTTTTATATTTTCTAACTCCTGAGCTTTAAAAGTGTCCTTAATATAATTCGGATCCTTTATGACGGCCTCTGGCTCGCCAAGAACCTTTTTGACTTGCTCCTCTGTATAGCCTTTGAAATCAGGCGTTTGAGCACTAAATCCTCCTTCAAAAGAACGATAATACACCTTGGCATTACCTGTTGCATAGATCTTGTCTTTATTGGCAGACTGTGCATCTTGAGGCAAGCCATCCGTCACTTCATCTGGCGAACTTGTAGCCTTACTCTCAGAAGCTGGAGTACTAGATGATGAGGTCTGGCTACTCTTTGATTTTTCTTGCTGACTGGAGCCTGTAGCCTTCGTCGATTCTGATTTCTTTGGTATTTTCACCTTTTGGACAGAAGAGGCTTCAGACCTAGGAACCCTTTTCCTTGGATAATAGCAAGCTGTCAAAGCCATGACAGCTGCAAGCATGGTTAAAAAGGTTATTACTTTTTTAAAATACATAGTTACCCCCATTTCTTAGCTACATTATATCATATTTTAAGTTGAGCAGGAGGAGCATCCTGATTTTTACCGTCTTCTCTAACAAACAAATACTATGTCTTCTAGAAGCTTAGGAAAAATGATTGATGTTATGCCAAAACATAAGAAAAAACCTACTGCACAAGCTAGGAAGCTGATACAGTAGGCTTTTGATTTTTGTCTTATTTAACAGCGTCTTTAAGAGCTTTACCTGCTTTGAAAGCTGGAACTTTAGAAGCTGCGATTGTGATTTCTTTACCAGTTTGTGGGTTGCGACCTTTACGTGCTGCACGCTCACGAACTTCAAAGTTACCAAAACCGATCAATTGAACTTTTTCACCTTTTGAAAGGTATTCTGTAACTGCTGCAAATACAGCGTCAACTGCTGCTGCTGAATCTTTTTTAGTCAATTCTGTAGCTTCTGCCACTTTTGCGATCAAATCTTGTTTGTTAGCCATTTAACAAATCCTCCAATTTTTTTCTGGGTTAATAACCCTAACAGATATTATCATATCTAAAAAAAGCGTCTAGGTCAAGTCTTAAGCAGACATTTTACAAATAATTTACCTTATTTATAGCGAACTAGAACGGCCCATGCATTTTCTCCAGTGTGAGTTTGGATGATCGAACCTGTTTCTAAGACAGAGATTGGTTTTTCAACAAATTCCTGCAGCTCTTCCTTCATTTGATTGGCAAATTCTGGTCCACCCGCATAGGAAATTCCGATTTCTTCAATTTCCTTCTCTTTCAGAGACTCTTTCAAGTCATCCAGCCATTTCTTGAAGGTTTTAGCGCCCCTTCCTTTGACAATAGGAGTCAAGGTATGATTTGTCATTTGCATGACGACACGAATATTTAAAAGCGAGCTAATCAGACCAGTCACACGGCCGATACGACCACCTTTGACCAAATTTTCTAAGGTTGATACGCCGATATATAGCTCCGTCTTGGCTTTGACTTCCTCAAGTTTTTGTAAAATCTCCTCCAAAGTCGCTCCAGCTTTTGCCATCTTAGCAGCCTCAACGACTTGGAACTTCATGGCTTGGTCCGTGAAAGAACTATCGAC
The DNA here is from genome assembly GCF_001588905.1 of Streptococcus cristatus. GTDB lineage: Bacteria > Bacillota > Bacilli > Lactobacillales > Streptococcaceae > Streptococcus > Streptococcus cristatus_N. The sequence continues at coordinate 27,764 of NZ_LAWH01000005.1, read as the reverse complement.
AACTGTTACATCAGCCTTAGCCAAGGTAGCACCCTGACGAGCTGCCTCTACGGTGCCAGATAAAGCATGAGACATGTGAATCGAGATAATTTGGACATCTTCTGCTGACAAATCTTCGAAAACTTCTGCAAATACTCCAACTGGTGGCTGGCTAGTCTTGGGCAGATTTTTACTAGACTTCATCAACTGAAGGAACTCTCCCTCCTTCAAATTGGAATCCGAGTAGACTACACCGTCAATCATGACTGTCAAAGGAACTATCGTAATATTCAAATCTTTTGCTAGTTCAGGCTCAATCGTAATCGAAGAGTCTGTCACAATTTTAATTTTTGTCATATTTTCCCTACTTTTATCCTGTTATTGAATCTATTATACCAAAAAATCCTAAGTTTTTGTGAATCAATCTTAGCTTAATCCATAAATCTCAGAAAAATAAGAGCCTTCTAAGTCAAACACTACTTAGAAGACTCTTAATGATTTGATTAAGGCACTAGCCAAAGCTTACACAAAGAGATGCTCTTTTAAGCCTCATCATCTTTGCGCTTGTGACCAAGAATCATGAATCCTAGACCCGCAAGAAGAGCACTGGTCGTTGCTCCCACGATGGAAACTGGAGCAGTGCTACCTGTATTTGGTAAGGTCGCTTGTTTAGTCTTATCTCCTGCTGGAGTTGGAACAGCTGGCTTATCATTTGAAACAGGTCTGCTTTCAAGCTTCACTAGCTGATCCGTTTGAGCTTTATTAGCTGAATCAGTCTCTTGATCTGGCTTCACTTCTGGAGTCACTGGTGGAACCGGACTTGGCTGAGGTTCTGGTTTCGGAACCGGTTGCGGTTGTGGCGCTGGTTCTGGTTGAGGTTCTGGTTTCGGCTGCGGTGCTGGTTCCGGTTGTGGTTGAGGGCTAGGAACTTGCTTCGCTTCAAAGGCCCATGTGCCGATGAAGGTTAAACTTGTTTCCTCTTCCACTTTTTCGTAGCCCACGAATTTCCAAGTACCATTTGCAACAGATACCTCTACAGGCATCGGTGCTTCTGGAACAAAAGCAATCGCTGCAGAAGCACTTGTGGTATATGTTCCACTTTGTGGAAGTAAACTCAATACTTCTGTTGGCAAGTTATTGTCTACCGTAGCACTTTCGAAGCGGTAAGTCACTTTATAGGTTTCAATTACCGGTGCAGGCAAAACATTAACTGGTACAGGAACTTCAGTAGAAGAACCATCTGGATAATCAACACGAACTGTACCGCTATAAGTACCTGGTTTTGTAGTATCTATTTGACCCGCAGGTGTGATATCTACTACCTTAGTGCCAGCTGGAAGGCTTGGCAAGTTCGTCACATTATCGGTCAAGTCTGGTGTTTCTCCAACCTTGATAGTTTCTTCCGTTACTTGAGGCGTATAAGTTTCAGCATTTGTCGGATTCGCCTTGAATTCCCACTTACCTACAAACTCTACATTGGCCTTGTTCACAACGGCGCTAGCTGCGTCATAGCCCTTGAAGGTCCATGTGCCATCATTCACTGTATCTGTGTAGGTAGTTTGAGATGGTTGTTGAGCCGAAACAGAGGCACCATTCACATATGTTGCACTGTCGCTTGGAGTCCAACCTGTGATTTCCGCTGGAAGAGCCTTATCTGCTGTGGCGCTCTCGAAACGATAAGTAGCTTGGTACTTTTTAGCTTCAAAGGCCCATTTTCCTACAAACTCTACATTGGCCTTGTTCACGACTGCATTGTCTGCATCGTAACCCTTGAAGGTCCATGTGCCGTCATTCACAGTATCTGTGTAAGTGGTTTGTGATGGTTGTGTAGCGGAAACAGAGGCACCATTCACATACGAATCACTGTCGCTTGGGGTCAATGCGGCGATGGCTGCTGGAAGTGCTTGACCTGCTGTCTCGCTCTCGAAGCGGTAACTTGCTTGGTACTTATTGGCTTCAAAGGCCCATTTTCCTACAAACTCTACATTTGCCTTGTTGACAACGGCGCTAGCTGCGTCGTAACCCTTGAAGATCCAAGTGCCGTCATTCACTGTATCTGTGTAAGTGGTTTGTGATGGTTGTTTAGCTGAAACAGAGGCACCATTCACATATGTTGCACTGTCGCTTGGAGTCAAGGATGTGATAGCCGCTGGAAGAGCTTTGCCAGCAGTCGCACTTTCAAATCGGTAACCTGCTCGATACTGGTTTTCCTTAAATTCCCATTTCCCTACAAAATCCACATTAGCTTTGTTGACAACGGTGCTAGCTGCGTCATAGCCCTTGAAGGTCCAAGTGCCGTCATTCACAGTATCGGTGTAAGTGGTTTGAGATGGTTGCTTAGCTGAAACAGAATTACCATTCACATACGAATCACTGTCGCTTGGAGTCAAAGCGGTGATGGCTGATGGAAGAGCCTTACCTGCCGTCTCACTCTCGAAGCGGTAACTTGCTTGGTACTTGTTAGCTCTAAATTCCCACTGACCAACAAAGGTAACATCTGCCTTATTGACCACAGCACCAGCTGGAATATACCTCTTAAAGGTCCAGATACCATCATTCACTACGTCTGTGTAGGTAGTTTGGATTGGCTGCTTAGCAGAAACTGCAACACCATTCAGATAAGCCTCACTGTCGCTTGGAGTCAAGGATGTGATAGCTGATGGAAGATTCTTCCCAGTAGTCGCACTTTCGAATCGGTATCCTGCTCGATACTGGTTTTCCTTAAATTCCCATTTGCCTAGAAAATCCACATTAGCCTTGTTGACAACGGCATTATCTGCGTCGTAACTCTTAAACGTCCAGGTACCGTCATTCACAGTGTCTGTGTATGTCGTTTGAGCGGGTTGTTTGGCTGAAACTGCTGCGCCATTCACATAAGTGGCACTATCATTTGGAGATAAGGCTGTGATAGCGGTTGGAAGATCTTTCCCCGCGGTCGCACTTTCGAATCGGTAAGCTGCTTGATACTTATTCGCCTTAAACTCCCACTTACCAATGAAAGCTAGATCAGACTTTTTCACAATCTTACTTTTAGCATCATAACCAACAAAAGTCCAGATACCATCGTTCACATCATCTGTGTAAGTCGTTGTAGTTAGCTCTTCTGGTAGAACTTTTTGTGTATTGTAGTAAGTCGAGGTGTCTTTTGGTGTTTTCTTCTGGATAAAGTCAGGTAAAGAAAGTCCAGCCGTCCCACTTTCAAAACGATAGCTTACATGGTGCGGTCTAGGCGTCACTTCCCATATACCAGTGTATATCACTCGCTTGCCATCATAAGTTGCATTCTTGTGATCGTATCCCTTGAAGGTCCATATGTAATCTTTTTCAACTTCTTCTACTAATTCTTTAGCCGGTTGTTTGGCTACAATTGTGTCGCCAACCTTGTAAGAGGCCTCATCTTTCGGAAGCATGTCCAAGATACTTTGTGGCAATGGGACACCTGCTTTAGATGATTTGAATACATATTCTGGATTGGGAGTAGGGGCCCATCTTCCAACAAAAGTCCGTCTTCCTACTCCAATAATGACTTTTTCTTTATCATATTCTTCGAATTTCCAAGTCACCTTATTTGCTCTATCAACATAAGTCGTTTCACTTGGTTGCTCAGCATCTACTTCTGTAAGAAACAGGCCGCCCATCTTATAATCAGTTGGATTTTTCGGGGTCAGCTTGGCGATATGATCTGGTAATGCAATATCAGGATTGGTTGACTGGAACTCATAGTCGACACCATTTGGCTCAAAGCTCCACGTTCCAGTTATAGTTTTGACTTTCGTTCCTGCAATAGCTTTTCCATATTTAGCTGTATCAAAACCATGGAAAGTCCAAGTACCAGTTGGAACGCTTATTGTAGTTGTCTCAAGTTGAATCACATCTTTGTAATCGTCCGCTTGAGCTACAAATTCACTAGCAGCTGGAAGCATTGAGCGAATCTTATTGGGTAGAGGATAGATCGGAGTTGAGTTCTTAAATTTGTATTCTACTCTGTAGGTAGTATCAGTCTGTTTTGTAGAATCCTCAGGCAATTTTCCTTTAGAGGAAGTGTCTCCAGACTCTGCTTCTTTTGAAGGAATCTTATCCTTTCCCAAGATGACTTTCGAATTCTTATTACGAAGTCCCGAATTAACGAAGGTTACCAGATTTCGGTAAACTTTATCAATTTCTTCTTGCTTTGTCGCAGTTTGAAGCACGCTATCAGCCGCTGTCATCAAATCATTAAGGATTTCTACACTCTCATCTGTTTTCCTTGAAAAATCCTTGTTGCGCAACTCTTTGAGATAGTTTTCTAAAGCACTCTTCTTCAGACTAACGTTTGCAGAGGGCAGCTGGGCAGCTCCTTCTGTGGATGGCTGAACCGTTTCAGCAGCTGGTTGAGAATTTCTAAGAGCAGTTGAATCTGTCACTTGACTTGCCTCTGTCACAGTAGGGGGAGCAGATTTTAAGATAGCTTTATTGTCCTCTTTAGTCTCTGCTTGTACTGACGCGGAAGCCATTTTTGAAGTTGTCTCTTGACTTTCTACTTTTGTTGCTTCAGACGCTCCTTCTGAGGCTTGATTATCTGACTTATTTCCCACTTGTGCTGTAGATTCGAGCTCATCGGCGTGGACTGTTTGGTCCACTCCAATCGCAGTGGGTGCAAACAAAAATCCAATCGCAAGGGACACAGTAGCAACTGATAATTTGCGGATCGAATATTTTATCTTTCTATCCTGAAAAGACATCCTTTCCTCCTCTTTTACTTTCTTGGCAACTATTATAGCATAAATAGTGATAATTGCATATTAGGAGAGCCTATTCTTCACGTTTTTGCTTTCCCATGAAATATATAATCATCATAAGTAAAAATAGGTATTGACTATATTTCTATCTCCAAGGTACGAAAAAAGATTAAAAAAGCATTAAAAGGGCTTCTTTAATCTTTTTAATTTCTTTATCGAGACGTTAACAGTCAAATATTCTATTCGTCCTTCGCCGCAAAACCATCATTTTTGATGGCATACTGCTCTATGATGCCATTATGGCCAAAGAGAACTCCGTGGAGGACTCCGCCATAAACAGCTCCGCCATCCATGCCAATCTTGCCATCCTCAGTCATCCAAAGCTGATCAGTTCCCGGCGCTTCATGCAAGAGATAAAATGTCGGTGTATGGCCAAAGACAATCGTTTTGCCAGTCTGATTGCTGCCTTCATGAAAAGGAGCGCGAATCCAAACTTTTTGATAATCACTGGTCTCCCGCCAGTCTTTCAGCTCCAAATCAAGGCCAGCATGGACAAAAATGTACTGTTCCGTCTCCAATAGAAAAGGCATCTGACGAATAAAGTCGACTAAATCTGCTACCGCCGCCTTGACACCTTCCGCGTCTGCTACTCCATCGACAGGAGCATTGAGTGGTCGGCCTAAAAGCGAATTAATCGTCGTATCTCCGCCATTGCGTCGGTAGTGGTCATAAGACTTTTCAGGATTGTCCAGCCAAGTCAGAAACATATACTCATGATTGCCAGAAAGACAGACAGCTCCTTCTTGCTCCACCAGAGCTTTGACTCGCTCCAAAACGGCTCGGCTGTCTTCGCCACGATCGATCAAGTCCCCTAGAAAGACTAGTTGGCTGCGACCGTCCCAGTGCTGGAGTAATTCATCAAGCATACCAGCCTTGCCATGGACATCACCGATTACAAAATATTCTGTCATAGTCGTCACTTTCCAAAGGAGACCGAAACACTAGTGTCTCAGCCTCGCTTGTTTATTTTTTTAATAATTCTCTGGCTTGCGTCAAAGCAGCCTCTGTCACATCTTCACCAGCCAGCATCTTAGCGACTTCCTGAACACGCTCGTCAGCCGTCAGCAGGCGAACCGTTGAAACGGTCGAATTCTCATCCGAAATCTTCTCAATAAAGAACTGATAATCGGCAATCGCAATGACCTGCGGCAGATGGGAAATTGCCAAGACTTGACCGTTGGAGCCAATCTTGTAAATCTTCTGAGCGATAGCTTGAGCCACACGGCCAGAAACGCCCGTATCCACTTCGTCAAAAACAATACTGGTCTTGCCTTCCTTACGAGAAAAGGCCGATTTGATCGCCAACATAAGACGGGAGAGTTCGCCGCCAGAGGCAACCTTCACCAAAGGTTTGAAATCCTCTCCCGGATTGGCTGAGATGTAAAACTCTACTTGTTCATTGCCTTCACGGTTGAACTTGCCCTTACTGAACTGTACTTTAAAGCGCGCCTTTTCCATGTAGAGATCCTGTAGCTCCTGCTTGATTTCCGCTTCCAGCTGGGCTGCTAGTCCGTGACGAGCCTGACTCAGCTCCTGAGCCAGCTCTACCAGCTCTCTCTCCAAGGCCTTCAGTTCTCGGTCCATATCCTCTGAGGACAAGTTACTTCCAGTTAAAAGGCTGTATTCTTTTGAAATCTGAGCAAAGTAATCCAGCACATCATCTACTTGTCCGCCGTATTTACGCGTGATGCTGTTAATCAAATCCAGACGACTCTCCACCTGCAGCAGCCGATCTCCGTCAAAGTCCAGTCCATCTAAAATGTCCTCTAGGCGCTTGCTGACATCTTCCAAGACATAATAAGTCTCTGACAAGCTGCCGGAAAGCTCCTTGTAAGCTGGATCGTAATCTTCAATAGACTCAAGGTCATTCATAGCTGAGCGAACATTGGCCAGACTGGAAAAATCTTCATTATCCAGCATGGTATAGGCGTTCGTTAGCGTATCGGCAATGAGCTTGTGGTTGAGCAAACGATCTCGTTCCTGATGCAAGGCAGTATCTTCACCGCTTTTGAGGGCTGCGCTCTCAATCTCCGCCATCTGAAACTCCAGCATCTCAATTCTAGCCTTATGCTCCTGCTGGTTTTTCTGCAGAGTCAGGACTTGCTTACGTAGACTTCGATAGCGGTCAAAGGTTTCCTGATAGCGGCCTTTGAGATGCAAAAAGTCTGCTGATCCAAACTCATCTAGCATGGCAATATGAAGCTGAGATCTCATCAGCTCTTCTTGATCGTGCTGACCATGAATATCCACCAAATGCTGACCGACAGCCTTTAGAACAGATAAATTGACCATCTGACCATTGATACGGCTGACACTGCGGCCGTTTTGCAGAATTTCTCGACGGATAATCAGCTCATCGGTCAGCTCCCAGCCCTGCTCCTCAAAAATCTCTCGCAAAGCTCTGCTATTTTCCAGCGAAAAAAGTCCCTCTATCTCAGCTTTGGACGCCCCATGACGAATAACATCCGTCGTAGCGCGGCTGCCCAGCATCATGTTCATGGCGTCAATAATAATAGACTTGCCGGCTCCGGTTTCCCCGGTCAAAACCGTCATGCCTTGCTCAAAATTAAGGGAAATCTCCTCAATAATGGCAAAATTTTTAATCGAAATTTCTAATAACATAGACTTTCCTACCAATTATTGATTTCAGCCGTGACTTTTTGGGCTGCACTTTCACTTACTGCAACGATTAGGATACTGTCGTTATCCGCAATGATGCTGAAAATTTCCTCAGCAAATTCTTTACTCAGATGACGCTTGACTACCGCCGCACTTCCTGGTATTAGGTTAAGATTGAGCATATTTCCTAGATTTTGACAGGCCAAAATATTATTTTCAGCCAACTTCAGACTATTTCCAGCTGTTTTAGGAAGCTCATAAATATAGGTGTTATCTTTAAAAGGGATTTTGACAATCCCTAGCTCCTTGATGTCTCGTGAAACCGTTGCCTGTGTCGCTGTAATACCAGACTCCCTGAGATGTTCTACAATTTCCTCTTGGGTGCCAATCTCAAACTCGCTGACAAATCGTCTGATTTTCTCTAATCTATCCTTCTTCTTCATCTTTAAATTCCCTGTGGGCTGCCTCTACGACAGCAACTAAGTCTTGCTCCAGCTCATTTTTCGGCTGCTCGTTTTTCTCCAGAAAGGCTAAAAATTCAACATTGCCATGCCCACCCTGAATCGGAGAAAAATCTAAACCTTTGACTGAAAAACCTGCTTCTACCATAAAGGCTGTCACGGTTTCCAGCACCGCCAAATGAACTTTCTTGTCCTTGATAATCCCCTTCTTGCCAATCTGCTCGCGGCCAGCCTCGAACTGAGGCTTGATCAAGGCCACGACCTGACCTCCCTCCTCTAAAATCTGATAGAGGGCCGGCAAAATCAGGCTGAGCGAGATAAAGCTGACATCAATGCTGGCAAAGCTGGGCCGAAAGTCAAAATCAGCTGGCTCCGCATAACGAAAATTGAACTGCTCCATGCTGATAACCCGTTCATCTTGGCGAAGTTTCCAGGCTAACTGGTTGGTTCCGACATCAACAGCGTAGACCAGTCGTGCTCCCGCCTGCAACATGACATCGGTAAATCCTCCAGTTGAAGCTCCGATATCCAAGGCCACTCGGTCTGCCACCGAAAGGCCAAAGACTTGCAAGGCCTTTTCTAATTTTAGGCCGCCCCGACTGACATACTTGAGCTTTTCTCCCTTGAGTTTGAGCTCTGTTGCATCATCGATTTTTTCACCCGGCTTATCAAAGCGCTCTCCATTCGCAAGTGACACGACCAGACCAGCCATCACTCCACGCTTGGCCTGCTCTCGGGTCTCAAAGAGGCCTTGTCGATAGGCCAGTACATCCACTCTTTCCTTAGCCATCCAGTCTCAAACTTTCTATTATTTTTTGAATTTCTTCCGCTGAAAAATCACTTTCTTTGTCTAGTTGCTCCAGCAGGCTTTTTGCTTGTTCCAGCGTTTCATCGAAAAAGTCTCTGGCTCCATCCAAACCTAGTAAAGCTGGATAGGTTGATTTCTCAGCCGCCAGATCCTTCTGCGGTGTCTTACCGATCTGCTCAAAACTAGCCGTCACATCTAAAATATCATCCCGTACTTGAAAAGCCAAACCCAAGAGCTCTCCCGCCTGACGAAGCTTCCCTAGGACTGATTGACTAGTCTGAGCTATGATCCCCGCTGCTACAAAAGGATAGGCCAAGAGCTTACCTGTCTTATTGGCATGGATGGTCTGGAGCTGGTCCATGGTCAACTTGCGGCCTTCTCCCTGCATATCCAGAACCTGCCCAGCTACCATACCATAGGATCCAGCCGCCAAAGACAGCTCTGCTATCAGATCCACCTTGACCTGACTAGGGAGCTCTGCCATTGCCACTAAACCATAAGGATCCAAAAAGAGAGAATCTCCCGCCAAAATGGCCATATCCTCCCCAAATTTCTTGTGGCTGGTCAGACGGCCTCGGCGGTAGTCATCATTATCCATAGCTGGCAAATCATCATGGATCAGGCTGCCAGTATGAATCATCTCCAGAGCCGCCGCCACCTGAAAATGAGCAGGAGTCAGTTCTAGACCAAATCCCTCCAGCAACTCCAAAAGCAAGAGAGGGCGGATCCGCTTGCCACCAGCCTCGATAGAATAGAGAATGGTCTCAGTCAAATCCGCTGACACTTCCTTGCTCTGATAAAATTCTTGAATCGTCAGGCCAATTTGCCTGATTTTAAACTCTCTTGTCATTCCATATCCGTTTCCGTGCCATCCGCCTGCATGACCTTGACCAAGGTCTTTTCTGCCTGATCTAGCGTCTTTTGCAAGTCTTTAGACAGCTGCATGCCCTTCTGGAATTCAGCGATGGCCTCTTCCAAGGCCACATCTCCATTTTCTAGCTTCTGGACAATAGCTTCCAAATCAGCTAAGTTTTCTTCAAATTTCTTGTCTTTTGACATCTTTTACCTCAACTTGGACCTGACCATCCCGCATGAGAATGGTCAGCTGGTCCTTCTTCTTGATATCCTGACTGGACTCGATTACTGTTTCATTTTTTTGGATAATAGCATAGCCCCGCGCCACAATGCGACTGGTATCCAGCATGAGTAGCGCATCTGACAGCCGCTTGGCTTCAGCCACCTTATGGTCATAGATCACCGCCATATTGCTACGCAACAAGCGCTCCTGCTGGTGCACCTGCTCCTGATAGCGCTGCACCTGCTGCAGAGGTGACAGAGATTCCAAGCGATGTTGGAGAATATTGACCTGCTGGACTTCTTCACTATAATATTCGCGAATTTTTTGCTTTAATCGTAGATTAAGCTGGTCTAGCTTTTGCAGATAGCCATCATAAAGTCGCTCTGGCTGCCGAAAAATAACAGAAGAAGCCAGCTTGCGCAAGCGTTCTCGCTGGTAGGAAAGACGGTTGGAGGCCGCATTGGACAGACGATTTTGCTGCTGATTCAAATGCCCCAGAAGATCCAGCTTGGTGACTGGTGTCGCCAATTCTGCTGCTGCTGTGGGGGTTGCCGCACGTCGATCTGCCACAAAGTCAGCCAGAGTCGTGTCCGTTTCATGCCCCACACTGGAAATGATCGGAATCTGAGACTCAAATATAGCTCGTACGACGATTTCCTCATTAAAAGCCCAAAGATCCTCGATGGACCCGCCACCTCGGCCAATAATCAATACATCCAAGTCTTCTCGCTCATTGGCTCGACGGATATTAGTCGCTACCTCTGCGGCAGCTCCTTCGCCCTGAACCTTGGTCGGATAAAGCAGGATGTCCACGCCAGGAAAACGGCGACTGACTGTCGTGATGATATCTCGGATGACAGCTCCACTAGGACTGGTCACCACCCCAATCTTCTTAGGAAACTGAGGCAGGGCTTGTTTAAACTTATCTTGGAAAAGACCTTCTTCTCCCAGTTTTTTCTTGAGCTGCTCGAACTGAAGAGCTAGGGCGCCAATACCGTCTGGCTCAGCCTTTTCAATGACAATCGAATAGGAACCACTTGGTTCATAGAGCTGAACACGGCCAATGACATTGACCTTCATGCCCTCTTCTAGTTCAAAACCAAGCTTTTTATAGACACCTGACCAAATAGTCGCCTGAATCACTGCCTTCTCATCCTTGAGGGAAAAATACTGGTGATTGGGGCGCTTGCGAAAATTGGAGACCTGACCTGTCAGATAAACCCGTTCCAAATAAGGATCTCGGTCAAACTTCATCTTCAAATAACGGGTCAAAGTCGAAACCGATAAATAATCTGGCATGTCGCTCCCTTTCTATTTTCTAGTATTTGCGTAACCTTTATTATACCAAAAAATGGAAGAAGGCGGTGCTTCCAAGTTCCCAATTTTCAGGATAAAAATCACTAAGATTTTGTACTTTCCTTGATAATTTGATACATTTCGATATGCAACTGTTGGGCAATGAATTCTAAGGTTAGTAAACTAGGAATCGAATCGCCTGCCTCAATACGAGCCAGCTGTCTGACTGTCAAACGAGTCTCATCCTCACACAGCAATTCCCTTGTCATTTTACGTTGTTCCCGCAGTTCTCGAATTTTTTTCCCAATTGCTATTTTTAGCTCTGACATGGCACTTTCCGCACTTATCCTTTTCTACTAGTTTTTATACTTTTAACTCTCATACTTTATTTTTATTATAGCACAAAAAAGTTTTCTATCGTATTAACTTTTTTCTATAAATTAAAAAAGTAATTATGTGAGAAAGTTCATGAATCTTAGACTTTTCCTAACTAAGACAAAATTTCCTAATCCACAAAAAGAGACTCGGATTTTTCCAAGCCTCCCAAAATTTATTGACTAAAATTTTTCATCCAAGTTGGAATTTGTCGACTCAATTCTGTCGGTAATACCACATAAACCTCTTTGGCTAATTCATCCGCTATGGCTGAATGCAAGTAGGTCGCAGCTGTTACTCTTTCAAGAAGTGAAGCCTGCTGAAATTGACCTGCAAAGCCAGCAATCATCCCTGCCAAGGTATCTCCCATACCGCCAGTGGCTTGATAGGGACCACCAACCTGCAGCTGATAAATATCCTTTTCCCCACTCTGAAAAACTCGCGTTCCATTCCTTTTCTGTACAACTAGAGTTCCCTTAGGAAATTGGTCAACAGCCTTTTGGCTAGATTTTTCGTCCTGCGACTCGATGGGCAAGCCAGACAAACTTTCCCATTCTTTCTGGTGAGGGGTAAAAATTGTCTGGGACTTTGGAAAAGGCAGAGCTTGCTTGGCAAAAAGCGAGATAGCGCCCCCATCCATAATCAAGATTTGTTGCTTGTTTACAAGCTGTAAAACCAACTGCAGCACCGATTTCTCTAAAGATTTTTCAGCCAAACCCGGTCCGATTAAAATAACAGTAGCCTTGCGGATCTGATCCATCAGTCGCTCTTGCTCCCACAAATCAAAGGCCATAGCCTCTGGCAAATGGGCATGGAGGGCAGGAATATTTTCCCGTTCAGTTGCAACAGTCACCAAACCAGCTCCGCTCCTTACTGTGGCCAAGGCAGCCATGATAATAGCTCCACCATAGGGATAGGTCCCGCCAATCAAGAGCAGGCGACCATAGTCGCCTTTATGGCTGTCTGGCGATCGATTTATAATAACCTTTTTCAAAAGCCTGTCACTGACTAGTTTCATCTTTTATCCTCTATAATTATTTAAATGTTTTCAAAAACCAATATTAGCCGCCCAAGCACATCAGGCAAAGAAATTCGACTGCTATTTTCTATTCCTGATAAGCGCATATCTTTATTAAATTCTAGTTGCATAAGAGAAAGGTGCCGAACCGAACAAAAAGCATTATCTTTTGTCACTTCAAAATCAAAAGCTAAAATGACTCTCCATCTCACCAGTTATCGCCAATAAGCATATTCTATACTTTGACAATTTTTCCGAAATTTCCAATCTTTATTTCGACCCGAGCAATTTTTCTTCTCCCATATTTTACCATATTTTCGCTCGATACTTAAAATGAAGAAACCGATGCAGAGAACAGGCCGTTTGAAACTATTACATCGCTTACTACCACAGTACCTAAAATATGTAGGCTTTCATCAAAGAAAACTATACCACGAAACTCTAGTCTCATCTAAAAAGCCCCAGCGAATTTTAAAAAACGTACAGTTGCCAATGCAACTCTTTGGTTGTAAGCAAAAACAGCTATCGGTTCATTCAAATAAACAAATTTATCTTGAAAACAAAAAAGGTCCACTGGACCTTTTCAAAATGTTAAGTTACTACCGTAACTTTCTATCAACAACCTAAAAATGTCCCCCAGACATTTTTAGCCACCTAGATATGCTTTGCGGACTTCGTCGGAAGTCAAAAGTTCTTGGCCTGTTCCGGACAGAACGATTTTTCCAGTTTCAAGAACATAACCACGGTCTGCGATAGACAGTGCTTTATTGGCATTTTGCTCAATCAAAAGCACAGTTGTCCCCTGCTTTTGGATATCTTGAATGATATCAAAGATTTCTTGAATGAAAATCGGCGCCAGCCCCATTGATGGCTCATCCAAGAGCAAGAGCTTAGGAGTAGACATGAGCGCTCGACCCATAGCCAACATCTGCTGCTCACCACCTGAAAGGGTTGCAGCATCTTGGTTTTTACGCTCTTCCAAGCGTGGGAAACGAGAAAAGACCTTTTTGAGATTGGCTTGATTTTCTTCTCGGTTTGTTTTGAGAAAGGCACCCATTTCCAAATTTTCCAAAACGGTCAGACCCGGAAAGACATGACGGCCTTCTGGTACTTGCGAAAGTCCAGCTGCTACGATTTTTTGAGCAGGAACTTTTTGAATTTCATTGCCTACAAATTCAATTTTACCAGCACTTGGACGAACCAAGCCTGAAATCGTGCGGAGAATGGTCGTTTTTCCAGCGCCATTGGCACCAATCAGAGAAACGACTTCTCCTTCGTTGACTTCAAAGCTGACATCACGGACAGCCTGAATCATGCCATAGTGGACAGATAGATTTTCAACTTTGAGCATGGACATTAGGCTTCACCTCCTAGATAAGCTTCAATAACGCGTTTGTCATTCTTAATCTCATCTGGTGTGCCGTGGGCAATCAAGCGACCGTACTCTAGTACGTAGATGCGCTCAGTTACTTCCATAACCAGACTCATATCATGCTCAATCAGCATGATAGTAATGTTAAATTCATTTTTAATCCGACGGATCAGGGCAGTCAGCTCAGCTGTTTCCTGTGGATTCATCCCAGCAGCTGGCTCATCCAAGAAGAGAATCTTTGGCTCTGTGGCAAGCGCTCGGACAATCTCTAGACGACGCTGTTGACCATAAGCCAAATTTTTAGCCAAGGTTTCTGCTTCCTTATCCAAGTCAAAGATAGCCAGCAATTCCAGAGCTTTTGCTTTCAATTCCTCTTCATTTTTATAAAATGCTGGAAGGCGGAAGAAAGAAGCCAGCACATGAGGTTTATGGTGATTACCGAAAGCAATCAGTACATTATCCAAAACAGTTAAATCTTTAAAAAGACGGATATTTTGGAAAGTCCGGCTGAGACCCAGTGTTGCAATCTTGTAAGGTGTTTTACCATTCAGCAAATGACCATCCAAAGTAACTGTTCCCTCACTCGGTTCATAAACACCCGTCAAAAGGTTGAAAAGAGTTGTCTTTCCAGCACCGTTAGGCCCGATAAGACCGACCAGTTCCCCTTCGTTCAATTCCAGAGTTACGTCACTAACAGCTGTTAGTCCTCCAAAATTTTTGGTTAATTTTTTTACATCAAGAAGTGCCATTATTCTTTGACCTCCTTATTCTTTTTAAAGAGCTTAGCCAAGCTAAATTCCCAAGTACCAAGCAAGCCGCCTGGACGGAAAATCATCACCAAGATTAGGGCAAGCGAATAAACAATCATCCGAACGCTTGAGATATCTTGTAAAAGCATATTGAGGATACCCAATACTACTGCCGCAACGATTGCTCCAGTCATTGATCCAAGACCACCAAAAACAACGATAATCAGGACATTGATTGTATTGATAAAGGAATAGTCTTTTGGTACAACAGAACCGACAAATCCAGCCTGCAAAGAACCTGCAATAGAAGCTGTAATAGCCCCAAAAACGAAAGCAATAACTTTAATTTTTGTTGTATTGACACCAACAGACTCTGCCGCAATCTCGTCCTCGCGAACAGACAAGGTGCTACGTCCGATAGGACTGCGGAGGAAGTTAAGAGTCAAAATAGTTGTAATTACGACAAAGACATAAACCAACTGCCAAGAGGTAAAGTTAGGAATGGATAGGATACCTGCCGCACCATTAGTTAGATCGCCTCCATTGACAATCAAAATCCGGATAATTTCAGAAACACCCAGCGTCGCAATTGCCAAATAGTCTCCCTTTAAGCGCAGGGTCGGAATACCAACAAGCAGAGCTACTGCACCTGCAATCACAGCGCCAACCAACATAGCAATAAAGAAAGTGCCATAGTTTGGAGATTTAGAGCCCATGATAGCTACTGCATAGGCACCAATGGCCATAAAGCCAGCATGCCCAAGCGAGAATTGCCCAGAAAAACCAACGATAAGATTGAGGCCAACAGCCAAGATAATATTAATCCCAATCTGCTCAAAGATTTGCAGATAGAAAGGATTGAGAATACCTGTGCTAGCAAGCACTGTCATCAATAGATAGCCAAAGAGGATCAGAGCAAGCCATAACGCATTTACTTTTAAATTATTTTTCATACATTACACCTTCTCTTTCACATTTTTACCTAGAATACCAGCTGGGCGAACCAATAGAATGATAATCAAGATCGCATATACAATCGCATCACGGAAATCTGACAGTCCAACTGCTGTTGCAAAAGTTTCCAAGAGACCGATTACAAAACCACCCAAAGCTGCCCCAGGGATGATACCAATTCCTCCCAAAACTGCCGCAACGAAGGACTTGATACCTGGTGTCATTCCCATCAGTGGTTCAAGTGAGTTGTAGTAAAGAGCAATCAGCACCCCTGCTGCTCCTGCCAAGGCTGAACCCAAGGCAAAAGTAAAGCTGATCGTACGATTGACATTAATACCCATCAGCTGAGCAGCATCACTATCCACGGAAACAGCCCGCATGGCTTTACCCATTTTCGTCTTTTGCACAATAAACTGCAAACCAACCATGAGTAAAATAGAAATTCCCAAAATCATTAGTTGAATATTGGAAATCGAAATTGGCCCAAGCGTATAACGCACTGTTTTAATCACTTGAGGGAAGGAGCGAGTATTGGCACCTACAAAGAAGACCATCCCGTACTCCAAAAGGAAAGAAACCCCAATTGCTGTGATCAAAGCTGCAATCCGTGTCGAATTGCGCAGCGGACGATAGGCTAAGAATTCAATCACTACACCGAGGATTGCTGTACCAACCATAGATAAAATAAGGGCTACAAAGAAGTTTAGGTGAAGGGCGTTAATCAGGTAATATCCCATAAAAGCACCAATCATATAAATGTCTCCATGCGCGAAATTGATCAGTTTGATAATTCCATAAACCATGGTATAACCCAAGGCCAGAAGCGCATAAACACTCCCCAAAATCAATCCATTAGCCAATTGCTGAAGAAATTGTTCGAGCATTCCACACCACTCTTTCTAATATAAAATAAGAGCAGAAACAACAATCTCAGACGAAGCCTTGTCTTGCCGTCTCTACTCAAACATCATAAGCAAGTAAGAAACAAGTCAAAGACTGGGTTTATCCCCAGCCTCAGACCCTTTATTCAGGTTTAACTGTTTCAACAGTTTCTACTTTACCATCTTTCAAACCAATCATCAAGGCTGTCTTCACAGGATTGTGATCTTTATCGATGGTAATAGATCCAGTAACTCCTTCAAAGTCTTTTAACTTAGCAAGGTTATCTTTAATATCTACAGATGTTTTTGCACCCTTAGATGCTTCTGCTGCCATATAAACTGCGTCATATGAAAGGGCTGCAAACATTGAAGGTTCTTCGTTATATTTAGCTTTGTAAGCTGCAACGAATTTCTTCGCTTTATCTGTCATGTCACCTGAAGTTGAGAAACCAGATACATAATAAACATTAGTTGCCGCTGCTGGAGTTGCTTGCTCAACAAACTTGGCATCGCTAAATCCATCAGGTCCAACGATTGTTTGGTTGATTCCCAAACCACGCGCTTGGTTCACCAATTTACCAGCTTCTGTGTAATAACCTGGCACAATCAGTGCATCAAAGTCTTTACCTTTGATTTTTGTCAAAGCAGCTTGGAAGTCTGAGTCACCAGAAGCGAAAGTTTCTGTCGCAACGATTTCACCCTTGTATTCTTTCTTGAAAGCTTCTGCCATTCCTTTTGCATAATCGCTTGAATTATCATAGTAGAGAACAACTTTTTTAGCTTTCAAAGTATCAGTTACATATTTAGAAATTATTTTACCTTGGTAACCATCAGTAAAGGTTGCACGGTACAAATAATCTTGTTTATTTGTCAAATCATCTTGTGTAGCACTTGGTGTTACCAAAGGAACGCCTGCTTTACCAGCATTTGCGATTGCAGCAGCGACGGCACCTGAAGTTGCAGGACCAATGATTGTATTAACTTTATCTTGAGTTACCAAGCTTGTAGTAATAGTTGCAGCTTCTGCAGTTTCTGATTTGTTATCTTTATCAGTTACTTCGATTTTCTTGCCATCTACACCACCAGCTGCGTTGATTTCATCAACAGCAAGTTGAGCACCGTGTTGTTCTGCAGTACCGTAAGCCGCTACAGCGCCAGTTTCTTCAAAGTTGAAACCGAATTTAAGTGTTTTACCGATTTCTGTTCCAGTAGCAGATGAGTTGTTTGTAGAAACTTCTCCACAGGCTGCTAGAAGCGCAGCACTAGCAAAAGCTACAAGCGAAAGTGCAAATTTTTTCTTCATGAATAATCTCCTCTATTTTGTTTTTTGCTATGTTTGCAAATGATATAGTAAGAATATACCGAATTATCTGACAATTGTCAACCCAAAGAAGCCATTTTTTTAAATAATAGCGTTTTCTTGGTTTCTAAATAAGCTTCCAACAAAATTCGTATCCAGATTTTGGATCTCGCAGGTCTGGATTTTTTTGATATAGGACTCTTTTGACAGGCTCTCCTTCAGAGAATCCGCCTGATCTTTTGCCACATAAAGCTGTAAATAACGGTGCTTCTTAGAATGATAAATAATATCTCCAACATGAGCCAACTTCTTTGCATCGCGATTATAGTATAGATGAATAATTAAGCCCATTCGTTCTTCTTTTTTAAACATGACAATCCTCTCTGGTCATTTATACTCTATTGATTATATCAAAAAAAGCCCACAAATGGGGCATTTTTCGTAGTTATAAATGAAAACTAGCTAAGATTATTATTAGCCATGATTTCATCGATGAAACCATATTCTAGAGTTTCTTGGGCGCTCATCCAGTAATCACGTTCAGCATCTGCGTGAATCTGCTCAACCGATTTACCAGAATTGTCTGCAAGAATTTGCTCCAAGGTCTTACGAGTCTTGAGCAAATGCTCTGCTGCAATGGCCATATCTGTTTGCTGAGTACCGCCACCAGTACCACCCATTGGTTGGTGGATCATATACTCTGCATTTGGAAGCATGAAACGTTTGCCTTTAGCTCCGCTAGATGCAATGATGGTTCCCATGCTGGCTGCCATTCCCATGACAATTGTCTGCACATCAGACTTGATGAAGTTCATGGTATCCACAATCGCCAATCCCGCTGACACAGAGCCACCCGGAGTATTAACATAAAGATAGATATCCTTGGTGCTGTCTTGTGCATCTAGGAAAAGCAATTGCGCAATAACAGAATTAGCCATATTGTCCTCAACAGGACCTGTCAGCATGATAATACGGTCTTTTAAAAGGCGTGAGTAAATGTCATAAGAACGCTCACCACGGCTGGTTTGTTCAATAACTACAGGAATCATGAATATTTTCTCCTTCATTCGATCTATTCATTATTATATCTTTTTGGTCAAAAAAGGTCAAATATTTGCTTTCTCTGTCCGATGACAGAAAGCAGCGCTGAGATTATCTCTGGTTTGGAAAGCATAAATCCACCGGTTTGGCAGAACTTTCCTTTTTGCAACTTCTAGCTATTATTTTGTACCAAAGAGGCGGTCACCAGCATCTCCGAGACCTGGAACGATGTAGCCGTGTTCATTGAGGTGATCATCAAGGGCAGCAGTGAAGATATCTACATCAGGGTGAGCATCCTGCAAGGCTTTAACACCTTCTGGAGCAGACACTAAGCAGACAAAGGTGATGTTGCTTGCGCCACGTTTTTTAAGTGAATCCACCGCCAAAATAGCAGAACCACCCGTAGCCAACATTGGATCGACAACAAAGATTTGACGTTGATCAATGTCTTCTGGCAATTTTACCAAATATTCAACTGGCTTCAAGGTTTCTTCATCACGATACATTCCGATATGGCCGACTTTAGCGGCAGGAACCAAGCTCAGGAGACCATCCACCATACCGATACCAGCCCGCAAGATTGGGACGATCGCTAATTTCTTCCCTGCAATCTGCTTTTGAACTGTTTTCGTAATCGGTGTTTCAATTTCTACATCTTCAAGTGGCAAATCGCGCAAAACTTCGTATCCCATCAGCATTGCGATTTCATCTACTAATTCACGAAAAGCTTTTGTGGAAGTATCTGTGCGACGCAAGATAGACAATTTATGCTGAATGAGTGGATGAGCGATAACTTCAAGTTTTCCCATGATTGGATTTCCTTCTTTCATTTTATTCTTCTTATTATATCAAAAAAGAAGAAAAAAGGCTTGCAACAAGCAAACCTTTTCATCTATTTTGACTACTTTTTGATAGAAGAGTTTGATTTCAATTTAGGCTTTATTGATAGACTATTACACCAAACCTTCTAAGAGGCCTCTCATAAAGTTCTCAGAATTAAACTCGCCGATGTCGTCAATTTTCTCGCCAAAACCAATCAGCTTCACTGGAATATCCAGTTCCTGACGAATGGCAAGCACAACACCACCGCGCGCAGTTCCGTCAATCTTAGTCAGGACAATACCTGTCACAGGCGTAATTTTTGAAAATTCTTTGGCTTGAACCAGTGCATTTTGACCAGTGGAGGCATCCAAGGCCAAGAAAGTTTCATGTGGCGCTGCTGGATCTACCCGCTTGATAATACGACCGATTTTTTCCAGCTCTGCCATGAGATTGTCCTTATTTTGCAAGCGACCAGCTGTATCGATCATGAGAATATCAACATTTTCAGCCTTGGCTCTTTCCAAACCGTCAAACACGACACTGGCTGGATCGCTCTTTTCTGGACCAGTCACAACAGGCACATCGACTCGGCGACCCCACTCAGCCAGCTGGGCAACGGCTCCAGCTCGGAAGGTATCTGCTGCCACCAGCATCACTTTTTTACCTTCTTGCTTGTATTTATAGGCCAATTTACCGATTGAGGTCGTCTTCCCTACTCCATTTACACCGACAAAGAGCATGACAGTCAAACCATTTTGGAAATTGATTTTTTCATTAAAGCGGCCATCTTTCTCATAGATATCGACCAATTTTTCAATGATTAGTTGGCGCAAGGCTTCTGGTTTCTTAGCATTTTCCAGACGAGCTTCATAGCGCAGATCTTCAGTTAGATTGGAAGCTACCTGCACACCGACATCACTAGTAATCAGCAATTCTTCCAAGTCTTCAAAGAAATCTTCGTCAACTGAGCGGAAATTAGCAAAGAAGGCATTAAGGCGAGCACCAAAGCCAGTCCGCGTCTTTTTGAGACTGCGGTCATACTTGTCTTGGACACTCTCTTCTTGGTATTCAGCTGTTTCTACTTGAGTCTGTTCTTCCTCTGCCTCTTCTCCATACTCGGTCGAATCTACTTGTGAGGAGGTGCTGGCTTCCTGCTCACTAGATACTTCTTGCTCTGGTTCGTGGTTGATTTGCTCTCTTGCTGCAGCCAAACGCTCCTGCAATTCTTGGTAATAATCTCTGCTTTCAGTCGCTACTTCTGATTCGCTACTGCTTTCCAGAGCTTGATTTGCTGAAGTTTCAGACTGCTCTTCTGCCTCAGCCAAAACTTGCTCAGAACTTTCCTTATCTTCAAGCACTGGTTCAGATAAGTCAGCTTGTTGAGCAGTTGAGGCAAATTCCTGCTCAGAAGTTGCTGAATCTGAGGACTCTATTTTCTCTTCTGACACAGATTCTACTTCCTGAGTTTCCGCTGTTTCTTCATTAGAAGCAGCAAGGGGCTGGAAGTCTGTCTCAGATGGAACTTCAATCTCTGTAGTCTGATAACTCTCCTCTGCCTGTTCCTCTATCTGGGGCTTTTCTTCAAGTTCCTCTTTTTTACGTCCAAAAAGACGGTCAAATAATCCCATTCTTTAGTTCTCCTTCAATACATATTTCCGAATGGCCCAAGCAACTGCATCTTCATCATTGGTCATCGGAGTGACAACTTCTGCGACTTCCTTGACTTCTGGCACAGCATTTTGCATGGCAACTCCTAGCCCAGCCCAAGCAATCATTGACAGATCATTGGCTTCGTCACCGCAGGCCATAACTTGGCTTTTATCAATTCCCAAGTGGGCAATCAGTTTCTCCAAACCAGTCGCCTTGTGGACATTTTTCGGTGACCATTCCAGCAGCATTTCCCGTGATTTGAAAATCTCATACTGGTCAAACAGTTCGGGCGCAATATGAGGAATGGCTGCATCCAGCGGTTCCTGAGCAAAGGCTGTGACGCACTTATTGTAGGTAATTTGGCTAGAAAGGTCTTCAAAAGCAATGGATTCAAAGTTCAGAGCTGGATTAAACTCCGCATAGAGCGATACTTGGTCTGATTGAATCTGATAAACCAAGCCCCCATCAATCGCATCCAGAGGCAGACCCAATTTCTCAGTCTCTTCATAAATTCTAGCTACATCATCGTAGGCAAAAACTGTTTTATCCAAAATTTCGCCTGTATTGCGCTGAACCAGACCACCATTAAAGGTAATGGTGTATTCATCTACCTGACCATCGGTGCCCAGCTCATGCAGGAAAAATTCCATAGCCTTAAGCGGACGCCCTGTGGTCAATACAACTTTGACACCCTGCTGTTGAGCCGCTTTGAGCGCTGCCAGATTCCCTTCAGAAATCTTTTTATCCGTGGTTAAAAGCGTCCCGTCCAAGTCCAAAGCAATCAATTTAATATCAGCCATTACAAGCCCTCCATGTAGGTCATAACAGATTGGGCCGCATGGTGCCCAATCACTTCTTTCGCAACTGCCAAAATTTCCGGCCGTGCATTTTCTGGTGCAATCGGGTGTCCTACCACCTGCATCATATGCAGGTCATTGAGGTTATCACCAAAAGCCATGACCTGATCCATCTCTAGGCCTAACTTCTTAGCCAGCTCGACAAGAGCCACACCTTTATCCACATAATCCAGCACGATATCAATCGACTTATAGCCCGTTGTCATCGCCTTGACACCAGCGACATTCTCATTGACCCAGGCTTCGCCATCGGCCACTGTTTCTTCGTTGAAATTGGTCGTGAATTTAAAGATCTCGTCTGTAATCTCACTAAAATCAGCAACTTTTTGGATATTTTCATTATAATTAGCGCTGAAAGAGAGATAAGTCGGATCTACTGTATCTAGGACATAACAGCCTTTTTTCCCTGTCAGGAGCAATTCGTTGATATTGACAAAAGGCGACTCCTTAAGTTGGTCAAACACCTTGAGATAAAATTCTCTTGGCATGGTTGCTTCGTATAGATCTTTTCCTTGGAACTCTACAAGGCTGCCATTCTCCGCGATAAAGATAATATCATCTCGAACTTCATGAAAGAGCTTTTCAAGAGAAAGAATTCCTCGACCACTGGCAACAGCAAAGTAGATGCCCTTTTCTTGAAACTGGGCCAGCAGATGCTTGAGCCGCTCCATATCAAACTGGCCCTTGTCATCTAAAAAAGTACCGTCCATATCTGTTGCTACTAATTTTATGCTCATACTATAAACTTTCTAAATCTTTTAACTTGACCGACACAATCTTGGAAACTCCTGACTCCTGCATGGTTACTCCATAGATAGAGTCTGCTGCAGACATGGTTCCCTTGCGGTGGGTCACAACGATAAACTGGCTTTCTTTGTCAAAGCGGTTAAGATAATCTCCAAAGCGCTTAACATTGGCCTCATCCAGAGCTGCCTCAACTTCATCCAAGATAACAAACGGTATGGTCTTGACACGGATGATGGAGAAGAGTAAGGCTAAGGCTGACAGGGCTTTTTCTCCACCACTCATAAGATTGAGAGATTGGATTTTCTTGCCCGGAGGCTGAACCGAAATCTCTACCCCAGCTGTCAACAGGTCGCCTTCTGTCAAGATGAGGTCTGCTGAACCGCCGCCAAACATCTGGCTAAAGGTCAGCTTAAAGCTTTCACGAATGGCTTCAAAGGTTGTTTGGAAACGTTCCTTGACCTCGTCATTCATCTCTTCAATGGTTTCCAAGAGAAGATTTTTGGCCGAGAGGACATCGTCCCGCTGACTATTGAGGAAATTCAGTCGGTTGCTGACTTCTTCAAATTGTTCTACCGCTTCCAGATTGACTGGTCCCAAAGCACGAATAGCCTTTTCTAAGTCTTTGACTTGAGCTTCCGCAGCTGCAAGATTTTCCAAAGAACGCGCTCTTTGATCAGCCTCTTCAAAGCTGATCTGGTAATTATCCGTCAGATTGGTCAGCAGACGACGCAAAACATCTGAAAATTTCTCTTTTTCTGCCTCTGCCTTGGCCTGACGGCGAATCAAACTTTCATTTTGCTGACGTGCTTGGTCTAAATACCCTAGAATATCCTCAGACTGCCCCTCTAAGTCGTCCAGCTCAAATTTGAGTCGGATGAGGTTCTGATCCAAGTCTGTCTTTTTCTCTTGGGCAGTCTTAAGTTGCTCTTCCAAGACGGAAATATCCACCTTTTGACTGACAGCTTCTTCCTTTTGCTCTATCAAAAGCTGCAAAGTAGCAACTTCCTTGTCCAAGGCAGCCTTCTCCTCTAGCAAACGCGACAAATCATTCTTCTCAAAGCGCTGGCTAGAAGTCAGCTCCGTGCTCTTCAATTTCAGTTCAGACAAGTTAGCCGATAGCTGATCGAAGCGATCCTGAACAGCGTTTTTATTCGACTTGACTTGCTCAATTTCTGCAGTAATAGCCGTTTTTGCAGCCTCAATAGCCGACAGCCGCTCTTCCATTTTTTTCTTTTCAGCCAGGCCTGCTGTTTCAGTCTGGCTAGCCAAATCTTGCTCCTGCAGTTTCTCCAGCTGGCTGAGTTCTGCAACCCGCTCCGCAATCTGTTCGTAGGCCAACTTGACTCTTTGCTCCGTCAAGCGAGCTTGCTCACCCTCAGACTTGATGGCTTCCAAGACTTGCTTAGCCTCTGATAGCTGAGACTGCAAGCTTTCGACTTGCTGCTCCTGAACTTTCAGCTTCTGGGACTGCTGCTCCATTTCTCCGAGCAGGCTGTCCAATTCAGGCTTGATAAAGATTGTGTTATTATTGCGATTAGCTCCTCCAGCGTAAGAGCCGCCTGTGCGCAGTTCCGTGCCGTCCAGCGTTACAATTCTGACTTGGTAACGAACCTGACGGGCAGCTGCACGCGCATGTTCAATGGTATCGAAGATAGCAGTTGTTCCCAGCAGATTTTGGAAAATATTCTCCAAACCTGACTCATAGGTCACAAGCTCTGAAGCTATACCTAAGAAGCCTGGACTGGCCTCAATTTTGGATCGATTTTGCTCAGGAAGTTGGCGAGCCTTAATGGTCGTCAGAGGTAAGAAAGTGGCCCGACCAGCCCGATTTTTCTTAAGAAAATCGATGGCTCTGGTCGCTGCCCCCTCGTCCTCAACGATGATATGCTGACTACTTGCCCCCAGCGCAATTTCCAAAGCGGTCTGGTAATGAGGATCGAAGCTCAATTTCTCGCTGACTGCCCCGACAATACCACCCAGACGATCAGCCTCCTGCAGAACGCTTTTTACACCTGCATAAAAATTGCTGTGATTTTTAAGGATAGCTTCTAAACTGGCTGCACGAGCTTTTTTATTTTTCAAATCATCCAGCAGGGCAAACATACTGGTCTGCTCATTTTGATAAGCAGTCGCCAACTTCTCGACCTGCTCCTCCTGCTGCTGATACTGATCTAGCAAGTCTCTGAGGGCAGCCTGTGCCGCTTCCAATTCTGCTTGTCGAGCCGCTTCTTCGTCTCTACCAGCTTTTAAATCAGCCTGTAGTTTGCTAAACTCTGCCTGTTTGCTGGCCGCTTGGCTCCGCTCATTCTCCAGACGATTTTCTAGCGAGGTCAAGTCGTTGGACAAGTCCGCTTCTTCTTGCATGAGCTTGACGTAACGATCCCGCAGATTTTCGATCAACTGGTCTGGGTCATCTGAAAAGTCCGCCAATTCTGCTTCCAACTGGCTCATAGCCTCTTGATTTTCTGTCAACTGGACTACTAAATCAGCCAGATGAGCTTCCTTGGAGGAAATATTAGCTGTCAGCTGCTGGCTTTTTTCTCTCAACCCAGCCAAGCGTTCTTCATTTTCCAAACGGCTGCTGGCCGCCTGACTAGATTCCAGCTTAGCTAGGTCTATCTGGCGTTCCAAATCACTGATCAAACGCGTCAACTCCAAAAGACTGGCCTGATCGTCAGACAGTTTTTGATTCACTTCCTGACGTTTAACCTTAATCTCTTGGTTTTCACGCTCCAATTCATCCCGTTTCGTATAATAGGCCGCTAGTTCCTGCTTGATACTCTCCAAATCAGCTTCTGCCGCCGTCAAATCAGTTTTATTCGCCTTGATTTGAGCCACCAAGACATCCAGATAAAGCTCCTGACGCTCTTTATCCAGTTCTAAAAAGCGCTTGGCCGTCTCAGCCTGCTTTTCCAGTGGCTTGACTTGACTATCCAGCTCGTAGATAATGTCTTCCAAGCGATCAAGATTGTCTTGAGTCTGCGCCAGCTTGCTTTCCGTTTCCTTGCGGCGGGTCTTATATTTGAGCACTCCGGCCGCTTCTTCAAAAATAGCCCGACGCTCCTCTGGCTTACTGTTAAAGATTTCCTCGACCTTTCCTTGGGAAATAATGGAGAAAGAATCCCGTCCCAGTCCTGTATCCATGAAAAGGTCATGGACATCGCGCAGACGGACCTTTTTGCCGTCAATCTTGTACTCGCTATCACCACTGCGATAGATATGGCGCTCGACGCGGATTTCCTTGCCTGCTTGCTTGATAAACTGATCCTGATTATCCAAAACCACAACGACCGAAGCATAGTTGAGGGGCTTGCGGTTCTCCGTCCCTGCAAAAATGACATCGGGCATCTTGCCACCCCGCAGACTCTTGACACTCGACTCACCCAGAGCCCAGCGCAGGCTCTCTGTAATGTTGGACTTGCCTGAGCCATTGGGACCAACAACAGCAGTCACACCTTGGTCAAAAACCACCTTGGTCTTATCTGCAAATGACTTGAAGCCCTGAATTTCAATTTCCTTTAAAAACATTAGTGACTTTCCTTTTCAAATGCATCCTTGGCAGCTTCCTGCTCAGCCAGTTTCTTAGAACGGCCTTGTCCCTGACCCGCTTTCTGACCATTGATTAACACAGCCACAGCAAAGTTCTTAGCATGGGCTGGCCCTGTCTCATCTGTAACCTGATAGACAATCTCCACATCACCATTAACCTGCAGGAGTTCCTGCAACTTGGTCTTATAGTCAGTCACCTGCTCAAAGTCACCTGCTTCCACCTTAGGAATCATGACTTGATAAATAAAGTCCTTGACAGTCTCCACATCCTTATCCAAAAGGAGAGCACCCAAAAAGGCCTCAAATAAGTCACCCAGAATGGTATCCCGATTGCGGCCTCCTGACTTTTCCTCACCGCGACCTAGCTTGATAAACTGATCAAACTGACAGTCCCGTGCAAAGCCAGCCAAACTCTCCTCCCGAACAATCATGGAGCGTAGTTTTGACAAATCTCCTTCTGGTTTTTTGGGATATTTTTTATATAAATACTCAGAAATAATCAGCTGCAGAACAGCGTCTCCTAAAAATTCCAGGCGTTCATTGTGTGAAATTTTTAAGAGGCGGTGCTCATTGGCATAGCTGGTATGAGTAAAAGCGGTCTCTAGCAGACTGCTGTCTTCAAACACCAGCCCAAACTGCTCCAGCAGTGCATCTTTTAATTGTTCCATAATTTCTTTTTCATGCTAAGCCAAGGCAGAGCATGAGTCCAATCCATCCTTTCTAAAATGATGTTCTTTGTGAACTATCTACCATTATACCAAAAAACAAGTGCCAACGCACTTGTTTACTTGCCTTCTTAGCGTATTTCCCGGTCTATTCCTTATCTGGGATGACCTTGAAAAGATAATAGGTAATAAAGATTGTCAGGGCGAACAAGAAAATTTTCACCCAAATTATCGGAGCTAACGCAATAGAAATTCCCATCAAGATATAGATGGACACGATAATCTTTTTCTTTCGCTCCTTGGCAATCGAGCCAGTCTCCCGAAAATCTGCGACATAGGTCTGATATATCTTGGTGTGATAAAGCCAATTCTCAATCCGTTTGGAACTGCGCGAAAAGCAAGCAATAGACAAAAGTAAAAAAGGAGTCGTAGGAAGAAGGGGCAGAAAAATCCCCAGTACCCCTAAAGCCAAAGATAGACAGGCAATCACAAAATAAATCAAGCGCATTTAGTTTCCTCACGTACGTTTTCATGATCATCTTTAGCTTCCTTTCTAGTATAAAAAACAAGCTAAAAAATATAAAACTAGTTTCCCATAAAAAATAATTCTTGTCAATCTTAAAAAAGAGGCTGGGACAAAAGTCCTAGCCTCTCAATTTTCTTTGGATTGTCGAGCAAGACACAGTGGTTGAGTGGGCTCTACTACGCTGATTTCATCAGCTTTTACAGCCCTACTCAACTGTGCGGAGGTGGGACGACGAAATC
>NZ_LAWH01000049.1:0-651 GCF_001588905.1 Streptococcus cristatus | reverse complement strand
TAGAATTCGATTTCGTCGTCTCACCTCCGCACAGTTGAGTAGGGCTATAAAAGCTGATGCAATCAGCGTAGTAGAGCCCACTCAACCACTGCGTCTTGCTCGACAATCCAAAGACAATTGAGAGGCTAGGACTTTTGTCCCAGCCTCTTTTGCTGTTTTTCTTAGGGAATTGTAGAAAATAGAACAACTGAACTATCAATCGTCAAACTTTCTATTTAAGATGACAAAAATGTAAGTTTAAAGCTTAAAATGAAAGGTTATTCGATGGTAGCGGGACGGGGAATTTTATATCATATAGGTGTAAGGAAAAACAAATCACAAATAATATCCAAATAAAAGGAGGCCCACTATGAAAACAAATCTCTTCAACCATAAACAAAAAATGCAAATGGCGCAAAAGATTTCTAAGGAAGAAATCGAAAAAACTAGACTGGGCTGTGCATCAAGCCAGTATTATTTCTGGTTACAATATAGTCATTAAGAAGCAGATGCAGTGAAGAGGCTGGAGAGTGGGACAGAAATCGGTAATTCGTTAGAATTCGATTTCGTCGTCCCACCTCCGCACAGTTGAGTAGGGCTGTAAAAGCTGATGAAATCAGCGTAATAGAGCCCACTCAACCACTGCGTCTTGCTCGACAATCCAAAGACAAT
>NZ_LAWH01000048.1:0-2511 GCF_001588905.1 Streptococcus cristatus | reverse complement strand
GGTAATTCGTTAGAATTCGATTTCGTCGTCCCACCTCCGCACAGTTGAGTAGGGCTGTAAAAGCTGATGAAATCAGCGCAGTAGGGCCCACTCAACCACTGCGTCTTGCTCGACAATCCAAAGACAATTGAGAGGCTAGGACTTTTGTCCCAGCCCCTTTTAGTAATTAGAAGCCTTATTTCCGATAGATATTGTTTAACTTTGTTTCTCCGACCACTACTAAGCTTTGCCACTATTTCCTGTGACTGGAGCCAAGGTTGGCAGCGCCACTCCTTCTTTTAGCAGGGCTTCATGATAGAGCCTGTAAAAAATATGGTACAGGCTCGCCTGCATACCGCTTGCAACGATTAAACTAATCCGAAAGTAAAACTGCCCGCTCGCAGTCATTTGCGGTCCCAGAATATCAGGTTCCTTCAAAACTTCTGGATGTTCAGGCACAGCTTCCTGATTGACAGCAGCGATAATCCGATAAATCTCATCCAAATCCGTCTCGGCATAGATAGGAATATCAATCAAAACCCGCATATCGCCACGAGAAAGATTGCTGACAACGGTGATATTTCGATTGGGCACAAAGTGAAGAGTTCCGTCCGCATCGCGTACCTGCGTAGTCCGAATCCCAACACTGACAACCGTTCCTGCGATCTTGATAGCACCATTGGTCAAGCGAACATTATCCCCTACATCCAACTGACGCTCTAAGAGAATAAAGAAACCGTTGACTAGGTCGGACAGAAAGCCCTGCGCTCCCATCCCAATTGCCACACCAGCAATCCCTGCACCAGCTAAAAGACTTGAGACCGGCATACCCAAAATGGATAAAATCCAATAGAACAAGAGAAAATAAAGTACATAATTGAGCAAATTCTCAATTAGGCGCATAATGGTCTTTTGCCGAGCCGCATCCTGCCGAGATAATTTCAAAGATGGCGCAATCAGTCTAGTCACAAACAGATGGAGAATTTTCTTAGCCACCCAAAATAGTAAACATAAAAAGACCAAGGAGACGAATTTCGAAAACACATCATCCAGAATAGCTGACCAGTCAAATTGCTGGAAATAGCGCGTAAAGACATTCCCATTAGCTGTCATTCTTTCCTCCTATGAGATACAAAAATCTTATTCATTATACCACAAAGGGCGACAGATAGGCATCAAAGCACCCTTATTCCGCATAGCGAATACTAAAAAACATTGATTTTATACGACCTCTAGCGTATAATGGAAAGCAGTTTATTTTAGAAAGGGAGCTACTATGTTTCATCGAATTCTTTCTGCTTGGAATCGCGCCAATCTTATCAAACGGATTTCTATTGGGATTGTCACAGGCACCCTGCTGGCCCTCATCTTTCCACAAGCCAGCGCCATTAGCCTCCTTGGTCAAATCTTTGTCGGCGGTCTGAAAGCTATCGCACCACTGCTCGTTTTTACCCTCGTTGCCAATGCCCTCTCTCAGCACCAAAAGGGGCAGAAAAGCAATATGAAAACCGTCATTATCCTCTATCTAATCGGGACTTTTGCGGCTGCCCTTGTCGCTGTCCTCGCCAACTATGTCTTTCCTGTAACCATCGAGCTAACCGCAGCCAGCTCGGAAGTCAGTCCCCCAGAAGGCATCGGCCAAGTTCTGAGCAATCTCCTCCTCAACCTTGTCGATAATCCAATCAACGCCCTGACCAAGGCCAATTATATCGGTATTCTGTCTTGGGCAGTTATCTTTGGAGTGGCTATGCGAGAAGCAAGTCAGCAAAGTAAAGAACTTTTGAAAACACTGGCAGATATTACTTCGAAGATTGTCGAATGGATTATCAATCTAGCCCCCTTTGGTATTTTAGGGCTGGTGTACACGACCATTTCTGGCAAAGGATTTGAAGCATTCAAAAGCTACGGCATGCTGCTTCTCCTATTACTGGGTTCTATGGCTCTTGTTGCGCTAGTCGTCAATCCCTTGATTGTCTTCATTATGCTTCGAAAAAATCCTTATCCACTGGTTTGGCGTTGCTTAAAAGTCAGTGGCGTCACCGCCTTTTTCACTCGCAGTTCGGCTGCCAATATCCCTGTTAATATGAAACTGTGTCGAGATTTGGGCCTTAATCCTGAAACCTACTCGGTCTCTATCCCACTTGGTTCCACTATCAACATGGCAGGAGCAGCGGTGACAATCAACACGCTTACCCTTGCAGTAGCCAACACACTGGGCATTCAGGTGGACTTTGGAACAGCCTTGGTGCTCAGCATCGTTGCGGCCATTTCCGCCTGCGGGGCTTCTGGAGTAGCTGGAGGCTCGCTTCTCTTAATCCCTGTAGCTTGTAGCCTCTTTGGCATCCCAAATGATCTGGCTATGCAAGTCGTCAGCGTTGGCTTTGTCATCGGCGTCATCCAAGACTCTTGCGAAACTGCCCTCAACTCATCCACAGACGTGCTTTTTACAGCTGTTGCTGAAATGAGCACCTGGCCCAAAGAAAAACGTTATTAAACAAAGCGCTGAGGCTGGGACAAAAGTCCTAGCCTCTC
>NZ_LAWH01000047.1:0-32148 GCF_001588905.1 Streptococcus cristatus | reverse complement strand
AATTACCGATTTCTGTCCCACTCTCTTTTGAGTTAGAGGATTATAGCTTGATTTCAGTGTTTTGGAGAACCTTTTGGGCATCGGCAACGATTGTGTCGAGGATTTCTTTACATGGACGAATTTCCTTGACTAAGCCTGCGATTTGGCCACTCATCATAGAGCCATGCACGGTATCTCCTTCGTAAACAGCTTTAGAAAGAGAACCAATGGTGATTTCTTCGAGTTCGTCACGATTGGTGCCTTTGTTTTCTAGTTCGATATAGTGGTCAGTCATTTCATTGCGGATACAACGAACCGGCGCACCAGCAATACGACCAGTAACGGCAGTAGCAGTGTCATTGGCTGCGACAACGGCATCCTTGTAAGCTGCGGCAATTGGGCATTCTTCAGAAGCTAGGAAGATCGTTCCCATTTGAACCCCTTGCGCGCCGAGGACAAAGGCAGCAGCGAGACCACGACCATCCGCAACCCCACCTGCAGCGATGACTGGAATATCAACTGAGTCAACAATCTGAGGAATGAGAGCCATAGTATTGGTTTCACCGATATGGCCACCAGCTTCAGAACCTTCAGCAATCACGGCATCAACTCCGAGCTCTTGCATTTTTTGCGCGTGTTTGACACTGGCGATAACAGGGATAACCTTGATACCTGCCTCTTTTAGATAAGGCATGATGAATTTTGGTGTACCAGCCCCAGTCGTTACGACAGGAACTTTTTCCTCAATGATGACCGTAACAATCTCCTTGATATTTTTCATCATGAGCATGACATTGATGGCAAATGGCTTGTCAGTCAATTTACGGAGTTCACGGATTTCTTCGCGCAACTGCTCACCCGTCATTCCTCCTGAAGCAATGATTCCCAGTCCGCCAGCTTCTGAAACGGCCGCCGCCAGTTGGTAGTGGGAAATCTGAGCCATCGCTCCTTGAAAAATAGGGTACTTAATGTTCAACAATTTTGTAATAGACATAGGGCATCTCCTTTATTCTGTATTTAAAATCATTATATCACTATAATAAAGCGTTTTCAATGAAGCTGTGATTTGGCAAAAGAAAGAAGTTTGTGAAAAAAATCTCAGAAATTCTTGATAGGACTGGCTTTTCCTTGTGAAACTAAATTTATCAGTGTCCTTATAAAAATAACTTATAGCCTATTAGAATTTGTTATATTCTCTAAGATCGAATTTGAGCAAGCGTGGAAAGGATTTTTATTGGACGCATCTTTTGTGATATAATAATAAAAAACACACGGAGGTAGGGCATATGGATAATGTGATTGATTTGTCTATTCCAGTGGCGGAAGTGATTGAGAAGCAGCCTGAGGTCTTGGATGTTCTTGTAGAGTTAGGCTTTAAGCCTCTGTCCAATCCTGTCATGCGCAATACAGTCGGACGCGTGGTTTCGATCAAAAAAGGAGCTGCCATGAATGGAATTGACCTGAATAAAATCAAGCAAACACTTGAATTAAATGGCTATGAAGTGGTGGGGATTTAGAAATGGCTACGGAACGCATTGAAGTCCTCAAGTCTATCTTGCTGGACCTACATAACGGAGCTTCAGCAGAATCTGTTCAGGAGCTTTTCAATGAGCATTTTGCTGGTGTGTCTGCTATCGAAATCAGCCTGATGGAGCATGAGCTGATGAACTCGGATACGGGAGTGACCTTCGAAGATGTCATGTCCCTCTGTAACGTCCATGCTAATCTCTTTAAAGGTGCCATTCAGGATGTGGAGGTGGCTGATACCGACCATCCAGGCCATCCGGTTCAAGTCTTTAAGCAGGAAAATCTAGCGTTGCGGGCAGCCCTTATGCGGGTTCGCAGGCTCCTATCCACCTATGAAAGCACAGAAGATGAGGAGCTTCTTCTAGAAATCCGCAAGGGACTCCAGCGCCAGCTGGGTTTGGTGGGGCAGTTTGATATCCACTATCAGCGTAAGGAAGAGCTCATGTTTCCCATCATGGAGAGCTACGGCCATGATTCGCCGCCCAAGGTCATGTGGGGGGTAGATGACCAGATTCGAGACCTTTTCCAAGAGGCTAAGATTGCTGCAGAGCAGTTGCCTGATACTTCGATTGAAGAAGTTAAGGACAAGTTTGAGACTTTTGCTGCTGAGTTTGAAGCTATGATTTTCAAGGAAGAGTCTATCCTTCTCATGATACTCCTCGAGTCCTTTACTCAGGACGACTGGCTCAAGATTGCTGAGGAGAGCGATGCTTATGGCTATGCCATCATCAAGCCAACGGAGAAATGGATTCCTGCTCGGCACTCATTCTCGGAGGAGGAAGCTAGGGATGCTGCTGATGAAGGAAGCGAAGCGCCAGCCAGTAGAGAACAGACTAGTGATGGCAGATTTGAGCAGATCATTGACATGCCGGATGGTCAGGTCACCATTTCCTTTAAGCCTAAGGAAAAGAAAGAGCAAGCCTTTAATCGGGAGTCCCAGCAGCCTTTTGGTCAGGGCTATCTGTCGGTGGCGGAGGCCAATCTGATTTTGGACCATCTGCCCATGGAGATTACCTTTGTCAATAAGGACGATATTTTCCAGTATTATAATGACAGTGTGCCGGCGGACGAGATGATTTTCAAGCGAACGCCGTCCCAGATAGGGCGCAATGTCGAACTCTGCCACCCGCCCAAGTTTTTGGACAAGGTGCGGCGGATTTTCAAGGCTCTGCGTGAAGGAGAGCGGGACAAGTTTGAGATGTGGTTCAAGTCGGAATCACGGGGCAAGTTCGTCCATGTGACCTATGCGGCGGTGCGGGATGAGGCTGGTGAATTTCAGGGGGTACTGGAGTATGTGCAGGACATTCAGCCCTTTCGTGACATTGACAGTGATTTTTACCGAGATTTGGACTAGGTATTTGTAGTTAGAAAGTGAGAAAAATGAGTTACGAACAGGAATTTTTACAGGAGTTTGAAGCTTGGGTCAAGACCCAGGTCATGATTAACGAGATGGCCCTCAAGGAGAGTCAGGCGGTCTACGAGGCGGACCAGGACGAGCGAGCTAAGGAAGCGGCCATTCGCTATGAAAGTCGTCTAGATGCCTACCAGTTCCTTTTGGGGAAATTCGCCAACTATCAGGCGGGCAAAGGCTTCCACGACCTGCCAGACGGACTTTTGGGTGAGAGAAATTATTGATTTTTCACTGGAAAGGTGATAGAATAAGTTCATCAGAGGTGTTTTGAGTCAAGCATTTTACAGAAAGTGGCGATACTGAGAAGTCCACAAATGTGTCAAAGCTGGTTGCTGATGAGATGAAAATGAAATAAAAGTGTCTTTTTGTTTCCTTTTAGGACTAGGCAAGGAGTTGCAGGCTATACTAGCTTATGCCAAAGCGAGCTAACGACGTCATAAAAGAGAAAGAAGAAGAGAAAAGTTGCGGGCCTGGCCCGAAATTGGGTGGTACCGCGGATAACACATTCGTCCCTGTCATATTTATGGCAGGGGCGATTTTTTGTAGAAAGTGAGGGAGAAGGATGACAAGAGCTGAGTTACCAGAACGATTAGAAACAGAACGGCTAGTGTTACGAGTCCGTACCGTAGCTGATGCTGAGGATATCCATGCTTACGCTAGTTTGCCGGAGGTCGCCTACCCAGCAGCATTTCAACCCGTCAAGACCTTGGAAGATGAGATTTATTATCTGGAGCATATCCTTCCTGAGCGCAATCAAAAGGAAAATCTTCCAGCGGGCTATGGAATTGTTGTCAAAGGGACCGACACAGTCATTGGTTCTGTTGATTTCAACCATCGCCATGAAGATGATGTGCTGGAGATTGGCTATACCTTGCACCCAGACTATTGGGGACGAGGCTATGTCCCAGAAGCAGCGCGTGCTTTGATTGATCTGGCTTTTAGAGAACTGGGTCTTCACAAAATTGAGCTGACCTGCTTTGGCTACAATGTCCAAAGTCAACGAGTAGCGGAAAAATTAGGCTTTACCCTCGAAGCTCGCATTCGAGACCGCAAAGATGCCCAAGGCAATCGCTGTGACAGTTTGATATATGGCTTGCTGAGGAGTGAGTGGGAGGTAATTTGATGTCTGAAGAAGACAAACAATTAATCTCATTATCAGAGGAGCAGTTACGTCAAATTGATGAGCAATACTCTGAATTAAATGATAGTGATATTATCGAGCGATTAGCTTATTTAGAAATTAACAACAATGAAAAACGTATTGTCATCTCTGATATTGAACCAACCAAGGAAATAATGTCAGTCTCGAACCAAATTTTTGAGATTCAAAAGGATTTTCAAAAAATCAAGAATATGTTCGAATTGTTTATTTCAGATGTCTCGGATTTTTTAAGTATTAAGAATAAACTTGAGTCAAAGGAATTAGAAATTGAAGAGGCAGACGTGAATCGTTTCATGATTCATTTATTATCCAGTGGAAAATTGTTTGTCGATTTTAACGAAAACCAAATTAAACAAAAATATTCCAAGGATAGTGAGGAGTTTGATTGTATACATGGTTTTGCAAGCTATCAGTATGATACCAATTTTGCTTATCGATTTTGCCATTCTTTGAGGAATTATTCACAACATATTGACTTACCAATAAATGAAGTAAAAGCTATTAGCCCAGATGATGAAACTGTTATAATCGATTTCTATATTGATTTAGATTATCTTTTAAATTCCAACTTTAAATGGAAAAAATTGAAAGTGGAGTTGATAAAACTAAACCAAGAAACATCTAAGATTGATGCTATAGCTCTAGTGAAAGAATACTTTAATGCTCTCACAGAGCTCTATGGTAATTATAATAAGTTGTTTTTAAAGTTAAACCATAATACATTAGTAGATATTAAATCAAAGTTGGAAGCATTAAAATTGAAACACTCTAGGTATTATATTTCAAAGATAAGCAAGTACGATCTCAAATATAATCCTGGAAATTATACTATGTCACCACTTGCAGCATTTGCTGAAATTGAAGAGATTTATATTGAACTTTCAAAAATTGGTTTGGTTAAAATTATCAATAAAAGTAATTAAAGGAGAATACACATGTCTAAAGAACTTTCACCTAAATACAATCCAGCCGAGGTTGAGGCTGGTCGTTATCAAAAATGGCTTGACGAAGATGTTTTCAAGCCTTCAGGCGATCAAAAGGCTAAGCCTTATTCAATCGTGATTCCACCACCAAACGTAACTGGGAAACTTCACCTGGGTCACGCTTGGGATACAACCCTTCAAGATATCATCATCCGTCAAAAACGCATGCAGGGTTTTGACACGCTTTGGCTTCCAGGTATGGACCACGCGGGGATTGCCACTCAGGCTAAGGTTGAGGAGCGTTTGCGTGGTGAAGGCATTTCCCGCTATGACCTTGGTCGTGAAAAATTCCTCGAGAAAGTCTGGGAATGGAAAGACGAATATGCCACTACTATCAAGGAACAATGGGGCAAGATGGGACTCTCTGTAGACTACTCTCGCGAGCGTTTCACCCTCGACGAAGGTTTGTCAAAAGCCGTTCGTAAGGTCTTTGTGGATCTTTACAAGAAAGGCTGGATCTACCGTGGTGAGTTTATCATCAACTGGGACCCAGCAGCTCGCACAGCCCTTTCTGATATCGAGGTTATCCACAAGGACGTGGAAGGTGCCTTCTACCACATGAACTACATGCTAGAAGACGGCTCGCGCGCCCTTGAAGTTGCGACAACTCGTCCTGAGACGATGTTTGGGGACGTAGCCGTTGCGGTCAATCCAGAAGACCCACGCTACAAGGACTTGATTGGCAAACATGTCATCCTTCCAATCGCTAACAAACTGATCCCAATCGTTGCCGACGAACATGCCGATCCTGAGTTTGGTACTGGTGTCGTGAAAATCACACCTGCCCACGATCCAAACGACTTCTTGGTTGGTCAACGTCACAACTTGCCACAAGTCAATGTTATGAACGACGATGGAACCATGAATGACTTGGCCTTTGAATTTGCAGGCATGGACCGCTTTGAAGCTCGTAAGGCAGTCGTTGCCAAATTGGAAGAAATCGGTGCCCTCGTTAAAATCGAAAAACGAATCCACAGTGTTGGTCACTCAGAGCGTACAGGTGTCGTGGTGGAGCCACGCTTGTCGACTCAATGGTTCGTCAAGATGGACCAATTGGCGAAAAATGCCATTGCCAACCAAGACACAGAGGACAAGGTTGAATTTTACCCACCTCGTTTCAACGATACCTTCCTCCAATGGATGGAAAATGTCCACGACTGGGTAATCTCTCGCCAGCTCTGGTGGGGTCACCAAATCCCTGCTTGGTACAATGCCGAGGGTGAAATGTACGTCGGTGAGGAAGCACCAGAAGGTGACGGATGGACTCAGGACGAAGACGTCTTGGATACGTGGTTCAGTTCGGCCCTTTGGCCATTCTCAACCATGGGCTGGCCTGATGTCGACTCAGAAGACTTCAAACGTTACTTCCCAACTTCAACCTTGGTAACAGGTTACGACATCATCTTCTTCTGGGTGTCTCGTATGATCTTCCAATCTCTGGAATTCACTGGCCGTCAACCATTCCAAAATGTCCTTATCCACGGTCTCATTCGTGACGAGCAAGGGCGCAAGATGTCTAAATCTCTCGGAAACGGGATTGACCCAATGGATGTCATCGAGAAATACGGTGCCGATGCCCTTCGTTGGTTCCTTTCGAACGGTTCTGCACCAGGGCAAGACGTGCGCTTCTCTTACGAAAAAATGGATGCTTCATGGAACTTCATTAATAAGATCTGGAACATCTCTCGCTACATCCTCATGAACAATGAAGGCTTAACCCTTGAGCAAGCAACTGCTAATGTCGAAAAAGTTGTCAACAAGGAAGCTGGCAATGTCACGGACCGCTGGATTCTCCACAACCTCAATGAAACGATCGGAAAAGTTACTGAAAACTTTGATAAGTTTGAGTTTGGTGTCGCTGGGCATATCCTCTACAACTTCATCTGGGATGAGTTTGCGGACTGGTACGTTGAGTTGACCAAGGAAGTCCTTTATAGCGATAACGAAGAAGAGAAAGTCATCACACGTTCTGTTCTCCTTTACACTTTGGACAAGATCCTTCGTCTCCTCCACCCAATCATGCCATTCGTGACAGAGGAAATCTTTGGACAAATCTCAGAAGGCTCTATCGTTACAGCAGAATACCCAACTGTTAACCCAGCCTTTGAAGACCTTGCTGCTCACACTGGTGTAGAAAGCCTCAAAGACTTGATCCGTACTGTACGTAATGCGCGTGCGGAAGTAAACGTAGCACCAAGCAAGCCTATCACCATCCTTGTTAAGACAAGCGACAGCGACTTGGAAGCCTTCTTTAACAGCAATGTCAACTACATCAAACGCTTCACAAATCCAGAACACTTGGAAATCGCATCTACCATCCCTGCACCTGAACTCGCAATGTCAAGCGTCATCACTGGAGCAGAAATCTACTTGCCCCTCGCAGACCTCCTCAATGTCGAAGAAGAACTGGCTCGTCTCGACAAGGAACTGGCTAAATGGCAAAAAGAACTGGATATGGTCGGTAAGAAGCTCTCTAACGAACGTTTCGTAGCCAACGCCAAACCAGAAGTCGTCCAAAAAGAACGTGACAAACAAGCCGACTACCAAGCCAAATACGACGCGACTGTCGCACGTATTGATGAGATGAAGAAGTTGGTGAATAAAAGGAGTTATATATCTTGAATTTATTAAATTGGATTGAAAATAACTGGATAAAATTGATTATCTTTTTTGTAATAGTAATTTTTATAATCGGACTGATTCTTTATTTTATAGAAAAAATTATATTAAAATTTTTTTCTTTGATTGACGAAAGAAAATCGTATTCTGAAAAAAAATTATTCCGAAAAATCAAGGAAAGGGAAGACAGAGTTAGAAATTACTTTTATTATGGGGTTGATTATTGGAAGTGGCAAGATAATAAAAATAGAGCTTTAAGAAAGCTACTACCAATTGGAGCCGAATTGCCAGATGGAAGAGTTGTTAGAGATGTAAAAAGTTTTGATAAGGTAGTCCCCAAAATATTTTCATCTGGGAAAAGGCACACGCGTTATAGGAGAGAATTGCGATTTATAATCGAACTGGTTGCAAAGGCAGGAGACCAAGTTCAAGGTGATAAAGTTGCTGGAGATAAATTTGTTAATAGTGGTTCAGGTATTCAAATAAATACTGTAACTAAAAATGAAGTTGTTGATAGTTTAGAAAAATTACTTGCTTCGGAAAGCTTAAATAACCAAGATAGTCATTTAGTAAGGCAGTTTGTTTCTCAATTACTTCAGAATAGAGCATCAGAAGGGACTAAACAGACTGTTGTTAATACATTATCTAATTATATTGGGATTGTAAGTGGAATTTCCAGTATTATAGATATGCTTCATAATTTCAAAATACTCTAAAACCTGAATAGAGTTCGTGGCGTGTTCGGAAAAGAACTCAGTAGAATATGAACGCTTCGTTCAAAACGCCAAACCAGAAGTCGTCCCAAAAGAACGCGACAAACAAGCCGACTACCAAGCCAAGTTTAATGTGACTAAGGAACGGATTGAAGAGATGGAGAAGTTGGGGGAATGATAAAGTTTGTGAAATTATTAGTAAAATAATGGATGAGTTGGGATTTGAACAGACCAACGAGTTCATAGTACGTATATAAATGAATCTGATATCGTAGTTTCTAAATTTGCTCAATATAAATCCTTGTTGATTTTATGAGTTAAAGGCTCTAGGGTTTCTGCGATGGATAAAACCATTATAGAAATTCTGGAGCCGATTTTTTCTCCTCCCAACCCCACACTTGTGTTATAATATTGTCAGTAAAAGAGAAAGTAGGAGCGTGTATGAAAACTCCATTTATCAGTCGTGAGCGCTTGGCGGAGCTGACAGCGCAGTTTCCAACGCCTTTTCATCTGTATGATGAGAAGGGGATTCGAGCGAGAGCGCGTGCCCTGCATGAGGCCTTTTCTTGGAATCCAGGCTTTAAAGAATATTTTGCTGTCAAGGCGACACCGAATCCTGCTATTTTAAAAATACTCAAGGAAGAAGGCTGCGGGGTGGACTGTGCTAGCTATGTGGAGCTGCTCATGAGCCAAAAGCTGGGCTTTGCTGGAGACGAGATCATGTTTTCGTCCAATAATACGCCAGCTGAGGAATTTCGTCTTGCTCAGGAGCTGGGAGCGACCATCAATCTAGATGCCTATGAAGACGTGGCTTTCTTGAAGGAAGTGGCTGGGATTCCCAAGGTGATTTCCTGTCGCTACAATCCCGGCGGTGTCTTTGAGCTGGGCACCAGCATCATGGATCATCCAGAGGAAGCCAAGTTTGGTATGACCAAGGCGCAGCTGATCCAGGCTTTCAAAGAACTCAAGGAGCTGGGCGCGGAAAAATTTGGTATTCATGCCCTCTTGGCCTCCAATACGGTTAGTAATGACTACTATCCAGCACTGGCTCGACAGCTGTTTGAGTTGGCTGTAGAAGTCGTGGCTGAGACAAGAGTCGAGCTAGACTTTATCAATCTGTCTGGCGGTGTTGGGGTTAACTATCAGCCTGATGGCGAGGAAAATGATATTGCGGTCATCGGTCAAGGAGTTCGTCAGGCCTATGAAGACATCCTGACACCAGCTGGTCTGGGGCAAGTCAAGATTTTCACAGAGCTAGGTCGTTTTATGCTAGCTCCTTTCGGTCTTTTGGTGACCAAGGTGACTCACAAAAAGCAGACATATCGAACCTATCTAGGAGTGGATGCTTCTGCGGTTAATCTCCTGCGTCCTGCTATGTATGGAGCTTATCACCATATTACCAATATGGATCGTCCAGAAGGGCCTACGGAGATTGTCGATGTAGTCGGCAGCCTCTGTGAAAACAACGATAAATTTGCCATCCAGCGGGAGCTGCCTGTCAGTCAGATTGGCGATACGCTAGTCATTCATGACACTGGTGCCCACGGCTTCTCCATGGGCTATCAATACAATGCCAAGTTGCGCTCTAGCGAGGTTCTCCTAGAGGAAAATGGCCAGGCTCGTATGATTCGTCGGGCAGAAACCCCAGAAGATTATTTCGCGACTCTCTATGGCTTTGATTTTGAAAAATAGAGATAATTTGGTATAATTAAGAGTAATGTAAAAAATGAAACAGGAGTTCGGATTATTATGAATACATTGTTAGCAATTTTATTG
This sequence comes from Streptococcus cristatus, assembly GCF_001588905.1. Classification (GTDB taxonomy): domain Bacteria; phylum Bacillota; class Bacilli; order Lactobacillales; family Streptococcaceae; genus Streptococcus; species Streptococcus cristatus_N. Next base: position 21,978 of record NZ_LAWH01000047.1, on the reverse strand, counting down.
ATTATGCTGGCTTTCTTTGGTGGGATTTTGCTTGGTATGTACTTGCTTCGCCGTCAGGTCGAAAAGGAATTTGCGGAAAATCCACGTCTCAATGTAGAAGCAGTGCGGATGTTGCTCAGTGCCAATGGTCAAAAACCAAGTGAAGCACGTGTTCAACAAGTTTACCGTCAAATCATCAACCAACAAAAAGCGGCAGTTGCTAAAAATAAAAACAAAAAATAAGCTTCTCTCAGCCGCCCTTTGGTGGTAGACGGAGATTTCTATATAAAAAATGGGGATTTGGGCTAGGCTTCCAATCCCTTGTTTTAGAAAGAAGACTGTATGGATAACCGACCGATTGGATTTTTAGACTCAGGGGTGGGCGGTCTGACTGTTGTCCGTGAATTGATGCGGCAACTCCCCCACGAGGAAGTGGTTTATATAGGTGATTCGGCTCGGGCTCCATATGGTCCTAGGCCGGCGGAGCAGATTCGGGACTATACTTGGCAGTTGGTCAATTTTCTCTTGACCAAGGATGTCAAGATGATTGTCATTGCCTGCAATACTGCCACAGCTGTTGTCTGGGAGGAGGTCAAGGCTAAGTTGGACATTCCGGTCCTCGGTGTGATTTTGCCCGGAGCTAGTGCTGCCATCAAGTCTACAACTGGTGGCAAGATTGGCGTCATCGGGACTCCTATGACGGTTCAGTCCGACATTTACCGAAAAAAGATTGAGGCTCTATCTCCCGAGATGGAGGTGCAGAGCTTGGCTTGTCCTAAGTTTGTCCCGCTGGTAGAGTCAAATGAGCTCCAGTCCAGCTTGACTAAAAAGGTGGTCTATGAGACTCTCCATCCTCTAGCGGGCAGGGTGGATACGCTTGTTTTGGGCTGTACCCACTATCCTTTGCTCCGGCCGATTATTCAAAATATGATGGGGCCGAGCGTCAAGTTGATTGACAGCGGGGCCGAGTGTGTACGGGATATTTCTGTCCTGCTCAATTATTTCGAAATCAATCGTAGCCGCGACAAGCACGAACTGAACCATCGTTTTTATACTACAGCCAATGCTAAGAGATTTGCGGAAATCGCTGAAAACTGGCTGAATCTGAAAGTCAATGTGGAGCATGTGACCTTATGACAAAGAACATTTATGAATACAAAGATGCCTCTGACTGGTATGTAGCTGAGTGGGGGCAAAGTGCCTCTTATAGTGAATTTGAGCGAGTGCCAGCTGAAGCTTCTGAGATTTTAGACCGCTTAGAGAGTGTTTTGGCAGAAGAAGAGCTAGGCCTGCCCTTAAATATCACGGTCATTCGCTATGGCTCAGCCTTTCGCTTTTTGACCTTCTTGCTGGATATTTTAAACCAAGAAACGGATCGAAAGTTGGAATTGTTACAGCGACAGGGAGCCCTTCTCTTGGTTGAAGGGGGCAAATTGCTCTATGTCCATCTGCCCCAAACGGGTGTGGATTTACAAGCATTTCTAGGAGCAAAAGATGTCAAGGACACCCTCTTGATTGCGACTCGAAACGAGGGCAAGACAGCAGAGTTTCGTAAGCTTTTCGGAAAGTTGGGCTACGAGGTGGAAAACCTGAATGACTATCCTGATTTGCCAGAAGTGGCTGAAACAGGCATGACCTTCGAAGAAAATGCCCGCCTCAAGGCTGAAACGATTAGCCAGTTGACTGGCAAAATGGTGTTGGCAGATGATTCCGGCCTGCAAGTGGATATCTTGGGTGGTCTACCAGGCGTCTGGTCCGCTCGCTTTGCTGGTGTTGGTGCGACAGATGACGAAAACAATATCAAGCTCCTGCATGAACTGGCCATGGTCTTTGATATTAAAGACCGCTCTGCTCATTTCCACACGACTCTGGTGGTCGCAAGTCCAGATAAGGAATCCCTGGTGGTCGAAGCGGATTGGCCAGGCTACATTGCCCATGAACCCAAGGGTGAAAATGGCTTTGGCTATGATCCCTTGTTCTTGGTCGGAGAGACAGGAAAAACGTCAGCTGAGCTGACAATCGAAGAGAAAAATGCCCAGTCTCATCGTGCACAAGCAGTTCAAAAATTAATGGAGGTATTTCCAGCATGGCAAAGCAAACAATCATCGTAATGAGCGATTCCCATGGGGATCGTGCCATTGTCGAAGAAATTAAAGAACATTATCTAGGAAAAGTCGATGCTATTTTCCATGATGGAGATTCAGAATTACCTTTTGAGGATGAAGTCTGGAAAGGGATTTATGTCGTGGCGGGCAATATGGACTTTTATCCTGGCTATCCAGAGCGGCTGGTGACTGATTTGGATGGAACCATTATTGCCCAGACCCACGGGCACCTTTTCAATATCAACTTTAGCTTCCAAAAGCTGGATCTGTGGGCTCAGGAAGTAGGGGCAGATATTTGTCTCTATGGCCATTTACATGTTCCAGATGCTTGGATGCAAGGGAAAACTCTCTTCCTTAACCCAGGCTCCATTAGCCAGCCTCGTGGCTCAATCAATGAGCGTCTCTACGCTAAGGTAGAGATTGATGATGACCGCTTTAAAATTGATTTCTATACGCGAAATCATGAGCTCTATCCAAGCTTGTCCAAGGAGTTTGCCCGATGATTGCTAAGGAATTTGAAGATTATCTGCTGCAACATGAAGACACTTTTTTGACACCTGGGGAGAATCTAGCGGTCATGATTGACACGCACAATGTGGATCATGCCATTCTCTTGCTTAGCCAGATGACCTATTCGCGCATTCCAGTGGTGACTGCGGAGAAAAAGTTCATTGGCACCATTTCTCTGACGGATATCATGGCCTATCGGATGCAGCATGAGCTGCCAGAGGAAGAGTTTATGTCTATGGACATTGTCCACATGACACGAAAGGATGGTCTGACGGTCGAGCCAGATTACAAGATTGCGGACGTTTTGCACAAGCTGGTGGATGAGTCTTTCCTACCTGTTGTGGATAAAGAACAACATTTTTATGGCATCATTACTAGAAAGTCGATTTTAAAAGCTGTTAACTCGTTGATGCATACCTTCACGAGTCAGTATGAGATTTCCAAAAAATGAAAGAACATATCACTCCTTTTTTAGAACAAAAAAATATCTCTGAAAATTCAAAATTAGCCTATTCCTACGATTTGGAGCAATTTGTCAATGAAATCCATAGCAAGGTGACGGAGACCAATTTGCGGATTTATCAAGCCTCTATCAAGGATTTCAAGGCAGCTGTCCAGAAGCGGAAGCTCTCAGCGGTCAATCAATTTCTTTACTATCTTTACGAGAACAAGATGATTGGGGAATTTCACCGCTTGACTCTGCCCAAGGTCGCTATTTCCAAGGAACTGGAAAGCGAGCTGATGGACTTGTCAGCCTTTTGGGAAGCTTCTACGGTACCACAAGGCCGGCTGATAGCGCTCTTGATTTTGGAAATGGGGCTCTTGCCAAGTGAAATTCTGCAAGTCAAGGTTGAAGATGTCAATCTTGATTTTCAGGTTTTGCGGATTGAGAAGGCTGGGCAGAAGCGGATTATTAAAATCCCTGAAAGTCTGACGAGCGAGTTGGGCGATTATCTGACAGGGACTTATTTATTTGAAAAGAATGGCAAGTCCTATTCACGCCAATGGGGATTTCGCCAGCTAGAAGCTTTCTTGATCGAGCGGGGGCAGGCCAGCTTGTCGGCTCAAAGCCTGCGGGAGCAATTTATCCTGCGCCAGCGGGAAAAGGGTGTCGGCATCTATGACATTGCTCGTGATCTGGGCTTGAAGACAGTCATTACATTAGAAAAATACAGATAAGAATGGATATCAAGTTAAAAGATTTTGAGGGGCCGCTGGACTTGTTGCTCCACCTCGTATCCAAGTATCAGGTGGATATTTACGATGTGCCCATTACCGAGGTCATCGAGCAATATCTGGCTTATGTGGCCACCTTGCAGGCCATGCGGCTAGAAGTAACGGGGGAATACATGGTCATGGCCAGTCAGCTCATGCTGATCAAGAGTCGTAAGCTCCTCCCCAAGGTGGTGGATCAGGTGGATCTGGAGGACGATCTGGAGCAGGATTTGCTGAGTCAGATTGAGGAATATCGGAAGTTTAAGCTGCTGGGGCAGAAAATGTCCCTCCAACATGAGGACCGGGCTCTTTACTACTCCAAGCCCAAGCTGGAACTGGTCTATGAAGATGCTGAACTCCTGCATGACAAGACAGCCGTTGATCTCTTTTTAGCTTTTTCCAAGGTGATGACCAAGAAGCAGGAGGAGTTTTCCAAGAGTCATACGACCATTGTGCGAGATGAGTATAAGATTGAGGACATGATGGAAGTTGTGCGCCAGCGCTGTCGGGCTCACAAACGTCTTGCCCTGCAGGATATTTTCGCAGAAACCAAAGACATGAATGAAGTGATTACGCTCTTTTTGGCAACCTTGGAGTTGGTCAAGGTGCAGGAGGTGCAGGTCATTCAGGAGGAAAACTTTGGAAATATTTATTTAGTAGGAAGAAAGAATGAGTAAATTAGCAGAGATTGAAGCCCTGCTTTTTGTGGCGGGGGAAGACGGTCTGAAAGTTCATCAGCTATCAGAAATCCTTTCCTTGCCGCCGACTGGTGTTATCCAGAGTTTGGAAAAATTGGCGGAGAACTATCAGGCAAATCCTGACTCCAGCTTGACCTTGCTGGAAACGTCAAAGACTTATAAGTTGGTCACCAAGCCTGAATTTGCTGAGATTTTACGAGAGTATTCGCGGGCACCGATTAACCAGAGCTTATCCCGAGCAGCACTGGAGACCTTATCGATCATTGCTTACAAGCAGCCCATAACAAGGGTGGAGATTGATGATATTCGTGGGGTCAATTCCAGCGGGGCGATTTCGAAGTTACTAGCCTTTGAGCTGATTCGGGAAGATGGCAAGAAGGAAGTCATTGGCCGTCCCAATCTCTATGTGACAACGGATTATTTTCTGGACTATATGGGCATCAATCATTTGGACGAGCTGCCAATTGTATACGAAGCGGAGCTCATTGCTGAGGAAAGTCAGCTTTTCGGAGAGTGACAAGTTCACCCTATAAGGGACCGTTTTTTGAATATTACCAAGCTATGAGGGAGGAACTGCTTTCTCTATTTGCCATTTTTCAAGCTGTTAAAGTTGTGAAATGGTCTTTGTATCTTGTGAAAGGACAATATCGATGAGAATCAATAAATACATTGCCCATGCGGGAATTGCCAGCCGGAGAAAGGCTGAGGAACTGATCAAGCAAGGGCTAGTGACCGTGAATGGTCAGGTGGTGCGTGAGCTAGCGACCACCATTAAGTCTGGTGACCGAGTGGAAGTAGAAGGTCAGCCTATCTACAATGAAGAAAAGGTCTACTACCTGCTCAATAAACCGCGCGGGGTGATTTCTAGTGTGACAGACGACAAGGGGCGTAAGACAGTCGTTGATTTGTTGCCGCAGGTCAAGGAGCGGATTTATCCTGTTGGCCGACTGGACTGGGATACTTCTGGTGCCCTGATTTTGACCAATGATGGTGATTTCACGGATGAAATGATTCACCCGCGGAATGAAATTGACAAGGTCTATGTGGCGCGTGTCAAAGGTGTGGCCAATAAGGAAGTTCTGCGTCCGCTGACTCGCGGTCTGGTCATTGAGGGCAAGAAAACCAAGCCAGCTGTTTATGAGATTCTCAAGGTCGATCCAGTGAAGAATCGTTCGGTTGTTCAGCTGACCATCCACGAAGGGCGCAATCATCAGGTCAAGAAGATGTTTGAAGCAGTGGGGCTTCCAGTGGACAAGCTCTCACGGACTCAGTTTGGACATCTGGACTTGACGGGGCTCAAGCCAGGTGAAGCACGTCGATTGAGTAAAAAGGAAGTCAGCCAGTTGCATAACTTGGCTGTGACCAAGACTAAGAAAAAATGATTAAGAAAATATTGATAGCGCCGGTTCGTTTTTACCAGCGCTTTATTTCCCCTGCCTTTCCCCCTTCCTGCCGTTTTCGGCCGACCTGTTCCAATTACATGATTGAAGCCATAGAAAAACACGGAGCCAAGGGGGTGCTGATGGGCTTGGCAAGAATTGGTCGCTGCCATCCCTGGTCCGAGGAAGGGGACGATCCAGTGCCGGATCATTTTAGCCTCCGACGAAATAACTCTAAAACAGACTTAGAACGGAAATAGCCTTATTTCCGTTTTTTTGCCAGAGAATAAAGTCCAGCCTTAGCAATTACTATCAGCTTTTCAATATTTTTGTTATAATGTTTTTTATGAGAGTTGTTTCAGGAAAGTACGGGGGCAGACCCCTCAAGACATTAGATGGCAAGATAACGCGACCTACGACAGATAAGGTCAAGGGCGCGATTTTTAATATGATTGGGCCTTATTTTGATGGCGGTCGGGTGCTGGATTTGTATGCAGGCAGTGGTAGTCTGGGAATTGAGGCGGTGTCTCGTGGCATGGAGTCGGCTGTTTTGGTTGAAAAAGATCGGCGTGCGCAAGCTATCGTGGCAGAAAATATTGCTATGACTAAGGAAGCAGCGCGCTTTGAGCTGCTCAAGATGGAGTCGAGTCGAGCGCTGGGACAGTTGATTGGTCAGTTTGATCTGGTTCTGCTGGATCCGCCCTATGCCAAGGAGCAGATTATTGCGGATATTGAGAAAATGGCGGAGCGCAAGCTCTTGAGCGAGGATATTATGGTTGTTTGCGAGACGGATAAGTCGGTTGATTTGCCAGAAGAAATCGCAGGTTTGGGTATCTGGAAGCAAAAAATATATGGAATTTCAAAGGTGACGGTCTATGTCAGATAAAATCGGGCTCTTTACTGGGTCATTTGATCCCATTACCAACGGACATGTGGACTTGATTGAGCGTGCCAGTCGGCTGTTTGATCGCTTGTATGTGGGAATCTTCTACAATCCTCACAAAGAAGGATTTTTTAGCATCCATGCGAAAAAAAGAATGGTTCTAGCGGCTTTGGCGCATTTGGAAAATGTGGAAGTCATCACTTCGCATGATGAATTGGCGGTCGATGTGGCAAAAAGACTAGGTGTGACTGCTCTTGTCCGCGGCCTACGCAACGGTCAGGACTTGGACTATGAAGCTGGCCTGCATTTTTTTAATAAGGAATTGGCACCTGATTTGGAGACCGTTTTTTTGCTGAGTCAGCCGGCTTACCGATATATCAGTTCTTCAGCGATGCGGGAATTGATTGCTTTTCAGCAGGATCTTTCTGCCTATGTACCAGCGAGTGTGATTGAGGAGTTAGAGAAAAAAGATGAATAATGACATGACAAATCCGAAAACGATGACAAAGGAAAATAAACGTGGTTTAAAAGTAGTTGGTTGTGCTGGAGTGGCCTCGATTATCGTGCTTGTGCTCTTCCTTTTCTCATTCATTGTTCCATTGCCTTACTATATTGAGGTGCCTGGGGGAGCAGAAGACATTCGAAAGGTTCTGACTGTGGACGGAAAAGAAGACCAGGCAGCAGGTTCCTACAATTTTGTAACTGTTGGGATCCAGCATGCAACCTTTGCCCATCTGGTCTATGCTTGGCTGACGCCTTTTACAGATATTTATTCGGCTCAGGATATGACAGGTGGCTCAAGTGATGCTGAATATATGCGTATTAACCAATTTTATATGGAAACGTCGCAGAATATGGCCAAATACCAAGGTCTCAAGGCTGCAGGAAAAGACATCAAGATGAATTATCTAGGTGTCTATGTTCTGAAAGTAGCTCCGAATTCGACCTTTAAAGGAATTTTGAATATTGCGGATACAGTGACGGGAGTCAATGACAAGACTTTTGAAAGCTCGGAAGACTTGGTCAAATATGTGAATTCTCAGGCCTTGGGTGATAGTGTCAAAGTGACCTATGAGGAAGATGGAAAAACCAAGACAGCGACGGGGAAAATCATCAAGCTGGAAAATGGCAAAAACGGAATTGGCATTAGTTTGATTGACCGCACGGAGGTCAACAGTAGTGTTCCGATTGAATTTTCAACCGAAGGTATCGGTGGTCCTAGTGCTGGCCTCATGTTTAGCCTAGCCATTTACACTCAGCTGGCTAATCCAGACCTGCGAGACGGCCGCGTGATTGCGGGAACGGGTAGCATTGACAGAGAAGGCAAGGTTGGTGATATTGGTGGGATTGACAAAAAAGTCGTCTCTGCTGCCAAGATCGGAGCGACAATCTTTTTTGCTCCAGATAATCCTGTCAGCGAGGAAGAAAAAAAGTCTAATCCTAAAGCCAAGACTAACTATGAAACGGCGCTTGAAGCAGCCAAGGAAATCAAAACGGATATGAAAATCGTGCCGGTTAAAACCCTTCAGGACGCAATTGATTATTTAGAAAAAACCAAAAAATCTTAGTTTCGGCTAAGATTTTTGTCTTTTAGAGACGAACGAAGGGTGTTTTTATTAAATCGTCTGACTTTTTACAGAAAGATCTTTTTCTTCTGAAAAAATATAAATTCCCCTTGTTTTGTGATAAAATAATATGAAGTAAGATAGATGGATGACAAAGGATAGGTATGCGTAAAGAGATTTCACCTGAGTTGTATAATTACAATAAATTCCCCGGCCCAGAATTTAAGCAAATGGGCAGCAAGATAGTTGCAGAAAAATTCGAGTTTGAATTGGTTGAGAATTATAAAGAGGCCTTTGACTTGACGGCCTTTCACCAACGCTTTTCAGAAATTCTGAACAAATTTGACTATATTGTCGGCGACTGGGGTAATGAACAGTTGCGATTGCGCGGTTTTTATCGGGATGAGAAAGCCAAGGAAAATGCAGAGAAAATCAGCCGTTTGCAAGACTATCTGCTAGAGTATTGTAATTATGGCTGCGCCTACTTTGTTTTGGAAAATGCTCAGCCAAGACGGGCTGCCTTTGACAAAAAATCCCACCATAAGAGAAAATCGGACAGTAAAAAACATCCAGAAATTTCTAGGGAACGTGGCTCTAAAAAAACGAAGGATGAGCAGAAAAAACATCATCCAAAGACAAACAAGAACAAACAACAGAAACAAGGCAAACAGGCAAAGAAAGCGGCATCTAGCCAATCGCAACGCCATTTTGTCATTCGTCAGAAATAAAGGAGAAACATGAAACCATCGATTTATAGCTTAACGCGAGAAGAAATGATTGAATGGGCGGAAGCTCAGGGAGAAAAGAAATTCCGTGCTAGCCAGATTTGGGAGTGGCTCTATCGCAAGCGTGTCCAGTCATTTGAGGAAATGACCAACCTGTCCAAGGACCTGATTGCCAAGCTCAATGATCAGTTTGTTGTCAATCCGCTTAAACAGCGTATTGTTCAGGAGTCGGCTGACGGTACGGTCAAGTACCTCTTTGAGCTACCAGATGGTATGCTGATTGAGACGGTGCTCATGCGTCAGCACTACGGACTTTCTGTCTGTGTGACCACCCAAGTTGGCTGCAATATCGGCTGTACCTTCTGTGCCTCTGGCTTGATTAAAAAGCAACGCGACCTCAATAACGGTGAGATTGTAGCTCAGATTATGCTAGTTCAGAAGTATTTTGACGAGCGTGGTCAGGATGAGCGGGTCAGCCACATCGTAGTTATGGGAATTGGTGAGCCATTTGACAACTATGACAATGTGCTCAAGTTTGTCCGGACGGTCAATGATGATAAAGGTTTGGCTATCGGTGCCCGCCATATCACGGTTTCGACCTCAGGGCTGGCTCATAAGATTCGTGACTTTGCCAATGAAGGTGTGCAGGTCAATCTGGCTGTTTCACTGCACGCACCTAACAATGAACTACGTTCTAGTATCATGAAAATCAACCGTGCCTTTCCGATTGAGAAGCTCTTTGCAGCCATTGAATACTATATCGAGACCACTAACCGCCGGGTGACCTTTGAGTACATCATGCTCAATGAAGTCAATGATGGGGTAGAGCAGGCCAAAGAATTGGCGGAACTGCTGAAAAGCATCAAGAAATTATCTTATGTCAATCTCATTCCTTACAACCCCGTTAGCGAGCACGACCAATACAGCCGAAGTCCCAAAGAGCGCGTGATGGCCTTCTACGATACCCTCAAGAAAAATGGGGTCAACTGTGTGGTACGTCAGGAACATGGTACAGATATTGATGCAGCCTGCGGCCAGCTACGTTCCAATACTATGAAGCGAGATCGTGAGAAAGCACTTGTTGAAAATGTTCAGCCTTAAAAATTATCTGACTTTAGACGGTGAGCTGACAGCTCGAGGCCGGAAATTGCTAGTAGGAGGATGCGGACTCTATTTCTTGATGCTTTGCATCCTGTGCTTTATTCCTCAGGTTCCAGAGCCGGGAATGGAGACGCCAGGTATCCAGTACTTTGGCCGAGTAGTGGTTCTCTTGGTTCCTTTTAATTCCTTTGTCAATATTGGAGAGATTACTTCTTGGATCCAGCTGGTCAAGGTCTTTATCCAAAATCTAGCCAATATCTTTCTGCTGTCGCCCTTGGTTTTTCAATTGCTTTTCCTCTTTCCAAAATTGCGGAAGACCAAGAAGGTTGTATGGCTGAGCTTTGGGATGAGTCTGTCTATCGAAGTGACTCAGATTCTGCTGGACCTTCTCATCAATGCCAATCGAGTCTTTGAAATTGATGATCTCTGGACCAATACTTTGGGTGGTTATCTGGCTTGGCGGGCATTTCAGCTTGGTCAGAAAATCTGGAAAAATCGTCAAGACGACGTTTTCAAGGCAGATTAGTGAAGAAAAAGTTCGGATTTAGAAGAAAAAAGGAAATTTTTTCTTGACAAGAAAAAAGGAAAGGCCTATAATAAAATAAATCATCAGAAAAGTAATAATTTTTTCTACTTTCAGGGAGCCTGTGGTTGGTGGAAACAGGCAGTGGAAGATTATGAAGTGGGCTGATGCAAAAAAATGAATTTGAAACAATAAAAATTCGGTGAGCACACCTTACAGTGCAGCTTGTTGTTAGACAAGACAGAGATATGGAGGTAGTCTATACTTTTCTCCATAATTGAGGTGGCACCGCGATTATACGCCCTCACACAGATTTTTTCTGTGTGTGGGCTTTTGTTTTGCTTGAAAATAAAGAAATGAGGTAATCAAGATGACAGAAACTAAAGGATATTTTGGACAATTCGGCGGCTCCTTTGTACCAGAGCCTATTCAGGCCTTGCTGGATGAATTGGAAGCGACTTTTGAGAAGTATAAGGATGATCCAGAATTTTTAAATGAATACCGACATTATTTGGCAGATTATTCAGGCCGGGAGACTCCGCTCTATTACGCAGAAAGTCTGACCCAGCATCTGGGTGGAGCTAAGATTTATCTGAAGCGGGAAGATCTCAATCATCTGGGCTCCCATAAGCTTAATAATGTTTTGGGACAGATTCTTCTAGCTAAGCGGATGGGCAAGATCCGAGTCATCGCTGAAACTGGAGCTGGCCAGCATGGTGTGGCAACTGCGGCAGCCGCAGCTAAGTTTGGTATGAAGTGCGATGTCTACATGGGAGCAGAAGATGTAGAACGTCAACGCCTCAATGTCTTCCGCATGGAAATGATGGGAGCGACTGTTCACGCTGTGGAAACAGGAACCAAAACCCTCAAGGATGCAGTGGATGCAGCCTTTGGAGCTTGGATGAACGATTTGGAAGCCTTCTATGTCTTGGGCTCAGCTGTCGGTCCTCACCCCTATCCGACGATTGTCCATGAGTTCCAAAAGGTGATCAGTGAAGAATCTCGCCGGCAGATTTTGGACAAGGAAGGCCGCTTGCCGGACTATGTTATTGCCTGCGTAGGTGGCGGCTCCAATGCTATCGGCGCCTTCTCTCAGTACGTGGCAGATGAAGCAATCAAGTTGGTTGGTGTTGAAGCGGCTGGACGGGGTCTTGATACAGACCAGCATGCAGCGACCATGACCAAGGGAAGCGTCGGAGTAGTGGATGGTATGAAGACCTACGCTGTCTTTGCTGAAGATGGTCAGGTGGCGCCGGTTTACTCTATTTCAGCAGGCTTGGACTATCCTGGAGTTGGTCCCGAACATGCTTTCTTTAAAGATTCTGGTCGAGTAGAATACGTGGCAGCGACAGATGATGAAGCTGTGGACGCTTTGCTTCTCTTGACACAAAAGGAAGGCATTTTGCCGGCAATCGAAAGTTCTCACGCTATTGCTGAAGCCATCAAGCGGGCTCCGCAACTGTCATCTGACCAAATCATCATTATCAATGTATCTGGTCGTGGAGACAAGGATGTGGCAGCCATTGCCGACTATCTAGAAAAACGAAAATAAAATACCCAGCAGAAGAGTAGTAACATCCCTCCTTTCAGAGAGTCTGTGGTTGCTGTAAACAGGCAGGAGAAGTTATGAAATGGACTGCTGGAGACAATATTTTGTCCTTTAGTTGATCTTTTATCACTTTGTTAGCTTACTTTGCTATGACTCGGTGTGCTGCCTTCTACTAAAAGGGATCTAAATGACTGTAAATAGGTAAATGAGATGTGGAGCCTAAAAACTCCATAACTGAGGTGGCACCGCGATAACACGCCCTCACAGGATGAACTGTGTGGGCGTTTTTCTGTAGTTCTGGATCAAGTTATGACAGTGAACAGGTGCTATCTGTTCTTGTGAAATGCAGTCATGGCTAGCAAATTGCTCCTACCTATACGCTTCTGATTAAATAGAAAGAAACATTATGCAAAAGATTTTACCAGCTGATATTTTATCTCCGATCCTAGCTTATATGCGGATTCAGGGCGACCACAAGGTGATTTTGGAAAGTATTCCGAGAGATAGCGAGACAGCTCGTTTTTCTATCCTAGCTTATAACCCAGTCTTTGAAATTCGCTATGAAAATGGCCGGTTAACAAAGAATGGGCAAGTAATTGAGGCGGATCCATTGGACTATCTGCATGAGTTGGCCGTAAAAAAAGGCCATCATTCAGAACTGCCTTTTGGCGGAGGAGCTATCGGCTTTGTCGGCTATGATATGATTTCCCTCTATGAGGAGATTGGCCAGATTCCAGCTGATGTGATTGGAACGCCGGACATGCACTTTTTCGTCTATGAGAGTTACATGGTTTTTGATCATAAAAAAGACAAGGTCTATATCCTTGAGGAGACCCTCTACAGTGATAGAAGCGAAGCTGATTTAGCTGCTAGTCTGGAGGCTATCATGACTGAGCTGGCGCAGCCTGCGGCAGATGAATTTTCACCGCTGGAACTGTCCAGTTTGAACTTCCAGAGTCATATCGAGCAGGCAGCTTTTGAAAAAATGGTGGAAGAAGCGCGGAGCTTGATTCGGCAGGGAGATATGTTCCAATGCGTTCTCAGTCAGCGTTTTTCAGCGGAGTATTCTGGTAGACCGCTGGATTACTATCGCAATCTACGTGTGACCAACCCTTCCAATTATCTCTATTTTTATGACTTTGGGGATTATCAGATTATCGGAGCCAGCCCAGAAAGTCTGGTGTCTGTCAAGCAGGGGCAGGTTACGACCAATCCTATTGCTGGGACCAGACCGCGTGGGAAGGATGAGAGAGAGGATAAAGCCTTGGCAGATGAGTTACTGGCTGACGAGAAGGAAGTGGCGGAACACCGCATGTTAGTTGATTTGGGGCGTAATGATATCGGTAAAATTGCCCAGAATAACAGCGTGGAAGTCACTAAGTACATGGAAGTGGAGTATTTCCGCTATGTCATGCATCTGACCAGCGTGGTTCGTGGTCAGCTTTTGCCTCAACTGACGGCTATGGATGCGCTCAAGTCCACCTTGCCGGCCGGCACCGTCTCGGGTGCGCCTAAGATTCGAGCTATGAAACGCATTTATGAGCTAGAGCAGGAAAAACGTGGCGTTTATGCGGGTGCTATCGGCTATCTGTCTGCGACAGGCGATATGGATTTTGCCATTGCTATTCGGACCATGATTTTGAAAAATGGCAGAGCTTACGTTCAAGCTGGAGCGGGTATTGTTTATGACTCGATCCCTACTAATGAATACCAAGAAACCATCAACAAGGCCAAATCAATGACCAAGATAGGAGAGATGCAATGATTTTATTGATTGATAATTATGATTCTTTTACTTACAATCTAGCCCAGTATATCGGCAATTTCGCAGAAGTTAAAGTCTTGAGAAATGATGATGCAGGCCTTTATCAGGCGGCAGAAGAAGCGGATGCCTTGGTGCTGTCTCCGGGTCCAGGCTGGCCAGCAGATGCAGGACGGATGGAAGAGCTTATCCGCGATTTTGCTGGTAAAAAGCCGATTTTGGGGATTTGCTTGGGGCATCAAGCCATTGCAGAAGTATTTGGCGGAAAGTTAGGCTTGGCTCCCAAAGTCATGCACGGCAAGCAAAGTGTTCTGCGCTTTGAGGGGAAATCTCCTATCTATCGAGGGATAGAAGATGGACGGCCAGTCATGCGCTATCATTCGATTTTGATTGAGGAGATGCCAGAGGACTTTGAAGTGACGGCTCGGGCAGTTGATGATAATTCGATTATGGCTATCCAGCACAAGAATCTGCCTATTTACGGATTCCAATACCATCCTGAAAGTATTGGCACGCCAGACGGCCTGTCTTCCATTAAAAATTTCATCGACTTAGTAAAATAGGGGAAGAATTATGAAAGAAATTATTGCAAAACTAGCAGATTTTAAGGATTTAAACAGCTCCGAAGTGTCAGATGTGCTAGAGCGCATCGTTACTAGAAGAGTAACAGAAACACAAATTGCAGCCTTTTTGCTGGCTCTCAAGATGAAAGGGGAAACGGTAGAGGAACGGACAGCCTTGGCTCAGGCCATGCGAGGGCATACTCCGCAGATCCCTACTACAATCCGCACAGCCATGGACAATTGTGGAACTGGTGGTGACAGATCATTTAGTTTTAATGTTTCGACCACAGCGGCCTTCGTATTAGCAGGTGGTGGGATCAAGATGGCTAAGCACGGCAATCGCTCTATTACTTCTAAATCGGGATCGGCTGATGTTTTAGAAGCTTTGGGGATTAACCTAAACATGGATACAGCTAGCTTGGGTAAGGTCTTTGATCAGACGGGGATAGTCTTTCTTTTTGCTAAAAACCTTCATCCAGCTATGAAATATATCATGCCAGCTCGTCTCAGTCTAGGCGTTCCTACGATCATGAACCTGACTGGGCCGCTCATTCATCCGATGGTTCTAGAAACCCAGCTTTTGGGCACCAGCCGGCCGGATATGCTAGAGAGCACAGCAGAGGTTTTGAAAAATATGGGCCGCAAGCGTGCAGTGGTCGTGTCGGGCCCAGATGGTCTGGACGAGGCCGGTCTTCATGGTCGTACCCAGTACGCTTTGCTGGCAGATGGGGAGATCAGCCTGCATAGCTTTCTACCGTCAGATATTGGTATGGATGAAATCCCTCTTGAAGCGATTCGTGGGGGTAATGCCAAGGAAAATGCGGAAATTCTGCTATCTGTCCTGCAAAATCAAGCCGGCCCTTATCTGGAAATGACAGTTCTGAATGCAGGTCTAGGCTTCTTTGCTAATGGGAAAACAGAAAGCATAGAAGATGGAATAGCTTTGGCCCGTCAAGTGATCGCTAGTGGCGCAGCTTATGAAAAACTCAAACAACTACAGGAGTATCAGAAATGAGCAAAGAATTTCTCCCGACCATTCTAAAGCAAAAAGAGCAGGAAGTGGCGGTCATGTCTTATGAAGAGCTGCAGCCCCTGCGCTCGACCTATTCCCTCTATGAGTATCTCAAAAGCCATCCTCAAGAGCTGCAGCTGATTGCTGAGGTTAAAAAAGCCAGCCCCAGTCTGGGAGATATAAATCTTGCTTTGGATATTGTGGAGCAGGCTCGCACTTATGAACGATGCGGTGCAGCCATGATTTCGGTCCTGACAGATGAGATTTTCTTCAAAGGACATCTGGATTACCTGAGAGAGATTTCCAGTCAAGTGACCATTCCAACCCTCAATAAGGACTTTATTATTGATGAAAAGCAGATTGTTCGCGCCCGTAATGCTGGAGCGACGGTTATTCTTCTGATCGTGGCTGCCTTGTCTGAAAAGCGGCTGCAAGAACTCTATGATTTTGCGACGGGGTTAGGCTTGGAAGTTCTGGTCGAAACCCATAATCTGGCGGAGCTGGAAATTGCTCATAGAATAGGAGCACGGATTATCGGTGTCAATAACCGCAATTTAGTCACTTTTGAGACAGATATCAATACAAGTCTCCAACTGTCTGCTCATTTCAAAGATGACAGGGTTTACGTATCAGAGTCAGCGATTTTCAGCAAGGAAGATGCTGAGTTGGTAGCTCCTTATTTCCATGCAATTTTAGTTGGAACAGCTTTGATGCAGGCAGAGGATGTGGCAGAAAAAATCAAGGAGCTGAAAATTGACAAAGGTTAAGATTTGCGGCTTATCAACGGTCAGCGCTGTGGAAACGGCATGCCAGGCTGGTGCAGATTACATTGGATTTGTCTTTGCTGAGAGCCGTCGGAGGGTTAGTTTGGAGCAAGCACAGAAGCTAGCTGCCTTGGTGCCGCCTGCTGTCCGAAAGGTAGGAGTTTTCGTCTCTCCGAGCTTGGCAGAGCTACAGGAAGCTATTTCAGTGGCAAGTCTGGATTTGGTGCAGATTCATGGCGATTTTAATGAAGAGCTTCTGACTCAGATTGCCCGGCCGGTTATTCGAGCTTATCAGGTCAAGGGAGCGTTAAAAGGAGTCAGCCAACAAGCGGACTACCTGCTATTTGATGCCCCTCTTGCCGGTAGTGGTCAGACCTTTGACTGGCAAGCTTTTGACAAGAATCAAATCCACCAGCCCTTCTTTATCGCCGGTGGTTTGAATGCAGGAAATGTCCGAGAAGCTATTCAGCACTTTGCCCCTTACGCAGTTGATGTCTCAAGCGGGGTCGAGACTGACGGACAGAAGGACTTGGAAAAGATAAAAGAATTTATAGAAAGAGTGAAACATGGCATATAATCAACCCAATCAAGAAGGATTTTATGGTGAGTTTGGCGGACGCTTTGTTCCCGAAACGCTGATGACAGCAGTTTTGGAGCTAGACAAAGCCTACCGTGAGAGTAAAAAAGACCCAGCCTTTCAGGCTGAGCTGGATGAGTTGCTGAAGCAGTATGTAGGGCGAGAAAATCCTCTCTATTTTGCTAAAAATCTGACAGCCTATGCTGGCGGTGCTAAGATTTATCTGAAGCGGGAAGACCTCAACCATACCGGGGCCCATAAAATCAATAACGCTCTAGGCCAGGTCCTATTGGCCAAGCGAATGGGCAAGAAGAAAATTATTGCCGAGACTGGTGCAGGTCAGCACGGAGTAGCCACAGCCACAGCTGCAGCCCTTTTCAACATGGACTGTACCATCTACATGGGCGAAGAAGATGTCAAGCGCCAGGCCCTCAATGTCTTTCGGATGGAACTTTTAGGAGCCAAGGTAGAGTCTGTGACCGATGGTTCTCGAGTCCTCAAGGATGCAGTCAATGCTGCCTTGCGAGCTTGGGTGGCTCAGGTCGATGATACTCACTATATTATGGGATCAGCCTTGGGACCCCATCCCTTCCCAGAGATTGTCCGCGACTATCAGAGTGTGATTGGTCGTGAGGCCAAGCGCCAATTTGCTGAGCAAAATGCAGGTGCCTTGCCAGATGCTTTAGTGGCTTGTGTTGGCGGTGGTTCCAATGCTATTGGGCTCTTTTATCCCTTTGTAGACGATAGCTCAGTGGCTATGTATGGAACAGAAGCAGCTGGGCGGGGCGTGGATACAGATGAACACGCTGCGACCTTAACCAAGGGCCGCCCGGGTGTTTTACACGGTGCCTTGATGGATGTCTTGCAGGATGAGCAAGGACAGATTCTGGAAGCTTTCTCTATCTCTGCCGGGCTAGACTATCCGGGCATCGGTCCTGAACATTCTCATTTTAATGCTATCCAGCGCGCCACTTATGTCCCAGTCACGGATGAAGAAGCCTTGGAAGCCTTCCAGCTTCTGTCTCGTATCGAAGGGATTATCCCTGCTCTAGAGTCTAGCCACGCTATTGCTTACGCAGTTAAGTTGGCTAAGGAGTTGGGACCAGATAAATCAATGATCGTCTGCCTATCCGGTCGTGGTGACAAGGATGTCGTTCAAGTAAAGGAACGCTTGGAAAGTGAAGCTGCTCAAAAAGGAGGTGCCCATGACTAAAACACTCACTCAGCATTTAGAAGCCATCAAAAAAGCAGGTAAGGGGATTTTCCTTCCTTATATTATGGCTGGTGATCACGAGAAAGGTTTGGCAGGATTACCAGAAACCATCTCATTTTTGGAAAACTTGGGTGTGTCAGCCATTGAAATCGGTCTGCCTTTTTCAGACCCTGTTGCAGATGGGCCAGTAATTGAAGAAGCCGGTCTGAGGAGCCTGGGTCACCATACTTCGGCCAAGTCTTTAGTGGCAAGCTTGCAGAAGTTGGACACTCAGCTGCCTCTCATCATCATGACCTACTTTAATCCTATTTTCCAGTACGGGCTCAAAGATTTTGTCAAGGATTTGGCTAGGACACCGGTTAAAGGATTGATTATTCCGGATCTGCCCTACGAGCACTGGGACTTTATCTTGCCTCTGCTGAAAAATTCGGATATTGCTCTAATTCCTTTAGTGAGTCTGACGACTGGTCTAGAACGTCAGCAGGAGCTGATCAAGGAAGCTGAAGGTTTTATCTACGCTGTAGCTATCAATGGTGTGACGGGTAAGAGCGGAAGCTACCGCGATGATTTGGACCAGCATTTGAGTAAACTCCATGATATTGCAGAGATTCCAGTACTGACGGGCTTTGGCGTTTCGACTTTAGAGGATGTTGACCGCTTCAATCAAGTCTCAGATGGAGTCATTGTCGGATCTAAGATTGTCAAAGCTCTTCATGAAAAGGACGCCAGTATAGCGGCCTTTATCCAAGAAGCAGCAGCTTATAAGAAATAATCACCACCACACCAAACAAAAGACAAGGTACAAATGCTAGCCTGTCTTTTTTCTTTTTAAAGCAGAAGCAGGCGAGGCCAGAGAAGCTAGCGATTTGGATAAGAACTAGAGCCTGACCCATGTTCTTGAATTTTATCACCATAAAAAAGTAAGTTTCGTATAATTCATTTTTAAGAAATGTTTGATTTTTGATGTTGATTGAATATTAGTTTGGATATTGCTTATGAATGGTATCTATATAGCTGGTGAAATGTTTCAAGAAATGCTTAGGAGATATAACAGTGATGTATTTTCCAAAAGCAAGCAAGGTATTGTATCCCCAATCATTGTCGTTTAAAGGATAAGTAATCTCGTAAATATTGCTATTAATAGGTTTTATGGCATTATAGCCTAAGAGTTCCACAAATCGATCAAGGACAATTTTCTGGACATGTAGGATGACAGGTACTTTGTTTTCATTCATCCATGTACCACCATCATAGGGAAGTGGTGTAAAATGTCTTTTTGAAAAAGTATCGGAGAGAGTAAGTTCACTAATTCTAGCAACTTTAAAAACAGAAAAACGCGCTTTATCAGTATCGTAGGCATCCATATACCAACTCCGGTCCTTATAGACAATACGGTAAGGCTCACAATTTTTTTGACTCACCAGTCCTTGTGAATTAATATAGGAAAATTTTATTTTTACTCTACCTCTGATAGCTTCCAATAACTTAAAAATCAAAGTTCGTATTTCCAAGTTCCCTTGAGATAGAGATAAATCAATTTCGAAATCAGAGTATGTATTGGTAGCATTTAATTTCAATATAGCATTGAAAGTAGAGGCATCTTCCAATACTTGATAACGGCTTTTTAAACCAGATTCGATTGAAAGCCGTTCGGATTGGGTCAGGGGAGGTTTGTCAGTTTGGAAGTCTTCCATAAGAAAAATGCCTCCATTTTTTCCTTTCATTACATAGAGAGGAATGCCTGCAAGAGATAAATCATCAATATCTCTCATAATAGTTCGTGTGCTGACTTTAAAAAGTTCTGATAATTCTTTAGCTGTTGTTTTTCGTTTATTTACTAAATGAGAAATAATCCCCATTTGACGGTCAATTTTCATAATTTTCTCCTTAAATATGACAGATAGATGTCATATTACTTTTGTTATGATTATACCATAAAGAAAGGAGTTCATATAATGAAACATCAAACCAAACCATCGTTTACCCTGATTAGCAGGAGTATTTGGATAGAAGGAACTACGGTTCATGAACAGCACTATTCTAAAGAGAAGACGGCGTTCTATGCTCAGTTATTTAAAGAAGGAATGCTGGAGAAATTGATGCCCCATTCTCTAGATAAAAAAGGCTATGCCTTGATTGTTCCTCATAAAGATGGTATTCAATACTATGCAGGAGTTGCAGCAAAGAATGCTGTGGTAGGCTACGAAAGCATTCTCGTCCCAGAGAAAGATTATTTAGTAAGCTCAGCCAGTGGTGATAAATCAAGACTCCTGTTTGACCAATTGGAGGATAACTTTTTTGAGGAAGAAAGTAGTTCCCTTTACCAAGATGGAATTATCTTAGAAATACTTTTAAACGGGAATCCTATGGATGCAGAAGTTGAGCTTTGGGTTCCAGTTCAGTAAAAGAGTAAGGATTTATAGAAAATAATCATCACGACACCAAACAAAAGACAAGGTACAAATGCTAGCCTGTCTTTTTTCTTTTTAAAGCAATAACAAGCGAGACCAGAGAAGCTAGCGATTTGGATGAGAATGAGAATTTCTGTCAGGCTGAAAATAGCAGAACAGGAAGCTAGAAAGAGAAAGTCGCCAGCACCGATGCGAAGATCATAAAAGAAGGCTAGAAGTCCTAGGGCTAAAAAGAGGAGCATGAGCGGATTGATACCCGCTGTCGCCATCAGCAAGAACTGAAAAATCAGCCAGATTAGAAGAGGGTATTCTTGCTCACGCTGATCGTAGATAGCTAGGGTCAAGCCCATCGTTAGCAGTAAGAGCTGGGCTAGTGAAAGATAGCCTAAGCTCCAGCTTAGAAAAAGTAAACCCAGCACTAACTCAAAAGCAGCATACCAGACAGGCAGGCGATTCTTGCAGAAACGGCACCGGAAGCCATTCAGCAACTGAGACAGGATAGGAATCAAATCCCGTGCTTTGAGTATCTGCTTGCAGTTGTCACAGTGGCTGCTTGGTGAGATGATGGACTGTTCTGGGAAGCGGTCAATAACTAAGCCTAAAAATGAGGCCAGAACCGTTCCGACTAGAAAAAAGTATAGATGAATCATACTTGTTTATTCGTGATTTTGAGTAGAAAAATCTGAAATTTTACAACTTTTCTAATAAAGTAAAATTTTGAGTTTTAATACTTGACTTTCTTAATTAGAAGCATTATAATTAAAACATAATCAATAAAGATTAGAATGATTACAAATAAAAAGAGAGGTATCATTATGACTCAAGTAAAACATGGCGCTGCAGCAGATGTAGCAACTTTCACTAACCAAAATTCTTTACCAAAAACAAAAGCAGTTCTTAACCAAGTGGTTTCAGATCTTTATACAGCTCGTATCGCTCTTCACCAAGTTCACTGGTATATGCGTGGTGCAGGCTTCATGGTATGGCATCCAAAAATGGATGAATACATGGATACAATTGATGAAACCTTGGATGAAGCCAGCGAACGCTTGATTACTCTAGGTGGCAAGCCTTATTCAACTCTGACAGAGTTTATCCAACATAGCAAGATTGAAGAAAAAGCTGGTGAATTCAGCAAGAATGTTGAAGAAAGCTTGGAGCGCGTGATTGAAATTTTCCGTTATCTGACAGATCTTTACCAAGAAGCTCTGGATGTGACGGATGAAGAAGGCGACGATGTGACCAACGATATCTTCGTTGGAGCTAAGGCAGACCTTGAAAAGACGATCTGGATGTTGACAGCTGAGCTTGGCCAAGCACCAGGTTTGTAAAATGATGTTTAAAGAGGCTGGGACAAAAGTCCTAGCCTCTCAATTGTCTTTGGCTTGTCGAGCAAGACGCAGTGGTTGAGTGGACTCTACTACGCTGATTTCATCAGCTTTTA
>NZ_LAWH01000046.1:0-5703 GCF_001588905.1 Streptococcus cristatus | reverse complement strand
ACTGCGTCTTACTCAACAATCCAAAGACAATTGAGAGGCTAGGACTTTTGTCCCAGCCTCTTTTGCTGTTCATTTAGGCTTATTTTTCAACAAATCACTCTTCTACTTGACTT
The DNA here is from genome assembly GCF_001588905.1 of Streptococcus cristatus. GTDB lineage: Bacteria > Bacillota > Bacilli > Lactobacillales > Streptococcaceae > Streptococcus > Streptococcus cristatus_N. Next base: position 5,590 of record NZ_LAWH01000046.1, on the reverse strand, counting down.
TTTTGACCAATTTCACCACTGCTTCGGTTCGAGCGGTATGGGGAAACATATCAACCGACTGGATGTAGTGGACATCGTAGACCTGACATAGCTTGACCAAATCTCGAGCCAAGGTTGAGACATTGCAGGAAACATAGACCATCTTTTCAGGTGCATAGCGAACAATCGTCTCCAGCAGCTTATCATCCAGACCTGTCCGTGGCGGATCGACAATCAAGGCATCCGCCCGATAACCTTCAGCGTACCAACGAGGAATAATCTCCTCTGCCGTTCCAGCCTCGTAGAGCGTATTGTCAAAGCCCATCCGTTTCGCATTGCGCTTGGCATCTTCAATGGCCTCAGGAATGATGTCCATGCCCCGCAGAGACTTGACCCTTTTAGCAAAGGCAAAGCCGATGGTACCAACTCCGCAGTAGGCGTCAATCAAATGGTCCTCAGCCGTCACATCCAAAGCCTTGACTGCTTCCGCATAAAGCACCTCTGTCTGCTCAGGATTGAGCTGATAGAAAGTCCGAGGCGACAGGGAGAATTCATAGTCCAGCACACCTTCTTGGATGGCTTCCTCGCCCCAGATAATCTCTGTCTTATCCCCATAAATCTCACTGGACTTGCTCGTATGATAATTGACCGCCACTGTCTCCAACTCTGGAAATTCAGCCACTAGGTCTCGGACGACTGGAGAAAAATCTAGCTTGCGCCCTGTCACAAAAATCATCTGCACCTGACCTGTCTTTCTGGATCTACGAATCATAACGGTACGTACTCCAACAGTCTTCCTCTCATCATAGATGGGCAGCCTGTATTTACCTAAAAGCCGAGCTACCTTATTGACAATAGCCTGCGTTACCTTGTCCTGAACCAGACAATTTTTCAGCGAGACCAGATAGTGGGAATTCTGGGCATAGAGCCCCGCCTTGACCTCATCCTTAAACTTTCGAGTCTGAAACTGCAGCTTAGCCCGGTAATAAAGTGGCTCCTGCATGCCAATGGTTGGACGAATTTCATAGTTTTCGTAGCCAGCTGGCGCAAATTTTTTCAAGGCCTGACGCAGCAAATCTTCCTTAAACTCCAACTGCTTGTCATAGTGGAGATGCATGATTTGACAGCCTCCGCAGCTTTCATAAATCTCACACGGGGCTTCCACCCGAAATTTTGACCGTTTGTTGATGGTGAGGAGCTTGGCTTCAATAAAATTCCGCTGCACCTTGGTCACCTGACAGTAGACTTCCTCGCCTTTCAAAGCACCGGGCACAAAGACCAGCGTTTTCTTATAAAATCCAATCCCTTCACCATTAATCCCCATTTTCTTAATTTTCAAAGGGATTCTTTGTTTCACTTTTACATTCATGCCTCTATTATACCACGCTAGAGTCGATTCGTTGAGAATATGTTACAATAAAAGTATGAAAGCAGAAAAAATATCTCTTCCACTCGCACATTTCCCTGAGCAAATCCGAACTTATCTAGAGGGAGCCAACTTTTACGACAGCTCCTCACATTCAAGCGCCCGTGTTTTCTATGCTGATACGGGCTATTATTTGAAAATCGACCAAAAAGGCAAGTTATCCCGAGAAGCCACACTTGCCAAATGGTTTGAGAAGCAAGAACTCGGTGTGCCTGTCATTCACTACCTATCAGCAGATCATGACTACCTGCTGACTAGAGAAGCCGAGGGCAAGGATGCCCTAGCCTTTCTTCAACAGCCAGAAGAGCTTTGCCAAACAATGGCTGCAGCACTCAAAAGACTTCACAGCCTCCAACCCCAGCATTTCCCAATCCAGCATCGCCTCCAACACTATAAAGAGCAGGCAGAGGAAAATTATCAGAAAGGTTGCTTTTATCAAAAAGCTTTACTGCCCCAATTTCATATCCAAAGTCGTGAGGAAGCCTACCAGCTTATTCAAGAACAGGGGCATCTACTAACGACGGACGCCTTGATTCACGGAGATGCCTGCTTGCCTAATTTCATTCTGAAAGACGCAGCAAGCTTTTCCTGCTTCATTGATGTTGGCCTCGCTGGCCTCAGTGATCGCCACATTGACCTTTACTGGACCATCTGGTCTCTTACTTATAATTTATCTGACCCCAAATACGCAGAGCTCTTTCTTGACTACTATGGCCGGAAGGATGTTGATACAGACAAACTGCGCTTGATTGCTGCCTTTGAAGCATTTGGCTAAAAGAAAGGATTTTACCAAAATCTCTTATGAAAATCACAAAAATCGAAAAGAAAAAACGGCTCTACCTCTTGGAGTTGGACGACAGTGAAAAGCTCTATGTTACAGAAGACACCATCGTTCGTTTCATGCTGTCTAAAGGGATGGAAATCACGGAGCAAGAGTTGAAAGAGATTCAAACTTACGCCCAATTTTCCTATGGAAAAAATCTAGCCCTCTATCATCTCTCCTTCAAGCAAAGGACTGCCAAGGAAGTCAAGGACTACTTAATACAGCACGACATCCAACCAGACATCGTCAGCCAAGTCTTGGACGCTTTGAAAAAAGATAATTGGATCAACGACAGAAAATATGCCAATTCTTATATCCAATCCAACCTTCTCACTGGTGACAAGGGCGCTTTTGTTCTCAAGCAAAAACTCAGCCAAAAAAGGATTTCTAGCACTATTATCGAAGAAGAGCTAAGACGATTTGATTTCACTGAAGCAGCTGAGCGAGTTGCTGAGAAACTTTTAAAGAAATACCAAGGAAAACTGCCCAGCAAGGCCTTGCAAGATAAAATTCTCCAAGCCCTGATAAACAAAGGTTTTTCCTATGGACAGGCCAAAGAAGCCTTCCAGCATTTAGAAATCGAAGCAGACCAGGAAACTCAGCAAGAACTGCTCTATAAAGAGCTAGACAAGCAATACCGCAAGTACTCCAAAAAGTACGAGGGCTACGACTTAAAACAGCGTCTGACCCAAGCTCTGGCCCGCAAAGGCTATGATTTTTCGGACATTGCCAGCGCTCTAAGAGAATATCTTTAAGATTTTCTATGAAAACTTAGGCATTTTTATGAAAATATGTTACAATAAAGAGGATAAACTTAAAAATTGTAGAAAGTTGGTAGGTTATGAAACTTCCCAAAGAAGGCGACTTTATTACAATTCAAAGTTATAAGCATGATGGGAATCTTCACCGCACTTGGCGAGATACCATGGTACTAAAGACAACAGAAAATGCCATTATTGGCGTTAATGACCACACACTGGTAACAGAAAGTGATGGCCGGCGCTGGGTAACGCGAGAGCCTGCCATTGTCTATTTTCATAAGAAATATTGGTTTAATATCATTGCCATGATTCGTGATAATGGCACTTCATACTACTGCAACCTTGCCAGCCCCTACTATCTGGACAATGAAGCCCTCAAGTACATCGACTATGATTTAGATGTCAAGGTCTTCACAGACGGAGAAAAACGGCTGCTTGATGTGGAAGAGTATGAGCGTCATAAAAGGCAAATGAACTATTCGGATGATTTGGATTTCATTCTCAAGGAAAACGTCAAGATTCTGGTTGACTGGATCAACAACGAACGCGGTCCCTTCTCCGATGCTTATGTGAAAATTTGGTACAAACGTTATGTTGAACTAAAGAATCGATAAAGTTGTCAAAGAGCGCAAGCTCTTTTTTCTTGCTTTCTTTTCCAAAAATCCTTTGTCTAGCAAGGAAGCAATTTCTTGCAATTCCTACTTATTTCTTGTATGATAGAACCATCAATGCTGCTAGTAAAGCACTAGAGGTCCAATTTCTGGTCCTCCACAGCAAAATTTCCAGAAAGGAGTGAGTCTCATGGCTTTTACCAATACTCGTGGTCGCTATGCCAGCTTTGGCGCTATCACTAGCCTTCCAGATGATGTGATTGACACTTTCTGGTACATTATCGACAACTTCCTTAAAGATGTCTTCCCTTTGAATAATCTGATTCGCTTCGAGTTGATCAATAACCAAGGGAAGCTGACTTTTCGCTTCTCTGAGGACCATCTTGATACACTCATCTCCTTTGATTTCACCTATAAATTTGACCCCTTCTACCCTCGCATGATCTACGTTGTGGATAATAACGGCAGAGAGACTGTCATGTTAGCCGATGAATACTCTATGTTTTAAAAAAATAAAATCCAGTTGATACACCGTCACTATGAGCGGTTCATCAACTGGATTTTTTCATTTTTTGTAAATCATTTTGATATGAGGCGTCGACTCAAAGATAAAAGGCTCTCCTTGACTTACAAAGCCGAATTTTTCATAAAGCCCCACGACTTGCTCCTGAGCTTCAATTTCAATCATTTTTCCCGGCCATTTTTTCTCACAAAAAATCAAGATTTCCTCTACCAATCTATTCCCTAGACCCTTTCCCCGAGCTGACGGAGCTGTCACAAGCCGTCCAAAAACGACTTTTTCAGCTTTCTCAAACAAGCGGGCATAGGCATCTACTTCCTCTTGTTTATTAACATGAAAAATGTGAACAGCTTTTAAGTCTTTTTCATCCAATTCATGATAGATTCGCTCTTGCTCGACGACAAAGGTATCGATCCGCAGTTTTAGAATCTTGTAAAACTCTAGTGTATCCAATTCTTGCAAATATTTTTTATGCCACATGCTTGTTTCCGTCCTTGCTTTATTATATAATCATTGTAAATGCAACTATCAAAGGAGTTCTTATGGATTACCGTCAGTTATTTCGTCAAATGGGTTTCATCTCCCGTCAAGCCATGATGAGAATGAACCAAGAAGCTAGCCAATACGGGCTTGATAATAATCTCTTTCTCATTCTTACTCGCATTGTCGAACATCCCGCCATCCATCAATCTCAGCTGGCAGAGCTGGTTCAGATTGACAAGACTACCCTGAGCCGGTCTCTAAGAAAGCTGGAAGAAAGAGGCTTGATTGTCAAGAAGACCAAAGCTCAAAACAAGAAATTCAAGGAGCTCTATCCACTGACTCCTGCACTAAAAGTATATGATAAGCTGATTGGCTACGAGGACAGATATATTCAGGCTAGTCTGCATCAACTGACTTCATCTGAACTCTTTCAGTTGGATCATATCCTACAGAAAATTCAAAACTCCCAACAAGAAGAAGTATAACACAACACAGTTGCATTTGCAACTATAAAACATAAAAGTAAAGCTATTAAAAACGGCTGCTAGCAAGTGACTGAGAAGATACTCTAGTCTCTACAAGCAAAACCGCCTTAATAGCTTTTTAAGTTAGTTGATTGAAATCCCAGATCTGATCCATCCAGCCTTCATAGAAATCAGGCTCATGGCAGACCATGAGAATGCTGCCCTTGTATTCTTTCAGAGCGCGTTTGAGCTCTTCCTTGGCATCTACATCCAAGTGGTTGGTCGGCTCGTCCAGAACCAGAACATTATTTTCTCGGTTCATGAGAAGACAAAGGCGGACCTTGGCCTGCTCCCCACCTGACAGAACTTGGATCTGGCTCTCGATGTGCTTGGAAGTCAGACCACATCTGGCCAGAGCTGCTCGGACTTCTGCCTGATTCAGGGCTGGAAAGGCGTTCCAGACTGCTTCCAGCGGTGTCTGACGATTGCCGCCCTCGACTTCCTGCTCGAAATAGCCCAGCTC
>NZ_LAWH01000045.1:0-16533 GCF_001588905.1 Streptococcus cristatus | reverse complement strand
AATTACCGATTTCTGTCCCACTCTCATTTACTTTGTTTTAAATATTGTTAGCTGGGCCTTTTTCGTCAAGGCTCCATGTTTCCTCTATATATGAGATGACAGAAGCCAGAGTTTTTCGGTCGCCTTCAAAAGAGATCAAATACACTTTGTCATCTTTTTGGAAAACCCAAGAAACAACTAGCTGCCCTGATTTCATAATTACATTCAGTTGGAAAGCTTCATTGCCAGAAACAGTGGATTTTGCTCCCCACATTTTTTCTACATCTTTATTATCATTCCAACTATAGGCTAGTCGCTGGGCAATTAACTCAGCATTGAAAGTTTCTCCATCTTGGACATGAGCTTTTTCTCTAGTATAGCCATTCATGGTAACGATATTATAAGCTGAACCATCCGTAAACTGAACGCTGTCGCCACCATCTAGGTCGGTGAACTTGATCCAATTACTTGGAATATCGATATAGCCGTAATCAGCCGAGCCAATGCGTTTAGTCTCGGTTGTAGTGGAAACATCTTTGTCACTAGCTTTATCAGATTTGCTGCTATCTTTTTGAGAAACTTGACTAGATGTACTACTAGAAGTAGACGATTTCCGATTACCATAATTTTTAATAAGGCCACAAGAGGAGAGGGAGAGGCCAACCAAAACTGCCAAGAAACTAAGAAAATACTTTTTTGCCATAACAAATCTCCTTTTTAGACTACATGAGCCCGAACCATCTAGATTTCCATACTATTGAAATATTATAGATAACATAGAACGTTTCAAGATTGCTTCCATATCTTATTTTTAGGAACAGATCGATTTTTTCCTTCGCTTTGTAATGCTGAGCTCAGACGATTAATGTCAACTTTATTCCTCATCCATACTCAGGACGCTGAGGAAGGCTTCTTGTGGGACTTCGACAGATCCGATCGCTTTCATCCGTTTTTTACCGGCTTTTTGTTTTTCAAGGAGTTTGCGCTTCCGGGAAACGTCACCACCATAACACTTGGCAAGAACGTTTTTACGAAGAGCCTTGATATCAGTACGAGCCACAATCTTGTGTCCAATGGCTGCTTGGATTGGTACCTCAAACTGCTGACGAGGAATGATTTTCTTGAGCTTATCAACAATCAGCTTACCACGCTCATAGGCAAATTCCTTGTGAACGATAAAGCTGAGAGCATCGACTTTGTCGCCATTGAGGAGGATATCCATCTTAACTAGCTTGGATGAGCGATACTCAGAGATTTCGTAGTCAAAGCTAGCATAGCCACGAGTAGAGGACTTGAGCTTGTCAAAGAAGTCAAAGACGATTTCAGCAAGCGGAATCTGATAGATGACATTGACCCGATTGTCATCAATATAATCCATGGTCACAAAGTCACCGCGCTTACGCTGAGCCAATTCCATCACCGCTCCGACAAATTCCTGCGGCACCATAATCTACGCCTTGACATAAGGCTCCTCGATGGAATCAATCTTGGTCGGATCCGGAAACTCGCTTGGATTAGAGACATCAATGGCTTCACCATCTGTCAGATTAACCTTATAGATAACAGACGGCGCCGTCATAATCAAATCAATATTAAACTCACGCTCCAAACGCTCCTGAATAACGTCCATGTGCAGCAAGCCTAAGAAACCACAACGGAACCCAAACCCAAGCGCCTGTGATGTTTCTGGTTCAAATTGCAAACTAGCATCGTTTAGCTGGAGCTTTTCGAGAGCCTCGCGTAGATCATTGTATTTATTGGACTCAATTGGGTAGAGACCAGCGAATACCATCGGGTTCATCTGCTTATAGCCGTCTAGGGGCTCAGATGCTGGATTGTTCGCCAAGGTTACTGTGTCTCCGACCCGGGTATCCTGCACCGTCTTGATAGAGGCTGCGATATAGCCAACATCCCCTGTCGCTAGGAAATCACGTCCAATAGCTTTCGGTGTAAAGATACCTACCTCAGTCACATCAAAGTTCTTGCCATTGCTCATGAGCTGAATGGTATCTCCCGGCTTGACTACACCGTCCATCACCCGCACTTGCAGGATTACCCCACGATAGGCATCGTAGACTGAGTCAAAAATCAAGGCTTTGAGCGGTGCTTCAACATTTCCAGTCGGAGCTGGAACTTTTTCTACAATCTGCTCTAAAATATCTTCAATTCCGATACCAGCCTTGGCAGAAGCCAATACGGCTTCGCTAGCATCCAGTCCAATCACGTCTTCAATCTCTGTCCGCACCCGCTCAGGATCCGCAGCTGGCAGGTCAATTTTATTGATAACTGGCAGAATTTCCAAGTCATTGTCCAACGCTAGGTAGACATTGGCCAAGGTCTGAGCCTCAATCCCCTGAGCAGCATCCACGACCAAAATCGCCCCTTCGCAGGCTGCCAATGAACGTGACACTTCATAGGTAAAGTCCACGTGTCCCGGCGTGTCAATCAAGTGGAAGATATAGGTCTCCCCGTCCTTAGCAGTGTAATTGAGCTCAATAGCATTGAGCTTAATAGTGATGCCACGCTCCCGTTCCAAGTCCATGCTGTCCAAGAGTTGAGCCTGCATTTCCCGGCTAGAAACCGTCTCCGTCGCCTCCAAAATCCGGTCGGCCAAGGTTGATTTCCCGTGGTCGATGTGGGCAATGATGGAGAAATTGCGGATCTTCTCCTGACGTTTTTTCAAATCTTCTAACTTCATTTTTCTCTTCCTTTTAGGGTATTCTATTTATTATATCATGATTTGTCGAAAATAAAAACGACTGTAACCAAGACAGTCGACTTAATTTTCCATTTATCTAGAGTCTCATACATTCGGAGACGATTAGTCATGGGCTTTTCTGAGTTTTTCAAGAGTTTCTAGGAAAATAGCTGGCGCTTCAGCCGTAAATTCCAGCACTTCGCCAGTCCGAGGATGGGTGAAGCCCAGTGTTCGCGCGTGCAGAAATTGGCCATGTCCTTTCAGAGTCTTACGTGGCCCATAAACCTCATCTCCAGCGACTGGATGACCGATATAAGCCATGTGAACACGTATTTGATGCGTCCGCCCCGTCTCCAGCTGCAGCTCAACCAAGGTATAGTCCCCAAAACGTTCCAAGACTTGGAAACGTGTCAGAGCGGGTTTTCCCTTGGCTGTAACCGCCTGTTTCTTGCGGTCTTTTTCACTACGACCAATCGGCGCCTCAATCACTCCTCTGTCATTAGGCAGATTTCCATGGACAATCGCCCAGTATTTACGCAGGGATTTCTTATCCTTGAGTTCGTCTGCAAGTGCCAGATGGGCCTGGTCATTCTTGGCAATCATCAAAAGACCAGAAGTATCCTTATCAATGCGATGAACAATCCCTGGGCGCAGCACACCATTGATGCCAGAGAGATCTTTGATGTGGTACATGAGGGCATTGACCAGAGTACCGCTGGTATGGCCAGCTGACGGGTGAACCACCATACCTTGTGGCTTGTTGACGACGGCCACATCCTCATCCTGATAGACAATTTCCAGCGGAAGATCTTCTGCTACATACTCAACCACCTCTGGCTCAGGTACTTCATAGGAAATGACATCGCCCTCTTTGACGGCATACTTGGCTTTTTTTGCCTCTCCATTGACCAAAATTTGGCCATTTTTTATCTGTTCATTGGCTAAACCACGGGATAGCTCTGTCAAGTCCGCCACTGCCTTGTCCAAACGCAGACCTGCAGCTGCCGCATCAATTTTCAATTCCATTTGTTTCTTCCTTCAACATCACCAGTAATAAAATCGCTACTCCAACAGTCAGGTACATATCCGCTACGTTAAAAATAGCAAAATTGACAAAATCTAGCTGGAACATATCCACTACAAATCCTTGCTGAATGCGATCAATGAAATTGCCCAATCCACCAGCAATAATTAGAATGAGTCCCGTTAGCATCCACTTGGAAGCTTGGATATTTTTAATCAAATACCAAACAGCAACTCCAATCACGGTACAAGTAATTAAGGCGAAAAACCACTGCTGATTTTCCAAGATAGAAAAGGCTGCACCAGTATTTCGCAGGTAGGTCAAACTGACAATCTTAGGAATAAACTTTCTAACTTGGCCCAATGAAAAATTGGAAACAATATAATACTTGACTGCCTGATCAAGAGCAATCAAAAGGATGACTAAAAAAGGAATCGCAATTTTACGTTTCATACTTCTCTTTTCTGTGCAAAATATTCTTTCATAACAGCTACAAAAGCTTCGCCGACCTGACTCAACTCTACATCTTCCCTCTTGACATAAACCATGTGATTGTCTAAATTGTCTCGTAGTTTGATGACAGTGATTCCATTTACACTGTTACTATCCAAAAAGCCAGATCCAGTCGCATAAGCATCCGTCCGCTCCAAAATCCCATTCAGCGTAGCTCGATCCGTCACATTAAACATCTGGGAGCTGGCACTGGTATCAACAAAATTCTCAGAATAATAGAGATACTCATCCTTTTCCTGTGTGAAGCGAACGGTTGGCAAGGTAGCCAAATCCTCCATAACCAGTTCCTCCTTTTGAGTCAGAGGATGATCTTCCCGCAAATAAATGTGGGTCTGGAAAGGAATTAGCTCAATGACCTCCAAACCAAGCTTCTCCACCCGCTGCATAATGCCCTTGCTATTCTGATTGTTGAGATAAATAATCCCAATCTCGCTGTGGCCTTGGGCCACCTCGTCCAAAATCTGGACGGTTGTCGACTCGAAAATCCGGAAATTCTTATATTCTGGATACGTTTGCGAAAACTCCGTAATCAACGGCGGCAAAAAATCATAGTGCTGGCTGGCAATGGAAAATTCATCTTTTTCCTCTTCAGGATTGGCATACTGATTTTGAAAGACATCAAATCCTTTGACCAATTCTTGAGCTCTCTCGTAAAATTCCATACCACGGCGGGTCAAGAAGGTTCCACTACTGGTTCGACGAAAAACTTTAAATCCCAGCTCCTTTTCCAAATCTCGCACCGCGATAGATAGACTGGGCTGGCTGACATACATCTTTTCTGCTGCTTCGCGGAAAGTTCCGCTGTTGGCAATAGCCACTACATAACGCAATTGTTGAATATTCATATCTTTTTCCTTTAAAAAATACTCCTAATTATACCACAAAATCAGCCTTCCTCAAAGGTAGGCAGCGACTTTCCTTTTGGAAATACATCTCTGAAATCTGCATCATTTGCCTAAAATGTCCTTTGTATATAAGAAGGTGACATAAAGAACGACAAACAAAGCTATTAAGACCTCAAAAACAAGCAGAATTTGCCCTGCTAGACCGAAATTTAGTATATTTAAAGACTGCTTCAAGGCTACAGCCGAAATAACCAAAGGGAAGGTAAAGGCCGAAAATCCTGCTGAAAAAGGACGATTGATCAAACGAGGCAATTGCCACAAAATAAAGGCATAAAAGCATTGACCTGAAATCAAGAGCAAGCTCAACAAGACCGGATTGGGCTGAGGAAAAGTAGCCACATAAGCCGCTGTCATCAAGGAAATAGGCGCACAAATCGTTGTTGTATTCGGGCGAACATTCTCTGCTAAGCCGATTTTATAGGTCTTATAAAGGACGATTGGCAAGACCAAAATAGTCGCTAAAAGCCCGTACCAAAAGACCAGCTGCCCCAAAGCTAACTGCTGGGGAACTGAAATGGTCAGAGGAGCGACACCAATCCCGACAAATAAGACCGTCCAAGCGGGAAAGACATTCTCCCACTTGAAAGGAAATACAAAAGCTAGAATATAGTAGACCATCAAGAAAACCAGCCCGCTGAAGCTCAGCCACCACAGCACTTGTGCACTAATTCGGACCAAATTCCCCAAGAAAGTCCAGCTCGCTAGATAGGTCGAAGCCACCATTCCTTGCATGAAAAAGGTCGGGAAGACCGAGGCCACTAGCGCTTGACCTAGTTGCTCTTTGACTTGCTTGGTATGCGTCAGCATTCCCATCACTAGATGGAGGAAAAACAAGAGTGCCAGACCTGCTAAAAGATAGCGCAAGAACTGACTGACATCACCGACTAAATTTCCCAAGGCTAGTAGGCCTAGCACCAAGCCCGCCTGAACCAAGTATGGCTCTTTTCTCTTTATCATCAACAGATCTCCTAACCTTAAAAGCACTTTTTTCCGAAAGATAATTCTTTTATTTTCGCTTTAAATAAACTGCTTCCGATTTTCGTTTAAAGCCTAATCTTTCATACAGCCTTAAGGCACCTGTATTTTGAGCTTCTACGACGATTTGACAGACTTGTCCATTTCGGATAGCAAGTTCATTCAGGATAGACCTGACTAGGTGACTCCCTAAGCCCTGTCCCTGAAAGGCCTGATCCGCAGCTAAGGCAAACAAATAATTACTTCCAAAACTTGTATCTACTGAGCAAGACGCTACGATCTGACCATCTTTTTTCAGGACATAGAGCAGGCTATCTGTGCTCTCCAGCGCTTGACTGGCATAGTGAAGCGCAGTATCCATGGGCATTTCAAAAATCTGCGACTGAAACGCTGCAATCTCTGAAACCATTTCCTTTCTACCCAGAAGAACTTCCACGCCTTCTTTTTCTTCTTCAGGAAAATTTCCCGCTGCCTGCTCCAGCCAGATTTCCGTTTCTTTCAAATCATAGTCAAACTTCTCAGCAAAGGTCGGATGGTCTGCTAAAAACTTGACTTCACTGATGTATTCGATTTGGGATAAATCGTATTTCTCTGCAATTTTGGAAAATTCCTGCAAAAGAGCGCTCGCTATACCCTGTCTGCGATAGTCGGGCAATACATAGACAGATACCTCTGCTTGTCCCGGCTCATCCGCATAAACCGATAAAAAACCGACCGTTTGATGATCTAAATTTGCCAGAAAAAAGGCTGGCATATTAACATCAAAATTATAGGCATTATCCAGATAAGGAAGACGATAGGTCCCATCTGTAACGTGACAACTTTGAACCAGCTCAAAAAGCTGATCCTTGATTTCCTGACTAGGCTGGCTATAAATCCTAATTTCCATCATTCTCCCTCACAAACTTGTATCCATAACGAATGTACTGCGTAACTATCCTACTCCAACTCACTCAGATACTCATAGCGCTCATACTTTTCAAGAAGCTGCTCATTCCTGTCATCCAGCTCCTTCTGAAGTTCCGATAGCTTTGTAAAGTCCGAGCCGTTCTGCTCCATTTCCGTCTCAATGGCAGCGATACGTGCTTCCAGCTCCTCGATATCCGCCTCGATGGTCTCCCACTCTTGCTTTTCAAAGTAGCTCATCCGCTTCTTCTGCTCCCGCGCCTTGATGGGCTTTTCCTTTTCTTTCTTTTGGGAAATAGCTGCGCTGGATTGTCTAAAAGCCTTTTCATCCAGATAGTCCGTGTAGTTGCCAAAGAACTCTCTGACCTCGCCATCCTCAAAAGCTAAAATCTTGCTGGCTACCTTATCGAGGAAATACCGATCATGGCTAACTGTGATCACCGGCCCTGCAAAGCCCTGCAGGAAATTTTCTAGAACTGTCAAGGTTGCAATATCCAAATCATTGGTCGGCTCGTCCAGAAGCAGGACATTGGGCTTTTCTAGTAAAAGCTTGAGCAGATAAAGCCGCTTCTTCTCTCCGCCAGACAATTTCTCAATCAAAGTGCCGTGGCTTGAGCGAGGAAAGAGAAACTGCTCCAAGAGCTCAGCAATAGAGGTTGTGCCGCTCCCTGTCTTAACTTCTTCTGCCACTTCCTGCAAGTAATTGATGACCCGCTTGGACTCATCTAGCCCGTCAATACGCTGAGAAAAATAAGCCACTCGGACTGTTTCACCGATGATAACCTGACCAGACTGGGGCTGCAATTGACCAGCAATTAGATTGAGCAGAGTAGACTTGCCCACTCCATTATCTCCAACAATGCCCAGTCGATCTTTGTTTTGCAGCAAGAGATTGAAATGCGACAAAATCTGCTTGTCTCCGTATGCAAAATCCACATCCTGAAACTCGATGACCTTCTTCCCGATCCGACTGGTTTCAAAGTTCATCTCTAGGTCCGTCTGATTGGTCTGACCCGCCAAATCACTTTTAAGGTCATGGAAACGATTGATACGTGCTTGCTGCTTGGTCGCCCGCGCCTGAGGCTGACGGCGCATCCAAGATAACTCCTGCTTGTAAAGCTGCTGTTTCTTGTGTAGCAGGGCAGCATCACGCTCATCCTGCTCAGCTTTGAGCCGGACATAGTCCTGATAATTGCCCTGATACTCAACCAAGCTCCCGCCGTCTAATTCAAAAATCCGCGTGGAAATATTATCCAAAAAATAGCGGTCGTGAGTGATAAAGAGGACTGTCTTCTTTGAATTTTTCAGGAAATTCGTCAGCCATTCAATCGTATCAATATCCAGATGGTTGGTCGGCTCATCCAACAACAGCAAGTCCGCTTCTGAAAGTAGGACCTGCGCCAACTGCACCCGCCGGCGTAGACCACCAGAAAGCTGGCTGATTTTTGCTGCCAAATCTGAGATACCGAGCTTGGATAGGACGGTTTTTACCTGACTTTCAATCTCCCAAGCATGCAACGAATCCATTTCTGCCATGACCTTGTCCAGACGAGCTTGCTTGGCTTCATCATAAGCTGCCATGAGCAGTTCATATTCTCGAATGAGCTGCATTTCTCGCAAATCACTGGACAAAACAGTATCCAAGACTGTCTTCGCTTCATCGAAGTCTGGTTCCTGAGTCAAATAGGAGATTTTATAGTCAGATTTTGCTGAAAAGGGATATACATCACCATCAAAGCCTGATTTGCCAGACAAGACATCCAAAAGAGTGGTTTTTCCTGTCCCATTGACCCCAATCAGTCCAATCCGATCCAAGTCGTGAATGATAAAAGAAATCTCTTGAAAGACTGTCTTATCCCCGACAGACTTGGTCAGCTTTTCAACGATAAAGTCACTCATCCAACTTGCTCCTTAATAAAGTTCATAATCTCTTCCTTGCTATTTGCCAACTCTCCGTCGACAATGGCCCATTCAATTTTAGTCAGGATTTGTCCCAATTCTGGCCCTGGTTTAAAGCCATAATCTCGGATCAAATGACTGCCCGTCATCACAATCTCATGTTTGTCATGAATGGTCAGAGAAGCATGTGTCGCTTCAATAGCCTCAAACTCAACTGGTAAGCCTGCTGCTTGCCTCAAACTTTCCGCCTGTAGAATCAAATCCAAATCATACTGATAGCAATCACGCTTAGAAAGACTCCGCTCCTGCCGAATCTCATAAACAGCCACTAACTGATTCACTCGCTTTTGAAAGTCATTGGACGTTTTCCAATGTTTCAAAAACTTGCGAACATCTTTTACCTTCAAAGCCAGCAAAAGCGCAGCCCAAGCCTGCTCGGAACTAGAAAATTGAAAATCTCCTGCTAGATGGTCTAATAATTCCTGCAAAGCTTCTGCTGAATGTTTCATATCAGGAAGAAAGTCGTAGGCAGCAGCTTTGATCAGGCTCTCCAGACCTTTTCGCCAGAAAGGTGCCATTAGGAGCTTGTCAAACTCGATAAAAATCCGCTCTACCGATATTTTCTCCAAAAGCGGCGCGCAATCTGCCATAGCCTGAAAAGTCAAGTCTTCCAAATCAAAGTCTAAACCAGCCTGAAAACGGAAGCCCCGCATGATGCGGAGAGCATCTTCATTGAACCGCTCTACGGCTACTCCGACTGCCCGAAGAGTGCGATTTTTCATATCTGCCAAACCGTTAAAGAGGTCTACAATCTCCCCCTCTTGGTTTAAAGCAAGAGCATTGATTGTAAAATCCCTGCGCTTCAGGTCCTCTTCCAAAGAGCGCACAAAAGAAACCTGACTAGGCCTGCGGTAGTCCACATAGACATCCTCAGTCCGAAAGGTCGTTATCTCATATTCTCCCTGGCCTTCTAAGACCAGAACCGTTCCATGCTCAATGCCAACATCAACTGTCCGAGGAAAGATTGTTTTGATTTCCTCGGGATAGGCTGAGCTGGCAATGTCCACATCGTGAATGGGCCGATTCAACAGAGCGTCTCGTACAGAACCGCCGACAAAATAAGCCTCAAAACCAGCCTCTTTAATCTTCTCTAATACTGGCAAAGCCTCCTGAAACTCAGAAGGCATCTTCTCTAATCTCATAGTAAATGTTCCAATCCATAGACCAATTCAGAGCGCTTCACTACCTCTTTGATACCCAGATTTACCCCAGTCATAAAGGAAATCCGGTCATAGGAGTCATGCCGCAAAGTCAGCCCTTCTCCTTGACTACCAAAGATAACTTCCTGATGAGCGACCAAGCCAGGCAAACGCACTGAGTGAATCCGCATACCGTCAAAGGCTGCCCCACGGGCACCAGCTAACGATTCTTCTTCATCAGCCGCTCCCTGCTGCTTACTCGTCCGGACTTTGCTAATCAATTCAGCTGTTTTGATAGCCGTGCCGCTCGGTGCATCTTTTTTGTTGTCATGATGCAGTTCAATAATCTCAACATCTGGAAAATACTTGGCTGCTTGAGCTGCAAACTGCATAAGCAAAACAGCTCCCAGAGCAAAATTCGGGGCAATCAATCCACCAAGTCCCTTTTGACGCGATAGTTGGGTCAATTCTTCAATCTGCTCAGGCGTGAAACCAGTCGTTCCGACCACTGGGGCAAAGCCGTTCTCAAGAGCGAAACGAGTATTTTCATAAGCCACTTTGGGAGTCGTAAAGTCAATCCAGACATCCGCCTGCAAACCTGCAAGTTCTTCTTTAGTATTAAAAACTGGCACTCCCGCTACTTCCTTTTCATCTGTAAAAGGATCTAGCAGACCGGCCAATGCCAACTCAGGATCTTCTGTTACCATCTTATAGGCTGCTTGTCCCATCTTTCCCTTGAAACCAGCAATAATGACTTTTATACTCATCTAGAACCTCTCTCTATTCTTGACTAACCGCTCTGCAAAACTCTAGACCAGCGGAATGTAGGCCAAAGCGATACTACCCTCGCCCAAGTGAGTTCCAATCACACTACCAAAAGTAGCCAGAGGAATATCGTCCGCTATGCCAGCCGCTATCAGTTGCTGGCGTAAGCTTTCCGCCTTCTCTTCAGCATTCCCGTGAATCACCATGACCTGATAAGAAGCAGAGGCAGTTTTTTTCTCCACTACTTCAATCAATCTCTTAATCGCTTTCTTTTCTGTCCGAATCTTTTCAAAGACTTCGATGACACCTGCATCGTTAAAATACAGAATCGGCTTGATACTTAGGAGATTACCCAAAATAGCTGCGCCATTGGACAAGCGACCGCCCTTAACCAGATGATTGAGATCGTCAACCATGATAAAGGCACTGGTTCCATCAATTTGTCTCTGAATCTTGAGCAAAATCTCTTCAAAATCCTGTCCTTCCGCAGCCCAAGTCAAAGCATTTTCAACCATGAGCCCCAGCGGAGCACTAGTGATTTTTGAATCAGGGAAGGCGATTTTCAAGTCAGGAAACTCGTCCTTGAGATACTGGATATTTTGATAAAATCCTGAAATCCCACTGGATAAAAAGAGCCCCAGCACATGCGTGTAATCCTCGCTAGCAAGACGCGTCAACGTCTCCTCTAACTCTGCCACACTAGGCTGACTTGTCTTTGGCAAATCATCTGCAGCAGCCATTTTCTCATAAAAGTCACTAGCTGTCAGATTTTTTCCTTCCACATAAGTCTCTCCAGCAATCACTACTGAAATATCGAGCACAAAAAGATGGTCATTTCCACGAAGGCTATCTGGTAAAAAAGCGGACGAATCCGTTATAACCGCTAATTTCATCATTAGAACTCCAAATTAATACCTGGTAAATCTAGCGCAATTTCAGTCACTTCATACGTCAAGCGATTGAGCATAGTCAAGCAAGGACGCGCCAATTCTTCCACTTCTTCATGCTCAAACTCACTAGGTTCCTGCACCAAACGTCCTTGAATATGATTTGTCTGTGTAATCGTTCCACTAATCACAAAACGATCAAACACAATCATGAAAGTCAAAATCACAATCATGGATGTTGAATTCTTTTCTTCATTTCTTTCAATCAACTGAAAATTTACGTCAACTTTTGTTTCAGGTGTTCCATTTTCTTTTTCCCATTCAAAATTGCGTGCATCAAAATGATACTGGCTGACAAATTCTTGTTCACGTTGTAATTCCATTACTATTCTCCTAAAAATATACGATAGTCCATTATAACATAATTTGATGTATCTTTCTAGCGATAATTATATTCAGAACTTTATCCGTTAGGAGATGGTGACGGATTCTCACAAAGTCTGAAGCTGATTTTGCGCGTAATTTTTCCATACTTCTAAATACTCGCTCGTCTCGCCTGCTTCTCTACGCTTAAAGAATAGATTAAATAAAAATCCAACAAAGCCCGGATAAGATTGTGTTCTTACCAATTGGCAGGTAGAAGAAGTCAAAGGAATCACTTGACAATTTAAAATCGAATGCAAGAGAGAGTGTCTCGCATGTATCTCAATCAAAAAGGCTTCCTCATTGACCTCGCTTATTTCGCAAGATATTTTTATTCCTTCTTTTGTCACAATATCGTATTTTCTTCCTTTGTAGAAAAAGTCTTCTCCGCCTTCAAAGTAAATGGCTTGATTTGTTGATAAATTAGGAAGCCATTTATCCATCATTTTCAATGCTTCCCAAGCAATTTCTGCATTCATATTCACAACTAACTTATCTGTATATGTTTTCATGATCTTATCCCATCTATTCAAATTATGGCAAAAAGAATCTTGACAAGCCATCAAGATTCTTTCGCATATGTTTTATTTTTCCAGTGGTTTACGCAAATATCCGAAAAGAATACCGCTGACAACTGCACCAATCAAGACATAGACAAGGTAAAGGATTGGGTTGTTAGTCAAACCGATGACGAAGATTCCTCCGTGAGGAGCCATGAGTTTGATACCAGATAGACCGACAAGTGCACCTGTAAGAGCTGAACCGACGATAAAACTTGGAATTGCACGGGCTGGGTCAGCAGCTCCAAATGGAATCGCACCTTCTGTGATGAAAGAAAGTCCCATGACGATATTTGTCAAGCCAGAATCACGTTCTTCAGTAGTAAATTTATCTTTGAAAAGTAGAGTTGCAACAAATACCGCAAGCGGTGGAACCATACCGGCTGCCATAACCGCTGCCATGACTGGAGAACCACCAGTTGAAACAGTACTTGCCAGCGTACTTGTACCAAATACATAAGCTGCTTTGTTGACTGGTCCACCCATATCGACAGCCATCATACCACCAACTAAGAGACCGAGAAGAACCGCAGAGCTTCCGCTCAGACTAGCAAGGAAATCGTTGAGGGCTGTATTGATTGCTGACATAGGGATATTGACTGCCAGCATAAGGAAGCCAGTCACAAGAACACCAAGAAGTGGCAAGAGTAAGATGGAGCGAATACCTTCAAGTGAGCGAGGCAGAGCTGCAAGTAATTTGCGAAGGACTAAAATCACACCACCAGCTAAGAAACCACCGACCAGAGCTCCAAGGAAACCAGATGATACACCCGCTAGAGAGAGTGTCTTCTCACCACCTGCAGCATAGGCAACACCACCAAATGATGCACCGCTGCTAGCAATTGCACCGGCTACGAAACCAGAAACCAAACCTGGTTTTTCAGCGATTGAGTAAGCGATATAACCAGCCAATACTGGCAACATGAAGCCAAAGGCTGCACCACCAATTGCCTTAAATTGAGCTGCAATCTCATGATAGCTTCCCAGATTAGAAAGCTGATCCTTTGGCACGCCTAAGATCTGATCCAGCAAGAAGGCAATGGCAATCATAATCCCGCCACCAATAACGAATGGCAACATTTGGGAAACACCGCTCATCAAATGCTTGTAAAATGCTCCGCCTAGACTCAGTTTTTCATTGCTGCTAGCTACTGCAGCGCCACCATTAGCAGCCTTATAAACTTCAGCATTGCCAGAAAGAGCTAAATTGATGAGTTCTTCAGTCTTGCGGATACCGTCTGCAACTGGGCGGCTGATTAAAGGTTTGCCATCAAAACGATCCATTTCAACAGCCTTGTCTGCTGCGATGATGACTGCTTTCGCTTTCTTGATGTCTTCTGCTGTCAGTTTGTTGCCAACACCGCTGGCACCATTGGTTTCAACCTTGATGCCGACACCCATTTCAGCAGCCACTTTTTGAAGGGCTTCTTGAGCCATGTAAGTGTGGGCGATTCCTGTCGTACAAGCTGTAACGGCTACGAGGAAGTCGCCAGATTCGTTGGCAGGAGCAACAGTTGCAGGCTCTTCTGCTTTTTCTGAAGCTTGGTCAAAGAGAGCAATAACTTCATCTGGCGAAGATACTTTACGCAATTTGTCAGCAAAACCGTCTTTCATCAAGTATTGAGACAATTCTGCCAAGGCAGCCAAGTGAGTATCGTTAGCACCTTCTGGAGCTGCAATCATGAAGAAGAGATCTGTTGGTTGACCATCCAAACTTTCATAGTCAACACCCTTGTTTGACTTAGCAAAGAGAACCGTTGCTTCTTTGACAGCAGAGTTCTTGCTGTGAGGCATAGCAATTCCGTCACCCAAACCAGTGGAAGTTAGAGCTTCACGCGCTAAGATTCCTTCCTTAAATGTTTCAAAATCCGTCACATAACCGTGATCGACCAAACTTTTAATCATCTCTTCGATGACAGCTGTTTTTTCAGTTGCTTGCAAATCCAGCAACATGACATCTTTTCTCAATAGGTCTTGAATTTTCATCGTTTTTCTACCTCAACTTTTTCATATGTTTCTTTAATAAATTCCGCTGTTGCCAAGTCATCCGAGAAGGTAGTTGCCGTTCCGCAAGCCACTCCCCATTTGAAGGCTTCTACTGCATCTTTTGATTTGAAAAATTCACCGGTAAATCCAGCAACCATAGAGTCACCAGCTCCCACTGAATTTTTCACAGTTCCCTTGATAGGTTTGGCGAAGTATGCTCCTTCAGATGTGACAAGAAGGGCACCGTCGCCAGCCATAGAGATAATGACGTTTTGAGCACCTTTAGTCAGCAATTCTCGAGCATATTTCTCGATTTCGTCTAGGCTTTCCAGTTTCACTCCAAAGATAGCTCCAAGTTCATGATTATTTGGTTTGACCAAAAGTGGCTGGTAGTCCAAACTATCAATCAAGGTCTGTCCTTCAAAGTCACAAACCACTTGCGCACCAGTCTGGCGCGTCAAGGCAATCAGCTCCTTGTAGATGACATTTCCCAAGTTCTTAGCACTTGAACCCGCAAACACGACCGTATCATCTGCAGTCAGACTAGATAAGATAGCTTTCAATTCTTCTAACTGAGCTGGTTCGACATTTGGACCCGTTCCGTTGATTTCTGTTTCTTGGTCTGCTTTAATTTTAACATTGATACGAGTATCTTCTGCTACTTGGACAAAACGCGTCTCGATTTTTTCCTCTGCAAGGGTATCTGTGATAAATTTACCAGTAAAGCCACCGATAAATCCAGTCGCTGTATTTGGAATATCCAAACGTTTCAAGACACGACTGACATTGATTCCTTTCCCACCAGCAAACTTATCATCACTGTCCATACGATTGATACTACCGACTTGAACCTGGTCCAAGCGAACGATATAGTCAATGGATGGATTGAGTGTGACTGTATAAATCATGATTCTATTACCTCCGTTTTTTCTTTAATCTTTTGAATCACTTCAGATTCAGTTTGGTTTGTAATAAGCCTTGCGCGCGATATTGGTGCCACTTTTGAAAAAGATGTATTACCCAACTTTGAAGCATCAGCCAAAACATAAGTTCTCTTAGCATTTTCGAGAATAGCGCGTTTCACTGCTCCTTCTTCCATGTCCGGAGTCGTGAAAAATCCATCGTCAATTCCATTCATTCCGATAAAAGCCTTGTCAAAATTCAGCTGTCCGATTTGATTTAGAGCTACACCACCAATACTAGCATCTGTCGACCGTTTCACGACACCACCAATGATCACAGTGGGAATATTACGCTCCACCAGCTTAGTCGCATGATGGATAGAGTTGGTCACCACCGTCACGCTTGGATCATGCAATTCATTGACTAAGAGTTCATTGGTCGTCCCTGCATCAATAAAAATGACATCGTATTCTTGAATCAAGCTGGCTGCTTTTTGAGCGATCCTGGTTTTTTCTTGAATGTTTTTGATAGATTTTTCTTGATTGCTTTCTTCCTCCTGCAAAAAGTGAAGACTCTCTGCACCACCATGTACACGCCTCAACTTCCGCTCACTTTCAAGCTCATCTAAATCTCTTCTAACAGTTGATTCTGAAGTGTCTAAAGCTTTTACTAGATACTCTAAAGAAACAAATTTATCTTTCATAACTTTCTCGAGAATCAGCTGCTTTCTTTTCGACTTCAGCATAGAATACCTCCTCTGCAATCGATTACAGTTCTATTATACAAGATTAAATTCCAAAGTCAAGCATTTTCTATCATTTTCTATCAAAACAAATCATTTGTTTGAATATAGAAGAGGCTGGGAGAAAAGTCCTAGCCTCTCAATTGTCTTTGGATTGTCGAGCAAGACG
>NZ_LAWH01000044.1:0-14858 GCF_001588905.1 Streptococcus cristatus | reverse complement strand
ATTGTCTTTGGATTGTCGAGCAAGACGCAGTGGTTGAGTGGGCTCTATTACGCTGATTTCATCAGCTTTTACAGCCCTACTCAACTGTGCGGAGGTGGGACGACGAAATCGAATTCTAACGAATTACCGATTTCTGTCCCACTCTCTATCAAGTTGCTTCATCTCAAATAAACAGATTTAGTTGTTAAATTGTTCCTGCACGAAGGCAAGTGCTCCTTTGCCATCACGCGTTAGTTTGATGTATTGGCCACCTTCAGTCTTAGCCAGCTTGATCCCCAACTTATCAGTTTCCGCCTTCATGTCTTCAAAGTTGGAAGCAACTTGAGGGGCCAGGATAACCAAGTCAAACTCAGGCAGCATTTCACGGTGAGCACCGTAGCCACCCGCTGCTGCTTTGACAGGAACATTGTATTCAGCTGCTGCTTTATTCAAAGCGTTGGCCAGCAATCCACTAGTACCACCACCCGCACAGAGCACCAGAACATTGGTTTCTTCGCTAATATTGTTTTGAGCTGGAGCTTCTTCATCCACTCCTGCTTTTTCAAGGATAGCGTCCGCTTTAGCAGTGTTAAAGTTAGCAGCTACTTTTTCTTTAAGAGCATCGTTGGCTTTGCCAGAACGTTCTTCTTCTAAGATTTGTTCGTCATAAACCTTGACAAATGGATAATAAATAATCACATCTACTACGACAAGAAGGGCTGCAAGAACAAAGGACAGAAGCTGGAAGTTGGTACCCAGCACAATTCCCAGAGGTCCAGGTGTTACCCAAGGAAGGTTGGCTGAGAAGGAGTTCATGTTTAAGGTATCAACAAAGAATTTGAAAATCCATACGTTTGCGATAGGTGCAAAGATAAATGGAATAAAGAAAATTGGATTCAGTACGATTGGAGCACCAAAGAGAATGGGCTCATTAACACCAAAGAAAGTTGGGACAACAGATGCCCGTCCAATCGCACGATTACGCTCAGACTTACAGATCCACATGAAGAGGAAAGGAACAATCAAGGTCGCACCAGTACCACCCATGGTAACGATGAACATTTGAGTACCAGAAGTAATGACCTTATCCGCATGTTGACCAGCTTGAACTAGAGCCAAGTTGGCATCGATATTGGCATAAGTAATAGCAGCAATGGCAGGCTCAACGATAGACGGACCGTGAATTCCCACGAACCAGAAGAAAGCATAAGCACCAAAGATAAGCGTGATTCCCAGATAGCCATCTGCCGCTGAGAAAAGCGGAGCTAGAAGCGTTCCGATAGATTCTGCAACCGTTACTCCCAAACTTGCTTTAACAAGCAACTCCAAGCCGTAGAGCAGAACGACTGAGACAGTAAATGGAATCAAGTCTTTAAACACTTGCGAAATATTTGGTGGAACTTCTTCAGGCATGCGGATGGTAACATTATTTTTTACACAAACCTTGTAGACATTAACCGTAACAAAGGCTGCGATGAAAGCTGTCAAAAGACCTTTAGTTCCCATGAAGGCAGTCAGGAAGCCACCTTCCTTGGCAGGTTCAGCCGCCATGAGGAGGAAGCCGACCATAGAAGCCAGCATAGTAGACAAGAAGTTAATCTGGTTTGTCGCAGGCAGGCTGCGATTGACAGAGTCTGTCAAAGCCTTTGCAGTGGTCCCACCCACAAAGAAAGCCAGAATCCCCATCGAATAGCTATAAGGGGTCATTAAGAAAGTTTCCATTTCCTTAGACCAGTGGAAGCCCCAAGCATTTGGCACATAGGCAATCAAGATAAAGATAGATGAGAAGAGGATGACTGGCATACCAGCGATAAAGCCATCCCGAATAGCACGGAGGTAGATGTTCCGAGAAATCTTCTCAAAGAAAGGCTTCCCTTTCTCAATAAGTCCGATGAGTTTGTTCATTATTTCACTCCTCTTTTGTATAGTTCAATCATGTGTTTCATCAAATCCTTGAGCAACAAGGTTGTCATCAGGTGGTCTTGGCCGTGCATCATCGTCACGCTATAAGCCAAGTCCTCACCAGCAGCTTCTTTGGTCAAAAGGCTGGTCTGAGCATGGTGCGCTTCGACAATACAAGCATTTGCTTCTTCCACCAAACTTTCAGCGCGGGCAAATTCTCCAGCCTGCGCTGCATTTAATGCTTCCAGCAACTTGGAGCGGGCGTCACCAGCGTAGGCTACGATTTCAAAACCAAGTAATGTTACTTCTTCTCTATTCATGATAGATCCTCCTTTTAATGTTCCTTATAATAATCGTTGAATATGTAAGACCAGATAAACTCGCTCACTATGATACAAGTCTATTCCAGTTTTCTGGGCAATAATCTCATATAGCCTACTTCCGATTTGATAAGCTTTGGGATAGGTCAGTTTAATCTGACTTTCCATTTCTAACAGTGAAACATTATCATCTCGGCTTCTGTCTAAGTAATCTAAGAAGTAATTAAGATGAATCATAAACCGATCATAGAAGTTGCTATTATCCGATGTTCTTTTTATTCCCTGTTTTCTTAGCTCTTCTTCTACAGCAGCTAGAATTTCCTTCCGCTGATCCAAATAACCCTGACCTGCTGGATTGGAGACTCCTTCTGCATTGATAAAGTGATAAGCAATTCTATTTATTTCATCCTCTGGAAAAGCTTCTAAGAGTCGTTCCCGATAAATAGCCACTGCTTCTTGCGCGATTTGATAAGGAGTGGGATATTTACCTGAAGCATCTGGAAGGTCACTGCTCTTGTACCGCCCCTGCTGAACCGCTTGATAAGAACAGTAGATATGGTCCGTCAGTGTGACATAGATATACTCCTGGACTGGGTAATGGTATTTCTTGGAAAGCGTGTCAATCACATCATAGGTCACTGTGATAAAGTCTAGTGGAACATCTTTGAGCAAGGCCACAAAGTTTTCCTTGGACTCTTCCGTTCTCATACGAAAGACTTTCTCAATCTTACTTTCCAGAACAGGATCACCCTTTTTCTTATTGAATGCTATCCCACTACCAATCAGAACAACCTCTTCACCATTTTCATGTTTGGCTAGAGCAACATTGTTATTCATAGGAAGTATGATTCGATACATGGTTCCCTCCTTATCATTTTCTTGGGTTTTCGTGAAATAAAAATGACCGCAAACAAACGGAAAAACACAAGAGCACTTGCCTCTTCCAATTCATTTGCGGTCACGCCTAATCCAACTTAGTAACGCTCACCCTATTCAATTTATGGTTTCATTATAGCACATCAAAACGTGAATGTAAACCCTTTCTTTTGCTTTTTTTAAAAAAATATTTTTTAGAAGCTTTTTTACTAAGCATGACCAAGGCTCATCAAGCTTTTTCAAGCTTGAATCCTCGATTTTAGATAAAAGTAGGAACCAAGAGCAAACAGTGAAAGACTTCCTAAAAACTTCTCGGAAAGCTTGCTCTGAATTTGCTATAAAAGACTTGCTCTCGCTCAATTAAGTCTCTTCGTATTAGAAGAATTTTCTTCTATAAATTGCTTGTAGTTTACAGAAAACTCCCTAGAACTTCTTGATTTTGCATGACCAGATAAATGCCCAGCAAAATAATCAAAACAAAGAGACTTAGCTTTATCATCCCTTTGACAAAACGAACAATCCAAAGAATAATCATAGAACCAATCAGCCACATAATGGCTGAATGCTGGAAAAATCCTTGAACTGTCTCAACATTCTCGCCAAAGAAGGCCTGAATCGGGGCTGGAACATGACTTTCCCAAGCTGCAGTCATGCCTAGCTGGTTAGCAATATCGCTGCCGCTTTTCCACAGCCAAGCAAAAATGCCTGAGTTAAAAAGAAAGAGAAAAACTTGCTCTGGGAAGCGTCTAATAATATTAAAAATCGATTTTAGCATACCTTTATGATTGATACAAGTCTTTTACAGCCTGGATATCTATCGGCTGAATGCTATAAAATGAGCCTGCCGACTGCATCACTGATTCCTCCTCATTATGGTCTAATCCGATAGCATGGCCCAATTCGTGCGCTGCTGTATTAACAATCCGCTCATGAGAGTAACCATAGCGTCTGTCCAGCAAGTAATAACTATTAAGGCGAACAGTCACATGAGTAAATCGTTTGGTGAGGAGATTGGTCTGCGACTCAGCCTCACCAGCTGCACTGACATTGCCGTCATTCATCTCCGTCGCAACAATATCTGCCTTGTCTTTGTCATTGATGATTTGAAAGGTGAAGGCACCTGTCTGATTCCAAGCATCGATGGCCTCCTGATAGGCTGAACGAAAAGTTTCATTAGTGGTATCGATATATACCGTAGCACTAGCCTTCTCCCAGCAAGCTCCCGTCCCTTTATGCTCATCTGTCAGCTGATGGGACTGAATTCCCTCACTAGTCTGAAGACCAGTGGAAAATCCTTGATGCGTTAAGAATTGATCCACTTGAGTAACAGTAGTTCGAAGAGCCTGCGATAATCCCTCTGCCCCCGTCTCTGTCGAAGTAGTAAAATAAAATACACCTACAAGAACAAGGAAACTGAGTGCCACAGACCAAATAAGCCCCCAGATCAGCCGCCAAAGCAAGCGAAATACAGATCTCAGACAATTAAAAATAAACTTCACGGCAGGCTCCTTTCTCATAGAATGCACGAGAGATTTAGTCTAGCATCTTTCGCTTAAATAAAACTGAATATGCATAAAGAGCAAGTATCGCAATAAATGACTCGGATACAAAGTCCCTCTTGAAAAGACGAAAAAAGAAGCTGAGAAA
The DNA here is from genome assembly GCF_001588905.1 of Streptococcus cristatus. Classification (GTDB taxonomy): domain Bacteria; phylum Bacillota; class Bacilli; order Lactobacillales; family Streptococcaceae; genus Streptococcus; species Streptococcus cristatus_N. The sequence continues at coordinate 10,134 of NZ_LAWH01000044.1, read as the reverse complement.
CTCAGCCTCTTCTTAAGTAAATTACAATTCGATGTCACCGAAAAGATCAGCCATTGAGAAACCAGTTTGAGTTTCTGGAAGCTCGAAGTCACGTTTTTCTTGACGACGTGGACGACGTGGACGAGATTGACGTTTTTCTTCTTTTTGGCCTTCTTCTTGAGCTGGACGCTCTTCAAGAGCCTTGATAGAAAGTGATACACGCTCAGCAGCAGCATTCACTTCAAGAACTTTAACAGTTACTTCTTGACCAACTTTAAGAGCATCTTTTGGATTTTCAACACGTTTGTGTGAAATTTGTGAGATGTGAACAAGTCCGTCGATACCTGGCAATACTTCAACGAAAGCACCGAAGTCAGTCAAACGTTTTACTGTACCTTCAACTACATCGCCAGCAGCAAGTTTTTGTTCAACACCATCCCATGGTCCAGGAGTTGTAGCTTTAAGTGAAAGAGACACGCGGCCTTCTTCTTCGTTCAAATCAAGAACTTTTACTTCGATTTCGTCACCAACTGAAACAACAGATTTTGGTGAAACGTTGCGCTCGTGAGAAAGTTCAGTCAAGTGAACCAAACCATCAACACCACCAAGGTCAATGAAAGCACCGAAGCTTGTGATGCGCGCAACTTTACCAGTTACAACATCACCAACATTCAATTTACCAAATACTTCTGCACGCGCTGCTGCAGCTTCTGCTTCTACAACTTCACGACGTGAAAGGATGAAGCGGTTTTCTTTTGGATCTACTTCTTTGATCTTAGCATCAAATTCTTGACCTACAAAACGTTCAGTGTTGCGAACGAAACGAGTATCGAGCATTGAAGCTGGAATAAATCCACGAAGTCCTTCAAACTCAACAGAAAGTCCACCTTTAACAGCACGAGTGCCCTTAACAGTAACAACTTCTTCTTCACGACCAACCAATTTGTCCCATGCTTTGCGAGCTTCTAAACGTTTTTTAGATACTAGGTAAGTAACTGTGTCTGTATCTTTACCTACTACTTGACGAAGAACAAGCAATTCAAGTGTGTCACCTGGTTTTACAAAGTCATTGATGTCAGCATCACGATCATTTGTCAACTCACGCAGAGTCAAAACCCCTTCAACACCAGTACCAGCAATGGCAACATTAGCTTGGTTAGCATCCACTGTCAATACTTCAGCAGTAACGACATCACCTGGCTCGACTTGGCTAACACTGTTTAGCAAATCTTCAAATTCATTCATCTAAAAAAATCCTCCAACAATCAAGTATACTACTTGACATACTTATAATTATTTTCCTAAGCACCCGCAAACGACATTGATTTATCTTTACCGTTTTCCACCCTATAAAGAAATAAAATATCCGACGATATTTTATCCTTTATCTGATATATTACCTAAGAACTGGGGTAGCTGGATTCGAACCAACGCATGAGGGAGTCAAAGTCCCTTGCCTTACCGCTTGGCTATACCCCAATGATGAAATGGAGAGAGAGGGATTCGAACCCCCGAACCCGAAGGAGCGGATTTACAGTCCGCCGCGTTTAGCCTCTTCGCTATCTCTCCGACAATCAACGATATCAATTATATCATTAATCTAATAAAAGCGCAAGCCCTTATTTTCCTAAATTGTAGGTTTCAATCAAAGTTTCCACCGCTTTTTCAAGCTTTTTATATAAACTTTCAACATTTCCATTCTTGACAATAGCAAATTGGCCGTCAAACTCGGCAATCTCCCCAATGACTTTTTTCCCAATAGAAAGGGTGTAGCCATCAAATTGATCAGCGCCAAGCTTCACCTTACTATCCGCAATCTGAATCTCAATTTTTTTATCTTTTTTACTCATTCTTCTACCTCTTTCAAGTTTCTATTTTACACAAAAATAGCAAAGCTGGCAAGTGATTTCCTCAATAAAAAGAGCCTCAAAAGGCTCTTTAAGTTATTCGTCTACTTTTACAATCCAACCTTCTGGAGCTTCTACATCACCAAATTGGATACCAGTCAGCTCATCGTAGAGTCTGCGAGTCACTGGACCGACTTCTGTCTCGCTATAGAACACATGGAAATCATCGCCATGCTGGATTCCTCCAATTGGTGAGATAACTGCTGCCGTACCACAGGCTCCTGCTTCGACAAAGCGATCCAAATTGTCAATCGGAACGTCACCTTCAATTGGCGTCAAGCCCAAGCGGTGTTCTGCCAAGTAAAGCAAAGAATATTTAGTAATAGATGGGAGAATAGACGGGCTAAGCGGAGTCACAAATTCATTGTCTGCCGTGATTCCAAAGAAGTTGGCTGATCCGACTTCTTCAATTTTGGTATGAGTTGACGGATCTAGGTAGATAACATCTGAAAAGTTGCGAGACTTAGCCATCTTACCGGGTAGGAGACTAGCTGCGTAGTTACCACCCACCTTAGCCGCACCCGTACCATGTGGAGCTGCACGGTCATATTCATCTTGGATCAAGAAGTTGGTTGGAACCAAACCACCCTTGAAGTAGTTTCCAACTGGCATAGCAAAAATCGTAAAAATATACTCCTCTGCTGGTTTTACACCGATGATATCTCCGATACCAATCAATAGGGGACGAAGGTAAAGAGTTCCCCCTGTTCCATATGGCGGTACATAGTCTTCATTGGCGCGGACAACAGCCTTACACGCTTCCACAAACATTTCAGTTGAAACTTGTGGCATCAATAGACGATCGCATGTGCGTTGCAGGCGCTTAGCATTCTCATCTGGACGGAAAAGCTGAACACTGCCATCCTTGGTACGATAAGCCTTTAGACCTTCGAAAGCCTGCTGACCATAGTGAAGACTTGGTGAAGACTCAGAAATATGCAGGGTCGCATCTTCTGTCAGCTGTCCTTCCTCCCACTGGCCATTCCGATAATAAGCGATATAGCGATAGGGCAATTTCATATATGAAAAGCCAAGATTTTCCCAATCAAGATTCACTGTCATAGTCTTTTTCCTCTTTTCCTTATCTTTCAATTTATAGATACTCCCTATTGTACACCTTTTTCTGAAAAATTCAATCATTATTTTCAATTTTCTGAAAATTTATTTTTTAAAAAACCAGTTCGTGTGAACTGGCTTGTTGATTACTTGATATAAGCTGAGAAGACTTCTTCGTCTGAAATAGTATCAGAGATGAAGCTGCCATTACTGGTTCGCTCAGACAGGCTAAAATCGGCCAGATTGATTTCATAGACCGTTCCTTTATTAGAAAGGACTTGCAAAATCTGCTCTTCACTGGCTTCAGCTTCTGTTGTAAAGAGGTCAAAGTCTGCTGCTTCGTCATAGACTGGACCAGCTATGAAGACACGATGCGGCTTGGTCTTAAGCTCTCTCAGAACTTGAAGACCGCGATTTGCCCGACTGGTAACAGGAATATCTGCGACCGCCATACGCTTGAGCGAACCGCGCTGAGTCAGGATGTAAAGCGATTCAGTATTGGCAATAAAGGCTGCTGCTAGGACATCGTCCTTCTTGAGGTTAATAGCTTTAACCCCAGCTGCTTTAGCTCCGATGACAGGTACTTCCTCAATATTGAAGCGCAGGGCATAGCCATTCTTGGTCACGAGCATAACATCATCCAGCTTAATCGGCGCCAGAGCAATAACCTGATCGTCTTCATTTTTCAGCTTGGCAAACTTAAGCGACTTAGACTTATAGGTCCGCCAAGGACTGAATTCTTTACGCTCTACACGCTTGATTTGGCCCAGCTTGGTCGCTGCAAAGTAAGTGCCTTCCTCAAAACTGTCCAGCAATTCTGTATAGATAACCTCTTCTTTGGTATCAAAGTTACTAATGGTCTGGCTGAGGTGTTCTCCGATTTCTTTCCATCGGATATCTGACAGCTCATGAACAGGCCGGTAAATGACATTTCCCAGGCTAGTGAAAATCAATAAATGCTGGGTCGTCTTGGCTGGGCTAACAAAAATCAGTCGGTCATCGTCACGCTTGCCCATCTCCTCTAGGGTTGAAGCAGAGAAGGAACGCGGACTGGTCCGCTTGATATAACCAGAACGAGTCACGCTGACATAGGTCTCTTCCTCAACAATCAGACTAGCTGTATCAATCTCGATGGCGTTTGCCGTATCCTGCAGCTCACTGAGACGCGGATTGCCAAACTTCTTCTTGACATCGCGGAGCTCACGCTTCATGAGGTTATACATTGTTCGCTCATCACCGATAATAGCTGCCAGCATGGCAATCTTCTCGCGCAGCTCTGATTCTTCCTCTTCCAGAACCACTACGTCTGTATTGGTCAAACGGTAGAGTTGGAGAGTGACGATAGCCTCAGCCTGCTCCTCGGTGAAATCATAGCTGACTTTAAGATTTTCCTTGGCGTCTGCTTTGTTTTCGGAAGCACGAATCAGGGCGATCACCTCGTCCAAGATGGAAAGCACCCGAATCAATCCTTCAACGATATGCAGTCGTTTCTCAGCCTTGGCCTTGTCAAACCGGCTGCGAGCCAGAATAATCTCCTTGCGGTGGGCAATATAACTGGTCAAGATTGGCACAATTCCCACCAAACGAGGCGTGAAGTTGTCGATTGCCACCATGTTAAAGTTGTAATTGACCTGCAAATCAGTGTACTTAAAGAGGTAGTTGAGAATCAGCTCGGTATTAGCATCTTTCTTAAGCTCGATGGCAATACGAAGACCGTCCCGGTCTGATTCGTCCCTCACCTCAGCAATACCAGCCACCTTATTGTTGACCCGCACATCGTCGATTTTCTTGACCAAGACCGACTTATTAATCTCGTAAGGAATCTCGGTGATGACGATTTGCTCTTTTCCGCCCTTTAGTTTTTCAATCTCAGTTCTGGAGCGGACTACGACGCGACCTTTACCAGTCTCGTAAGCTTTCTTAATCTCATCTCGGCCTTGGACAATGGCTCCTGTCGGGAAGTCTGGACCAGGCAGAAACTCCATGAGTTTGTCCACCTTGGCAGACGGATGGTCAATCATATAGATAACCGCGTCAATGACTTCGGCTAGATTATGAGGCGGAATATCAGTCGCATAACCAGCGGAAATCCCAGTTGCTCCATTGACCAAGAGGTTAGGAAAGGCTGCCGGCAGAACGGTCGGCTCCTTCTCGGTATCGTCGAAGTTCCAAGCAAAAGGAACGGTATCTTTCTCAATATCCTGCAAAAGATAACCAGCCATTTCAGACAAGCGCGCCTCAGTATAACGCATAGCTGCCGGTGGATCACCATCCATGGAACCATTGTTCCCGTGCATCTCAACGAGAATCTCACGATTTTTCCAATCCTGAGACATGCGGACCATGGCATCGTAGATGGAGCTGTCGCCGTGGGGGTGGAAATTCCCCATGATGTTTCCGACAGACTTGGCAGACTTGCGGTAGCCTTTGTCAAAGGTGTTGCCGTCCTTGTTCATCGAATAAAGAATACGGCGCTGAACAGGCTTCAAGCCATCTCGAATGTCTGGCAGGGCCCGCTCTTGAATGATGTATTTGGAGTAGCGACCAAAGCGCTCTCCCATGATGTCCTCAAGGGACATGTTTTGAATGTTGGACATAGGATACTAAGCCCGTAAAATGCAAAGTGAAAATAGGGAATTCTTAAAGCGAGCGATACTCACAAGAGAATTTATCTTTTTCACACAGTATTTAGGGCGTGTTCAACTCCTTTCAAAGAATGTAGAGTAGATTTTTACATTAAAATTGGTACTTAAGAAAAATATTTTTAGATACTATTTAAGTCATTCACAAACACTTATTTAGATTAACCAAAAGCAACTATTCCCTATGGATTGTTCTTTCTTCTTTGAAGCATGTACAAATATAGACAAGGTAAATAAGAAATTATAGCAGTTGATATCAGCAAGATATCAAATACAAACTTTTGCCCTCGAAATAGCTCCTCCCAATGCATTGTATTAAGATAATGAAAAATTAAACCGAATAAATAACAGATACTTATAGGGAAGACTCTCCACTTGATTGATTTGTATAAATAATATAAGCGTATTGAGTGATAGATTGTGGAAGAAATAAGCATAGGTAAACCAAAATCAATTAGAAAAAAATAAAACCTTAAAGCATCATCAAACATATCTGTCCGATCTATGGAAAATAACCAAATATTCCATATAGTGATAATTACAGGAAAAAATAAACCATAAAATCTTTTGCCAAGTTTGTTATTTTGTAAGGCAATATATATTGATAAGATTATGGACACAATCTGAAGAAATGGGAATAACATAGAAAATATTCCAAACATAAAATCCAACATACTATTTCACCTCAATAGCTATTATAAACTAAAGCATTTGTTCATCTTGTAAGTGTATCTGAAACTATTTCAACCTCTCCTCAGCATACTCCATCATCTTCTCTGCAGTTTCTTTGTCATAGTGGAAGCCGGTTTTGAGAGAGAAGACTTGTGCTTCTTTGTGGAAAAAGTCCATGGTAGCAAAGAGAGACTTAGTAATTTTTTTCTGGTCAGAAAAGTCAAGCAAGGCTGTAAATTCCTTTTCTTTCTCAGCTGGCAAATGCTGAAAGAGGTATTTGTAGTTCTTGCCAACTTCAACCGTCCCCTTATCTGCCGCCACTTGCCAAGCTAAAAGATTGAGTAATTCTTGCTGGCAGATTCCATACAGATGATCCGTCGCATAGACAAGGTGGTTCCGATAAATGCCCTTGACCACATAAGCTGACACCCACCAGAATTCATTGCAGGATTTGTCAAAGTCAGTCGCACTGGCTGGTGTCGTCCAATAGCGCTTGGGTGTCGGTGCATAAGGAGCAAACAGCCCCTGCGGGTCATCCAGCACCGTGAAATCCGCTTCGCTATTCACCCACTCTTTGATGTGCTCCTTGGGGCAAAGGGTCAAATCTATCCGATTGCCATCTTCAAAAAGCATGAGGTAGAGACGGCGATGGCCTAGTAGGACATGCTGCTCGATTATGCGCTTGCCAAACCTTTCCAACCAAGTCAGGTCAGCTAACAGACCATCCAAATCCTCCACAATGTAGACCACATCATAGTCTTGGAACTCGTCCTTGGGAGCATTTGGATTTGTCCGCGAGCCAGACATAGCGACAGCTTTGACTTGTAGTACTTTTGCAGTTTGCAAAATTAAATCTAGCATTTCGGGTTCAGTTCTCATGGGAATCACACCTTTCACGAAAACACTTAAATTATATAAGTTATGAAACATTAGTAATTAAGTGCTAATGAGTTCAGAAAATAGTATATAGGGATTGAGTATTACTAAAACGCCGTCGTTTCTTCCAAAGTAAACTTGACATTATCCTCGATCCACTTGCGGCGCGGTTCGACCTTGTCGCCCATGAGGACATTGACGCGACGTTCGGCGCGGGCTAGGTCTTCGATGGTGACACGGATAAGGGTGCGGGTGTCAGGATTCATAGTGGTTTCCCAGAGTTGGTCGGCGTTCATTTCACCGAGCCCCTTGTAGCGCTGAAGCATGGCTCCCTTGCCAAACTTGCGGCGCAGGTCATCCAGCTCACCATCGGTCCAGGCATACTCGACGACTTCGCTCTTGCCCTTCCCCTTGGACATCTTGTAGAGAGGCGGCAGGGCGATATAGACGCGGCCAGCCTCGACCAGCGGGCGCATATAGCGATAGAAAAAGGTCAGCAGCAAGGTCTGGATATGGGCACCGTCGGTGTCCGCATCGGTCATGATGATGATCTTGTCATAGTTGGCATCCTCAAGGGTAAAGTCTGTACCAACACCCGCTCCAATCGTGTAGATCATGGTGTTGATTTCTTCGTTCTTGAGAATATCGGCCATCTTAGCCTTGGCGGTATTGATAACTTTACCACGCAGGGGCAGGATGGCTTGGAACTTACGGTCACGGCCTTGCTTGGCAGAGCCACCGGCAGAGTCTCCCTCGACCAGATAGAGTTCGTTCTTGGCTGGGTTCTTGGACTGGGCTGGAGTCAACTTACCAGAGAGCAAGCCCTTGTCTTTCTTATTCTTCTTGCCATTCCGGCTTTCGTCACGCGCCTTGCGGGCCGCTTCCCTGGCATCTCTGGCCTTGATAGCCTTGCGGATAAGATTGGAAGCCAGCTCACCATTTTCCAAGAGGAAGAAGGTCAGCTTGTCAGAGACGATGGAGTCCACAGCCGGACGAGCCAAAGGGCTACCCAGCTTATCCTTGGTCTGACCTTCAAACTGGAGGTGTTCTTCTGGTACAAGGATGGACAGGACAGCAGCCAGACCCTCACGGTAGTCCGAGCCTTCCAGATTCTTGTCCTTTTCCTTGAGCAGACCTGTCTTTCTGGCATAGTCGTTCATGGCCTTGGTAATAGCGGTCTTGAGTCCCGTCTCATGGGTACCACCATCCTTGGTGCGGACGTTATTGACAAAGGACAGGATATTGTCAGAGTAGCCGTCGTTATACTGGAGGGCCACTTGAACTTGGAAACCACTCTCCTCGCCCTCAAAATAGAGAACAGGAGTCAGGGTTTCCTTGTCTTCGTTGAGGTAGCTGACAAAGTCTTCGACCCCATTCTCATAGTGGAACTCTACTTCTTCGCCAGTCCGCGCATCGGTCAGCGACAGGCGGACATTCTTGAGCAGGAAGGCTGATTCCTTCAGCCGCTCAGCAATGGCGTTGTACTTGAAGTCCGTCGTTGAAAAAATCGTATCGTCCGGCATGAAGGTCACTTTGGTTCCAGACTTGGACTTAGGTGCAGTGCCGATTTTCTTGAGCGTAGTGACTGGTTTTCCACCATTTTCAAAGCGCTGCTTGTAAACAGTCCCATCACGTGTGATTTCCACTTCAAGCCAGCTGGAAAGGGCATTGACAACGGAGGAGCCTACACCGTGGAGACCGCCTGAAGTCTTATAGCCGCCTTGTCCAAACTTACCACCGGCGTGGAGAACGGTGAAAATAACCTCAACCGTGGGAATGCCCATAGCGTGCATGCCGACCGGCATCCCGCGTCCGTGGTCTGCGACAGTTAGACTGCCGTCCTTGTTGATGGTGACCTCGATTCGGTCACCGAAGCCTGACAAGGCTTCATCGACAGCATTGTCGACAATCTCCCAGACCAGATGGTGGAGTCCCGCTCCATCGGTCGATCCGATATACATCCCCGGACGTTTGCGGACTGCATCCAACCCTTCTAATACCTGAATGGCATCGTCATTATAATTGTTAATATTGATTTCCTTTTTTGCCACAAGGAACCTCCTGCATGATAGTCATCCTTATTATCTTACAGGTTTTTGGTAAATTTTGCAAAGTTTTTTCTAAAAAATAACCTTAAAAAGACTGATAGAATATGGATTTTAAGTGATTTTAGAGAAAGGCAAACTAGCTACAAGCGTCAGACTAGACAATTCACTTAAAATATTCTTATCATAGTCCTTTGTCCAAGTTCCAAATCATGGTATAATAAAATCATGATGAACACGATAATTGGATTATTACTAGCATATTTATTGGGCTCCATTCCGACAGGTTTGTGGATTGGGCAGATTTTCTTTAAAAAGAACCTGCGAGAATACGGCAGTGGCAATACTGGCACAACCAATACTTTCCGTATCTTGGGAAAGACGGCCGGCACCGCCACCTTTGCCATTGACTTTTTCAAAGGTACACTGGCAACGCTGCTACCGCTTTTCCTGCATATTGAAGGGATTTCACCACTGATTTTTGGCCTCTTGGCTGTGATTGGGCATACCTTTCCAATCTTTGCTGGCTTTAAGGGCGGTAAAGCCGTGGCGACCAGTGCAGGAGCTGTTCTGGGCTTCTCACCCGCTTTCTTTGTCTACCTGATATTTGTCTTTGTGACAACTCTCTATCTGGGAAGTATGATTTCTCTTGCCAGCGTGGTTTCTGCAATCGTGGCTATCCTGTCTGTCTTGATTTTCCCTGCTTTAGGCTTTCTCTTACCAAGCTATGATTTCCTCTTTACCCTAATTATCATTCTCTTAGCAGCTATTATCATCCTTCGTCATCGGGACAATATCCAGCGGATTCGAAATAAAACTGAAAACCTAATCCCTTGGGGCATCAACTTGACCAAGCAAAATCCAAAAAAATGAGAGTGGGACAGAAATTGGTCATTCGTTAGAATTCGATTTCGTCGTCCCACCTCCGCACAGTTGAGTAGGGCTGTAAAAGCTGAT
>NZ_LAWH01000043.1:0-1613 GCF_001588905.1 Streptococcus cristatus | reverse complement strand
GATGGTAAGCCATCATTAGCTCAAGTCGTGGACAATAACAACGGCACGCACACTGTTAAAGTTGGTCTGGATAAGAATGGCAATGGCCAATTGGATCCAGATGAAGTAACCTCATCTACCATTGTTAAAGACGGTAAGGACGGTAAATCTCCACTAGCTAAAGTTGTCGACAATAACAATGGCACACACACAGTTCAAGTCGGACTCGATAAGAACAACAACGGTCAGTTGGATCCAGATGAAGTAACATCTTCAACTATCGTCAAAGACGGTAAGGATGGAAAAGCTGGCGCAACTGGTGCCAAAGGAGAAGATGGTAAGCCATCATTAGCCCAAGTTGTCGATAATAACAACGGCACGCACACTGTTAAAGTTGGTCTGGATAAGAACGGCAATGACCAATTGGATCCAGACGAAGTAACCTCATCTACCATTGTTAAAGATGGTAAGGATGGAAAATCTCCATTAGCTAAGGTTGTTGATAACAACAATGGCACCCATACTGTTCAAGTCGGACTTGATAAGAACAACAATGGTCAGCTTGATCCAGACGAAGTGACATCTTCAACTATCATCAAAGATGGGAAAGCAGGCGCAACCGGTGCCACAGGAGCAACTGGAGCGGATGGTAAATCATCATTAACTGAAGTAGTTGATAACCACGATGGTACTCATACTGTTAAAGTTGGTCTTGATAAGAACGGCGACGGTAAGCTTGATCCAAGTGAAGTAACGTCAACGACTATCGTTAAAGACGGCGCAACTGGTGCTACAGGGGCGACCGGAGCTAAGGGCGATAAAGGTGAAACAGGTGCCACTGGCGCGACTGGAGCTAAAGGAGAAGATGGCAAGCCATCATTAGCCCAAGTTGTCGATAATAGCAACGGTACTCACACTGTTAAAGTTGGCCTTGATAAGAACGGCAATGGCCAATTGGATCCAGATGAAGTAACCTCATCTACCATCGTTAAAGACGGTAAGGATGGTAAGTCTCCATTAACTGAAGTAGTTAACAACAACGACGGTACTCATACTGTTAAAGTTGGTCTTGATAAAAACGGTGACGGTAAGCTTGATCCAAGTGAAGTAACGTCAACGACTATCGTCAAAGATGGCGCAACAGGTGCTACAGGAGCAACTGGAGCGGATGGTAAATCATCATTGACTGAAGTAGTTGATAACCACGACGGCACGCATACTGTTAAAGTTGGTCTTGATAAGAATGGCGACGGTAAGCTTGATCCAAGTGAAGTAACGTCAACGACTATCGTCAAAGATGGCGCCACAGGTGCTACGGGTGCAACCGGAGCTAAGGGTGAAGATGGTAAAACATCATTGGCTAAGGTTGTAGACAATAACGATGGCACTCATACTGTTCAAGTCGGACTTGATAAGAACGGCAATGGTCAGTTGGATTCAGACGAAGTAACCTCATCTACCATCGTTAAAGACGGTAAGGATGGTAAATCTCCATTAGCTGAAGTAGTTAACAACAACAACGGTACTCATACTGTTAAAGTTGGACTCGATAAGAATGGTGATGGTAAGCTTGATCCAAGCGAAGTAACTTCAACAACTATCGTGAAAGACGGCGCAACAGGTGCTACAGGTGC
>NZ_LAWH01000042.1:0-11431 GCF_001588905.1 Streptococcus cristatus | reverse complement strand
ATCAGCTTTTACAGCCCTACTCAACTGTGCGGAGGTGGGACGACGAAATCGAATTCTAACGAATGACCGATTTCTGTCCCACTCTCTTTTTGCTTTTTAATTTTGATGAAAATGGAGAATTTTCTGATAAATTTTGATATAATAAAACGAACTACAGATAAAGGATGAGAGAGAATGACTTTAGTTTATCAATCAACGCGTGACGAAAAGAATAGAGTAACAGCCAGCCAAGCGATTCTGCAAGGCTTGGCAGCAGACGGCGGGCTCTTTACGCCTATTACTTATCCGCAGGTCGATTTGGACTTTGCCAAGCTCAAAGACGCTTCCTATCAGGAAGTAGCCAAGCTGGTTTTGTCTGCATTTTTGGATGATTTTTCTGAAGCGGAGCTGGACCACTGTATCAACCATGCCTACGACAGCAAGTTTGATGATGCGGCGATTGCTCCCTTGGTCAAGCTGGATGGTCAGTACAATCTAGAACTTTTCCACGGAGCGACCATTGCCTTCAAGGATATGGCTTTGTCCATCCTGCCTCACTTGATGACAACCGCAGCTAAAAAGCACGGCTTGGAAAACAAAATTGTCATTCTGACAGCGACTTCTGGCGATACAGGTAAGGCGGCTATGGCAGGCTTTGCGGACGTTCCGGGGACTGAAATCATCGTCTTTTATCCCAAAGACGGTGTCAGCAAGGTTCAAGAGCTGCAAATGACGACACAGACAGGTGCCAATACACATGTTGTTGCCATTGACGGCAACTTTGATGATGCCCAGACCAATGTCAAGTACATGTTCAATGACACAGACTTGCGGGCTCGTCTCTTGGAGCACAAACTGCAGTTTTCATCAGCCAACTCCATGAATATTGGCCGTTTGGTGCCTCAGATTGTTTACTATGTCTATGCCTATGCTCAGTTAGTGAAAACGGGAGAAATCACAGCAGGGGATAAGGTCAACTTCACAGTTCCGACGGGGAACTTTGGTAATATCTTGGCGGCCTACTATGCTAAGCAAATCGGTCTGCCGGTTGGCAAGCTGATCTGCGCATCGAATGAAAACAATGTCCTGACAGACTTCTTCAAGACTAAGGTTTATGACAAGAAGCGGAGCTTTAAGGTGACGACTAGCCCGTCCATGGATATTTTGGTTTCCTCTAACTTGGAGCGCTTGATTTTCCATCTGTCTGGTAATAGTGCTGAGAAAACAACTGCTTTGATGGCGGCTCTGAATGAGCATGGACAGTATGAACTGACGGACTTTGACGCTGAGATTTTAGAGCTCTTTGCGGCTGACTATGCGACGGAAGAAGAAACAGCAGCTGAAATCAAGCGGGTCTATCAAGCGTCTGACTACATTGAAGACCCTCATACAGCCGTTGCATCTGCTGTCTATCAAAAATACTTGGCAGAAACAGGTGATCAGCGCAAGACTGTTATCGCATCTACCGCTAGTCCTTATAAATTCCCAGTTGTAGCAGTTGAGGCTGTGACTGGTCAGACAGGCCTCAGTGATTTTGAGGCTTTGGGTCAACTGCACGAACTTTCTGGTGTAGCCCTGCCACCAGCTGTGGACGGCTTAGAAACAGCACCAGTTCGCCACACAACGACGGTCGCTGCAGACCAAATGCAGGCAGCAGTAGAGAATTACTTGGAATTGTAAAAATGGCTTAGAAAGCCTAAAATCAGCTGGATATCTGGCTGATTTTTTCTTAGGATGTCCAATGAAAGAAAGTGAAGTAGCTGATGCTTAAAAGGAAGAATTTTTTCTATGACGACGTATAAAAAAATCATGAATATCGCCTTGCCAGCTATGGCGGAGAACTTTTTGCAGATGCTCATGGGGATGGTCGACAGCTATCTGGTGGCCAGTCTTGGGCTGATTGCGATCTCTGGTGTATCGGTGGCCGGCAATATCATTACCATTTATCAGGCAATTTTTATCGCGCTGGGGGCTGCTGTTTCCAGTCTCATCTCCAAGACTCTGGCTCAGGGAGACAAGGAGCGTTTGGCCTATCACACAGCTGAGGCTATCAAGCTGACGCTACTTCTGAGTCTTCTGCTAGGTCTCCTTTCTCTGCTTTTTGGTAGGCAGATGCTGGATCTGCTGGGGACGGAAAAAGCGGTGGCTGAAGCAGGCGGTCTTTATCTGGCTCTGGTTGGTGGGACTATTGTTCTGCTAGGCTTGATGACTTCCTTTGGAGCTCTGGTGCGGGTCACTCGCAATCCTAGATTCCCCATGTATGTTAGTCTTCTGACCAATGTCCTCAATGCCCTCTTTTCCGGTCTGGGGATTTATGTCTTTCGACTTGGTATTGTCGGCGTAGCGCTTGGGACGGTGCTGGCTCGTTTGGTCGGTGTGCTCATTCTCTGGCAGGAGCTAGACTTGTCCACGATCCGCTGGAGCTGGGGTTTAGATGGAGAGCTCTTGCGCCTGTCTCTGCCGGCTGCTGGAGAACGGCTCATGATGCGGGCGGGTGATGTAGTAATCATCGCCATTGTGGTCGTCTTTGGAACGGACGCAGTAGCGGGGAATGCCATCGGTGAAGTCCTGACTCAGTTTAACTACATGCCGGCTTTCGGGGTCGCGACAGCAACAGTCATGCTGGTGGCCCATGCGGTTGGCGAGGGAGATATGCAAGCGGTTGGTCTGATTCGTCAGCGGGCCTTCTGGCTGTCTTTTGCTTGCATGCTGCCCTTGGCTCTAGGAATTTTCGCACTTGGTCGACCGCTGACCTTACTCTATACGGACAATAGCGGAGCGATCACAGCCAGTCTTTCGGTCATCCTCTTCTCCCTGCTGGGAACTCCCATGGCAGCTGGGACCGTGATTTACACAGCGGTTTGGCAGGGGCTGGGCAATGCCAGACTGCCCTTTTATGCCACGACTATTGGTATGTGGCTGATTCGCATCATCTCAGGCTATTTGTTGGGTGTGACCTTTGGTTTGGGTCTGACAGGAGTCTGGGCTGGGACTCTCTTGGACAATGGCTTCCGCTGGCTATTTTTAAAGGTTTTATACGACAGAAAAATGAGGAAAACCACATGACAACAGCGTTTATTTGGGATTTGGACGGCACCTTGCTGGACTCTTACGATGCTATTTTGGCGGGGATTGAGGAAACCTATGCTCACTATGGTCTGGACTTTGACAGGGCAAGTATTCACTGCTATATCCTAAAGCACTCTGTCCAGAAGCTTTTGGAAAAAGTAGCGTCTGAGAAAGGCCTAGACGCTGCCGATATGAATGCCTTTCGTGGGGCAAGTCTAAAGGAGAAGAATGCTCAGGTTCATCTGATGGAAGGGGCTGCGGAGATACTGGCTTGGGCTAAAGAGCAGGGCATTGTCCAGTTCGTCTATACCCACAAGGGACTCAATGCCCATCAAATCTTGCAAGACTTGGGCATTCATGACTATTTTACAGAAATCATCACAACGGCCAACGGCTTTAAGCGCAAGCCTCATCCAGAAGGTGTCGACTATCTGGTCGAGAAATATGGCCTGGACAAGCAGAAAACCTACTATATCGGGGACCGGACCCTAGATGTAGATGTCGCCGTCAACAGTGGCATCCAGAGCATTAACTTCTGTGACTACCGACCAGAAATCAACCAGAAAATAGAGAAGTTGCTAGATATCAAGCAATTATTTACAAGATAAAAAGCAGACCAGAACTGATCTACTGTCAGTCTAGCCTGCTTTTTCTTTTACATATGCTCAATGTGAAGTTCTAGCAAGAACTCAAGAGCCTCGGGCGTACAGTTCTTTTTTTCAATAGGGAAACCGACAATTGGTCCCAACATGATATAAAAATCTTCTTTAGTATGAAAAACTTTGACGATGTCATCATAGCTATAAAGAAACTCTCCTCGTTTGCTTTTCACAGAAAATTTATCTTTCTCAAATATAAGAGTTTGCTCCATATCCTTCCAGAAAGGAGTTTTTCGATAGGCCTTCCTTATCTGAAAGTCCGTGCCAAAGTACATTATTGGGAATATAATCAAAGATGTAAATAGCACGATGAAGAAAGAAAATCGCTTCAGGTTGTCAGGTAGGAAGATAAGATAGAGAGATAGAATTCCTATCAAAATGAACATATTCAGCAAGAATCTTTTCCCGCGTAAGAAAACAGACCAAGCAAATCGTTGATACACTTCCTCAGTCACAAGGGTTGGAATGGTTATTGGGAACATGCTTCACCTCCTAGTTTTTATTATTATACCATACAGGAATTATTAAAATCACTTTTAAATTTTCCACGCCGCCTTTCCTGTCTTTGTCGGCCTTTCGTGTTATAATAAACCTATGGAAAATAAGAACAAATTATTATTAATTGACGGTTCGTCCGTTGCTTTTCGCGCTTTTTTTGCGCTTTATAATCAAATCGACCGTTTCAAGAGTCCATCGGGTTTGCACACCAATGCCATTTATGGCTTCCACCTCATGCTCAATCATCTCTTGGAGCGCGTGCAGCCGACTCATGTCCTAGTAGCTTTTGATGCTGGCAAGACGACCTTCCGGACCGAGATGTACGCCGACTATAAGGCTGGTCGGGCCAAGACGTCGGATGAATTTCGGGAGCAGCTGCCCTTTATCCGTGAAATGCTGGACTACTTAGGTATCCGCTACTATGATCTGGCTCAGTACGAGGCGGATGACATTATCGGAACCTTGGACAAGATGGCTGAAAAGACGGCTGTTCCTTATGATGTGACCATTGTCAGCGGCGATAAAGACTTGATTCAGCTGACGGATGAAAATACTGTGGTAGAGATTTCCAAGAAAGGCGTGGCTGAGTTTGAGGAATTTACCCCAGCCTACCTCATGGAAAAGATGGGCATCACACCAGAGCAGTTCATTGACCTCAAGGCGCTGATGGGCGATCAGTCGGACAATATCCCCGGCGTGACCAAGATTGGTGAGAAGACTGGTCTCAAGCTCCTCTTGGAGTATGGTTCTTTGGAAAATCTCTATGAAAATATTAATCAGCTCAAGGCTTCCAAGATGAAGGAAAATCTGATCAATGACAAGGACAAGGCCTTCTTATCAAAAACCCTAGCTACCATTAATACTCAGGCTCCGATTGAAATCGGACTGGATGATTTGGTTTACAACGGTCCGCAGGTAGAGGCACTGAGCAAGTTCTACGACGAGATGGGCTTCAAGCAGCTCAAGGCTCAGCTAGGCACTGGTCAGGAGCCGGTAGAAGTCAAACCAATTGAATTTACCAAAGTGACTGAGGTGACAGCAGATATGCTGGCACCAGAGCAATTCTTCTATTTTGAAATTTTGGGTGACAACTACCACAAGGAAGAGATTGTCGGTCTTGCCTGGGGTGATAGCCGTCAGATTTACGTCGGCACTAGCGATTTACTAGAGCAACCTCTCTTTCGGAAGTTTTTGACAAAAACAGCTCTGAAAACTTACGATATCAAGCGGACCAAGGTACTGCTCAGTCATTATGGCATTGAACTGCCAGCAGCATCCTTTGATGCGCGCCTAGCTAAGTATCTGCTTTCGACGGTCGAGGATAATGAGCTGGCGACTATTGCTCGCCTCTATGGCCAAACAATTCTGCTGACTGATGATGAGGTTTATGGCAAGGGAGCCAAGCGCGCTCTGCCGGAGCAAGAGCAGCTCTTTGAGCATCTAGCTCGTAAAATCCAAGTGTTGCTGGAAACAGAAGAGCCAATGCAAGAACAGCTCCGTTCCCACGATCAGCTGGATTTGTTGCTTGAAATGGAGCAGCCTCTGGCCTTTGTCCTAGCCAAGATGGAGATTGCGGGGATCAAGGTTGAGCGGGAAACCCTGCAAGGCATGCAGGCAGAAAATGAAAAGACGCTGGAAAGTCTAACGCAGGAGATTTACGATCTGGCTGGTCAGGAGTTCAATATTAATTCACCGAAACAGCTGGGAACCATTCTCTTTGAGGATATGGGGTTGCCGCTGGAGTACACCAAAAAGACCAAGACAGGCTACTCGACAGCGGTTGACGTGCTGGAGCGTTTAGCACCCATTGCACCGATTGTGTCTAAGATTCTGGAATACCGTCAAATCAGCAAGCTCCAGTCCACTTATATCATCGGCCTGCAGGAGGCGATAGCGTCTGACGGCAAGATTCACACTCGCTATGTTCAGGATTTGACTCAGACTGGTCGTCTGTCCTCGGTCGACCCGAACCTGCAGAATATCCCTGTTCGTTTGGAGCAGGGGCGCCTCATTCGCAAGGCTTTTGTGCCGGAATGGGCAGACAGTGTGCTTCTCAGCTCGGATTATTCCCAGATTGAGCTACGGGTGCTGGCTCACATTTCTCAGGACGAGCATCTGATTGCTGCTTTTCAGCATGGAGAAGATATTCACACGGCTACAGCCATGCGGGTCTTTGGTATTGAAAAGGCAGAGGATGTGACGCCTAATGACCGTCGTAATGCCAAGGCTGTCAACTTTGGAGTGGTATATGGCATTTCTGATTTTGGACTGGCCAATAATCTAGGCATTTCCCGCAAGGCTGCCAAGGACTACATTGAGACTTATTTTGAGCGTTTCCCAGGCATCAAGAATTATATGGAAACTATCGTTCGCGAAGCGCGTGATAAGGGTTACGTAGAGACCATTTACCATCGCCGTCGCTCCTTGCCGGACATCAATTCTCGCAACTTTAACATCCGAAATTTTGCGGAGCGCACAGCCATTAACAGCCCCATCCAAGGCTCCGCCGCAGACATTCTCAAAGTCGCTATGATTAATCTGGATCGAGCATTAGCAGAGAAAAATTTCAAGTCTCGCATGCTCTTGCAGGTGCACGATGAAATCGTGCTGGAAGTGCCAAATGACGAGCTAACAGCCGTCCGCCAGCTGGTCAAAGAAACCATGGAAGCTGCGATTGAGCTGGCCGTTCCGCTCGTAGCTGATGAAAATGCCGGCCAAACTTGGTACGAGGCGAAATAAAACAAGATACAAAGAGCGTCAAAACCGACTGAAAATTAGGAATTCGGACGAAGGAGCCATGCTCTTAGAACGAATTATCTATTTTCCAAGGTTTTAGCTCATGTTCAGCTAATATATCATTGTTAAAAAAGTTAAAAATTATTTATAAAACAGGAGGAAGTTTATGACTTACCATTTTCAAAATCCCAGTGACGGCGTTGTCAAGCGCTATCTGGAAAACAGCAAGGTGATTGCTGTTGTCGGTCTATCAGACCGTGAGGAAACGACCAGTAACCGTGTGTCCAAGGAAATGCAAGCGCGAGGCTATCGCATTATCCCAGTCAATCCGCGGGCAGCAGGCAGTCAGATTTTTGGTGAAACAGTTTATGCCAGTCTCAAAGATATTCCTTTCCCAGTGGATATTGTCGATGTTTACCGTCGTAGCGAGTTTTTGCCAGATGTGGCGCGTGATTTTCTGGAAGCAGATGCCAAGATTTTCTGGGCTCAGTTGGGCTTGGAAAATGAAGAAGCTGAGCAGATTTTGCGGGAGGCTGGTCGCGAAGATATCGTCATGGATCGCTGCATCAAACGCGAGCATACACGCTTGATTCTAGGCGAATAAATGGCCAAGTTAGTCATCATTCGAGGCAATTCCGGCTCTGGCAAGTCGAGTTTAGCTAAAAAAATGCAGACTCACTACGGCCGAGGGACTCTTTTAATTGCGCAGGACACAGTTAGACGGGACATGCTCAAGGAAAAAGTCGAGCCGGGCAACCTATCTATTGATTTGACGGAAAGCTTAGCTCATTTTGGTTACGAACATGATTTACTGGTCTTGGTAGAAGGTTTCTACGAGACAGATATTTATGGCCACATGCTGGAGCGGTTGCGGACTTTGTTTGGTCCTCAGACCCTAGCCTATTACTATGATTTGACTTTTGAAGAAACCGTCCGCCGCCATCAGACCCGAGCCAAGCAGGAGGAATTTGCCCCAGCTGATATGAGACGCTGGTGGAAGGATCGAGATTTCTTAGGCTGGGAAGAGGAATCGTTCTTTAGGGACGAAGATTCCTTGGAGGCAGCCTTTGAGCGGATCGTTCAGGATTTAGAGAAAATTTGAAACGAAGCACAGGAGGAGGAACTCCTGTGTTTTTGCATCAAAAAGGCATTTTCATAAATTACAGATAAATTTTGAGAAAAATATCACACAAAATGTTGACAAAATTATTTCATAGAATTACAATTAGATTACAAAATATTTCTTTTATTACAAAAAAAGCTTTAAAGAATATATTCTAGTGGGGTAAGATGTCCCCTATGCAAGCCAACATCGCTACTATCGTTTAGCAAATTGATGATAAACTGACAAGGAGATTTCATTATGAAACGTAGTAAATTTATTCTATTGACAGCCACTGTCTTGTGCTCTGCTTTCCTGCTCGCAGCCTGTAGCTCTAAGCCTTCCACGGAGGCTAGCAGTTCTACTTCTCAGAGTTCTAAGATTAGCAGTTCAAGTAAAGCGTCAACTGAATCATCGACTAAGCAAAGTTCTGCTTCCAACGAAGCAAAAGCATCCTCTACTACTAAGCTTTCTAGCGACCAGAGTGTTTCCATTCAAGCTGAGAAGCCTGTGGGCAACAAGACTTCAGCAGATTCGAACACGTCACCAACTCCAGCTACCCCAGTGACTCCAACAACTTCCGGTATAGATGTCAATGCTCTAGCAAATGGTGATTTCTCTAGCATTGCAGGTACTTGGCAAGACGATTTGGGCAACCAATTAGTTTTTGATGCAAATGGATTAGTAACATTGCAACGTAATAATGGTGAGACATTGAACCATAACGTTATTTATAATGGTCATGTAGAAGGAGATAAGTTTAGAGCTGATTTTGGTTATAATGGAGCAGGCAGTAGTGATCCTTTATTCGCTGTTCCAGTGGGCGTAGCATTGCCACTTAATGGTGCTCCAGCGCCTAAAGAACAAATCATGCTTGGAAGTGATGCAATCTCTTCTGCACAACATCCCTACTATCGAGTAGCAAATTAATGATAAACCGACAAGGAGATTCCATTATGAAACGTAGTAAACTTATTTTATTGACAGCCACTGCCTTGTGCTCTGCTTTCCTGCTCGCAGCTTGTAGTTCCAAACCTTCCACGGAGGCTAGTAGTTCTACCTCTCAGAGCTCTAAGATTAGCAGTTCTAGCAAGTCTTCGACTAAACCATCAGCTAAGCAAAGTTCTGCTTCTAACTCCGTGACATCCTCTTCAACTCCTCAGACTTCTAGCGACCAGAGTATTTCCAGTCAAGCTGAGAAACCCGTGGAAAACAAGACTTCAGCAGATTCGAACACGTCACCAACTCCAGCTGCCCCAGTGACTCCAACAACTTCCGGTATGGATGTCAACGCTCTAGCAAATGGTGATTTCTCTAGCATTGCAGGTACTTGGCAAGACGATTTGGGCAACCAATTAGTCTTTGATGCAAATGGTTTGGTGTCTCATACTTACAGAGGAAATGAATCAAGCGACTACACTTTGACAAATAGTCAAGTATATGAAGGTAAGTTTGGAGCGTTTTTAACTCATAAATCAGGGAATGAAGTGGCCTCCTTCACAGCCATTCCTAAAGGAGCTCGTCTTTATGATACTGGAAGTGAAAATCCGAAAGAACGCATTTTAGTGGGGCAAGATTTCACTTACGCATCCCAACATCCCTACTATCGCGTAGCGAATTGATGTATTGAATGATGAGCATCGTGATGCGAGTGGCTTTCCGAGGTGCTCACCATGCTGACAATATAAAAACAAGGAACAGAATTAATTACTGTTCCTTTTTCTTTGCTTTATTGGGAAAGTTTGCTCGCAGGGCTGTTTTGGATTATTTTTTTGTAAAATGCCTCTTTCTTCTCCAAAAATTGGTACAATAAAAGAAAGCGTTTTAATCGAATGATGAGGTAGTTACGATGAAAATATCTTTAGAAGAAATTCAAAGAGTTGCCAACCAAGGACCTTTCTATCCAGACTGGGATTCTCTTGCGGCCTATCAAGTTCCCCACTGGTTCAAAAGGGCTAAGTTTGGGATTTTTATCCACTGGGGACTTTACAGTCTTCCTGCCTTTGGGAGCGAGTGGTACTCTCGAAATATGTACATCCAGGGTACGGCAGAGTTTGACCACCATATCAAAACTTATGGGCCTCACACAGATTTCGGCTACAAGGATTTTATTCCTCTCTTTACTGCCGAAAATTTTGATGCGGACGAATGGCTGCGCCTCTTTAAAGAAGCGGGAGCCCAATACATGTTTCCAGTGGCAGAGCATCACGACGGCTTCCAGCTTTATGCTAGCCAGCTCTCTCCTTTTAATAGTGTAGAAATGGGTCCAAAGCGTGATATCTTGGGGGAATTGAGTCAGGCAGCCCAAAGAGAGCAGGTTCATTTTTGTACTTCCTCCCATCGGGCGGAGCATCATTTTTTCTTTTCACATGGAAAGGAGTTTGCCAGTGACATTGCCAGCGAAGTCAGTCGCGAGGAACTTTACTGGCCGGCTATGCCAGAGCCAGACCACCATGATTTATTTGGTCAGCCTTATCCGAGTCAGGAGTTTCTAAATGATTGGCTCCTGCGTACCTGTGAGCTGGTTCGAGATTACCAGCCTGAGATTTTGTATTTTGACTGGTGGATTCAGCATGCAGCTTTTAAAGAGTATATAAAGCTTTTTGCAGCCTATTATTATAATTTAGGAGCAGCTTCTGGGAAGCCGACTAGCATCTGCTACAAGCATGATGCGCTGGCTTTTGGTGCGGGGATTGTGGAAGTGGAACGCGGTGGTTTTGCAGAGATCCAGCCTTTCACTTGGCAGACGGATACAGCTATTGCGCGAAATTCTTGGGGCTACACAGAGAATCTTGACTATAAGTCAGCTAAAGAAATCATCCAGACCTTGATTGATGTCGTGTCCAAAAATGGGAATTTGCTGCTGAATATTGGGCCAAAAGGAGACGGGACGATTCCGGAAAAAGATCAAGAAATCTTAAGAGAAATCGGGGCTTGGATTCAAGTGAATGGCCAAGCGATCTATGATTCACGCGCGTGGAGGCAATTTGGAGAAGGGCCGACACAAGTAGATAGTGGGCCATTTTCGGATGGTAAAAACATCCCTTATACAAACCAGGATTTCCGTTTCACGGCCAAGGGCGGAGCGGTGTATGCCTTTCTGATGGAGCCTGCAGTAAATCAGTGGCTGACGATTCAGGCCTTGGCTGACGAAAGAGAAAATCCCGCGTCTCGCTTTCATGGTATCATAGAAAAGGTATCCTTACTAGGCTATGATGAAGCGCTTGAATGGGAGCAAACACCTCAAGGTTTGCGCATCTTCATGCCGAGTGTAGCAGCCGACTTACCCTTGGTAGTGAAAGTCCAACTGCGTTAAATCTAGACGAAAAAATGAGGCTGGGACAAAAGTCCTAGCCTCTCAATTGTCTTTGGATTGTCGAGCAAGACG
>NZ_LAWH01000041.1:0-24357 GCF_001588905.1 Streptococcus cristatus | reverse complement strand
ATTGTCTTTGGATTGTCGAGCAAGACGCAGTGGTTGAGTGGGCTCTATTACGCTGATTTCATCAGCTTTTACAGCCCTACTCAACTGTGCGGAGGTGGGACGACGAAATCGAATTCTAACGAATTACCGATTTCTGTCCCACTCTCTATGATGGCGCGGAGTTGATAGACGATATTTTGTTCTTTTAAGCTTTGATTTCTGGGCTAGGCATGGTATAATGAGGTTAGGGTTTAACTAGTTTTTGGGGACACAAGATGTAGTGGTGGGGCTTCTGCGCTTCTACACAAGATATGGCGTTAGCCCCCCCTAAACCTCGAGAGGGGACGGAAACAGAAGGCTTCTACATCATCATCTTTAAGATCAATAGTTAGAACCCACCTAATCCTCGATAGGGGACGGAAACTTAAACTCAGCTAAGCTAGTCTTGGTCTCGTTAAGTTAGACACCCCTAATCCTCGCGAGGGTACTGAAACTCACTACGCATTATTTTTTTAGAAAAATGGGTATGTTAGACCCCCCCCCTAATCCTCGAGAGGGTACGGAAACCGAGAGCCCTTAGTATCTTCGATTTGCTTCGCGTATGTTAGAACCCCCTAATCCTCGAGAGGGGACGGAAACTTCATAACATAAGAAGCCATATATGTTTTACCAACGTTAGCTCCCCCCAATCCTCGAGAGGGTACGGAAAATTAAATTTATTGATCATCACATCCTGCCGCTGATTCAGTTAGCCCCCCCAAAAAAATCCTCGTGAGGGTACGGAAACATAATCCCCGTTCTGATTTTTATATCGACGGTTAATGGGTTAGACCCCCCTAAACCTCGAGAGGGTACGGAAACGATAGTAGAATTTTCTATAGAATTTAACCGACTCGGTTAGAACCCCCACAATCCTCGAGAGGGGACGGAAACATAAGTTTTATAGGTTGTCATCGAATTAAAGAACTTGAGTTAGACTCTTCCACATATCTCGTAAGGGTACGGAAACGCTAGTGTTCATTATTACTCACCATCCTTTCATTAGGTTAGACCCCCCAATCCTCGCGAGGGTACGGAAACAATTTCAGATTGAACTTCGTACAAGAAATTCCTGTTAGTTAGACTCCCCCAAATCCTTGAGAGGGGACGGAAACTTTCATATATTCACCCCTTTTCTAAAAGAACTATAAGTTAGATCCCCCCTAAACCTCGCGAGGGGACGGAAACATAAGTTTTATAGGTTATCATCGAATTAAAGAACTTGAGTTAGACTCTTCCACATATCTTGTAAGGGTACGGAAACTGATCATAAGAAGCCTTGGAATTTGGGTCTACCGTGTTAGACTCCCCCTAATCCTCGCGAGGGAACGGAAACCCGACTTTCACGCTTCCAACCAATTTTGTAGTTTTTACGTTAGATTCCCTCTGAACCTCGCGAGGGGACGGAAACCCGTTTGGTGTATCGATTAAGAGGTGGTCTCCGTGCGTTAGACCCCCCTAAACCTCGAGAGGAGACGGAAACTCAAGCGCAGGCTTTTTTTCGTCCGCATTTGCTGAGTTAGAACCCCCTACATCCTCGCGAGGGGACGGAAACCCATCCACGATTAGATCACCTGTAATCCGTATGAGCTGTTAGAACCCCCCTAATCCTCGCGAGGGGACGGAAACCCGCTTGTGGCATTGTTGGTGCTGTAGTTACTTGTTTAGATCCCCCCTAATCCTCGCGCGGGGACGGAAACCAATGAGTCGTTTAAGACCAGATAATCACGATAATCTGTTAGAACCCCCAAAATCCTCGCGAGGGTACGGAAACGATTGCCTTCTCTTTATTCTCTTCAGTAATTATCTCGTTAGATACTCCCTAAACCTCGCGAGGGAACGGAAATGTATCACCGTCGACCTTGTAGTCCATGACCTGGAATGTTAGATCCCCCCTAAACCTCGCGAGGGAACGGAAACGGTCTATAAACTTTTCGACATAAGGTGTTGCTGTATCGTTAGCCCCCCTAAACCTCGAGAGGAGACGGAAACTCAAGCGCAGGCTTTTTTTCGTCCGCATTTGCTGAGTTAGAACCCCCAAAATCCTCGAGAGGGGACGGAAACGAAATCAAGTGCACTCAAATCATCAGCTCCTTTAGTTAGAACCCCCAAAATCCTCGCGAGGGTACGGAAACAAATCACAGCACCACAAGTCGTTATCAAGATTATCCTTTAGAACTCCCATAACCCTCGCGAGGGTACGGAAACGATTCACCCCACGAAATTTTGAAATAGATACCTGCTGTTAGAATCCCCTTAATCCTCGCGAGGGTACGGAAACTTGCGATTCCCATGTTTTAAAACAAACATTTTTTTAGTTAGAATCCCCCAAATCCTCGAGAGGGTACAGAGTGGCTGGGGGCTTTTTTACTTTCCCTCAGCTTCTTGCTTCGCCAAGACAGAAGGATGTTGACTGTTAAATATCGTTTTTTCAAATACTTCAAAAAATATTGACAACGCTTTCAAAATTTGATATAATAAGCTGAGTAAATAATAATCGTTCTAAAGGGCGCCATGAAATCGGTGAAAGATTCTTTTGCCTTTTTCGGGCGCTTTTGCAGTACAGAGAGGAGACCGTGTGAAGAAAGTAGAGTTACATCTATCAAAGACAAGACTAAAAGACGAAGAATTGATCAGTAAGCTTCAGGGCTTTTTGATGGCAAGCATTTCGCCAGACTTTGCGAACTTTCTCCATGAGCAGGAGACCAATCCCTACTCGATGAATCTAAGCTCCACGCGCGATGAGTCAGTGTGGGTTGTCAATTTGCTTTCAGAAGAGGCGGAACAGCAAATGCTAGCTCCTTTATTAAACTTGGAAACCATTAAGCTAGAGAGCTATGCTGAGGAAATCCTTGTCAAAAAGGTGGAAATCCACTCCCTATCCCAGAAGGCCTTGCTGGATATTTACCAAGATGATGATGCTTCCCACCTGATACGGGTGCATTTTTATACGCCAACGACCTTTAAGCGACAGGGGCGGTTTGTGCTATTTCCAGATACGCGTCTGATCTTTCAAAGTTTGATGCAAAAATACAGTCGACTGGTGGAAGGAAGAGCGGAAATCGAAGAGGAGACCCTACAGTTTTTAGCAGACCATAGCCAAATTACGAGCTATCATCTAAAAAGTCATTATTTTCCAATTCATGGACGAAAATACCCCGCCTTTGAAGGCAGGGTGACGATTCAGATAAAGGGAGCATCCACACTAAAAGCTTATGCGCAGATGCTCATAAAATTCGGTGAGTATGCCGGAGTCGGCACAAAGTGTAGCCTAGGAATGGGAGGGATGAGAATTGAAGAAAGAAAAGCTTGATTTGATTTACTGTGCCTTGTTTCACAATCTTGGCCGTATTGTCAGTCGCTCACTTGGCCAGTCTGATGATATAGACTTAGGAAAAGCATGGTTAAAGAAACAACATCCTCAGCTGGATTTGTATGAAGATAGCAGAGCAGGAAAGATCGTTAGCTTAGCAGATCGTATTGCAAGTGGTTTACCAGATGATAGAAAGGTTATGTCAGATAAACTTTTCTACCCTCAAGCAGATATTTTTAATGCTTTCAAAGAGGACAAGGGTTCTCGTTATCAGAAATTTGAAGTTCTGACAGATGATAGTGAACTCAATATTGCCAGCCACGAAGCAGCTGAAATTAGTCAAGACTGCTATGAGGAGCTACTGAATATTTTGACTGAAAAACTGCAAGAACTTCGCTTAGAGGAAAAAAGTTTGCCATCCTTTTTCAATCTTTGGCGGATTTTG
The DNA here is from genome assembly GCF_001588905.1 of Streptococcus cristatus. Lineage (GTDB taxonomy): Bacteria > Bacillota > Bacilli > Lactobacillales > Streptococcaceae > Streptococcus > Streptococcus cristatus_N. The sequence continues at coordinate 20,581 of NZ_LAWH01000041.1, read as the reverse complement.
TTCTCGAAAGTACCTCTACTTCCTGGTGACAAGGAGCTGGGAGATCTTTCTCTAGCAGAGCATAGTAGATTAACAGTTGCTTTTGCTACTGCGATTTTTGATTATCTGAAAAGTCAAGACCAATATACTCTACTAGATGATGAATCCAAATTTTATAGAGAATCAGCATTCTTGCTAGCTAGTTTTGATTTGTCTGGCATTCAGGACTTTATCTATAATATCGCCAGCAAAGGGGCTGCTAAGCAACTCAAGGCTCGCAGTCTTTATCTGGAATTTATGAGTGAAAATATTGTGGATAGTCTCTTGGAGAAGTTGGCTCTATCACGCGCCAATGCCCTTTATGTCGGTGGAGGCCATGCCTATTTCGTTCTACCCAATACAGAAGCTACAGTGGCAGCTTTGGAGCAATTTGAAATAGAATTTAACAGATTCCTCCTGAAGCATTTTCAGACGGGTCTTTATGTTGCATTTGGTTGGGCACCATTTGCCGCAGAGCAGATTATGAAATACCGTTATGGATTGGTTGCCAGCTATCTACAACACTATCGCGAGATTTACCAAGAAACTAGCTGGATGATTTCTGAAAAGAAAATATCTCGCTACGATGCAAATACCCTGCGAGATCTCAATAAGGGCGGTAAGCAGTCTGAACGAGAGTGTGAGATTTGCCATGCGGTTGGGGAGATTGAGATGCTGGGGATAGGTGGTGAGGATGTACAAAATCTTTGTCCTATTTGTCGTGAGCTTAGAGGTTTTGCTGCTAAAATTCATACTTTTGACGATACTGAAAATCCTGAAAGGGAAGACTATTATTATTTCCAAATTGTAGAGGGAGAAGAAGGACTGCCGATTGGCCCTGGAGCTGTATTGCTGGCTGTGGATGAAGAAAATATTTCCACCTCAGGTCGCTTATATGTGAAAAATAAATTTTCTACGAATAATGCTGCTATTCATGTCTTTATAGGAGACCGTCAGGCAGCGAATATTGAAGACTATGCAGGTCTGTCTCAAAAAGATATCGAAGGAACTGAGGGAATAGCTAAGGGAATTAAGCGGCTGGCCGTTTTGCGTTTGGATGTAGACAATCTAGGTGCAGCTTTTATGGCTGGATTTTCTAAGCAGGAAGGTGGAAGTTATAATACTCTTGCTCGCTCTGCTGTATTTTCTCAGCAGATGAGTCTTTTCTTTAAGTTTCACATTAACCAATTTGCAAAGGATAAGAATTTGACGATTATCTATGCAGGTGGTGATGATGTATTTGCGATTGGCAGCTGGCAGGATGTTATAGATTTTGCGGTGGATATTAGGCAGAAATTTATTGCTTTTACAAATGGGAAGTTAACCTTATCTGCAGGCGTTGGGCTTTATCCAGACAAAACTCCGATTCATCTGATGGCTTTGGATGCTGGACAACTTGAAGAGGCCGCCAAGGACAATGGTAAAGATAGTATTTCTCTTTTCAATGAACGGTACACTTTCAAGTTTGATGACTTTATTAATGAGATTTACAAAGGGAAATTGAAGGATATTCGGAAATATTTCTCTGGTCAGAAGGATAGGGGGATCAATTTTCTCTATCGCTTGGTTGAACTTTTGCAACTTAATGATAAAGAAATGTATAAGTCACACGGATCTTCTGATGATAGAAGGATGAATGTTGCCCGCTTAGCCTACCTATTGGCGCGAATGGAAGATGAAGCCAGCAAAGATGAGAAGGAACATTTCAGAGAATTCAAAAATGCTTTTTGGAATTGGTATAAGAGTAGCAGTAAAACACAGAGAGAAGCAGAGTTAGCTCTCATCTACTATCTATATGAAATTAGAAAGGTATAAAAAGATGGCACCGTACGAAAAAAATAAAAATAACCGAAATAACGGTGGAAAGAAATTTCAAAACAATCGTAATCAAGATAGATATGGTAATCAAAGTAATGAACAAAACTGTTTCAAGCTTGAGCCGCCTATTTTGACAGATGATTATGTCGATAAGGCGGAGAAGGTTATTCGTAAGTTGGATAATTCAGGGAAATACGAAAAAGGACCAAGTAAGGGCAAGATGAAATTCAAATTAACCAGTACACAAATTCGTAATTTAGCCGCTTTGACCAGTAATCTTTTTGACGAAAGTAAAACAAAAAATGATATTGAGGAATTAAGAGAAAAAATTTCCTATTTGAGGATTCAGTTTGTTTACCAATCTGGAAGAGAACCAGCTGTAGAAGATTTTGTTAAAAAAGCCGCTTTGTTAGAAGCATTGAAAGAAATTCAAGATATACCGAGTTTGCAGCGCTTCTGTCGGTATATGGAAGCTTTAATTGCATATTTTAAATTCAACGGAGGAAGAGATCAATGACCTATTCAAAAGTAAAAATTTCAGGAATTATTGAGCTGAAAAGCGGACTTCATATTGGGACAAGTAATGCTTTCGCAGCTATTGGTGCTACCAATAATCCTATTATCAAAGATCCCCTTACGAATCTTCCCTATATTCCAGGCTCCACTTTAAAAGGAAAAATGCGCAGCTTACTTTATCGGACAGACTATAATAACAATACAAGTGATAAGTTAAGTAAAGATAGTTTGGAAATTAGCCGTCTCTTCGGAAATTCAGAAACTTATAAAATTGGTCGCTTGGTTTTTCGAGATGCCTTTCTAAACAACAAAGAAGAGCTAGGTAAAAGAGTATCTACTTACACAGAAGTTAAGTTTGAAAATACTATCAATCGCATTACAGCTGAAGCAACTCCACGACAAGTTGAGCGAGCTATTCGTGAAAGTCAATTTGCTTTTGAGATTATCTATTCTATCCAGGAGAAAGAACTCACTGAGGTAGAAAAGGACATGGAAATTCTCAAAGCTGGTTTTGAATTGTTGGAATGGGATTACTTAGGCGGTTCTGGTAGTCGTGGCTATGGTAAAGTGTGTTTTAAAGACTTTGAGGTTAAGACTGTCTTTGGTGAATTTGATAAAGATAGGATTATAGAAGCTCTGAAGCCATATACTAAGGATGAGTCCGATGGTGGAGAAAGTGCAGAGAATCCAGATTCGGATATTAAGTAAGGAGGTCTACTATGGCCTATCAACTCTATAAATTAGATTTTAAGTCTGCGCATTTTGGCGAAGGTCATTTGGATGATTCGGTCATGACTTTCACGGCAGCCCGTCTTTACTCCGCCTTAGTGCTTGAAGCTATTAAGATGGGGGTCTTAGATAAGTTTGAAGCTTTATCTCAACAGGAGGATTTTGTGCTGACTGATGCTTTCCCCTATAATGAAGTTCCCTATCTCCCCAAGCCTATCGGCTATCCATTATTAGATAAAGTCAACCGAAGTGAAGATATTATCAAACAGCGGGAAGAAGCTAAAAAAGTAAAGAAGTTAGCTTTTATTAAGCTGGGGGATTTTGACTGCTTTCTATCTGGAAATAGTATCATCGGTGAATATCTGGCTACAAAATCAGTTAACACAAAAAACCAGCCCTTCCAAGATGGAAATCTTTATCAAGTTGCTTCAGTTCACTTTGACAAAAGCAGTCTGTATTTCATCGCCAATCAATCTGATTTGTTGGATCGTTTGTTGGAAAGTCTTCAGTTCAGTGGAATCGGAGGGAAGCGCAGCAGTGGTTACGGTGGTTTTACTCTGGATAAAACTGTTGCCCAGCCACTGGATTTTTTGGAAAAGTTAACTGTTAACCATACAGGCAAAGTCATGACTTTGACAACTTCTTTGCCAGTGGATAGTGATTTGGAAATAGCAATGAATGAGGGGCGTTACTTACTGAAAAAGGGAAGTGGATTTGCATTTAGTGAGAAAATAGAGTCTAATTATCGTAAGCAGAATCTTTACACTTTTAAGGCAGGTTCAACCTTTTCCAAAACGTATAATGGTCAAATCTGTGATGTCAGGCCAAGTAATGAGTTTCCTCATCCAGTCTGGCATTATGCTAAACCTTTATTTTATATATTGGAGGAATCCAAATGAAGACAGAATATAGGAAATTTAAGTTGACCCTGTGTACATTGGGACCAGTGCATATTGGGAGTGGTCAGCTTCGTACCGCTCGTGAGTATATTCTTGAAGGGGACGAATATTATTTTCCAGATATGACGCTGCTTTATGACGAACTTATCAAACAAGGAATTGATGAAAAATTTGAAAAATTCTTAATTGACTCGGATAATAAAACTAATCGAATAAGTGATTTTCTAGCTGAGCATGACATAACAAAACGTGATTTTGGGGGTTATAGACTTAAAGCAACAGGACTTGAAAAGCCTAAAGGAGGCTATACAGCCCGAAATCAGGAAACGACAGATCCAGGAGAAATCAATGGTGTTCATCAATTTATGAGAGATTGTTACGGTAACCCTTATATCCCGGGTAGCTCTCTTAAAGGTGCTATTCGCACTATTTTGATGAATACGCATTGGCACTCAACGAATTTTAAGCAGGAAAAAAAAGGCAAAATCGTTGAAAATAAGAAAGCGATTTCTTGGGGACCAACTAGACGACAGAGACATGAAAAAATAAAACCTTTTGATGATATTTTTAATGAAATTCGTGTCTCAGACAGTCAGCCTCTGACAAATGATGATTTAATTCTTGTTCAAAAGTGGGATTTTACTCCAGATGATACAAAGCCGCATTCACTGAGTATCTATCGTGAGGCTCTGAGACCTGGAACTAAGATGGAATTTGAAATCATTACTGCTTCAGGTTTTAAAGATGGAAGAGCCGGTGAGCTCGTTGCTTCTCTTGGAGAATATGCACAAAAATATTACTTTGGAGTGACAGAAGATGAAGCCTACGAAGGATATAAAGATTTCTTTCTAAAAAAATTTCCTAATCATTTAATTCAAAACAATTTATCCTATCCCCTCTATCTAGGTGGTGGTAGCGGTGCTTGGACCAAAACAGTATTTAGGCAAGCGGATGGCGAAGTTCAAAAACGACATAAAAAAATGTCTGGACGAGGAGCTCTAAAATTGACAAAGGCGCCTTTTTTAACCGTTGATGGTGAAATAGAATTAATTAATAATGTAGAGAATTTCTATGAAATGGGCAAAACCTATTTTACGATTATGGAGGTAGCAACAAGATGAAGACGTTGATTACATTTATCAGTCAGTATGATCCGATTGGTGTAAAATTTAAACATTCGAAAAAAAAAGATGAAACGGGGCGAGAGAAAACGAACGAATTTCGAAGAGCCTTGACTATAGAGGATATTAATAACTACGAGCAAGATGGTTATCGACAGGAAATTTCGGATGGTCCTGCACTCGTAATTATTAAAGATGAAATGCCTGACAAGCTTATTGTTATATATAGTGATGAGATGAAGGTAAAGCAGAAAAACTTTGAAGCAGCTGTTCAAGCTGTTTACGATGGAAAAGAATCTCCAGTGATACAGAATGAGCATGTAAAAGAAGGGATTCACGAATTTGATACAATGTATAAATTCGTGGAAGAAATTCTTAACAGAGAAGATATGTCACATGGAGATTATATTTTAAATGTGACGAGTGGTACTCCTCAGTGTCAGGCTGCTATGTATGCTATCAATTTTATCAAGGATTATCATACAAGACTTGCTCGGGTAGATTCTCCAAATGGTAAGAAAACAAATAGGTCTAATCAGGGCGCTCCTTATTTTGAAGAAGTTGTTTTAGATGATTTATTGAAAAAGCAAGGAGCAAAATATAGAGATGGGCGTAAACCAGAAATTGAAACAGGTGAAAAATTAAAAAACAATTTATTACAGCGGACTTATGAAGATTTCATTTTGAAGTATGAATACAAAGCAGCGTTAGATATCTTAAAGGCAAATCCCGATATTATTTCCAATGAACAAGATCAACAAAGTTCAAAAAATGTATTAGAAAACATGATTAGTGTTTTTCAAAAACAGAGAGTTCTTGAAGAGCTTGCAGTTGATGATAATTTGAAATATGATGACACAGATGAGTTTCAAAAAGTGTTAAATTATTATCTGATGATTGATATTCTAAATCGTAGAGGTCAAGTGACTGATGTGCTAGTCAAGGCAAAATCCTTTGCGGAGTTTGTTATTGGAAACTATTTATTTAGAAAGCATGAAAGGTATGTCAAAAAAACTTCCAAGGGATTCAAGGTGAATTTAGAATCACTTAATAATAATGAAATTAGTGAAATTTGCGATTATATTACTCAGGAGATTAAAAAAGTGAACCCTAAAGGGAGTTTTGGTAGAAAAAGCGACCTAATGATTCATTCGTTTAGATATCTTGTAAGTTTTTTGGAGGGAAGAAGTGCGATAGTGACTAGTACTCAAAAAGTGACAGAATTAAATAGCAGACGAAATAAAGTTGCTCATGGTCTGGCTGAAATCTCAGTGGAGCAAGAGGAATTGGACGAATTGGTGAAGGGATTGAGAGAGCTCGTCATAGCTGCATATTCTGATATAGATGCCTCTTTATATCAGAAATATTTTAATTATTATGATATAAAGAATCGAGAGTTAATCAGCTGTATTAAATAGACTCCCAACCTTCCCTAACGCCTTCCCCAATCTGATAAACCTGATAGGAAAACCAAGTCTCAAAAATAGAAAAAACACCTAGATCCTGCAGTAAGCTGCCTGCTTCTAGGTGTTTTGCTTTACTTATCAAACTGTACTTCCTCGATCAGATACTCGATAAAGCGCTCGCCCATCTTGGACAGGCTGGCTTTTTCGTGCTGGATATAGACCAGCTCGATTGGATCATCGATATCCAGAGGGATGGAGACAATATTGTCGCCGTTGAGGTTGCTGTTGAGAATACCGGTTGCAATCGTGTAGCCATCCAGACCGATCAAAAGGTTAAAGAGAGTCGCACGGTCGCTGACGACGATGGACTTTTTATGGTGCTCCTGTGAGAGAATTTCCTCAGAAAAGTAGAAGGAGTTGTGAGTCCCTTGGTCATAGCTGAGATAAGGGAAATCTTCCAAGTCTGACAGTTGTACCAGCTTTTTCTTGGCCAACGGATTGGACTTGCTGACAAAGATATGGGGCTGTGCTGTGAAGAGGTGGGTCGCAATCAGATGGCTATCATCCAGCATTTTAGAGAGGACATCACGGTTGTAGCTGTTTAGGAAGAGGACACCGATCTCGCTACGGAAGTTCTTCACGTCATCAATGATTTCCCAAGTCCGAGTTTCCCGCAGAAAGAGCTCGTATTTCTCCATATCGCTTTTTTTAAGCAGGGAGACGAAGGCATTGACCACAAAGGCATAGTGCTGGGCAGAGACGCTGAAAAGCTCGCGGTGGGCGACAGGATTTTTGTATCGCTCCTCTAGAAGCTGAGTCTGCTCAACTACCTGACGAGCATAGGAAAGAAACTCCATGCCGTCCTTGGTCAAGGTAATTCCTTTGGGATTGCGAATGAAAATCTCGATGCCCATTTCATTTTCCAAATCCCGCACAGCGTTGGACAAGCTAGGCTGGGTGATAAAAAGTTGCTTGGCAGCCTCGTTCATGCTGCCGGTCTCGACGATTTTGATAATGTAGTGTAATTGTTGAATTCTCATAGGTCTATTTTATCACAAACTGGGGATTTTTTCCTGATAAATCAGAAGTTTAGAAAATGTTTGCTTGCTAAAGTTTCCTATGCTAAAATGAAGGAAATAAGGAGGGCGATATGGCCAAAGAGGATGACTATAAAAATCGTTCGGTAGGACTACCCATCACTATTTTTATAGTATTTTTGACAATTTGCTTAATGATTCCACTTAGGAAGGTGATGATCATGTGGGGGCTTAAATCAGCTTATGAGGGACTTGGGCAAAGCAGCATATCTTCAACTGTTCGCCAAAAGTCATCAGAGGAGCTTCTGTTAGAGGAGAAAGTTGTTGATAGAGAAAACTCTCGTTTTACATGGACAACTGATGACATCATCAATCTGCAAATTAAGGATACCGCTGCTGGCCAAAACGGAGCTTCTCTGGACCAAATCCTTGAAAAGCATGGCAAAGCTTCAAGTTTTTTTTATACTGAGAGCAATGAGAATATTGAATTAAGCTATGTCAGTAAGGGTATTCAAGGTCGTCATAGTAGTTTAAGGTTGACATTTGAAAAAGATGGAGCAGGCTATCATCTCATTGGTAAGAGAGCGAACATTCTTGATGAGGCTTATCCAAGTTTGCCACAGGGAGATAGTCCCTATCTCTGGACAAAGGCTGATATTGCTGCTTTACAAGTTGGTGACGAGAGCACAGGTCATCCTGGTATGTCCTACGAAGAAATCATTCAATTATTTGGCCTACCTAGAGAATCAGAAGTTTTTATTTCGCGCTTGGACGCAGCAGATAGCCAGCAAATTGGCTTGGAACTCAAATACTTAACTTCAGATGAAGTCTATGATAATGAATGGGTTCATTTAATCTTACACCGTCAAGAAGATGGCGTCTTTCGGTTGACGACAGTTACTAGTCATATCGATAGAAGAGAAAGATAGGGAGATTGATGGTCTCCTTAGGTAGCCAAAGCAAGCAGAAAAGACGGGGAATTTGGGCTTTCTTCTGTATAAACAGACTGAAGTACATTTTGCAATCTTAACCTATTCATGATATGATGAGTTTTTAGACTGATAAGGAGTAGTTATGAAGAGACAAGAAGATTCGTTTGAAGATCTTGCTTTCGAGTTAGAAAAGCAAACCTATAAATCTAAGCTTTTGCCATTCATGGTAGTAGCTATTGTTGTATTTTCTATCATTGGAACAGTTTTTTTGACGCTTTCTCTGTCAGGAAAAAGCAAAGCCAATCAGACGCCAACTCCGTCTAGCCAGATTAGTTCGTCATCAAATAGTTTGGAAGATGAGAAAGCTGAAGCAGAACAATTCGCTAAAAGTCTTATTGTTTCTCCAGAAAAAAGCGGTCCCTTTCTTTGGACAGTTGAAAAGGCAGTCGCACTTCCCATAAACAAATACAAGGGCGGAGCCGTCTTGGAAGATGTTTTAAAGGAATTTGGGAAACCAGTTCAAGGTGGGGCCTGGATTGATTTTTTGCCAAATCATAAAGTTCAAAAACATATTCGCCTTATCTGGAAATCGAAAAATGGTAGTATGGGCTATGTATCTTTAACCTTTGCTCAATTTGATGGTGTCTATAAGCTTATTTCAAAATACTATTTTAGTCTTTCAAGTGATAAAATTCAGGTGGATAACAATCCTAAAAGATCCTTTTTATGGACGCAAGCATACATCGATAGTCTTGTTATTGGTGCTAGAGAAGGAACAGCCAAAGGTACACCATATGATGAGATTGTTTTAAAAGTCGGCTTACCTCTCTATCAGACGATTTCTGGAGACGACAATCAACTGAAGATGCGGGTTGATTATGTTAATCCAGATTCTTGGCAAAATCCAGAACAATTGAAAAGAGTTCATTTAGAATTCTACAAGCAAGGAGATGGTAGATGGCGTTTGGTGTCTAAAGAAAGTGAGTAAACTAAATCGATAAGAAAGAGGAGAAAAATGAGGAGGAGTAGCAAGAAAAAGCGTGATCTTCATTCGTTTAGAGAGATCAAAAGAGACCTTTACCGGCAACAAAAACTAAAACGAGAAGAGCTCAGAATGATGACGATGAAGGAGGAGAAAAAAAGAATTAGCTTGGCTTTTACCCTTCTTTGTTTGGCAATCTCTTTTGCTTTGTTCTTTGGCTTCTATTATTTATCGCAACAGGTTCCTAATAAAGCTGAATTGAAGTACAAATATGACGATAGGACCTCATCAGTTAGTGGAGACAGCTCGGCTAGTCAGCAAAATGATGATGAATCAAAATTGATCCAAGAACAAAAGGAACTGAAAAAGAAAATTGTTGAGGAAGATGAAGATAAGTTTGCTTTTAATTGGACGTTAGACAATTTTGTAGAGCTAAAGCGAGTTAAGGGAGGATGGGGCAATCATCCAACTTTAGAAGAAGTCATTGCGAAATACGGTAAGGCTTCAGATGTGAGTTTTGCTAAAAAAGAAGTGACACTGACTTATAAGACAAGAATTATAGATGTTCCGAGATATGGCGCGTCGGGACATCCTCAGGAAATCAGTTTGAGCTTTTATGACCCTGATTCAAATGGGAAGACCTACTATTTGATAAATAAAAGTGCAGTATATTTAGATGACAGTAGATATCTTCCAGCGACAAAAGATGAATTTGTCTTTAAGTGGAAATCAGAAGATATGGATACATTAAAAATAGGTGATTGGCGGTATGGCAAAGGCGGGATGACTTATCAAGAGGTTGTTGAGCGTTTTGGATTGCCTTCACATACAAATATTTCGGGAAGTGATACAGATTATAGTCCGTTAACATTGCAAGTGAATTATATTAATATTCGTCGTTCAAATACAGAACGGAAAAGTGACAGGGTGTCCTTGAATTTTAGAAGACAGGAGGATGGCAGTTTTTGTTTGGCAGATGTAACAAGCGAATTTGACAAGAGCTGGTAAGACTGTAATTCCTTGGAGAAAATTTGAAAGTTCTAATGTTTTTTCTATCTTGACAATCCTTATCGCTAACGATATAATGTTTACAATTTAACCTTTAATCAAGTCCAGTGAGGCTGCAAGGTAGGAAAAACGGTATAAGAGGCAATTTGACTGCCTTGTTTTTTGCGAAACCTTGCTGCGGCGAGGTTTTTTCTTGTAGAAAGTGAGGTTGTCATGGTTAGTGACAGTTGTAAAAAGAGATTTGGCAAGATTATGCTGGAGCAAATGGAGCTGCTGGAGCAGGTAGAAATTGCGCCTCAGATTTTTTCGATGCGCCTGAAAGGCCAGATGGTGAGCCAGATGCAGGTCGGGCAATTCCTGCATATTCGAGTGCCAGATGATAGCAAGTTGCTGCGGCGGCCGATTTCCATATCGGAGATTGATCGGGAGCAGCAAATCTGCCGGATTATTTATCGGGTCGAAGGTGGCGGGACGGCCATTTTCTCTCAGCTTTCTGTCGGTAGCTATCTTGATGTCATGGGGCCTCAGGGCAATGGTTTTGATTTGTCTCCAGTAGAAAAGGGAGACAAAGTCTTGATCATTGGTGGTGGTATCGGTGTGCCTCCTCTCTTGCAAACAGCGAAAGAACTGTATGCTAAGGGTGCCCAGGTTACAGCAGTATTAGGCTTTGCTAATCAATCTGCGGTTATTTTGGAAGAAGAATTTCGTGAGTGCAGTCAGTTGTTTATCACTACAGATGATGGGACTTATGGTCAAAAAGGCTATGTATCAACCATTGTCGATGAGCTGACAGAAGATTTTGCTGCGGTCTATTCTTGTGGAGCGCCCGGTATGCTCCAGTATGTGGATCGGAAATTTCATAACCATCCCCATGCCTATCTATCGATGGAGTCTCGCATGGCTTGTGGCATGGGCGCCTGCTATGCCTGCGTCGTTCATGTAGCAGGTCAGGATGAAGCGGTCAATAAGCGGGTTTGTGAAGACGGTCCAGTTTTTGAGACTGGGACTATCGTGCTTTAGGAGGATAAGGAAATGACTGAAAATCGTTTGAAAATTTCTCTGCCAGGCTTAGAGCTGAAAAATCCAATCATTCCAGCTTCAGGTTGTTTTGGTTTCGGTCAAGAATATGCCAAATACTATGACTTGGATCTACTGGGCTCTATCATGATCAAGGCGACGACGCAACATCCTCGCTTTGGCAATCCAACGCCCCGTGTGGCTGAAACGCCAGCTGGCATGCTCAATGCTATCGGCCTCCAAAATCCAGGTGTCAATGCAGTTGTGGCTGAAAAACTTCCTTGGTTGGCTCAGCACTATCCAGATTTGCCAATTATTGCTAATGTGGCTGGTTTTTCCAATGAAGAATATGCTTATGTATCTGGAAAAATCTCTCAAGCTCCCAATGTCAAGGCGATTGAGCTCAATATTTCCTGCCCCAATGTGGACCATGGCAATGCGGGGCTTTTAATTGGACAAGTCCCTGAGCTAGCCTATGAAGCGGTAAAAGCAGCAGTTGCTGCCTCTCAAGTTCCAGTCTATGTCAAATTGACTCCTAGTGTAGCAGACATTACCCAAGTGGCCAAGGCGGCAGAAGATGCGGGTGCGAGCGGTCTGACCATGATCAATACCTTGGTGGGAATGCGTTTCGATCTGAAAACGAAGCGGCCGATCATTGCTAATGGAACAGGTGGCATGTCTGGTCCAGCTGTCTTTCCTGTGGCGCTCAAGCTGATTCGTCAGGTCGCTCAGTTCACCAAACTACCAATCATTGGCATGGGGGGAGTTGACTCGGCAGAGGCAGCGCTGGAGATGTTTATCGCTGGTGCATCAGCTATCGGCGTCGGAACAGCGAATTTTACCGATCCGTATGCCTGTCCTAACATTATAGAAAACTTGCCGCAAGTTATGGATAAATACGGCATTGAAAGCTTAGAAAGCTTGAGGAAAGAAGTCAGAGAAAATTTACTTTAAGCTTGATTTTCTCTTGACAAACTTCCCAGTAAATTATAGAATGTTTAAGATAAAACCTTTAAAGAAGTCCAGAGAGGCTCTAAGGCGCATACGTTTAAAATGGCAGATTTTGCCACATTTTCGTGTAACCTTGCTCTCGGGCAAGGTTTTTTCTATGATTGTAATCATCTTTATAGTAAGTAACAAGCAAGGAGAAGAACCGTATGCGTGAAGAACGTCCTATTATCGCCCTAGACTTTCCATCTTTTGATGATGTCAAAAACTTTCTGGAGCATTTCCCTGAAGATGAAAAACTGTACGTCAAAATCGGCATGGAATTCTTTTATGCCATCGGTCCAGAAATTGTGCATTATCTGAAAGGCTTGGGACATAGTATTTTCCTCGATTTGAAATTGCACGACATTCCTAATACCGTGCGTTCAGCTATGTCTGTCTTGGGAACATTTGGGGTTGACATGGTGACGGTTCATGCGGCTGGCGGCGTTGAGATGATGCGGGAGGCTAAAAAGGTCCTCGGTGACAATGCGAAGCTAGTAGCGGTGACCCAGTTGACTTCGACCAGCGAAGAAGATATGCGCGACTGCCAAAATATCCAAACAACCGTGCAGGAATCGGTTGTCAATTATGCCAGAAAAGCCAAGGAAGCTGGGCTGGATGGGGTTGTTTGCTCGGCCTTGGAAGTTGAGCTCATCAAGGCAGCCACGGCGGACGATTTTCTTTGCGTGACACCGGGTATCCGGCCGGCCGGTGCTGAAATCGGTGACCAAAAGCGGGTCATGACACCGCAGGAAGCCCACCAGATTGGCAGCAATTATATTGTGGTTGGTCGTCCGATTATTCAGGCTGAAAATCCTTGGGACGCCTATCACGAAATTAAGAAACAGTGGAACAGCTAAGTAAGAATTTTAAATTAAACGAATAACAGATGTATAAGGAGTGAAAAATGACTTTAGCCAACGATATTGCACGTGACTTGTTGAAAATCAAAGCGGTTTACTTGAAACCAGAGGAGCCTTTTACTTGGGCTTCTGGGATTAAATCACCGATTTACACAGATAACCGAGTGACTTTGGCCTACCCAGAAACTCGGACCTTGATCGAAAATGGCTTTGTCGAAAAAATTCGTGCGGAATTTCCTGATGTGGAAGTGATTGCGGGAACGGCAACGGCGGGTATTCCTCACGGGGCTATCATTGCCGACAAGATGAATCTGCCTTTTGCTTATATCCGCAGCAAACCAAAAGATCACGGAGCGGGCAATCAGATTGAAGGCCGAGTGGCTCCTGGTCAAAAGATGGTTGTGATTGAAGATTTGATTTCCACTGGTGGCTCTGTCTTGGATGCTATTGAGGCAGCTAAGCGTGAAGGAGCAGATGTAATCGGTGCTGCAGCTATCTTCACCTACGAATTGCCAAAGGCGGATAAGAACTTTGCGGATGCAGGCGTGAAGTTGGTGACTTTATCAAACTACACAGAACTTATCCACTTGGCTGAGCAAGAAGGCTATATCAATGCAGAAGGATTGACTTTGCTGAAGAAGTTTAAAGACGATCAAGAAAACTGGCAAAATTAAGAAGGTACGAGGAGGCGGGACTAGCATGTTCCTGTCTCTTTTTTAGGATTTACTTGGCCTCTGCCCACTTTTTAAAATAGCAAAAAGTGCCTGATTTTGTTATAATAAAGCCATGTCTAAGATTTATCATATCACTTTTTTGATTCTACAAAAAATCATGCTGGTATTGAGTCTTCATTGGCTGTTTACAGCTATTTTTCATGTGTCGCAGTTGAGCAGTTTGGCTCTGATTTTGTTTGGAGTCTTGGCAATCCTAGCGAATCGCTATCGGTTTCAGCTTAAAAAGTCTTATCATTTTCTAATGAGGCACAAGCTTGCCATTGCTTTAGCAGCTCTCCTTTTTCAGCTCATCATGCTCCTATCGGCTGAGCTTTTGATTCGACGGGATGCAGCGGTGGTTTTCACAGGGGCTTTTAAGTACCTGAAGGAGTCCTCTATTTCCAGCTACCTGACGCGCAATCCTAATAATCTGCCCCTCTTTCTCTATGAGCGTTTCTTCTTTAATCTCTTTGGCGAAGCAGCGCTCTGGATTATGCAGGGACTCAATCTTTTTTACGTCAATATTGCGTCTTGGATCCTCTACAAAGGCTGTCAGCGATACTTTTCGCAGGCTACGGCAGATGCGGTTTTTAGCCTTTATGTGGCCTTGGTCGGATTTTCGCCTTACTATATGTCTATGTACACGGACATCCCTCCCTTGCCTTTGATTAGTCTACAGATTTTTCTGGCTCTGAGTCTGTTGGAAAATAAGGGGAATAGTCGCCAAATCATTGCTAGAAGTCTTATATTAGGGATTCTGACCAGTCTTGCCTTTTTGATTCGTCCGACAGTGATGATTTTGTTGATTGCTGTTTTTGGAGTTTTGTTCTTGAGACAAAACTGGCAAAAGTTTTTCTTGACTGCTGCGGTCTTTGCTCTAAGCTTTTCAGCAGGCTACCTTCCACTTCATTATAGTCTGGCTCACCAGACAGAAGTGCCGATCATCCAAGGCCAAGGGCTGGCCAAAGGGCCACTGCTTTTCATCAATCTGGGCCTAACCAATATCGGTCACGATCAGGAAGACATGAAGGAAGGGCTCTTGCAATACGTCGAACCTGACAAGCGAGCTGACTACAATAACGGCATGTTTGCAAGGGAAAATGTCATCAAAGAAATCAAGCGCCGTTTGAAAGAATACACTCCGCTGACCTTTCTACAACACCTGTATTATAAACACTCTTTGACAGTTGCTGAAGGAAACTTGGGTTGGCTCTATCGCAGTGTTGAAAATGAAAAGACACCTTATATTTCACCGCTTTATGAGTTCACAAAAGACAATGCATTCGCCCAGTTTATCCGTGACTTTTTCCTCAATTCTGATAAGGATAGTTTTCGATTTTATTCGCTGCTCAAGCAGGCAGTTTGGATTGTCATGGCTTTGGGGCTGGTCTTTGCCCTTTGGAAATACCGACCAAATGATTCCTTGAATTTCTTGATCTTGGCAGTTTTCGGTGGTCTCCTCTTTCTGCAAATTTTCGAAGGAGGCAAGACGCGTTATCTGATTCAGTTTTTGCCACAGATTTTGATTTTGTCAGTTGTGGGATTGACTCAATATCCGCTCGACTTGACTCGCATGAAATTTTGGGAAAAGAAGGTCTAACTAGACTTGTCAGCTTAGTTGCCCATAGGTATGGAATGTAAAATAAAAAGGAGACAGATATGCAGCATTCAGCTTGGCACGCTTTGATTAAGGAGCAGCTGCCGGAAGGTTATTTTGCAAAAATCAATCATTTTTTAGACCAAGTTTACGCTTCTGGGACCATTTACCCACCTCGGGAAAAAGTTTTTAATGCGATTCAGACGACGGATTTAGCGGATGTTAAGGTGGTTATTTTAGGGCAGGATCCCTACCACGGACCGAGACAGGCACAGGGCTTGAGTTTTTCGGTTCCTGATAACATTCCAGCTCCGCCTTCTTTGCAGAATATTCTCAAAGAACTGGCTGATGATATCGGAGTGAAAGAGTCGCATGATTTGACTTCCTGGGCTCAGCAGGGTGTTCTCTTGCTCAATGCTGGTCTGACAGTGCCTGCTGGCCAGGCCAATGCGCATGCCGGCTTAATATGGGAACCTTTTACTGATGCTATTATCAAAGTAGTCAATGAAAAGTCTGATCCAGTTGTCTTTATCCTCTGGGGTTCTTACGCCCGCAAGAAAAAAGCCTTGATTAGTAATTCCCAACATTTGATTATCGAGTCAGCTCACCCAAGTCCGCTGTCTGCGTATCGTGGCTTCTTTGGCAGCAAACCTTTTTCTCGTACCAATGATTTCTTAGTGGCTAAGGGCTTGGAGCCAATCGATTGGTTAGCTTAGGAGGTAGTATGGTTCAGTTAGCAACGATTTGTTATATCGATAATGGTCGGGAGTTTCTCATGCTGCACCGCAACAAAAAGCCCAACGACGTTCATGCTGGGAAATGGATTGGTGTCGGTGGCAAGCTAGAGCGAGGAGAAACCCCACAGGAATGCGCAGCACGTGAGATTCTAGAGGAAACTGGTCTCAAGGCCAAGCCTGTCCTAAAAGGTGTTATTACTTTTCCAGAATTCACTCCCGACTTGGACTGGTACACCTATGTTTTCAAGGTGACGGAGTTTGAGGGAGAGTTGATTGATTGCAATGAAGGGACGCTGGAATGGGTGCCTTACGATCAGGTGCTTTCAAAGCCTACTTGGGAAGGAGATCATACCTTTGTTGAATGGCTGCTGGAGGATAAGCCCTTCTTTTCAGCCAAATTTGTTTATGATGGTGATAAACTGCTCGACACGCAGGTCGATTTTTACGAATAAAGGAGATAGAAAATGCTACTAATCAAGAATGGCCGTGTTATGGACCCTAAGTCAGGTCTGGATCAAGTGTGCGATGTGCTGGTGGAGGGCAAGAAAATTGTCAAAATTGGCCAAAATCTGGAAGCGGCTGATGCCCAAGTCCTAGATGCTAGTGGTTTGGTCGTTGCACCCGGTCTGGTCGACATTCACGTTCATTTCCGGGAGCCAGGTCAGACTCATAAGGAAGACATTCATACGGGGGCTTTGGCAGCAGCAGCGGGTGGCTTTACGACTGTTGTTATGATGGCCAATACCAATCCGACCATTTCTACAGTTGAAACCCTGCAGGAAGTGCTGGTGTCAGCCAGTCGTGAAAATATCCATATCAAGTCGGTCGCGACGATTACAGAGAATTTTGATGGGCAGCATCTGACAGATTTTCAGGGTCTCTTGGCAGCTGGTGCAGTAGGTTTTTCTGATGACGGTATTCCGCTGACTAATGCTGGCATTGTCCGTCAAGCTCTCGTGGAAGCGCGCAAAAACGATACTTTTATTAGCTTGCACGAGGAAGATCCTAATCTCAACGGCATCCTCGGCTTCAATGAGCATATCGCTAAAGAGCATTTTCATATCTGTGGCGCGACAGGTGTGGCCGAATATAGCATGATTGCCCGCGATGTCATGATTGCTTATGATGCCAAGGCTCATGTCCATATTCAGCATTTGTCCAAGGCTGAGAGTGTCAAGGTTGTCGAGTTTGCCCAAAAACTAGGCGCTCAAGTCACCGCTGAAGCAGCACCTCAGCACTTCTCTAAGACAGAAGCTCTGCTATTGACCAAGGGCAGCAATGCTAAGATGAATCCGCCTCTGCGCTTAGAATCGGACCGTCTGGCCGTTATCGAAGGGCTCAAGTCTGGTGTTATTTCT
Organism: Streptococcus cristatus; assembly: GCF_001588905.1. GTDB lineage: Bacteria > Bacillota > Bacilli > Lactobacillales > Streptococcaceae > Streptococcus > Streptococcus cristatus_N. Next base: position 2,840 of record NZ_LAWH01000041.1, on the reverse strand, counting down.
GTCATTGCAACGGACCATGCTCCACATCACGCTGATGAGAAAAATGTAGAAGATATCACTAAAGCGCCTTCTGGTATGACTGGTCTTGAGACCTCGCTTTCTCTAGGTCTGACCTACTTGGTAGAGGCTGACCATCTGAGCTTGATGGAACTTTTGGAAAAAATGACTCTTAATCCGGCTAGTCTCTATGATTTTAATGCTGGTTTTCTGGCCGAAGAAGGCCCAGCGGACATCACTATTTTTGATCCTAAAGCTGACCGTCTGGTTTCCGACCAATTTGCCTCCAAGGCAGCCAATTCACCTTTTGTTGGCGAAGAGCTGAAAGGGCAAGTCAAATATACCATCTGCGATGGGGAAATCGTCTTCCAAGCCTAAGCAGACATTCATAGAAACTCAACGTTCCATTTCATTTTGGAACGTTTTTCGTATTAAGAAGAAGGATTCCTTGAAAAGGCATTCCCTTTTTACAGAAAAAACAGTATAATAGTAGAAAAAACATAGACTGGAGCTTTTATTTATGAAAAAGAAGCATCTTATTTTACCTGTTTTGTCGACGGTTCTGTTGGCACCTGCCTTTTTGGACCATCAAGTTGCTGCGGATGAGGTTCAGCCAGCAACTGCTGCAGCAAATGTGAGTGACTCAGCTCAAAAACCAGCTGAAACAGATTTGGCACAAGCAGGTGGAGTTTCTGCCGATGAAGCTAGCGTAAATGCGGCCATCGCAGCTAATGCTCAAGATGTATCAGGAGCATCTGACGCAAGCTTGCCTGAAGCTACCATTCTTCATACAAACGATGTGCATGGTCGTATCGTCGAAGAAAAAGGTGTTATCGGAGATGCCAAACTTGCAACAGTTATCAAGGAAGAACGCGCGAAAAATCCTCAAACGCTGGTCGTAGATGCAGGAGATGCTTTCCAAGGTCTGCCAATTTCTAACAGCTCCAAAGGGGAAGAACGCGCGAAGATCCTCAATGAAATCGGCTATGATGCTATGGCGGTCGGAAACCATGAATTTGACTTTGGTTTGGATGAAGCCAAAAAATACAAAGAAATCCTCAATTTCCCACTTCTCAGCGCTAATACCTATGCCAACAATGCTCGTGTCTTCCAAGCGTCAACCATTGTGGACAAGGATAAGAATGTAGAAGGTGATGAATTTGTCGTGATCGGGGTGACCACTCCTGAGACAGCTACAAAAACTCACCCAAAAAATATTCAAGGTGTGACTTTCGCGGATCCAATCACAGAGGTTAACCGCGTGATTGACGAAGTTGAAGCGCGTGCAGCAGCTGAAGGCAAGACTTACAAAAACTATGTCGTTCTGGCTCACTTGGGTGTGGATACGACGACACCAGTTGAATGGCGCGGTTCTACCTTGGCTGAAGCACTTTCTAAAAATGCCAAACTGAAGGGCAAGCGGGTTACAGTGATTGACGGCCATTCTCACACAGTAGAGTCCACTACTTACGGTGAAAATGTGACTTACAACCAGACTGGTAGTTATTTGCACAATATCGGTAAAGTTACTTTCAAGGCCAACCAACTTCTGGGCAATCCTCAGCAAATCCCAGCTGCAACAGCTAAAAAAGCGACTCCAGATCCAGTTGTAGCAGAGATGGTTAAGAAGATTAAGGAAAAATACGATGCAGAAAATGCCAAGGTAATCGTGGCGAATAGCCCTGTGGAGCTTAATGGCGACCGTGAAAATGTTCGCGTTCGAGAAACCAATCTGGGGAATGTGGTAGCAGATGCCCTTTACAAATATGGCCAAACAGGCTTTGCCAACAAAACAGACTTGGCTGTGACCAACGGTGGTGGCCTACGGGAAACGATTGCCAAGGACAAGCCAATCACTAAGGGAAATGTCATCGCTGTATTGCCTTTTGGAAATACCATTTCTCAAATCAAGGTAACAGGTCAGAATATCGCAGATATGTTTGCCAAATCTTTAGGCTCGATCCTACAAGAAAAAGATGGAAAACCTGTCTTGGATGAAAACGGCCAACCATTGCTAGAGCCAAGTGGTGGTTTCTTGCAAGTTTCTGGTGCTAAAGTTTACTATGATACAACTCTGCCAGCAGAGAAACGGATTCTCCGCATTGAAATCAAAAACAAAGAAACAGGTGCTTATGAAGCTCTTGACTTGGCTAAGACCTATTACCTGACAACCAATGACTTCCTAGCAGCTGGTGGTGATGGTTATACCATGCTGGGTGGTGCGCGTGAGGAAGGTCCATCTATGGACGTGGCCTTTGCAGAATATCTGGAAAGTGCAGATTTGACAGCCTATGCAGCAATCAATCCAAATTCTCGCACGATTTCGATGTCTGCTAGCAAGGATACAGATGGAGATGGTTACACAGATATCGAGGAGATCCAGCAGGGTACTGATCCAAAAGATGCGACTTCTAAGCCTGGACAAAGCAATCCAGCAAACCCAAGCAACCCAGCAAATCCTACCAATCCAACTAATCCAACAGTTCCAACAACACCAAGCAATCCAGTAGTTCCTAGCCAACCTAATCATCCAGTTGTGCCAGAGACAAAACCACAAGAACAACCTTCTGTTGAGAAGCCAAATACAGTTCAGCCAGCAGCAAATAAGGCAACTTATCAAGCTCCAGCACAGGTCCGTCCGACAGAAGTAGCAAGCAAACAAGGAACTCTTCCGAAAACAGGAAGCAAGAATCCTATCCTTCTTTCTCTCTTTGGACTGGTTCTGGGAACCCTAGGTGTATCAAGCCTGAAAAAAACTCAAAAAGATTAAAAAAAATGAGGCTGGGACAAAAGTCCTAGCCTCTCAATTGTTTTTGGATTGTCGAGCAAGACGCAGTGGTTGA
>NZ_LAWH01000040.1:0-296 GCF_001588905.1 Streptococcus cristatus | reverse complement strand
GCTACGTAACCCTTGATGTCTGGTGAAGTTTGTCCCTTGATCACGTCATCTTGTGATGTCCATGGGCCTTTTTCTACGATCGCTTTCGTTACGACGTTGATCTTCAGAATACGCGTGAATTTAGCGCTGTCTGTGAAGCTTGGTGCTGCTTCTTTACCATCTTCGTATACGTACTTGATCGTACGGCTCAATTCTTTCACAGCTTCTTGTTGAGCTGACTTGATCTTATCATCTGTCCATTTAGGTCCTTCTGGATTGCTTGGATCCATTGGATCGTTTGGTTTCGGTGGATTATT
>NZ_LAWH01000004.1:0-24414 GCF_001588905.1 Streptococcus cristatus | reverse complement strand
ATTGTCTTTGGATTGTCGAGCAAGACGCAGTGGTTGAGTGGGCTCTATTACGCTGATTTCATCAGCTTTTACAGCCCTACTCAACTGTGCGGAGGTGGGACGACGAAATCGAATTCTAACGAATTACCGATTTCTGTCCCACTCTCATATTTTTAGTTTTAGTTGAATGAAATTCGCTCTAAACTCTTTGTGAAAGGGTGCTTGGGATAGAAGTATCGACTTCCACCCAATATGCTTTTCACTGGGAGTCTTTATAGATTTCTTAGCTTATTTCTTAATTTCTTCCATGATATAGGCTTCAATCGTATCATCCACTTGGATATCGTTATAGCCGTCAATCATGAGACCACCTTCGCGGCCGTTTGTAACTTCTTTCACATCATCCTTGAAGTGCTTCAAGCTAGCCAACTGACCGTCGTAAATCACGACGCCATCACGGATGACACGAACCTTGGAATCACGGGTAACTTTACCATTGATAACCATAAATCCACCGATAGTACCAACCTTGGAAACTTTGAAAGTTTCGCGGATAAGGGCTTCCCCGATGATTTTTTCTTGGTATTCTGGGTCCAGCATTCCTTTCATGGCATCTTCCATTTCTTCGATAACCTTATAGATAATGCTGTGAAGACGGATTTCTACATCATCAGCTTCTGCTTGCTGACGAGCTTGCGGTGTAGGACGAACGTTAAATCCAATAATAAAGGCATTTGAAGCTTCTGCCAAAGTTACGTCGGATTCATTGATAGCACCAACCGCTGAGTGGACAATGGTGATCTTAACACCTTCCACTTCAATCTTCTGCAAGGAAGCAGCCAAGGCTTCTACAGAACCTTGTACATCGGCTTTGATAATGACGTTAACAGATTTCACTTCACCGGCTTTGAGGGTATCAAAGAGATTTTCCAGACTGACACGATGAGTAGCTTGACGTTGCTTGAGAAGGGCACGTTTAGCACGTTCTTCACCGGCTGCACGCGCAGCTTTTTCATCTTCATAGACGGCAAAGTGGTCACCTGCCATCGGAGTTTCATTCAAACCTGTGATAGAAACCGGCGTAGATGGACCTGCTACTTTGACACGACGACCTAAGTCATTGGTCATAGCCCGAACGCGTCCGAAGGTATTTCCGACAACGATTGGATCTTGAACATTCAGCGTACCTTGTTGGACGAGAAGGGTTGCAACTGCACCTTTTCCTTTATCCAAACGTGCTTCGATAACCGTACCGATAGCGCGAACGGTCGGATCTGCCTTGAGTTCTTGAATTTCAGCTACAAGTAGAACTGTTTCCAAAAGTTCATCGATGTTTTGGTTGAACTTAGCTGAGATTTCAACAAACTCAGAATCTCCACCCCAAGCAGTTGACATAACACCATGCTCAGCTAATTCACCAATTACGCGCTCAGGATTGGCACCTGGCTTATCGATCTTGTTGATGGCCACAATAATTGGCACATTAGCGGCTTTAGAGTGGTTGATCGCTTCAATAGTCTGAGGCATAACACCGTCATCAGCTGCTACGACCAAGATGGTAATATCGGTAACAGAAGCACCACGCGCACGCATCGAAGTAAAGGCCGCGTGTCCAGGTGTATCCAAGAAAGTAATCTTCTTGCCATTTTCCTCAATCTGGTAGGCACCGATATGCTGAGTGATACCACCTGCTTCACCTGTCGCAACGCGAGAGTTACGTAGAGTATCCAAGAGGGTTGTTTTACCATGGTCAACGTGTCCCATGATGGTAACAACTGGCGGACGTTCTACTAATTCATCTGGATTGATATAACCTTCTTCGACAAAGAAGCGCTCAATATCAGCTGTATCCACTTCTACCTTCTTCTTAGCTTCGATACCGTAATCCACCATGAGGAGCTCAATAGTATCACCGTCAAGAGATTGGTTTTGCGTTGCCATCACGCCCATCATAAAGAGCTTCTTAACAATTTCAGCTGGCTCGCGCTTGATCCGTTTTGCGATTTCCGCAACGGTCATGCCATCTGTGTATTCGAATTCGCTTGGCAACTCATGGAACTTGCGTTCTGTAACAGGTTTTGGAACCTGATTCTGGTTACCTTTTCCTTTTTTATTTTTCTTATTGTTATTCCAGTTACTGTTTCTTTGATTTCTCACTTGATTTTGACTATTTCGATTCTTTTGTTGTTTTCTTGGACCTTCTTCTTCGCGATCAAAATCATCGCGCTTCTTATCTGGTCGAGCTTGTTTTTTACGACGAGTATCTACCGCAGCTTGTGCTGGTGCAGGAGCAGCCGGTTGGACTGTTTCAGCCGGAGTAGCTTTAAATACTTCAGCAGTTGTTGTCTCTGCTTGGACTGGCTCTTTTCGTCTATTCTGGCGTTCCTGTGCCTCTTTAGCTGCTTGGGCCTGTTTAAAACGCTCCTCACTAGAACGTGCATACTCCGCATTTTGCTCTGCTTTCAGAGCTGCTGCCCGAGCCTTAAAGTCAATTTTCGGACTTTGAGGCTGTTGGCGGTTTTGACCCTTAAATCCTTGATGATTCTGACCATTCCGACGGCCATCTTGACCACGATTATCACGACGGTCATTGCGGTGCTCTTGGCGATCGTTGTTGGCCTTGCGGTCATGACGATCACGCTCATTGCTTTCCTTCTGGTCAGAATTTTGTGGTTTCCGATTTTGTTGCTGCTTACGTCGCTCTGCTTGTTCCTTGGCACGCGCTTCACGCTCTGCCTTAAAATTTCGACTTTGTGGCCGAGCTGGAGCCGGTTTAGCAGGGGCTTCAGCCACCGCTGCTTCAACAACTTTTGGCTCTTCTTTTCTAGCAGGGGCCACTTCCTTTTGGACTGGAGCAGCTGGTTTTTCAGCTACTTTATTTGGTGCTGGCTGGGAATTCACCTCTTTTTCTGGAAGAGGCTTAGCAACTTCTTTAGTTGCGAAGCTAGCCTTAATGCGCTGGCTTGCTTCTTCTTCTACGCTGGAAGAATGGCTTTTGACTTCTAGGCCTAATTCCTTAGCCCGAGCTACTACCTCTTTACTTTCCTTCCCCAATTCTTTTGCGATTTCGTACAATCTAATTCTAGACAATTCTTGTCCTCCTCTTCTATTGCATAAGAGACCTCATTTTCTTTGTAAAACCAGCATCTGTGATGGCAGCTACTTTACGAGCTTTGCCAATCGCAGTGCTTAATTCCAGTGTTGAAAACACGGTTGACACTTCTATCTTGTAATAATGGCTTTTATCAGTAATCTTTTTTGTCAGATTTGGTCCGGCATCTTCAGCTAGAAAGATCAGATGAACCTTTCCTTCTTGGATGGCTTTGATGACCAATTCTTCTCCTGAAATGATGCGGCCAGCCCGCTGGGCCAAACCCAGCAAGTTTGCTAGTTTTTCTTTATTCAAGACCCAACTCTCTTCTCTTGACCTTGTGATCAACATAGGCAATCAGCTCGTCGTAGAAGCTTTCTTCTACTTCCATACTGAAACTACGATTAAAGACCCGCTTTTTCTTGGCCTGCTGAGCTTCTTCATTATCTAGCTTGATATAAGCACCTCGCCCATTGGCCTTGCCTGTCGGATCAATGAATACCTGACCTTCTTTATTCTTGACGATGCGCAACAGATCACGCTTGTCAATCACTTCATTTGATACAACTGATTTTCTTAAAGGGATTTTTCTTGTTTTTGCCATATCTGCCTCCCTTATTCTGCGGCTACTGCTTCACTTTCTTCGAGTTCGATTTCAGTTGCCACTTCTGTACCATCTGCCAGCTCTTCTGCTTCAAATTCTGCTGAAAGGGCATCTACTTCGGCTGGTACTTCTTCTGCTATGTAATCTTGGCCAAATCCACCAAGCTCATTGGCTGCTTCCATTGCTTCAAATTCGCTGGCTGACTTGATGTCAATTCTAAAACCAGTCAAATGTGCTGCCAAGCGAACGTTTTGACCACGACGGCCGATAGCCAGTGAAAGCTTGTTATCCGGTACGACAACCAAAGCTCGCTTGTTGTCTTCTGCATGGAAGATAACTTGATCGACCTCAGCTGGAGCAATGGCATTGTAGATGTACTCGGCTGGATCAGCAACCCATTCGATGACATCGATATTTTCCTCAGTCGGAATCATACGGCCACTTTTGGCATCGTATTTGGCTGGGTGGAATTTGCTGGTAATCTTCTTGATATTGGCACCACCACGTCCGACGATGGTTCCGATCGCATCCACGTTTGGATTGTGGCTACGAACCGCTACCTTGGTTCGATCGCCCGCTTCACGAGACACGCTCATGATTTCCACAGTTCCGTCGTAAACTTCAGGAATTTCCTGCTCCATCAAGCGCTTGATCATCTCTGGATGGCTACGGCTAACGAAGACATTGACACCACGCGGATTGTCTTCTACCTTGTAGACAAAAACTTCGATGCGGTCATGAGAGGCAAAGACCTCACCAGGAATCTGGTCTTGTTTAGATAATTGTGCTTCAATAGTGCCCAGATTGACATAGATAAAGCGATTGTCAAAGCGCTCTACTGTTCCTGACATGATTTCATTTTCATGTTCTTTGTAGGTATTGTAAGTGATGGCACGAGTTTGTTTGCGCATCTTTTCCATGATGGTCTGCTTGGCAGATTGAGCTGCTACCCGGCCAAATTCGGCTGGCGCTTCTTCAAACTTGATCTTGTCTCCTAGCTCATAGGCAGAACTGATCGCCAAGGCATCTTTGAGGCTGATTTCCAAGCGGCTGTCAAAGACCTCATCCACGACTTCGCGGACAGTATAGACACGGAAATCACCTGTTTTCTCATTAAACTCAATGGATGCGCTGTCTGCCTGACCGTAGCGACGACGATAAGCAGAGCGCAGAGATTCTGTCACTGCTTCGATAATATCTTCTTTTTTAATACCTTTGTCCTCTTCCAAAATACGGAAGGCCTCTAGCATTTCTTTACTCATCTTCATGTAACTTTTGCCGAAACAAAAGTATTCCTTTCTTCATTAATATTGCATTGCGATTTGTTATTAAAATTTAACAGCCAATCTTGCTTTTGACACTAGACTATATGGAATTTCAACTTCTTTTTTGCGTGTTTTGTCCATATATTCCATAAGCAAAACATCATCTTCAAATCCAAGTAGAGTTCCTTCAAAAACCTTGTTTTTATCCAGTGCCTTATAAAGGCTGACATGGATATAACTGCCGACTGCAGCTGCCACAGCTTCCTTGGTCTTGAGCGGGCGCTCCAAGCCTGGACTGGTCACCTCCAGAAAATACTGGTCAGGAAAAGGATCGGGCTTGATAGAGTCCAACAGAGGACTGATAATATCGGTCAAATCTGCTGTATCGTTGACCGTAATCCCCTCGGGCTTGTCTACAAAAACACTGAGAACATGGTCACCGCCCATCTTTCCATACTCAATATCCACCAATTCATAAGGTTCTTGGATGGCTGGCTCAATGACTTCTCTTACTAATTCAACAATCATTGCGATAAGACTGCACCTCCTCACAGACAAGAGGCGAAGATACTTCCTCGCCTCTCTTTTATATTCACTAAAATGATTATAGCATAATCTGCCTTGAAAATCAAGGGATATACTTCTATTTCTCTACAAAGTCTAAAATAGACTAGATAGGATAACTGTAGCTAGACACCTTATTGATGGTCCGTCGATGCTGTTGTAGAGCTGCTAGAAGAGCTAGAGTGACTTTCACTCTCACTCGTAGTGCTGCTGGAAGGCGATGACGACGATGAACGTTCGCTTGTACTAGAAGAACTTGTTACCGTACCGTCTGTCACGTAGAAAGTAATCTTGGTATTTGATTTCAATTTAATACCTTGACCAGCTGCTGGAGATTGGGCTGTCACTAAATCGGCTTGACTGGACTCCACAGAGCGATCAATCACTCGCTCAATACGAGACGAAGCGATTCCCATCTCCATCAGATAGGACCGTGCATAGGCATACGAAACTTGGAGATGACCAAAGTCCGGCATTGGAACAGTAGTCACTGTTTTAGCAACGGTCAGAGTAATCTGTTTATTGGACGTCACATCATAAGAAGAGCCTGCAGCTGGGGTTTGGCTGATGACCACTCCTTCTTCAGCATCAGAACTTTCCTCTTCTACAATCTTGATCAGCTTCTCAGGAATATTGTAAGTACTTTTCAGATCTTCAATTGCCTCTGAGGACTTCTTACCGACGTAATTTTCTACCGTAAAGGTTTTTGCTCCTTTGGAGACAATCAAATCCACTTTACTGTTTTCACGACGTTGACTATTAGCTGGTGGATCTGTCTTGATGATCTTACCTTCCGCCACTTTATCACTGTAGTCCTCCTTGATTTCTCCTACCTCAAGACCCTTAGCAGTAATGGTCGAACGAGCTTCCGCCACTGTTTGACCTGCTACATCTGGAACCGTAGTATTAGCAGGACTCTTGTAGATCAGAAAGAAGAAGGCTGCAAAAACCAAGAGAATAGCTAAGAACAGAACTTTGTATCTAGCTCTTAAATGACGTTTTTTCGGCTTTTTGACTGGAGCTTTCAAAACGGGGGCCTCTCTCTTCACATCAGCCGCAGCTTTAGGAGCCACTGCTTCTGCGACAGGACTTGGAGCTGACTGAGGAATTGGAGGAACTTTTGGCAAAGTTTTAGTATCTGCCTTTGCCCCATCATCAAAAACCAGTTTCTTTTCATTTCGACGGTCATAAGATAAGCTACTGGACAAATCAACATACATCTCTGCAACGGATTGATAGCGATCGCTCAGCTTTTTAGCCGTTGCCTTAATGACCACATTTTCCAAGGCCTGAGGAACATTCGGATTTTCTGCGATGATTGAAGGCAGGGGCTTTTGGAAATGCTGCAAAGCAATCGTCACAGCACTATCTCCGTCATAAGGGATATGCCCTGTCAACATCTCGTAGAAAATAATCCCCATGGCATAAATATCGCTCTGAACAGTGGCTTTAGAACCACGCGCCTGCTCTGGCGAAAGATAATGTACCGACCCCAGCATCGAATTGGTCTGAGTCAGGCTGGTCTCTGCGAAAGCCACGGCAATTCCAAAGTCTGTTACCTTAGCATCGCCATCTGGTGTTAAGAGGACATTTTGTGGTTTTAGATCACGGTGGACAATCCCGCGTGTATGCGCTAGGCGCATAGCCAGTAGGATTTGCCCCATAATTCTGACTGCTTCTTCGTTTGAAAGTGGAGAATTTTCTTTGATATAGCGCTTAAGGTCAAGCCCAGACACATATTCCATAGCCAGATATTGCTGACCATCTTCTTCTCCAATATCGGAAATCCGGACAATGTAAGGATGATCCAAGTCCGCCATTGCTTTGGCTTCTCTTTGGAAGCGGGCAACTGCAATAGGATCCGTCTGATAATTGGTTCTAAGAACCTTTACAGCAACCTCCTCACCATCAAGTATCAGATCTCGGGCCAGATAGACATCTGCCATGCCTCCACGGCCAATCTGTTTGATGATTTTATATCGCCCGGCAAAGATCTTGCCGATTTGAATCATTCCCGTTCCTCCTTGTCAAAACGAACCAGAGCAACTGTGATATTATCCAGCCCTCCAGCATTGTTGGCAAAGCGAATTAAGGTTTCAGTTTTTTCAGATAGGCTGATATCGCTGGTGACAATATCATAAATTTCGCTGTCTGAAATCATATTAGTCAGACCGTCACTGTTGAGCAGAAGGTAATCACCATCTTCTAACGTGATCATGCCGTAGTCAGGCTGCACTTCGTCTTTTTGACCGATAGATTGAGTAATAATATTTTTCTGCGGATGGCGTTCCGCCTCTTCTTGTGTAATCTGTCCAGCCTTGAGTAAAGCATTAACAAGTGAATGGTCACTGGTTAATTGGCTATATTCCTCACCGCGAATCAAGCCAATGCGAGAATCACCAATATGAGCATAGATGGCTTGATTACCAATAATGGCTAAGGCTTCTAGCGTCGTGCCCATGCCCTTGTATTCTTCGTCCTGACCAAATTGATGGATCCGCTGATTTTCTTGTTCCAAATGCTCTGCAAACCATTCACGGACTTGGTTTACTGAGTCAATCTGAGTATCAACCCATGCGGCACCCAGGTCTGTTACTGCCATTTCACTGGCAATGTTACCAGCTCTGTGACCACCCATACCATCAGCCAAGATAATCATGGTCTTGCCAGCCCGATTTACAAAAAGATTGGCATAATCTTGATTATTTGTCCGCTTTTGACCAACATCTGTTAATATTGAAATTTCCATACTGTCAGTTTCCTCCTCTTAGTCCGATATCTTCCTAAATTGACTGATAAAAAATCCATCGCTTCCGTATAATTCCGGCGTAATCAAGATACAGCCGTCTTTCACGATATCTTCTCTTTCATGTTCTAGTCTAACTTGCTCAAAATTTGGGTGTCTTTCTAGAAATTTCTTAACTACTTCAAAATTCTCTTCAGACACAATCGTGCAAGTGCTATAAGTTATTATACCACCTTTACGTAGACTTTGACAAACGCTGTCTAATATATCCAGCTGAATTTTTTGTAAATTTTCAAAATCAGCGTTTTCTTTATTGTACTTAATGTCTGGCTTGCGGCGAATTAAGCCGATGCCAGAGCAGGGAGCATCCACTAAAATCTTATCAAAAGCATCTGATCCAAAAGTCTCAAACACCTTGGTCGCATCCAGTTTTTTAGTGGTGATTTTATCTGACAAGCCTAGACGTTCTGCATTTTGACGAATCAAGTCCAGCTTATGGTCGTAAAGATCCAAGGCTGTAATCTGGCCACTCGTCAGATAGGAAGCCATGTGAACAGTCTTGCCGCCCGGTGCACTGCAGGCATCCAAAATCTGCTCATGCCCTTCAATTTGTAGAGTCGGAGCAACCAGCTGACTAGACTCGTCTTGAATAGTGATCAAGCCTTTTTCAAAGAACTCATGACCAGCAAAATGGCCTTGCCTCTTGACCAAGGCTGAAGGGGCTAAGAGCGAATCGTCCGCTCCCAAAACGGCTTTAATTTCTTCCTTTCGAGCCACATCCGTCACTCGAATGCTGGCCTTGTTGCGCTCAAAGAGACTAGCAAAGATAGCTTCCGCGCGTTCTTCCCCGTATTCGTCAATCAAAACCTTGACCAGCCAGACCGGCAGAGAATACTGGACTGAGTAGCGCTTGTTCTTGCGGTTGATGGTAGTCGGATCAGCTGCACCTTCCCGCTCGATCTTCCGCAGGATTGCATTGACGTATTTTTCACTGCCACGTTTACGGCCTTTTGCAATCTCAACAGCTTCATTGACAACAGCATGCTGGGGGATTTTATCCAGATAGAGCATTTGATAGAGGCTGAGCTCAAGTAGGATATAAAGCCAAGCATCCAGCTTGTCTCTATCCTCCACAAAATGAGCCAGTTGCCATTCCAGACTAATTTTGCGAGCGACTGTTCCATAGACCAGCTCCGTAACCAAGCTTTTATCAGCTGAACTGAGGGCACTCTGTTTCAGCGCCTTATTAAGGGCAATATTGGAATAAGCTCCCTCTTCAAAGACTTCTTCCAGGATTTCCAGAGCAAGCTCTCGAGCTCTTTTTTGCTTACTTTCCAAATTCATCACCTACCGCTAAGTTCCGGCCCAGACCGTTAAGAAAGTCCTTGATATCCATCTTAGGCTTGCCGAATGGCTGCACCGTCTTTAGAGAAAGAGCTCCCTGACCCGCCGCGACCACTAATTCTTTCTTGCTGATTGTCAAGATTTCACCTGGACGACCGCTGCCTTCTACTTGGCTAACTTCATAAATCTTGAAGCGCTGTCCGGCTAGCAAGGTATGGGCCACCGGCCAAGGATTCATGCCCCGCACCTGATTGAAAATCTGGCGACTGGTCTTTGTCCAATCAATCCGCTCTTGCTCTGGACTGATATTCGGTGAAAAAGTCACCAGCTCTGGATTTTGAGGCTGAGCTTGAATCTCTCCCGCCACATAGGCTGGCAAGACTTCTAAAAGAAGGTCGCGACCAATCACAGCTAATTTTTCAAAGAGAGTTCCGACATTATCAGACTCTTCAATAGCTGTCGCTCGACTGGCAATCATATCACCAGCATCCATCTCCTTGACCATCTCCATAATGGTCACACCCGCTTCTTGGTCACCATTTATCAAGGCATAGTGAATGGGCGCTCCTCCACGGTATTTGGGCAAGAGAGACGCATGGACATTCACTGCAAAGTTAACGCTGTCCAGCAAGCGGCTAGGCAAAAATTGACCAAAGGCTGCTGTCACGATGCCGTCAGCCCCTAAGTTCATAATCTCTTCCAAGTCCGCGCTTTTAGCTAACTTTTCTGGTTGGTAAACTGGCAAGCCGTTAGCTAAAGCCACTTCCTTGACCGGTGTCATGCGGATTTCCTTTTTGCGGCCCACCGCTCGGTCTGGCTGAGTGACCACCGCTAAAATTTCATATTGTTCGCTTTCCAGCAGGCCTTTTAAGACCGTTGCTGAAAAGTCAGGCGTTCCCATAAAAATTAATTTCACTGTCATTTCCTCAAATCTGTCGCAAAATCCCGTCACCTGCGACTGTTTTTCTTTCTATTATATCAAAAAAGCGAGCAAAGCTGATAGCTCTCGCTCACTTTTGCCATCAGATAAAATTCTGGGGTTCATTATCAATACTGAGCCGCAGATCCTTGTTTTCCGCTTGCTGCGTTAATTCCAAGACCTGATTGAGTGTAGCTTGCAGGTCATCTTCAAAGCGATACTTCAGTAAAATCTGATAGTGGTAGAGGTTGTGGGTTCGAGCAATGGGCTTGGGTGTGGGACCCAAAATTTGCACCTTGTCCGACAGGCCACCCCGTAAAATATCCATGACCTGATAAGATTTCTTGACTACCGTTTCCTCATCCTTGTGGGATAGGGTTAGCCCAACTGTATAGTAATAAGGAGGATAGCCCAACTGTCGACGGATTCCCATTTCATAGGCGTAAAAACCTTCGTAATCCTGCTTTCTGGCAAAGTCAATGGCATAGTGCTGAGGATTGTAAGACTGGATAAAGACTTGCCCAGCTTTTTCAGCCCGACCTGCCCGACCTGCTACTTGAGTCAGCAGTTGAAAAGTCCGCTCAGAAGAGCGAAAATCTGGCAAATTCAACGCTGTGTCTGCATTAAGGACACCGACTAAGGTCACATTAGGAAAATCCAAGCCCTTGGCAATCATCTGAGTTCCCAGCAGAATGTCTGCCTGTCCCTGACCAAAAGCCTCTAGGATTTCTTCATGACTGCCTTTCTTACGGGTCGTATCCACATCCATCCGCAGAATGCGAGCCTCTGGAAAGAGGGTCGCCAGCTCATCATAGGCCTTCTGCGTCCCCGTACCATAGTAGCGAATGCTGCGACTAGAACAATTAGGGCAGGTTTGCGGAATGTCCTTGGTGAAGCCGCAGTAGTGGCAATTCATGGTCTTGGTATCCATATGCAGGGTCAGAGAAATGTCACAATTGGGGCAGGTGTCCACCGTGCCGCATTCCCGACACATGACAAAACTGGAATAACCTCGCCTGTTGAGCATGAGAACCGTCTGCTCGCCCTTATTCAGACGATCCTGAATAGCTTCTAGCAGGACTGGAGTGAAATTACTAGCTTCATTTTGCCCAATGTAATCTCGAAAATCCACCACTTGGACCTGAGGAATCTGCGCCAGCGGATTGGCCCGCTTGGTCAGCTGCAAAAAGTCATAGACTCCTCGGCTGGCTCTGGCCCTGCTTTCCAAACTCGGAGTCGCCGAACCCAGCACTAAAACAGCTTGATTGTAATGAGCTCGCAGGAGAGCAACCTCTCTGGCATGGTAGCGAGGATTGGAATCCTGCTTATAGGAGGACTCATGCTCCTCATCAATGATGATGGCTCCGATATTTGTCAAGGGGGCAAAGATGGCCGAACGCGCACCGACAACGACCTGAGCTTCTCCCCGCTCCACCTTGCGCCACTCATCGTACTTCTCACCGTCAGATAGACCAGAATGCAAAATAGCCACCTTGTCACCAAAGCGCGAAATAAAGCGATCGGTCACCTGAGGAGTCAGAGAAATTTCCGGCACCAGCATAATCGCAGTCTTTCCTTGGATTAGAGCCTCCTCAATCACCTTCAGATAAACCTCGGTCTTGCCACTCCCCGTCACTCCTTCTAGCAAAACGGGCTGAGCGTCAGCTTGGCCGATTTTTTCACAAATCGCAGTGACCGCAGCTGCCTGCTCCTCATTGAGAACCAGCTTTTTATCCTGTCGCTCCTTCTGGAAATGCGCCGCAGACCGGCTGACCTCTCTCTCCTCTGTATGAAGAAGCTCTTTTTCTAAGAAAATATTGACGACTGCAGGTGAAAAGAGTTTTCGTAAGTCTTTGAAAAGACCTGATTGTGGATTTTCCAGCAGATAAGTCTGAAGCTCCTGCTGCTTTTTCGCTCGGGTAGAAGGCAAGAACTGAGTCAATTTCTCTCTGTTCACATGATACCAAGTTTCAGTCTTGATATGCTTGCGGTCGATCGCTTGGTATTCCAAACGAATCTTACCAGCCTGAGTCAGCCGCATGAGCTTGGACTGACTTTTCTTGTCCAGATCAGAAAAACGAAGACTAGCTTCCTGACCGAAAACGGCCTGCCGCTCCTCAGAAGAAAGCTGCTCCGTTGGATAAAGCAACTTGTCATAGCTGGAATTAAGAAGACTCGGCAACATGGCCTTCAGGATGGAAATTTTATAGGAAAAGACAGACTGTCGCAGCTGGTCAGCTAGCCAGAGCTGCTCCGCATTGAGAACCGGCCTAAAGTCCAGAACTTCAGCAATATCTTTCAATTCTCCGATATGCCCCGCCAAATCTTCAACTCTCTCATCAGACAAGCCAACAATCAGCCCCTGAATCAACCGACCGCCCTTGCCAAAAGGCACATGCACCCGCATCCCAGCTTCTAGCATCCCAGAAAACTCCTCTGGAACCGCATAGCTGTATGGTTTATCCGTCTGCATCAGAGGAACATCGACAATAACCTTGGCAACTTTCACACTCTCACCCCGCTTTCCCTAAACGAAAAATAAGATTGAGTAACCCCAACCTTAAATTTTCTCACCCTCTTCTTTTTCTTTGGCAATTTGTTCTTTGATCTTGCGCTCTTCTTCTTCTTTACGCAAACGTTCTTCTTCCGCACGACGGCGAACTGCTTCGCGTTTTCCTTCTGGATCTGGATGAATCACAACATTACCAGATTCAATTTCTTCCAAAGCTCGCAGCGTTGATTTCACTGATTTAAAATCTTGAGTTGGCTTAGCGCCAGCTTCTAGCTCATGGGCACGCTTAGCTTCTAAGATAACCAAAGAATATTTTGACGGCACCTTGTCTAACAAGGTGTCAATAGACGGTTTTAACATCATAATTATTTACCTAATTTCTAATTTTATTAACGAACGACTGCTTCATCCTTAGGAAGCATGTCTTGGTAGTGACCGATGACCCGGTCCACACGAAAATGCTCGGCTTCAATCACACGTTTCACACGTTCAGCTGCCAAAGGCACTTGGTCATTGACAATAGCGTAGTCATATTCCCGCATCAAGGCAATTTCTTCTTTTGCTTTCTCAATCCGCTGAGCAATAACATCTGCACTGTCTGTACCACGGCCAACCAAACGGTCTTTCAGCTCTTCCAAGTCTGGCGGAGTCAGAAAGATAAATACAGCATCGGGCACTTTTTTCTTGACTTGGAGTGCTCCTTGGACTTCGATTTCCAAGAAAACATCTATCCCCTTATCCAAGGTCTCATTGACATAAGTGAGCGGAGTCCCGTAATAATTGCCGACATACTCTGCATACTCGAGCATCTGCCCTTGACGGATCAACTCCTCAAACTCTTCACGAGTGCGAAAGAAATAATCAACACCATCAACTTCTCCAGGACGCTGCGGACGAGTCGTCATAGATACAGAATACTGAAACTGATTGTCCGTACTCTCAAAAATTTCCCGTCTTACTGTTCCTTTTCCAACGCCTGAGGGGCCAGAAAAGACAATTAACAAGCCTCGTTCTGTCATCATATCTCCTTCACAGTCTTTCTATCTAGTGTAACAAAATTGCGCTCATATTTCAAGAAGATTCAAAGAGATTTCCTTGATAATCCTCTAGAATTCTACTAGATTTTAGACGCTTTTATTCATCAAATAAGCCTTGAAGGCTGGCGAAAGGACTATTGGCTTCTTTCTTCTCCATTTGCTGCTTTTGGTAGTCTTCCTCCGTCAGCACCTGCCAGTCATTTCCCGTAGGCATACTCGCACCAGCTTCCTCTTCAGGAGTCAAAACTTTTAGCGGAATATGAAGTAAAATATTGTCCGCCACACTGGCTGCCAAATCAATCACATCTCCCTCAAATGGTAGAACCAAATCATCTTCCAGCAAATCTTTTTGTACAGAGCCATCTTCGACAGAAGCAAAGACTTCATGAACCGTGTAGGCTTCCTCCCTATCAACTGGAGCCATACTGCGACTAGAAGCGAGGGTAATCTTGTAGGTCAAGGTGTAATCCAAAAAATAAAGCCCATTTTCATACTGAGCCTGACCTCTAGCCACGATGTTCTGGATATCTAATACTTCACGATTACGCTCTTGTAGCTCTTGCGCCAAATCAAATTCTTGGTCGAACTGCAAGCCGCCAGCATTCTTCTTAATTTCTTGAATATTTAACATTTCAGCCTCGTTTTACATTATTTCTTTCTTCATTATATCATTTTCTCAGCCAAATACCTATACCCTAAAAAGTGAATAAAACAACTAAAAACAAAATCTCTCAGCCAGCTGGACTGAGAGAAAATACATTTTTCCTAAAAAGGGATTATTTTCGGAATTTGAACTGGCTGTAAAGACCAAAGACGATGATCCAGACAGCTGATCCGATTGCTCCCACCACTGTTGACTCTTGTAAGAATAGAGTGAGAAAGACAAAGGCAAAGAAGAGCATGGTCAAAGGATTGAGAAACTTGTAGGCCGGCATGAGATAGCCATCCGCCATAAACTCCGGTGACTTGCGATATTTGAGGTGGGCCAGCATGGTCAGACCATAGATGGCGATATAGACACCAGATGAGGAAGCCGTAATCAAGGCAAAGGAATCCGATACCCCCGGCAGAATCTTGATAAAGGCCGCAAAGGCAATGGTAGCCGCCGAAGCCAAAATCGCATTCTGCGGAACATTTTGCCGAGATAGCTTCCCAGCTCCTATTTTCTCAAGAAAAGGATTGGGCGTATCGTGGGCAATCTGATACAAATGACGACCTGTTGAGTAAAGGGTCGAGTTTAGTGCGGAGGCCGCTGAGGTCAGAACCACGAAGTTAATCAAGGCTGCCGCCCATTTGAGACCCGCTAACTTAAAAACAATAACAAAGGGAGAGTCAGCCGTTGCTAGTTTTTCCCAAGGGATGATAGCCATAATGGCAAGGAGAGACCCCCCGTAAAACAAGACAATCCGCAAAGGAATTTCTTTGATGGCTTTTGGCAAGACCGCTCGTGGATTAGCCGTTTCAGAAGTTGTAATCCCGATAAATTCAATGGCCTGATAGGCAAAGAAAACCATCTGGAAAGCCATGACAAAACTTACAAAGCCATTAGGGAAAAGCTGAAAACCTCGTCCAATATTCCCAAGACTAGCTACTCCGTGAGGCGTTTTAAAGCCTGTCAATACCATAAAGACAGCCGTTGCAATCAAAGCAATGATGGCTACAATCTTTATCATCGCAAACCAAAATTCGACCTCGCCGAAAACTCGAACCGCTATCAGATTGACCAAGCTAAGAAGAGCTAGAAAGACAAGCTGAATCATCCAAGCTGGCCAGTCAGGAAACCAGTACTGCACATACTGGGCAACAGCCGTAATCTCAGCCATTCCGATAAAAATCAGAGAAATCCAGTAGGACCAACCAGAAAAATACCCCCAGCCAGTTCCCAAATATTTGGTAATAAAGTTGATAAAGGTATGCTGGTCAGGGTCGTAGTAAAGCATTTCCCCAATCGCTCGCATCATCAGATACATGAAAAGGCCCGTCAGCATGTAAATCAAGATAATGGATGGACCCGTTAAACTAATCGAGCGCCCCGCCCCCAAGAAAAGACCCGTACCAATGGTTCCAGCAATGGCTATAATCTGAACATGCCGATTTTGTAAGCCACGTTTCATCCCGTTCTTTTCTGTTTTCTCGTTATTTTTCAACTCATTTTCACTCATTCAATCATTTCCTTTCACAAATCGCTTTATTGTATCACAATTCAGACAATTCTGCTAGAAATTCTTTTATTTTTATCTATAAAAGTTAGAAAAAATATTTATTTTTATGCTAAGACCTGTTCATCTTCATCCTATGCTCTTAAATTTATCTTCTCTTTTGTAGTAGATTACCACGGATGATGTTCCCAAACTCAGTAAATCCCCTATTTCAAACTCCAGCCGCCGTCTATTTTGATAATCTCGCCCTGCATAGCAGCTGCCCTGCCACTAGCCAGAAAGAGACTGACATCAGCTACTTCTTGAGGATCCAGCCAGCGCTTGATCGGCGTTTCCTCAGCAACCCAGTCTGCCAGCCCGCCTGGCTCAAAATCTGCGGCAGTCATGGCTGTCTTGACAGCGCCTGGCGCCAGGCCAAAGACTTGGATATTTTGATCCGCATAGTCCAAGGCTATCTGCTTGGTCAAGCCAGCTAGAGCATGCTTAGAGGCTGTATAGGCAGCACCGCCGCCACCAGCCAAAAAGCTAGCAATCGAGCACATATTAATGATGATGCCAGACTTTTTCTCCAACATCTTCTGCAGGTAAAAGCGGGTGATTTTCATGGTTGCGGTCAAATTCAGCGCAAAAAGCTGCTCCCAGTCCTCATCGCTGGTCTCGTGCAGGGGACGATAATCGTCCAAGATACCTGCTGTATTACAGAGAATGTCCACCTCAGGTAAGCTAGTGAAGAGCGGTGTCAAATCCTCTGTCAAATCCATTTTAAAAAAACGTAATTCATTTAGAAAGCCAGGATTTTCACCCTTATCTACTCCATAAACGCGGTAGCCATTTTCTAAAAAGGTCAGAGCCTGAGCTCGGCCGATGCCAGAGCTAGCTCCCGTCACCAGTACTGTCTTAGTCATCCACTTCTACCCAATCTGTCGCGAGGACATCACAAGGAGTTGGACTCCACATGGAGAAGCCCTCCCCTTCGCCTGAAACATTGATGAGGAAATAAGGTGTCACCTCGAGAGCCACCCCATTCTGCTCAATCGTATCAAAGAGCTGGACATAGTTTTCCGCTCCGCCCCAGCCTGTCCGCACATATTTTTTCTTGGCCTTAAGGCCTGGTAAAATTTCTTCAAATGTCATGATTTTCTCCTTTTGTTTATTAATACTCTTATCAAAATTTGCTATTAGCAGTCATAGGTAAGTTAAAACTTCTTCTCCATTTCCACAAAGAGATGAATATCGCCATTGCTTTCCTGCGGAATGCGCCTCACCACTTCAAAGCCCATGTTGAGATAAAGCTGCTGGGCTCGGTGATTGAAGTCAGCCACGGATAGGCTTATGACTTGGGGCGCAAAATTACCCATGATAAAGTCCAGAATTTCCTGCAGAAATGAAGCGCCCTGGCCTTTTCCACAATTCTCCGGCTTCATCCCCAAACCAAGCTCCAAAGTTCGCTCTCCTTTCTGCTCCAAGCAGAAAAATCCATAGAGTTTCTCTTCTCGCAACACTTGATAATAACGGTCCCCACGCGCTTCAGGGGAGACCATTTCTTCATAATCTTCCAGATCATTTTTCATATCATAAAAGTCATAGGGTGCCTCATAATGCCAGTCGTTAGCAATTTCTAAAGCATGCTGATGGCTTAATTGTTCAATTTCCATCTTCTCCTCTTTTCTCTAAAATTCCCAATAAAAGCGTTTCTGGTCAGCTTTTTCGCTGCAGCCAAGACTGCGATAAAATTCATGGGCTGCGGAGCGGGAAATGCCTGAATTAATCCGAATTCCTGTGTAGCCTGCTGCTTTTGCCTCTTCACGCAAAGCTTGCATCAGCGCTCTGCCATGTCCCTGCCCTTGAAAATCCGGAGCGACGGCCAAAGCTAAGAGATTGAGCAAGGACGGGAAATAGAGACAGTCGTAGCTAGCCGCATGAGCGTAGCCTATGACCTGACCGCCTTCTTCAGCTACCAAAATCAAATGCTGGTCATTCTCTAGTAACTTTTTCAGTTGAGCCTCTGTCGCTCCCCTATCGAAGTCATAGCCCAGGCACTCAGCATTAAGTTGCTGAATGGCTGCGGCGTCTCTTAGTTTTACTTTACGAATCATTTGTCACCTCGTTCTTCTCTTTATTATAGCAGAAAAGCAGTCTCTTTGACTGCTTTCAATGAACTATTCTCCCATCTGTCCCTTCAACCAAGACTCGGCCTCTTCTAAAGGCTGATCTGTTGGGATATCTGGCTGAATTGCCTCATTCTCGTAAAGCTTGCCCGTGCGATCTAGGATACTCGAGGTAGTCAAGAGCAAAACCGCTCCATCATATAGTTGATAATAATTATTTCCCGTAGTATAGCTTGCCGTTGGCTGACCAAAAATTTTAACATTTTCAAGTCCCTTAAAAGCTAAAACAGTCATTTCTCCTGAGCTGCCTGTCTTCCCATTGGTAAGGATGGCTATGGGCACTTTCTTTGCTTTCTCATCAGTATGCTCCAAACCAAGCTGCTTCAGAACATCTGACCGAGAAACCGCACTCTTGCTTCCGTTTTTATAAACGAATTGGAAGAGGTCTTCATCAGGCAAAAGAGAGGACAGGCCCGCAATCATCGGATACATATTCCCGCCGGTATTATCTCTCAAATCTACAAGAACTGCCTGATAATCATCCTTTTTAAGAGCTGCTGACAGTTTGTTGGCATAAGTCTTCGCCGCTTGTGCGTCACCAGTGAAATCAGGAACTTTTAAATAGAGAATTCCCTCCCGATTCTGCACTTCAGGCTGATTTTTGCTTTCTGGACTATTTTCGGGATTATCCTGTGGGCTTAAAAAATAAGAATGCTTCCCGCCAGCTTCTTTGGTTAATTTTTCCAAGACAGGATAGGTGTCTTGATAAGTCTTGGCTGATTCAAGCTTCTCTAAAGCTTTCTTTTTCTCATTTTCCCAATCTTTATCCGTATAAAGACCAAAATCAAGCTTTTTCACAACCGAGCGAGCGTAGTCCTGCGGACTAGGTGGAAAAAGAAAAATTCCATAGTCTGGACCAAAGTAGACTAGAAAACCTATTAAAAGAGCAAGCAAAACCAGTACTGTTCCCAAGCAACCTAAAAGAACTTTTTTCATAATTGCACAACCTTTCTTGTGAGGATTCCTGAGCTGATTATAGCAAAATAGAGACACGTTTTCCATGTCTCTACCTTACATTTATAATCGTCAATCTTACATTTTTGTAAGATTATTTTATTTTAATCTACAAAAGCTTATTTCCATCTTTCACTCTTGGAAAACGCAATCATGAGACCAGAACCAGCTAGAACCGCTAAAATGACAAGACAGATATTTTTCAGAGGATACAGCCAGTCTTTATTTTCCTCATGCCATCTTGACTTCCAAAGTCCAACATAGTCAGCGCTCATATGTTCAGGTTGATTCAACTGGATATTGATTACAATGGCTAGTAAGATAAGGGCAAGCAAAGCAAGCGCAAACAGCCAAACTTTCTTCTTTTTCGTTAGGTTAAAACTCTTCATTCTTTTCTCTTTCTACGTTCTGTTCAGAACAACTTTTTTACACTATTTTTCTTTCACTTCTATTCCTGAATGGCGGTAACCATAACCAAAGTAAATCAAAATTCCCAAGAGCAGGACGATGCCAAAGGCCAACCAAGTATCCCATGTGTACTGAGTCATAAAGGAAAGGCAGATGATAATAGATAAAATAGGAGTTAGAGGCACTAGCGGAGTTTTAAATTCTCCAGCTTTAGGCTGTCCCTTTTCCTTCCGCAACTTCAAAATGGCAAAGGCCAACATAATCAGATAAGTCAAGGTACAGATATTGAGGAAAGAGGCGATGCTAGCAAGAGGAAAGATACCCGCACAAATAGCTGAGGCAATCCCCACTAAGATGGTAGCATTTTGAGGCACACGGCTAGTAGCAGTTAATTCCTTGAAAGACCGCGGTAAAAGTCCGTCGCGCGCTATACTGTAAATCATCCGAGACAAGGCATAGGTCATGGAGATGCAGACAGTGATCAGGGTCAAAATCGCTACGATAGAAACATAATTGGCAGCCCAATCTAGTCCAATACTGCGAAGTGAAAAGGCTACTGCATCTGGAACATTTAGCTTGGTATAGTGGACCAAACCTGTCAAGACCAAGGTTACCAAGATATAGAGGATGGTCACAATCCCAAGGGAAAGGACAATACCGCGTGGCACATTTTTTTGAGGCTCTTTGATCTCATCCACAGACATAGAAATCGACTCAAAGCCCAGAAAAGCAAAGAACATCAGAGAAGCTCCAGCCATAATCCCCGTCTGACCGCCATAAATCTGACCAAAACCAAAAGGCGCAAAGTTAGACCAATTCTCAGGTCGAAGATGGAAAAGCCCAACGAGAATAAAGAGAGCCAAGGCTGAGAATTTTAGGACGACCAAGGCTGAGTTAAAGCGCAGGGCTGCTTTTGAGTTTAGAAGTACCACGCCTGTCACAAAGACCAAAACCAGAATAGGCAACAAATCCACATAAGTCCCTGCTTTTGGATTGAATGTGCCATTCAAGGCTGTCGGTAGCTGGATATGAAAGCCGCTCAAAAGCCCTTTCAAGTAAGAACCCCAGCCAGAAGCCACACCTGATATAGCTGTCATAAATTCCATGATGGTCAGCCAACCAGCCAGCCAAGCCGGAAATTCCCCTAAAACAGCGTAAATATAGCTGTAAGCTCCGCCATTAGCCGGAACTCGAGAGGCAAACTCCGCATAAAATAGGGCAGAGATGCTGACACATAGGGCAGAAATCACGATCGACACAATCAGAGCTGGACCTGCATAAGTCGCCGCCCCAATTCCCGTAACCGTGAAAATCCCTGTACCAACCATGGCACCGATCCCTAAAAGAATCAAATCCATCAGCTTCAGATGCCGCCGCATTCCCGTCCTGTTTTTACTGGCATCTTTTTTTCGAAAAATATTCATAAAATCTCCCTCCAAAGCATAGATGGCTTATTATATCATAGATTATTGGATTTACCAAAGTCTCTTTTAAAATGCCACTTTATCATTTGTCAAAGAAATAAAAAATAAGAAGCTGGGAAACCCCAACTTCTTACATAGAGACAATTTTACGATAACTGCGGGAAGTAATCATGAAGACAATCACATAGCTGATAAAGAAGATCGCACAGACACCCAGTGTCACAGCCAGCATGAGAGCTGAGTTAAGAACACCAAGAGCAGACAAGATCAAGCTCAGCATATGATAAGCAAAGGTCAGATGGATAAAGGCGAAGGCCAGCGGCAGGAAGAAAACAATCAAGATCTGTTTCCGAATGGTTTGTCTGATTTGCTTCTCATCCAGACCGACCTTTTGTAGAATCACAAAGCGATCCCGATCCTCGTACCCTTCTGAAATCTGCTTGTAGTAGATGATGAGGATGGTTCCCAGCATAAAGACGATTGATAGGAAGATACCGATGAAGAACATACCGCCCAGCATGCCTTTGATTTCTTGCTTATCAAAAGCTGTTACCGAGCCATATACCGCTTGATTTTCAGGCAAGGTCTGATTAAACTGATTCAATTTTTCTTGGTAAGCATCCCTCAGATTACGCTGTTCTTCCGTTGACAGCTTTGTATCAAGCCAGCCATAATAATTAAGGTTTACAGCATATTTATCCGTCATTGCAGAGAAGATTTGGTCAGGATTTTTAAGAACCATGTAGATTTTCTCTGGGACGATCATGTTCATCTGATCGGGTAAATGCCCAAAGATAAAGTCTTCTTTGAGTTCCTCTTTGATTTTAAAGGTCTGACCAGCCAGCTGCAAGTCTTGCTTAGAATCTAACTTCACTCCTTGCTGATAGAGAGCCACTTCATCATCCCCAAGATTCAGAGTTTTCCCTGTCATATTCTGATAATCCGCTTCTGAAATAGCCAAAATATACGTTTTCGGTGTGACAAATTTTTGAGCGGCAGCGTTGATATCGAGCTGGTTGTCAGCACGACTTGTCACTCCCATCGTATAGTATGGATAGACACCTTTCTTTGTGACTGGTAACTGCTGCTCATTCACAAACTCTGTCAGCACTTGGTCCATCTGCTCACCCGTGGTTCCTTTTCCTTGAATACTAAAATCATGAGGAAACATAGCTTTTTGCATGTAGTCACCACCGGCATAGATGTTAGCTCCGCCAGATAAGGTCACCAAGACCATGGTTGATAGGATAGCAATTGTTGCCAAGCCCACCGCATTTTTCTTCATACGGAAAATCAGGTTGGAAACGGAAATCATATTATTGGGTTGGTAATAATAGGACTTCCTCTTTTTCAAAAATTGCAGAAAGACTGTAATTCCAGCATTAAAGAGCAGATAGGTGCCTAGAATCACAAAGAGCACTGCGACAAAGAATGTAACGACTGCTGACAAGGGATTGGTTACTCCTAGTGCAAGGAAGTAACCGTATGCCAAGGCTGCAAGCCCAAGTAGTGTCTGCAGGAATAAAAAGCGACTTTTCTTTTCTCCACTATTCTTCTCTTTGACCAATTGCAGCGCATCAAGCTTTCTCAGGCGCAGACCATTGCTAATCATCAAGCAGAAAAAGACAAAGGCGTAGAAAACAGCAACCGCGATAACTACAGCGGGCTGAAAAGTTGACACCAAGACGACCTTTATCGCCATGATTTTCAGCAAGAGAGCATAGATCAACTGGTCAAACAAGAGCCCAATCCCTAATCCAAGGATAAGAGTGACCAGACCAAATACCAGTAATTCAATTACCACCATGACAAAGAGGTGGAATTTATTGAGCCCTAGCACACTGTAGAGCCCCAGCTCTTTGGAGCGATTCTTGAAAACAAAGCTATTAGCATAAAAGACGATAATGCTGGTCGTGATGCTGACAATCACCATCCCAAAAGATAGCACCATAGAAACGGCGCTTGCACCGGTCATTTTTACTAGGTTGGGATTAAAAGTCAGGGAGAAAAAGATGTAGGAGATGGCGATAGCCAGACAGGTCGCCAGAGCGAAAGGATAATAAAGCTTACGATTTTTGATTAAGTTAGAAAGCGCAAGCTTACTAGTTAATCTAAGCATGAGCTTCCACCTCACTTGCCATAACTGTCAGAGTATCGGAAATCTCTTGGAACATCTGTCGCTCGGTCTTGTTGCCGCGGAAGATTTGATTGTAGAGAATCCCGTCCTTGATAAAGAGCACCCGCTTGGCCCGACTAGCTGCCGAAGTCGAGTGAGTTACCATGAGAATGGTTTGGCCGCGGTCGTTGATATCGTCAAAGACATCCAAGAGAGCAGCCGAAGACTTAGAATCTAAAGCTCCTGTCGGCTCATCCGCCAGCAAAATCTCAGGCTCGGTGATAATAGCGCGAGCAACTGCTACCCGCTGCTTCTGCCCACCGGAAATTTCATAAGGGAACTTCTCTTGCAGTTTGTTAATCCCTAACTCGTTGCAGGTTGTAACCAACTTTTGCATCATCTCGGTAATGGAGCGACGAGAAAGCACCAGAGGTAGGAGGATATTATCCTTGACCGACAGGGTGTCCAGCAGATTGAAGTCCTGAAAGACAAAGCCTAATTTCTCCCGACGGAAGCTGGATGCTTGGCTATTTTTGATGGTCGCTGTGTCAGTTCCATTGAGAAAGACGCGGCCCTCAGTTGGCTTGTCCAACATAGCTAGGATGTTGAGAAGGGTGGATTTCCCAGAACCTGATTCCCCCATGATGGCCACGTATTCACCTTTTTCTACCGTAAAGTGAATGTCTTTCAACGCCTCTACTTGGCTGCCCTGAAAGCGAGTTTTATAAATCTTTTTCACATGTTGTACGTCTAATAATGTCATACTTAAACCTCTTTTTTTATTTATGTGTAAAATGGTTATTTAGCTCATCTTTCAATACTTTGTTAGCTAGCTCTACTCTACTATTGCCTGAGCCACTGCCCCTACTGAAAGCAAACTAAAAACGATACTATTATCATACCGAAAAGCCCGATATGTTTCCATAAGCTAATCTTTCATTTTGGACGCTAATCTTACATTTTTGTCACTTAGCGATCTTCCCATTATGGAAATACCTGATTTTCATTAAAGGGAAAGGGCTGTATGATTTGGGTTGCTTTCCCAGTTTGCCTCCCTAAACTTTCAGTTCTATTTGAGCAAAAAGGCGGTGGGACGAGGCTGGGACAAAAGTCCTAGCCTCTCA
>NZ_LAWH01000039.1:0-12090 GCF_001588905.1 Streptococcus cristatus | reverse complement strand
AAGGTTACAGCAGACTCAGCTAAACCAGCTGATGAAGTCGTAACTTACAAGAAGGTAGAAGTTCCACCTACACCGACACCAACTCCGGAACCAAAACCAACTCCTACTCCGGAGCCAAAACCAGAACCAAAACCAGAACCGAAACCAGTTCCACCAACTCCAGCTCCGGTACCAAATAAACAAGTACCGAACAAGCCAGTGGAACCGAAAGTTCCTGGAACTACTGCTCTGCCAAATACAGGTGAGAAATCATCTTCAGCAGCAGTGCTTGGTTTAGGAATTGTTGCAACACTCGCAGGTGTCAGCTTGATTAAACCAAGATTGAAAGAAGAAGATTAATTCTTTCTAGCTTGGATAGTAATCACTGAAGAGTTGTGGACGGTTAGTTAACAGCTCGCAAAAATCGATAACTTCGTAAAGAAGTTATCGATTTTTTATTTATTTGATTAGCTAACTTTGGTAGTAAGAAATGAGAGAAGGCTCTAGTAAAATAGGAGATTTACTGGAGAATGATAGGGATATTACCTCAAATTTATTAGCACCATTCGTTTTGCTATCGAGAAAATATAATGACTGATCTCGACTTACTAAAATATATAAGGAACTAGTATTCTAATTTTTTCTATATTTAGTTCGTACTTCAGCAGATAATTTTAGGGAATTGGGGACTTTCCTGTTTTTGTTGGATGATTTTTCGCCTTTCCTGTGTTATAATAAGGAAGATTAAAATTGTAGAATAGTTAAAGGAGAAATTCCAATGGGACGTAAGTGGGCCAATATTGTAGCTAAGAAAACAGCTAAAGACGGCGCAAACTCAAAAGTTTATGCTAAATTCGGTGTAGAGATCTATGTAGCAGCGAAAAAAGGTGAACCAGACCCTGAGTTGAACACAGCCCTTAAGTTCGTTATTGATCGCGCTAAGCAAGCGCAAGTGCCAAAGCATGTTATTGACAAGGCGATTGATAAGGCTAAGGGAAATACAGACGAGACCTTTACAGAAGGTCGTTATGAAGGCTTTGGGCCGAATGGTTCTATGTTGATCGTTGATACCTTGACTTCGAATGTTAACCGAACTGCGGCTAATGTCCGTGCAGCCTTTGGGAAAAATGGCGGCAACATGGGTGCTAGTGGCTCTGTATCTTATCTTTTTGATAATAAAGGTGTCATCGTTTTTGCTGGTGATGATGCAGATAGCATCTTTGAATTGCTTTTAGAAGCAGATGTAGATGTGGACGATGTAGAGGCTGAAGAAGGAAGTATCACTGTTTATACAGCGCCAACTGATCTACATAAAGCAATTGTAGCCTTGCGTGAATCTGGTATCCAAGAATTCCAAGTGACAGAGCTGGAAATGATTCCTCAGTCTGAAGTGGAATTAACAGGAGAAGATTTAGAAACCTTCGAAAAATTGTATAGCGTCCTTGAAGACGATGAAGATGTCCAAAAAATCTACACCAACGTAGATGGATTCTAATTGAATAACATAAAAATACAGTCTGATTTAGTATAAGCTGCGTTCTAAGGCAGTTTCTAAATCAGACTGTATTTATTTTTAGTTAGTTAAGTGAAATTTTTTTAGGAATTGTTCCTGTTCCTCTTTGATAGCTTCTGTGGGATTTTTCACAGCAAGAATCATCTCAATCATTTCAGGATTGGCTTCGCGTATTAGCTGACTGAGAGCCCAGATGGCCGTAGCGATATGGATAGGATTCTGCCCTTTATCGATAATTTCTAGCAGTTTGGGAATGGCAGAGCGGTCATTAGCATTAGCTAGAGCGATGATGGCATTGCGCTGTAGGATGTTTTTGCCCCGCCAGCTGCCGGCTATATGGCCGAATTTTTCCTTAAACTGACCATTAGAAAGTTCCAAGAAAGGAAGGAGCTCTGGATGGGCCAGTTCGGGGTCAATCTCTGTTGCGAGCGGATTGTCCAAGCCTTTATTATAGGGGCAGCAAATTTGGCAGATATCGCAACCATAGATGACTGTCTTGATTTTTTTGCGAAATTCTAGGTCCATGATGCCCTTATCTTGGGTTTGAAAAGACAGGCAGCGCTTGGCATTCATAGTCCCATCACCAATCAGGCAGGAGGTGGGACAGGCCGTTACGCAGCGGTTGCAGTCTCCACAGTCATAGTCGACAGGCTGGTCAGGTTCGATGTCCAGATTGGTAATGAGCTCACCCAGAAACATATAAGAACCAAATTCCTTGGAGATGACCAAGCCGTTCTTGCCGATAAAGCCGATTCCTGCTCGCCGGGCTACAGCGGTGTCGACCAAGGCTCCTGTATCCACCATGCCTTTATATTCAAAGTCGGCAGTTAACTCCTCAATTCCTTTTGCAAGCCGATCTAGCTTGTCCTGTAGGACATAGTGGTAATCCAGTCCCCAGCTATTGGGAGTGAACTTTCCTCGTTTGTAAGCTGTTTTTTGTGGCTGTTGCTTGAGCTTGTGGGGGTAGGCGACTGCGATAGAGATGATGGTCTTAGCTGAGCCCAAACTCAGCTTGGGCTTAATTCGCTCCTCAATATTCTTGTGCTCAAATCCTGAATTTCGACCTTCTTCTACGGCCAAGCGTAGCGACTTTTCCAGATAGTCAAAGTCATCCGCTGTCGTAAAGCCAATTTTAGAAATGCCAATGTCTTTTGATAATTTGATAATTTCTTCTTTGATATTCATTGCTATTATTATATCGAAATTATGAGAATTGTGCGAGAAACTACTTCGTGAAAACCATGATTATTTAGCAAATTTGAGTGCAGGAAGAGTTAGGCAGATAAGCGTGTAAATTGAGAAACGACAGCCTTTCGAGCCAATTGCCAAATGGATTATTTCTTGAAAGATATGGGGAAACATGCTATAATGAGAGGAAACATTTATAAACAGAACATAGCGAGTAAGGAATAAAATGGCTAATATTTTAAAAAAAATCATCGAAAATGATAAAGGTGAAATAAGAAAATTAGAAAAGATGGCGGACAAGGTCATGTCCTATGAGGACGAAATGGCAGCCTTGACCGATGAAGAATTGCAAGCAAAAACGGTTGAATTTAAGGAACGTTATGCTAATGGTGAAACTTTAGATCAACTTTTGTTTGAAGCATTTGCAGTTGTCCGCGAAGGAGCGAAGCGTGTCTTAGGTCTTTTCCCATATAAAGTTCAGATTATGGGGGGGATTGTCCTTCACCATGGTGATGTGCCAGAAATGCGTACGGGGGAAGGAAAAACCCTGACAGCGACTATGCCTGTTTACCTGAATGCCTTATCTGGCCAAGGAGTTCACGTTGTTACAGTCAATGAATACTTGTCCGAGCGTGATGCGACTGAGATGGGTGAACTTTATTCTTGGTTGGGACTTTCTGTTGGTATCAACCTAGCATCTAAGTCACCAATGGAAAAAAGAGAAGCTTATGCTTGTGATATCACCTACTCAACCAACTCTGAAATTGGTTTTGACTACCTGCGCGATAACATGGTGGTTCGGGCTGAAAATATGGTACAGCGTCCGCTTAACTATGCCTTGGTTGACGAGGTGGATTCTATCTTGATTGACGAAGCGCGTACGCCATTGATCGTGTCAGGACCGACTGCTTCTGATACCAATCAGCTTTATTACAGAGCGGATAGCTTTGTGAAAACACTTCAAAAAGATGACTATATCATTGATATTCCATCTAAGACGATTGGTTTGTCAGATTCTGGTATTGACAAGGCTGAAAGTTACTTTAACTTAGAAAATCTATACGATCTTGAGAATGTTGCTTTGACTCACTTTATCGACAATGCCTTGCGTGCTAACTATATTATGACCTTAGATGTGGATTATGTCGTGAGCGAAAAGCAGGAAATCCTCATCGTTGACCAATTTACAGGGCGTACAATGGAAGGTCGTCGTTTCTCTGATGGACTCCACCAAGCGATTGAAGCAAAAGAAGCTGTGCCTATCCAAGAAGAATCAAAAACATCTGCTTCGATTACTTACCAGAACCTTTTCCGTATGTATAAAAAACTATCAGGGATGACAGGGACTGGTAAAACAGAAGAAGAAGAATTCCGTGAAATTTATAATATTCGCGTAATTCCAATTCCAACGAACCGTCCGGTCCAACGTATTGACCATCCAGATTTGTTGTATCCTAGCTTGGAAGCGAAGTTTAAAGCAGTCGTGGAAGACGTCAAGGAACGCTACAAAACAGGCCAGCCTGTCTTGGTCGGTACAGTATCGGTTGACACGAGTGACTATCTTTCTCAAAAATTAGTGGCTGCGGGAATTCCTCATGAAGTTCTGAATGCTAAAAACCACTATAAAGAAGCACAGATTATCATGAATGCTGGTCAACGTGGTGCTATTACCATCGCGACCAACATGGCTGGACGTGGTACCGATATCAAGCTAGGTGAAGGTGTCCGTGAATTGGGTGGACTTTGTGTCATTGGTACAGAGCGCCATGAAAGCCGCCGGATTGATAACCAGCTTCGTGGACGTTCAGGTCGTCAAGGAGATCCGGGTGAATCACAATTCTACCTATCTCTAGAAGACGATTTGATGAAACGCTTCGGTTCAGAGCGTATTAAGGCCTTGCTAGACCGGATGAATCTGAGCGAAGAAGAATCCGTCATCAAGTCTCGGATGCTAACGCGTCAGGTGGAAGCAGCCCAAAAACGGGTTGAAGGTAATAACTACGATACTCGGAAGCAAGTCCTCCAATATGATGATGTCATGCGCGAACAACGTGAAATTATCTATTCTCAACGCTATGATGTCATCACAGCAGACCGTGATTTGGCTCCAGAAATCCATGCTATGATCCGTCGGACGATTAATCGGATTGTAGATGGAAGCAGTCATTCAGATCATGATGAAAAGATAGAAGCGATTCTGAATTTTGCTAAATATAATCTTGTAGCAGAGGATTCTATCTCAGCTGATGATTTAGAAGGTAAATCAAATCAAGAGATCAAAGATTACTTGATGGAGCGAGCTTCTGAAGTTTATGCCAATCAGGTTTCTAAACTTCGTGATGAAGAAGCAGTTCAAGAGTTCCAAAAAGTGCTGATTCTACGCGTTGTAGATAATAAATGGACAGATCATATCGACGCCTTGGATCAATTGCGTCAGGCTGTGGGACTTCGTGGCTATGCTCAGAACAATCCAGTTGTTGAATATCAGGCAGAAGGTTTCCGGATGTTTAATGATATGATCGGCTCTATCGAGTTTGATGTGACTCGTCTTATGATGAAAGCACAGATCCATGAGCAAGAACGTCCACGTACAGAGCACAGTATCAGCACGACGGCTACTCGAAACATTGCTGCCCAAAACCCAAATCTTCCAAAAAATGTTGATTTATCCTCTGTAAAAAGAAATGATTTATGCCCATGTGGTTCAGGTAAGAAATTTAAAAATTGTCATGGCCGCAAGAAGTAGTTTATAAGGAGAGAAGATGACCTTTAAAGCAACTAGTCAACCAATCAATGTAGCAGAAGTGCGTCAGCTTGCTAAGCTAGAAGGTTCTATTCTAGCTCATAAGCAAGAACGGGATCGCCAACTAGAAGCCATTATCCGCGGTGAGGATGATCGCATCCTTTTGGTTATCGGTCCTTGCTCCTCAGACAATGAAGAAGCTGTCTTGGAATACGCTAAGCGTTTGGCAGCTCTTCAGGAAGAAGTCAAAGATCGGATCTTTATGGTGATGCGGGTTTATACAGCCAAGCCATGGACTAATGGTGATGGCTACAAGGGCTTGATTCACCAGCCTAATGCGACAGCGGCACCTAGCCTAATCAATGGGATTAAGGCGGTTCGCAATCTGCATTATCGCGTGATTTCAGAAACTGGAATGACGACGGCTGACGAGATGCTTTATCCAGAAAATCTTCCCCTAGTAGATGATTTGATTTCCTATATGGCGATCGGTGCTCGTTCTGTTGAAGATCAGCAGCACCGCTTTGTAGCCAGTGGAGCGGATTTTCCGACTGGTTTGAAAAATCCTACATCTGGCAATCTAAATGTCATGTTTAATGGCATTTATGCGGCTCAGAACAAGCAGAGCTTCCTCTTTGCAAATCGGGAAGTAGAGACGAGTGGAAATCCTTTGGCCCATGCGATTCTGCGCGGTGCCATCAATGAATATGGGAAGAACATTCCGAACTACTATTATGACAATCTGCTGGACACAATCGCCCAGTATGAAGCAATGGGATTAGAAAATCCATTTATCATCATTGATACCAACCATGACAACTCTGGCAAGCAGTATTTGGAGCAAGTCCGTATTGTTCGTCAGACTTTGATCAACCGCGACTGGAATAATAAAATCAAGAAGGTTGTTCGTGGCTTTATGATTGAATCTTACTTGGAAGATGGCCGACAAAATGAACCAGAAGTCTTTGGCAGGTCTATCACAGATCCATGCCTAGGATGGGACAAGACGGTCGAACTTGTCCATGAGATATACGATACACTAGGTAAATAACATGGCATTTATAGAAAAAGGTCAGGAAATTGACATCGAGCAGATCAAGTCTGCAACGATTTTGTCAGACCAAGCTCTGAAAAAGAAACATCAACGTGATCAGGAATTGGCCGCCATCATCAAGGGGGAAGATCAACGCTTGCTCTTGGTTATCGGTCCCTGCTCATCTGACAATGAAGAGGCTGTAGTGGAGTACGCTCGCCGGTTGGCCGACCTCCAGCAGAAAGTGGCGGATAAGATTTTTATCGTCATGCGAGTCTATACTGCCAAGCCTCGGACCAATGGGGACGGCTATAAAGGGCTCGTTCACCAGCCAGATACTTCAAAAAGTCCAAGCTTGATCAATGGGTTAAAGGCAGTGCGCCAGCTTCATTACCGAGTCATTACTGAGACAGGCTTGACTACTGCTGATGAAATGCTCTATCCTTCCAATCTAGTGCTGGTAGATGATTTGGTTAGTTATCATGCCGTAGGTGCTCGATCGGTTGAAGACCAAGAACACCGCTTTGTAGCGTCTGGCATTGACGCTCCGGTTGGTATGAAAAATCCAACATCCGGCAATCTTGGAGTCATGTTTAATGCTGTCTATGCTGCTCAAAATAAGCAAATCTTCCTTTATCATGGTCAGGAAGTAGAAACGTTAGGAAATCCTCTTGCGCATGTGATTTTGCGTGGTGCGTTAGATGAGTACGGTAAGAACAAGCCTAACTTCTATTACGAAAATCTTCTGGATGTGATCAAACGCTATGAAGAAATGAAGCTGTCCAATCCTTTCATCCTGATTGATACCAATCATGATAATTCTGGCAAGCAGTATTTGGAGCAGATCCGGATTATCCGTCAGACTCTGATCAACTGTGCTTGGAATGAGCAAATCAAGAAGGCTGTACGTGGATTCATGATTGAATCCTATTTGGAGGATGGCCGCCAGAATGAGCCAGAAGTCTTTGGTAAGTCTATTACCGATCCTTGCTTGGGCTGGGATAAGACAGAAGAACTCGTTCAGGAAATCTATGAGACCTTAGAAAAAGAAGCTTAAATAGAAAGGATTAGGAGGCTTTGGTAGAAGTCTACTAATGAATATAGGCAAGCTCATACTCTACGAAAATCTAATTTTGATGATGTTAAACCTCTTTGATGCATTTCAGTGTCATTCTCATCGGTTTGCCTTGTCGAAATTAGATTTTCTTTCAATCTCCTTGGGAGAAGAGCCTTGCCTCGTATTCTCAATAAAAGTATGATAAGAGGACACGGAATAGATATAGAAGAGATTTCCAGCATTGCTCGAGCCTACGAGAAGAATGCGCGCTTTGCTGAGAAAATCTTGACGGCTCAGGAGTTGGCTCGGTTTGGCTCCTTAAAGGGCAAGCGCAAGCTGGAATATTTGGCAGGTCGCTGGTCAGCTAAAGAAGCCTTTGCCAAGGCTTGGGGAACCGGTATTGGCCCTGTGACTTTTCAAGAGTTGGAAATTTTAAATGATGATAAGGGGGCGCCTTATTTCAGCAAGTCCCCCTTTGCTGGTTCGGTATGGCTATCAATCAGTCATGCTGGAAATCTGGTGACCGCCAGTGTGATTTTGGAGGAATACAATGAAAGCTAGTCTACATAGACCCACTAAAGCAGTCATAGACCTGTCTGCTATTGCATTTAATATTGAGCAAATTGCGGCTCATATTCCCCAGTCGGTCCAGAAGTGGGCAGTAGTCAAGGCCAATGCTTATGGACATGGTGCGGTTCCTGTCTCTCAGTATATTCAGCCGCTTGTAGATGGTTTTTGCGTGTCCAATATTGACGAAGCCCTCGAACTACGAGAAGCTGGCATTGCTAAATCCATTCTTATTTTGGGTGTTTCTTCATTGGAGGCTGTGCCTTTAGCGATCCAGCAGCAGATTACCCTGACAGTGGCTAGCCTAGCTTGGTTGGAGGAACTCTTGAGCCAGCAAGCTAATCTGACGGGCTTGACTGTTCATATCAAGATTGATTCAGGCATGGGACGCATTGGCTTCCGTGATAGTCAAGAAGCCCAGCAAGCAATTAGCCGTCTGCAAGCAGCAGGAGCTGTGGTAGAAGGAATTTTTACTCATTTTGCAACAGCTGACGAATTAGATACAAGTCATTTTGTAGCCCAATTAAATCGTTTTAAAGAGATTTTGAGTGATTTAGCTTTCTTGCCGCCGATTGTGCATGCTAGCAACTCTGCCACAACTCTTTGGCACAGTGAAACGATTATGAATGCTGTTCGGCTGGGCGATATTATCTACGGTCTGAATCCTAGCGGACGAGTGCTGGACCTGCCTTATGAGGTCAAATCAGCTTTGAGCTTAGAATCTGCCTTGGTTCATATCAAAGAAATTCAAGCGGGCGCCCATGTCGGTTATGGGGCAACCTATACCAGTGATAGCCAGCAAATCATTGGAACCATTCCTCTGGGTTATGCTGATGGCTGGACCCGCGACATGCAGGGCTTTGATGTCTTGATCGATGGTCAGCGCTGTCCAATTGTCGGTCGGGTTTCTATGGATCAGATCACAGTGCGTCTACCTCAAGTCTACCCTTTGGGAACGCAGGTGGTCTTGATTGGTCAGAGTGGAGCCGAGCTTATTACAGCAACGGATGTGGCAGACAAACGTGGTACGATCAATTATGAAGTGGTCTGCTTAATCAGCGATAGGGTACCGAGAGAGTATAAAAAGTAAAAGACAATCAAGAAGAAGGAAAGGAGGCAGGATGAATCTGCACCAGGCTTTGACGGCCCTGCCAGGAGTGGGGCCAAAATCGGCTGAAAAATTTAAAAAACTAGGCCTTGAGAGCCTGCAGGATCTCCTGCTCTATTTTCCTTTTCGCTATGAAGATTTTAAGAGTAAGAATGTCCTTGATTTAGAAGATGGAGAAAAGGCGGTCATTTCTGGGATCGTCGCGACTCCAGCTAATGTTCAGTATTATGGCTACAAGCGCAATCGCCTGCGTTTCACGATCAAGCAGGGAGAAGTCGCGATTGCAGTCAATTTTTTCAATCAGCCTTATCTGGCAGATAAGATTGAGCTGGGAGCAACGGTGGCTATTTTTGGTAAATGGGATAAAGCCAAGGCTAGTCTGACGGGGATGAAGGTGTTAGCTCAGGTCGAAGACGACTTGCAGCCTGTTTATCGAGTTGCCCAAGGGATCAGTCAGGCCAGTCTAGTTAAACTGATTAAGGCGGCCTTTGACCAAGGTCTAGATCAGTTATTGGAGGAAAATCTCCCTCCTATCCTTCTGGAACGCTACCAGCTTTTGGGGCGCACTCAAGCTGTGCGTGCCATGCACTTTCCTAGGGACTTAGCGGAATACAAGCAGGCTGTGCGTCGAGTCAAGTTTGAAGAACTTTTTTATTTCCAGATGCAACTGCAGGTTCTGAAGCATGAGACCAAGGATGTCAGCCAGGGACTGGCTATTCCTTGGCAGGAAAAAATGCTGGCTCAAAAGAAGACTGAGCTGCCTTTTGCCCTGACGGAAGCTCAGGAGCGGAGTCTGGAAGAAATTCTCAGTGATTTGCAATCGCCTGCCCATATGAACCGTCTTCTGCAAGGAGATGTTGGTAGTGGTAAGACCGTTGTGGCTGGTTTAGCCATGTATGCCGCCTATACGGCAGGCTATCAGTCGGCTTTGATGGTTCCGACAGAAATTTTGGCTGAGCAGCATTTGGATAGTCTGACTCAGCTCTTTCCTGAACTGAATTTGGCCCTCCTGACTGGTGGCATGAAAGCCGCTGAACGCAGAGAGACTTTAGCTGCCATAGAGTCGGGGCAAGTAGATATGGTGGTCGGCACCCATGCCTTGATTCAGGAAGGGGTAGTCTATCATCGACTGGGCCTGGTCATTATTGATGAGCAGCATCGTTTTGGAGTGGACCAGCGTCGGATTTTGCGGGAAAAAGGAAATAATCCTGACGTCCTCATGATGACAGCCACGCCTATTCCTCGGACTTTGGCCATTACCGCTTTTGGCGATATGGATGTCTCCATCATCGACCAGATGCCGGCTGGTCGCAAGCCTATTATCACTCGCTGGGTCAAGCACGAGCAGTTGGAAGTGGTCTTGGACTGGATGAAAAAAGAGCTGGCCAAGGGTGCCCAAGTCTACTTCATTTCTCCCTTGATTGAGGAATCCGAGGCCTTGGACTTAAAAAACGCGATTGCGCTAGAGGAAGAGCTCAAGGCCTACTTTGCCAATCAGGCTCAGGTGGCTCTCCTTCACGGTCGTATGAAAAATGACGAAAAAGAGGCCATTATGCAGGATTTCAAGGATGGGAAAACAGATATTCTAGTGTCAACTACAGTTATTGAAGTCGGCGTCAATGTTCCGAATGCGACCATCATGGTTATCATGGATGCTGATCGCTTCGGACTCAGCCAGCTTCATCAGCTGCGGGGCCGAGTTGGTCGGGGAAATAAGCAGTCTTATGCCGTTCTGGTTGCCAATCCCAAGACAGAGTCTGGGAAGAAACGCATGAAAATCATGACCGAGACAACAGATGGCTTTGTTCTGGCTGAGGAAGACCTCAAGATGCGTGGTTCTGGTGAAATTTTTGGGACCCGCCAGTCCGGTATTCCAGAGTTTCAGGTGGCGGACATCGTGGAGGACTATCCCATTTTGGAAGAAGCACGTAAGGTAGCCAGTCAAATCGTTGCCAATCCTAACTGGCAGCAGGATGACAATTGGCACCTAGTATCTCTGCATCTTGAAAAACGCGATTATCTGGACTAGCAAGATAAAGTTTGGATTTATTGGTTTAAGCTTTCTGCAAGAAAATTCTAAGCCTTCCTTAAGCTTTGAGGCCTATAATAAAAGCATCAAAAGAAACGAGGTGGCAAAAATGAAAGTAGCAGTTAAAGTAACCTATAAAAAAGAATTCAAACAGATGCGCCGCGTGAACAAAACTTATGGAATCTAATATTCCCAAGTGAAAGATAAAAGAAGATACCTCCGGAAGAAATTCTGGAGGTATTTTGCTATTGAATCAAGGCTTTCTTGCAATTTATGTTATAATATAGAATAACTATGATAAAAGGAGCTCAATTATGTTTCCAGATGACAGTTTGACTTTACATACAGACTTATACCAAATCAATATGATGCAGGTTTATTTCAACGAAGGTATCCATAATAAGCGTGCTGTTTTTGAAGTCTATTTTCGCAAGAATCCTTTTAATAATGGCTATGCCGTTTTTGCGGGCTTGGAGAGGATTGTGGCTTATCTGAATGATTTGACATTCAGTCAGACGGATTTGGACTATTTAGCGTCCTTGGGCTATAATGGAGCTTTCTTAGAGTATTTACGCGATTTCAAGATGCAGCTGACCGTGCGTTCTGCTAAAGAGGGAGATTTAGTTTTTGCCAATGAACCGATTGTTCAGGTCGAAGGGCCGCTGGCTCAATGTCAGTTAGTGGAAACAGCGATTTTAAATATCGTGAATTTCCAAACCCTGATTGCGACCAAGGCAGCGCGCATCCGCTCTGTGATCGAAGATGAGCCGCTGATGGAGTTTGGTACCCGTCGTGCTCAAGAAATGGATGCAGCGATTTGGGGCACGCGGGCAGCCGTTATCGGCGGGGCCAATGGGACCAGCAATGTTCGGG
>NZ_LAWH01000038.1:0-11909 GCF_001588905.1 Streptococcus cristatus | reverse complement strand
CACCTCCGCACAGTTGAGTAGGGCTGTAAAAGCTGATGAAATCAGCGTAGTAGAGCCCACTCAACCACTGCGTCTTGCTTGACAATCCAAAGACAATTGAGAGGCTAGGACTTTTGTCCCACTCTCTTGTTATCTAATTCTCTGTTTTGCTTTTAATTCTAGCTCTCAGAAAGTGCAAATCATTAAAAATATAAATTAGAAGAATGATTTGACAAGAGTAAACGCCCCAATCTAGCCTATAAATATCCCTTTGAATGGTGATAGAAAACAGGGTATACATCATGAAGATAAAACTAGCTATGAAAAGTAGGAAGGATTGTAGGCTTGCTATAAAAGGATAGCCTCTCTTTTTCAAAATGAATTTGAATAAAAGAGCTAGAGCAGGCAAAATGGAAAATAAGGTAAAACAAGTTAAAAAATAAGAATTAATCAGATTTCTAAAATCTTTTCCCCAAAAAATAGAATCCTTGTTTTGAAAAATATAAATTGGTTGTGATCCATCGTTTAAAAAGGGTAGGCCAAGGATGACCAGATAAAATACAATCAATAATCCGCTTTGCCAAGAGAAACCTGCTTTCCTTCTCTCTTTATTGTCTGACATGTCTATCTCCCTTCTCTAATTTTTCCTTGCTCAACTACGACAAAATCACCGTCTGCTTCATCAATAGTTCCTAGAACGTAGGCTCCATCTGGCAGGCTTAATTGTTCTAACAACTGCTGGATTTGGTCACTTAGATAAAAATGTTCCCCATATCTTCCTTCTGGCAAGATAATTTGAACATAAACTGCGCCATGTGATAAGGCATCATTTAAAGGCAAATCGGACAATTCTTTAAGAATAGAATGGTTATTGCTAACAGCATCTTCCACACGATCGCTATACCAAGCTATACCCTTAATAAACCTATTTTTGTCAGATAGAGTGCTTCTCAGCTTAACAGTTCCCCCTTTTAGATGTGAAGCCTGATTTAATTTTCTCGTCAGAGACTCTTCCAATTTAGTTCGCTCAGGATGAATTTCTAAAGCTTTTTCAAGAATTGGCGCATATACTCTGATAGATTCATCATAAGTCGATCCTAACTCAGATATAGGGTCCCTCCACTTGTCTACATCCATCTTGTCGTAATAAGGCATGACTAATTGTTTGAAGCGGACCGATTTTTTTACAGGAACAGAGATGGTTTTGTCCTTAATTTTTTCAGTATAGGTATAATTGACATCTATGCCCCAAATTTCTTCAGCCCAGGAAAAGCCAGTTATCTTAATTTCTCCAAAAAAATTGCGATTGGCGTAAAAGCCTTTGAGATGAGCTTCTAGATTTCGGTAGAAAAACAAAGACGAGACCACTAGAAAGCATACAAGTACCATGAAACTTTTTCTCTTGTCCGTATCAATCTTTAAATTCTTTTTCAATGGCTTCCTCCTTAATGACTTGCTTGAACTCCTCTTCCGTACGGATTATTTCTTTTTCGCCACTCTTTGTATAATTCCTATCAATGCTCCAGTAAAAAGAGCCGGCATCGGGGAAGAACATTTTTGTTAGGGTAATACTATCGTTGAGGGTCATATTTTCTTTTAAAACGACTATAAAGCCGTATTCTTTTAATATTGAAAGTGTCAGGCTATCCTCTAGTTTACTATCACTATCCGTTAAACGTGATTGGTAAGCGTTCTTTTTGTAACTAAACAAAGTGGGCCAATCCGTAGTTACATTTTCGCCACCATCCTTATATATCCCTGTAATAAATGATGGACTTGAAAGTACTCGATAGAGCCCTCCATATCCGAAATGAATCGCCTCTTTGGGCTGTTTTTTTGTAGCTTTTTTACTGGTTAGGTTTACATAGATTTCATCATTGTCTTTTATCTGGATTTTGACATATTCATCTTTTCCATCAGAATACATAAGATTATCCATCTTGCCTTCTATGGTGACATAGCCCATATCTTGAACAAGTTTCAAGACATCAATCGTTTGCCCTTCTCCTTTTTCTTGTCCCAGTTTGTAATAACGAATTCGGAAGTATTCTTCCTTGTCCTT
Source organism: Streptococcus cristatus (assembly GCF_001588905.1). Classification (GTDB taxonomy): domain Bacteria; phylum Bacillota; class Bacilli; order Lactobacillales; family Streptococcaceae; genus Streptococcus; species Streptococcus cristatus_N. The sequence continues at coordinate 9,868 of NZ_LAWH01000038.1, read as the reverse complement.
TGCTTTCAGTCTACCTCTATACTGCTTGGAATCCTGAAATGCTAAAAATTTCCGTCCAACAGCAAAATCATACGGACTCCACTCGTCGATCTCTTTAAAAGAAAGAGCAATCATAGGGAATTCTGGTTCGGTCTCACCAATAGTTGTATAATCAGTCAAACGCTGATTCTTTCCTTTATAGATATAATTTCTTTCTTTTACCACATAAGCAGCTTCTTTTGTGAAAAAGAAAGAACAAGTACCAGCGACCGCAAAAATGACCAGTGCGGCTAAAGCATAAATCTGCCACATCTGCCAAGAGAAATTCTCTAGCTTCTTCATCCTATTCTCCTTTTAGATAGATTATGGACTATTATATCATTTTTTATAAGCTTTCTGCCAAACACAAAAGAAAAGTATGATAAAATGGTATTATTATAGTTTTATAAGGGAAAAATATGAATCAGACACGTCTCAAAAAAATCCTGAAAATATCGAGTTTCTTTCTATTCGCTTTTGTAACATATCATGTCTACTATCAATCTCTCGTTCCTCATCTTACAACCAGAAACGAGGAAGATGTTAGACTGACCGAGTCCAAATATCAAATCGCCTATGGGCAAGTAAGAGATTTTCAAAAAATCGGAAATGTTGCTTTGGCTATTGATATGTTTGGTGATGTCCAGCAGAAGGAAGGCTACATTATTGCTCAGAATTATCGCATTCCCAAAACTCAGGATCCTTCTGAAGGACAAGCATTTTATGACAAAGAAAAATCAGAGTATTTTTATCAAATTGACATTTACAAAGAGGATGAAGGAATTCAGTCACTGAGAAAGATCGATGTAAGAGATATCCTTCTCAAAGAAAAGAAGAAATATAAGATCATCAGTACAGCTAAAATAGATGCCTTTGACTCGCCAACCAAGGCTCCCTATTTGGAAATAGGGCTGGAAGAAATCGATGGGGATGCGAGAACTTTCTCACTGATCATCGATTTACAGACCTTAGAAAGTCGCATTACTCGCCTTATAGGCTCTTCATCTGAGGAAAAAATCACTAGCAGGACTAATAGAGAATTATCGGTTGTCAGAGCCAATCCTGTCTTTGCAGAGCGCTTGAAGAACCTGAGCTTCGTTATTGCTAGTAATGATACCATCACAATGCGACCATATCAGGGAGGAGAACTGATCAATCTCTACCAAGAATATCCTCATATTTTTGAAATGGCTAAAAAAGGTAGTTTTACGATCTACCCACAGTTTCAATATAAAGAAGACCTAACTCAACAAGTTTCAAATTTTGCCAATCTTTTCAATTATCCAGGTGAAGATCCCTTTTGGTCTGCCCAACAGAAACAAGATTACGAGGCAGACCGAGCTTTAAAACAGACAAAAGATGTATCGACTCCCCTTTCATATGATTTTTTCATGGAGAGGGTGAAAGAAGAAGGCAAGCTTAATGCGGTAGAAGGAATGATTCCTATCGGTTTTGATATCAATACTGGGGAAATAGTCAGCGTTGATTTTAAAAAAGGACCTGTTTATCTCCAGAATTTCAACCTAGAAGACCATATAGATAGTCTAAGCTTTATGGAGTCCAATTATTCCTATATAAGAGATGTACAGTTTGATCAAGTCAGTATCGACACAACCATGTCTTATAAATTAGGTAGAAAATCAGTAAATGATTACAGTAGGATGATTGAGGATTCTAAAATCAATAAACCGAGAGAGACCCGCTATATCACTTGGCTTCAATATAAAACAAGCAACAATGTACATGAATCCGATATGAATATCGTTAAGGGAATTGTGGATCAAGGGCTCTTGTACAAAATCTTCTCCATATTTAGTCTTGAAGAGGGGCAGATGACAGTGAATCAGACTGGGACTAACAGCAATCTTGCAGTAGGGAAGACCAAAATATTAGTACAAAATGGCCATCAACTTCTTGATTCATTACAGTTTGAGACAACTGACATGCCTAGCTTGAATCACGATGAAATGATCCAGTCTGGTCGGATTATATATGTCCTTATCGATGGGCAGCTTCGTCAAGTAAAAGTTCCGGGGGAAAAATAGGTGCAGAAGATAGTGATAAATATAAAAAAATGCTTTCAAAATAAAATCTTTTTGAATGTTGCTGGCTATACCTTGGCTTTTACACTTGGTTTATTTTTAGCTTTTTATGTTTTTGAGAGGGAAAAAATTACCATTCAGTCTGAGCAAAGACAGTCTAAAACATCCCAGGAAAAGAAAGTTACAAGAGCGAAAGATGAGGCAGTCCAGATAGAAAAACTTGCAGACAAGATCTATATGGTGAAAAATCCTAATTCTGCCATCTTGTCTGATAAGTATATCTTACAGCAAGAAATGAATTACTCTGATCAATCCTTTCACTTCGATAGCTATCAGGCCTTTAGTAAGGACAATAAACAGAGCAACCATGTCAAAATTAAGCTTTTTAATCAAGTTGAAGCGTTGTATAAAGATTACGATTTAGTCCAATTGGCTCAAAACCTGCATAGTCAAGCCATACCGGGTAAAGTTAGCCATCAGCTCTATCAAGATCCTCAGGATGGGCAATATTATTTTGCTTTTGAGGTCTATCTACCGGGTGGTAAGCAGGATAATGACTACTCGAACGCTCATGAGGAGAAGCCTATCTATACTCTCTATACTAACATTGAAAACGGGCAGACTTTTTATCTAAAAGACTATTTTAAGCCCCTAAGTATCCGTGACAAGTATCCTGTCTATGGTGCTAGCAATCTAGATGACAAACTAGAGAAGTACGGCTTGGTTTTGCTCAACAGTCCGCATAACCTTACCCTCATTCAAGGGGAAGAGAATTTACAGATCAAAAAGTTGAAACTAAGCCAGCAATTTCCAAATATAGAGGAAAAACTTGCTAGTGGCTGGAGTTTAGTTGTAACTGGAGAAGATTCTTATGAAACCAGTATCAGACTTCTAGCGTCTGAAGGAGAAACCGACCTCTATACAAATGTTAAACTAGATCGTTCTTATTCATCTGATGATCAAGATCATATCTTAAAGTCTTATCAGGATTTCCTTGAGCTATACAAGGAGAAATAGCAAGTTTCTTTTTAGCAAATAAGATCGTTCCATATGAATCTTTCTAATGATGATTTTCATTGGTTTCATATGGGGCTTTTTTTATGCCTTCAGAAAGTTATTTTGGATTTACCAACTGCACAGCCTTCAGAGTATCTTTCTCAAATATTTGTAAAAGATCCAAGTCTTTATGACAAAAATCTTTATTTTTTTGACAAATATACTTGTCAAAAAGAAAAGAATCTGTTACAATGTATTTAAGTTAAGAAGAAAAGATAAAAGGAGGAACTAATGGAGATACTGTTTTGGTGTCTACTTCCGATATTTTCTGGTTTGTGGCTGATGTCATCCAGTGAATTGAAAAATGTAAAAAGGAAGTTGAAACGTTTAGAGAGAAATAAAGAAAGGAGTGGAGAAATGTCACGTTTTTTTAAAGAAATGATTGGGAAAAAACCGATCATCATCGGTGAAGTTTTTGGGACAGATTGCTGGGAGGTAGTTGATGCCGATGACGATTGGGTTAAGTTGAGTAAGACCAATAAAAAAGGTCAAACAAAAATTAAGCTCATGCGTATTGACGATATCAAATCTGTTGAATTAAGAGAGAACTGAGAGGTGTTGTCATGAAGCTGAAAAATCGACTCAAAGAGCTGAGGGCCAGAGACGGGCTGAATCAAACTGATTTGGCTAAGAAAGCCGGCGTGTCGCGGCAAACGATTAGCTTGCTGGAGCGGGATGAATACACGCCCTCCGTGGTCATTGCTCTCAAAATTGCTCAGATTTTCAACGAAAGTGTCGAAAATGTCTTTCGCCTAGTGGAGGAAGAGTAGGTAGTCAGGAAAAATCAGTTATTGTAGATAGTTTATGCTAGCCATCTTGTCATGAAGTCTAGCAAGCTTTCATATCATAGCGATTACTTGTCTGATCCTGATAAGTTGAGTAAGTATATTAGTGTTTTTCCGCAAGTGACGGAAAGTAAAACAAGGAGAAAAACAATGCAAGAATTTATGGAAAACTTTAAAGTTAACGAAGAACAAGCAAAAATTGCTGGTGTCTGTGCAGGTTTGGCGGATTATTTTGGGATAAAGGCAGCTTATATTCGTCTGATCTTCGCAGTTGTAGTGCTAGCATCAACTGAGTTAGGGATTTTTGTAGCCTTGGGCTATGCCTATCTGGCAGGATGGTTGCAAAGGGATTATTTGTGGGATAAAATGAGCAAAAAGGTCAGAAATCACTTTATTTTCCTAATGATAGTGCTAATTATTTTACCTTTATTTGGCCGTGAAATACTGGAAATTGCCTCTGACTTTATTAGCCAAGTCATGGCTTGGCTGACTGCGCTTATTTAAGTATAGGAGAAAACAATGTCAACAAAGAAAAGAATATTGAGAAATATCGGCATCTTCATTCTTGCTGCTATATTAGGAGGAGGGGTAGTTAGTTTTTTAATGGCTCATTTTGAGCATTTCTCTTGGCCGACCTTCTTAAATGTTGAACTGCTGAAGAACATTGGTCGAGCGAGTTTGATCATTCTCTATCCCGTAACTTTTTTCTTGCTCTATCAGACGCATAAAGTTCACGGAGCTTACCAGAGAGAAGAAGATGATGACAGAAGCTATGAGCTCTATCGTCAAACTTTCAAAACCCTAGAATATGCGACGATTTTATATAATATCTCGTCTGCTCTGACTCTATTCACCCTCTTTGTAGGAGTGAGCTACCTAGGTCCGCTACTAAGGTCAGAAACGGCGATTTACATTCCGTTTTATGATATTGCACTGTTTCTTGCTTTGATTTTAGGTCAAATTCTTGTATTGAAAACCACTCAGAAGGTTCGTCAATATAAATTATCTGCTATGCCAACCATTGAGGAGATGAAGGACTATGCGCTGTCCTATGATGAAGGGGAGTTGCAGGCTCATTATGAACAAAGCTTTTTGACCCTCTTCAACCTCAATCAGCGCCTCATTCCAGGCCTTTATGTCTTACTCTTTATTCTTGGAGTTGGAACACCAATGCAGGTCGTATCTGGCATGATTGTATTAACCATTATTTTTGTCTATATCAATGCTGAGTCTTATCAAGCAGTTAAAAGATATTTCAAATAAGCTGTTTGTCGGCTCAAAAGGAGTTCACCTGAAATTAGTGAGTTTTATCTTTCCTAGTATCTATATTGGACTGATACTGCTAAATCTTCTATTCCAACTGGATACGATTTTGGCTTGGATTGCGGTATCTGTCATCTATCTTTATGTTACTGTCAGCCAGTACAAAATCGTTAAACGTTATTATAAGTAAGAAAGTGAGAAGAGGCCTTATGTCACAAGTGATTCAAGTAGAGAATATTTCTAAAAGTTTTGGAGATAAAAAAGCTTTAGAACAGATTAATTTTCATATCGATCAAGGAGAAATTTTCGGATTTTTAGGACCATCTGGATCGGGAAAAACAACCTTAATTAATATCCTGACAGGCCAGCTTGATGCCGATAATGGTCAAAGTAAAATCCTTGGTAAAGCTTCAGATGCTATTAATGCTCAGGATTTGGTGAAAATTGGCCTAGTATCTGATACAAGTGGCTTTTATGAAAAGATGACTCTCTATAAAAACCTGCAGATATATGCGAAATTATACTATTTAAAAAATGAGCGGATAGATGAAGTTTTAGAGCAGGTTGGTTTGTTAGAAAGCAAAAATATTGTAGCAGAGAAACTTTCGACAGGTATGAAGCAGCGGATGTTTCTAGCCCGGGCTCTTTTAAATGATCCTGAAGTCTTATTCTTGGATGAGCCAACGAGTGGACTTGATCCTCGTACTTCCAAGGTGATTCATGAGCTTTTGCTTGAGCTGAAGAAAAAGGGAACAACCATTTTTCTGACGACGCATGATATGTATGAAGCGAGCGCCCTTTGTGATCGACTGGCCTTGCTAAATAAGGGAGTATTAGTAGAATATGGTGAGCCGAAAGCTATTATTCAAAAATATAACACAGCCAAGAAAGTTAAAATTAGCTATGAAAATGGAGAAACCGAGCAAATTTCGTTCTCAGAATTGGCTACAAAAGACCTAAAATTAGCTATTACAGTACATTCTTGCGAACCTACATTAGAAGAAATCTTTATTCAATTAACAGGAGAAAAATTAGATGTATAAAAAAATTAAAGCTCTCACATGGCTGCGTACTCAGATTTTATTGACAAATTCTTCTTTGCTCATGTCCGTCTTGCTGCCCTTTGGCCTCCTCTTTTTGTACAATATGATTTTAAATAAGAATGGCAATGCAGGTCAAGGACTATTGAAGATGATTCTGCCCATGACTTTTGCTATGAGTGGCGGCTACATGGTGTCTATTATGATGGCAGAGGACAAGGAAAAGCGCAATTTAAAAACCTTAATGCTGAGCGGGGTTCGTTCTACTGAATACCTCTTATCCATGTTGGTTTATCCCTTCCTATTTACAGTCTTTGCCTTGCTTTTTTTCCCATATTATTTGCATGTAGATCTCTCTGGCAAATGGCCTATCTATCTTTTGATTAATCTCTTAATTATTGTTATTATCCTTTTAATCAATCTTTTTATTGGTGGTATTTCCAAGACACAATCACAAGCTCAGGTTTATAGTTTATTTCCGCTGTTGCTGATTAGTTTTGTGCCTCTATTTGCTAGTTTTGATAAAACAATACAGCACATTCTACGTTTTACTTTTATGAATCCATTTATCAACTTCTTTGAAACAGGAGACCATTCATTTAAAATTGAAGATTTCTCTAATTTGGTGATTTGGCTTCTTATTTTTATCAGTGCAAGCACCTATGTCTTGAGTAAAGGACGAAAATGATGGAGGAGATTTTATGAAACTCATTAAAAAAATCAACTTTATGGAAGAAAAGAAATATGTAATCGGTCTAAATGTAGCGGGGCTCTTACTGATTTTTCCTTTCTCCATGCTTTTTGCGAAATTGACCCAGCTAATCTTCCGAGCCGATCATTATGATTTTTCGGGTCTAGATCTTGCCTATTTGTTAGTTTTTACCTTTATCCTTGTCGTCATCCATGAGTACATCCACGGTTTCTTCTTCAAGTTTTTTGGTAAAGGGAAAGCCAAGGTTAAGTTTGGTTTTAAAAATGGGATGGCCTATGCGACTAGTCCAGGAACCTTCTACCATCGTAAGGACTTCTTGGTCATTGGTTTGGCTCCCTTTGTTTTGATTAGCTTGCTTCTGAGCTTATTGGCCATGCTTGGCTTGCTCAGTTCAACTCTCTACATGCCTTTAGCTAGTATTCATGCAGCTGGCTGTGTTGGTGACTTTTACATCGCTTTGCTGCTGTTGGGGCAGACTGATGATATTCTGGTCGAGGATACTGAGGTTGGGATGAACTTTTACCAGAAAGAAGAGCCTAGTCAGGGCTAGAAATCACTTGTGTTAGATACTTCTTGTAAAATGTCTATTAAAGAGTAATATACTTGATAATTTAAAGATGTGGAGCAATGTCGATCCTGCCTAAATGGATGGTAGCGTGATACTAAATTCAAATTTAAAATAAATGAAACCCGAAGGACTAGAAGTTCCTTCGGGTTTTGTATATAAGAGAAAAATGATTAGACAAGTTCGTCAATAGAAGTGTAATCAAGATTCAAGCCTTCTGCAACTGGTCGGCTAGTGATGTGGCCGTGATAGGTTGTGACACCTTCACGCAATCCAGCGTCGTCTGCAATAGCTTGTTTGAAGCCCTTGCCAGCCAGTGCTTCAATATAAGGAAGGGTGACATTGGTAAGGGCGATGGTAGAAGTGCGAGCTACGGCACCTGGGATATTGGCTACCGCATAGTGGAGAACACCGTGTTTCTCATAGACTGGCTCATCGTGGGTTGTCACGCGGTCAGCAGTCTCGATAACACCACCTTGGTCAACAGCCACGTCAACAATGACAGAACCAGGGCGCATTTGCTTCACCATATCGTCAGTTACCAGTTTTGGTGCCTTAGCGCCAGGAATGAGCACAGCTCCAATCACGACATCTGCTTCGCGGACGCTTGCCTCGATGTTAAATGGATTGGACATGAGGGTTTGAATTTGGTTGCCAAAGACTTCTTCTAGCACAGATAGACGTTTGGCACTAATATCGAGAATCGTAACTTGAGCGCCTAGTCCCAGAGCGATACGGGCTGCATGAGTTCCTACAACACCGCCTCCGATAATGGTAACTTTACCTTTTGGCACTCCTGGTACACCGCCAAGGAGAACGCCAGAGCCACCTGTCTGCTTGGTTAGGAAATGCGCTCCGATTTGAACCGCCATACGACCAGCAACCTCACTCATAGGTACTAAGAGTGGTAGTTGCCCTTGTCCGTCACGTACAGTCTCGTAGGCTACCCCAGTAGTTTTAGCAGTGACCATAGCTTGGGCTAATTCGGGAGCAGCGGCCATGTGCAGGTAAGTGAAGAGTAGGAGGTCATCACGCAAGAATTGGTACTCAGCTTCCAGCGGTTCTTTAACCTTAACAACCAACTCAGCTGCCCAAGCTTCAGCAGCAGTGGCAACGATTTTTGCACCTTGCTTTTCATAGTCTGCATCTGCAAAGCCAGATCCAAGTCCAGCATTTGTCTCAATCAAAATCTGATGGCCTTTTCCTACAAGACTATGCACACCAGCTGGCGTCAGGGCAACGCGATTTTCATTATTTTTAATTTCTTTTGGAATTCCGATTAACATAGAGCTTTACTCCTTTTTCTAACGCTAGGATCTCTGAATGCAGGGCTACAAAGGGACCTAGGTCGATTATTGTGATGTTTTCATTTTAAAGGAAACTATCGCAAAAAGCAAGAAAAAAAGGATTGTTTTAGACGGGGAATTATGCTATTCTGTTAAGAAAAATTAGGAGGAAGAGATGGAAAATATTTATGTTAAGCTGAGCCAGCATTCCAGAATTGAGACGGAACGATTGATCTTGCGTCCAGTGACTTTGGATGACGCTCCAGCCATGTTTGAATATGCTTCAGACGAGGAGAATGTTCGCTATACCTTTGCAACCAACAAAAATTTAGAGGAAACCCGCAATAATATTGCCTTGTTTTACTTGGCGAATCCTTTGGGGCGCTGGGGCATTGAGCTGAAGGAGACTGGCGACTTTATCGGGACGATTGACATGCATAAGATCCGCTTGGATTTGAAAACGGCAGCTATCGGCTATGTGATCCATAAAAAATACTGGAATCAGGGCTACACGACTGAGGCCAATCGGGCGGTGCTTGAGCTGGCTTTTGAGGAAATCGGCATGAACAAATTGGTGGCCTTACATGATATCGACAATCCTGCTTCCGGTCGTGTCATGCAAAAGTCAGGCATGATCTTTTCCCACGAAGAGCCTTACGCATCACTAGACAAGCATGAGGAAGGACGCATAGTGACGTGGCTGCATTACTATTTGACTAGGGAGCAATATTTCGCAAAAAAGTGAGAAAGAATATTGACAAGTGCCTATCTACATGATATAGTAGATAGGTAATGCTGATTTAGCTCAGTAGGCAGAGCGCATCCATGGTAAGGATGAGGTCGCCGGTTCGATCCCGGCAATTAGCATAAATACACAGAGAAAACCCTTTATTTACAAGGGTTTTTGTTATGTTTGCCCCAAAATATTTAAAAATTCAACCATATTTGTCCAAACTAAAATAAAAAAAGTATGTTAAAGCAGGATTTTTGTTCTGTTAATTCAGGACAAAATGTTACCAATTAGCACTTGATAGAAGAGTCTGGGACAAAAGTCCTAGCCTCTTGATCGTCTTTGGATTGTCGAGCAAGACGCAGTGGTTA
>NZ_LAWH01000037.1:0-7116 GCF_001588905.1 Streptococcus cristatus | reverse complement strand
ATCAGCTTTTACAGCCCTACTCAACTGTGCGGAGGTGGGACGACGAAATCGAATTCTAACGAATGACCGATTTCTGTCCCACTCTCTTTCTTGACTTAGCCAGGGGACAAGGATGGAACACATCCTTTTCATCTGAAAGTCTTTTTAATAACTAGCTTTCCCATGACTAATGTTTGACTTTTCCATATTCAGCTTTCTACTGCTGGAAAGGGTGGATGATAACTCCCTGAACGATCCGATTGACCGTACCTGTCGGAGACGGTGTATCTGGTCGATTTTTCACTTTCAAAGAAGTCAAGAGAGAGAAGAGCTGAGCATAGACGATGTAAGGGAAGGCTCGATAGCTATCTTCCAAGATATCACTTTCAAGAACCACTTGCTCAACATTTTCCAAGTCTTCTCTGTGCTCTGTAAAGAAGACCACCTTGCGAGCAATCTGATCTCCTGCCACTTCACGCACCAAATCCAAGTCGTAACGTTTGGTGTATGCATCCCTTGAGCCAAATACCAGCACAAGCGTCTCTTCGTTAATCAGAGATTTTGGTCCATGGCGGAAGCCAACTGGGCTTTCATACATGGTCGCAACTTTCCCAGCGGTCAACTCCAAAATTTTCAGCTGTGCTTCGTGCGCCAAACCAAAGAATGGCCCTGCCCCAAGGTAAATGACACGGTTAAAGTCTAATTCTGTCAAAGCCTGAACGTCAGCTACATCTGCCAAAACCTTTTGACTCAAGGCAATCAACTCAGCTACTCTTGCTTCTTTTTGAGCCAAATCCGCTGGGTCAAAAACCAGAAGAGCTGTCAACATCATAGAGGTGAAGCTGGAAGTCATGGCAAAGCCAGCATCATTTGATGGAGCTGGTTGCAATAAGAGGAGATTCCGCTCATCGCCATGAGCCTGCTGAGCTAGTTTCCCTTCTGCAGCACAGGTAATGGTCACTTGATAAAGCTCGTCAACCAGTTGCTTGGCTAAGTCCACTGTCGCAACACTTTCTGGCGAATTGCCACTGCGGGCAAAAGAAACGAGAACCGTTGGAATTTCCTTGTGCAGATGCACCTCAGGACCAGCCACAATATCAGTCGTCGCAACCGAATTAAAATTCCATTTGCGCTCGTTATAAAGCTTTCTGAAATATGGCAATAACGTATCGCCTACATAAGCCGAAGTTCCCGCACCTGTAAAGATGACTTTTATATAATCATGCTTTTCTTCGATACCTTTTAGAAAAGCAGCGACTTGGTCAGCTTGAGCCTTGTAAGTATTAAAAGCTGTCTGCCAAACATCTGGCTGTTGGTAGATTTCACGCGTGGTGATTTCAGCGCCTAATTCAACCAGTTTCTCTTTTGAATAATCTAGCATGGTAGTCCTTTCAAAAATAAACATCGATATATTAGTTATTTGCTTTTAAAAGAGGGAATGGGAAAATTCCCCACTCCCCTTCATTTCTTTTTTCCTTAGAAAACAGTCCTACTCATCCTCATCATCTGATAAGCCTGCTAAAATATCATTGACTTTAACGATATTTTCGACTGCATTTTTCGGATAGTCAACATCAGCTCCTGTCAGAGAAGCATTGAGAAACTCAATCACCATCGGCAGATTCATGCCGGCGTACAAGTCAATATCCTTACCTTCTAAAATAAGGCGGCTGACTACATTACATGGTGTACCTCCCAAAAGATCTGCAAAGACAATATAGTCTTCAAAATCCTTGACTGTGTCTAAGAACTTAGCTGTGAAATCGTCTGGTCCCTCCTCTGGTAACAAGGCAACGGCATGAATATCCGCTTGAGGTCCCATAATCATCTCAGTGGTTGTTTTCAGCTCTTCACAAAAGCGACCATGACTAATCAAAATTAATTGTTTGCTCATAATTTACACCATTATGCCATTCCAAAGAAGAAGTGACCAAACGCTGAGAACGCAATCGCTGCAAGAATGATGAGCAAGATAGCTTTTGTAGAGTTCATACCCTTACGTCCAAGCAACCAGAAGATTACACCTGTGATGATGGCTGGTACCAAACGTGGGAAGATGAGGTTAAGCATATCTTGAATTTCAATTGCTTTGTCCCCGATGTGTGGAGCCCAAGAAACTTCAACACCAATCATGCTGGCAATCAAGGCACCAACCATGAAGACACCAAGTACAGATGCAGCATCAATCAAAGCTGTCAAAGTACTTTGCATGTTGTTGATGAGGTTAACCCCTTCTTTATAGGCAAATTCCAATTGTTTCCAACGGAAAATGTCATAAGCAACTGCAACAGCGATCCATAGGAAGATACCGGCTGGGTTTCCTGCAACAGCCAAAGTTGCAGCAATTGACCCCATAATAGCTGGCACCAATGATCCAAAGATTGAGTCTCCAAGAGGAGCGAATGGCCCCATGAGACCTGTCTTGATACCATTGACCGCATCTTTTGATTTCACACCATCTTTTTCTTCCAAAGCAAGGTCAAAACCAGTGATAATAGTGTGGAAGAATGGTGAAGTATTGAAGAATTGCGTATGCAATTTCATCATTTCTTTCAGTTCAGGTGTACCGTCTCCATACATTTTGCGCAATTGTGGCAAAATCATGTAAAGGTAACCAGAAGCCTGCATACGCTCATAGTTCCAACCCAATTGGAAGGTAAACAAGCTACGTTTGTTAATCTGTTTAAAATCTTCTTTTGTTAGTTTGTAATTAGAATTCGTCATCTTCAATTTCCCCGCTTTCTGATTCAGTTACTGGAGCAGCTACGACTGTACGTTGGCTGTTTTTGAAGTGTTGTACTGCAAGGAAGACGCCAATGATGGCGATACCAATCATAGATACACTCTTGAAGTTGTTAACAAAAGTAATAGCTTGTTCTTTTGGAAGTTTAGAGAACACTTCAGAACCAACAATGCTAGACACTGCAGCACCAAGGCTTTGAACATTACTGTAAAGCACTGTCAACATAGCTGTCAAGCCAAATCCAAGTGCCAAGTAGTGAAGGTTGCGTTTCACTGGAAGATAACGAAGCAAGATTGCAAATCCAAGACCTGGAAGCATTTGACCTGCAAGTTTCAGACCGTTTGCCAACCATTGTACGTTAGAGATACCTGTAACGACAGTTTCTACGAAAGCTCCACCAAAGGCAAGGGCAAAGAAGACTGGGAGGGCACGAGATGCCATCCAAGGAAGAGCACCAAGGAGATAGTTGCGTTCGATGCCTTTGTAGTCAAAGCGTTCAATCGCAGCATCTACACGGTGAGCGAAGTAAGTTGTAGTCATACGACCAAGAATATCGAAGTAAGTCAAGAGAGCAGCTACTGGAACGGCAATTGTAGAAATCGCAAGTTCAGGTTTGATCCCTTGAGCTACTGAGAAAGCAGTCGCAAGAACCGCACCAGAAGTAGCGTCAATACGAGAAGCACCACCGAAGGTACCAACACCGAGTACCACCAATTGAAGGTTGGCACCAATCAATAAACCTGTAGGTAAATCTCCCATGATGAGACCTGTGATAAATCCAGCAAATACAGGTGAACCTGCTGAAGAAACGATCGTCAACTCATCACAGATTTGATAAGCTGAGTACAGAGTGAGTAGTAAAATTTGCCACCATTGTATCATGACAATGACCTCCTAAAAATTTTTCCTTATTTTAACAAATTCATAAAATCCGCAACCGGATCATTTGGAACCATCTGAGCTGTCAACTTCACTCCTTTTTCATGCAGTTTGTGGAAAGCTTCCACATCCGCATCAACCACATTGATAGAGCGAGTGATGGGGCGAGTTTCGTCTGACTGAGACATATTGCCAACGTTCAGTGTTTCCAGTGGAACACCAGCCTCTACCAAACGAAGGAAACGGTCTGGTTTACGAGCAACGATAAAGAGCCGTTGTGAGTCATACTTACCAGCCAAGATGTTTTCTGCTGCTTTAGCAATTGGCAAAATGCTGAGCTTCACTCCTGGCGGCGTTGCCAATTTGAGTCCGCTCTTTTCGATAGCATTTTCAGCTACCTCATCGTCAATCACCATAATGCGTGAAATGTTGAGTTTGGTAGTCCAGAGATTGGCTACCTGTCCGTGGATCAAACGTCCATCGATACGTGCACCTACGATTGTCATAAATTTTCCCCCTTTATTGTTTTAAATGTAGGTTGGTTAACTAAGTTAATTGATTCTTCATATTCCCCTTCCGTTTCAAAAATGATAATGCGGTTCCTTCCTTCTTTCAGAAGGCTATGCGGAATATAAAGCGATAAGGTTGGTCCGACATTCCAGAAACGACCGATATTGACGCCATTTACAAAGGCAAGGCCCTTTCCAAAACCGGACAAGTCTAAATAAGTATCTTTAAGCGCTTTCATTTCAAAGTCAAAAGCGTAGAAAGCTGGTTGATCTGGCTGCCATCCTTTTGAGAAATCGATATTTTCTGTATTTCCAAATGAAAGTGAATACTGTTGCCAATTCAGCAAGAAGTGCAAATCCTTGCAAACGCCCGTCCGAATCCCTTTTCGCTGGGTATCTGCCAAGAACTTGTGCCCGTAATTGACCCGACCCATATTCTCAATCAGAATATCAATCTGGTGGGTCGCTTTCTTTTTACCAGTGACAAAGATATCTTGACCAATCTCTGATTGATACTGGGTTGCCCTAAGCTTACCGTCCACAAAGAGCTGCATCCGGTCTCGCCCGTCAATCACCCGTATTTTTTCCTCATCCGCATCCCAGCTGGCTTCGGTACGGTAAAGCAAGTAGCCATAGCTCTGCCCCAAATCCTCCATTTTGACAGGATAGAGACTCTCTACTGGCTGAGCCAAATCAGCTAATGTCTCAAACAAACTCACCTTCTCACTCAGAGCAATGTCTCTCAGTTCAAAAGATTCTTTTGTGAGCGGTTTCATTTGTGGGTGCTCAGGATAGTAGGTTTCCATCATTTTTTGCACTGCAAAATATTTCGGAGTTGGATTTCCCTGTTCATCAAGCAGGGCATCATAATCATACGAGGTCACCTGTGGTAAATCCGTCACACCTCTGGCCGAGCAGCCATTCATGAAGCCAAAATTGGTGCCGCCATGAAACATATAGAGGTTGATAGAGCCTTGTTTCAGAACCTCATGGACAGCTTGAGCCAATTCCTCAGGATCCCTTTTGATAATTGGCTCTTTCCAACGATTGAACCAACCATCCCAAAACTCCATACACATGAGCGGCCATTTTTTGCCATGCTCATCAAAGAATTCCTGCATCTGGGCAAAATTATAATCTGCCTTGGAGCCGAAATTTCCTGTAACAAATAAATCTTCCTCAATCAGCGTACCGGCTCTCAGCGTCGCCCGCCAAGGACCATCCGATGTAAAGAGCGGGCAATCAAGGCCTCGGTCCAACATCATCTGCCGAATCGCTCTCAGGTAGTCTTTATCCTCCCCGTAAGAGCCATATTCATTTTCCACTTGCATCATGAGAATATTCCCGCCCTTGTCCAAGAGCCTTGGAACCAAGCGAGGAAGCAACTCATCATAGTAGTCTGCAACAGCCTGAAGATAGGAAGCATCAGAAGAACGAATTCTCATATCGTCCGTCAAGAGCCAGGCTGGCATGCCGCCAAATTCCCACTCCGCACAGATAAAGGGCGAAGGGCGAACGATGGCATATAATCCTAAATCTTGAGCAATCTGAAGAAACTTCTCAATATCTAAAATTCCCTGAAAGTCAAACTGGCCTTTCTTTGGCTCGTGCATGTTCCAAGGAACATAGGTCTCAACTGTATTGAAGCCTAAGGCTTTAAGATTGTAAAGCGAGTGATACCAGTCTTCCGGCTGAATCCGAAAATAGTGAATCGCTCCTGATAAAATCTTAAACTCCTGACCATCCAAGTAGAAAGAAGAGCCTATTTCAAATCTCTTCATCTCCCCATTCCTCCTAGATTTAAAACGCTTTCATTTCTTATTAATATTAATATAATAAACTTTTGCATAAATGTCAACATTTTTTTTAAAAATATGTTAAAATCAATATAGAGAGGGATAAAAAAAGAGAGGTGAGCACAATGGCTATTCCTAAATATCAACAAATCAAAGATGATTTGAAACAACAAATCATTTCTGGTAACTTTGAAAACGGTGATAGATTCTACACAGAAGCTGAGTTAATCAAGATGTTCAACGTCAGTTCCATCACCGTTGTCCGCGCTTTGAACGAACTTGCGAATGATGGCTACATCATCCGTCAGCAAGGGAAGGGAACGTTTGTTTCACGCGCAAGAAAACACAAGCGTGTGGAATTCTCTGATATTGAAACTTTCCCTATCCAAAAGGATAAGGTGACTGTTCTGTCTATCAAACGCGGAAATGAATTGAAAATCTTGGACAAACTAGAACTAACACCGTCCCAGTTCTACTACAAGATTGACCGTATCAGAAGGACCGGCGATAAAGTCTATATTTATCACCAAACCTACATTCCTGAACAGTACATCAATCCAAACTATCCAGATTTGGACTACTACAGCTCGATCTACAATCGCTTCAAGACGGATTATCACATCCACATGAATGATGAGTATTTCGAAGAAACCAACGAAATCGTCTTTCCAACGCCAAAAGACATTGCCAAGACCTTAGAAATTGATCCAAACTTCCCAACTGTGCATCAAGTCAAGATCACAAAACTGGAAAATACTGGACAAATCCTAGAGTACAGCGAAACCTACAAGCGTGGCGATTTCTTCAAAATCAAATTTATTTCTTCTAGTCGCGATCATTAATCTGAAAAACGATGGTTCTTATGAGCTGTCGTTTTTCATTTCCTGACCAACTAGCCTATCCTTATTATAAACCTATCTATACCAATTTGCAAGGTATTTAAACGATTTTTGTTTAATAAACATCAAAAAATGACAGAAAATAAACAGTATTTTTTAATTTCGTATATTTTCTTAGTAGTCTAGGACTGAAAACCAACAAAAACAAAACTTTTATCATACATTCGAGAATAATAAAAATGAGAGTGGGACAGAAATCGGTAATTCGCTAGAATTCGATTTCGTCGTCCCACCTCCGCACAGTTGAGTAGGGCTGTAAAAGCTGATGAAATCAGCGTAGTAGAGCCCACTCAACCACTGCGTCTTGCTCG
>NZ_LAWH01000036.1:0-178005 GCF_001588905.1 Streptococcus cristatus | reverse complement strand
GCTAGGACTTTTGTCCCAGCCTCTTTTCTTTTGTAGAAAACAGCAAGCTGAATAACTGCCACAGATAAAACAATTAATCTTTTACATTTCTCTCTTTCTTAGATGGCTGAATGCCATGAGAGCTAAAGATATAATTGCTTAAGAGCGAAAATACTAACAAGCTAAGCACAAAAAACAAATCATAAGTGGGATCAGAAGACAGGGACACGAAAGGAATCGCAAGACACAAAATTGTGATATAAAATATTTTCAACTGCTTGATATAGAGCCAGAAGAGTTCAATGCTCCTACTGCCATTAATCTGCAACTTAGACTTACTTTTCGCGTACCAGATGATAAAGGCTTCCGCATAACAGAATAAACTTAGCAAAAAGACCATTCTCCCAAAGCGAATCCGCAGCAGAATTCCCACTGCTAACAATAAGATGAAACCTAAGCTCGCGGCAACTACTGCTCGTCTAGTATTAGTCATAAAATCAACTCCTTTAAAAGATAAATTCAAAGAATGTCTTTAGCACTTTTTTCTTTTTATTCTCAAGTAATCAAAAAATCAATCCTTATTTCTATGATGAGAACTAAAAAATATAAGCAAAACCATTAAAAACGGGGCAATTAGGCCTACCGTAGTTTGGTTTAAAAACGGATAATTAAAAAATAAATAATTACAGAGTGTTAATAATAGACCTCCTGCCGTTAGCACAAAAGATATAAGCAGAGAAATTTTAAAAAATAATTTTTTTCCATATTAGTGACCTCTTTTTTCCTTGTATATTCTATCAGAAAAGCGGAACTGCTTTTCTAAAATAGACAACAGTTAGTTTAAAGCCCTCTTTCTCGGATAATCCGATAAGTCATCAGACAGCAGAGGAGCATGAGAGAGAGCCGGATCATGATCACGCTGACACTATTTGCGGTAAAATCATTGAAGAAAAATCCTTTGCTATTGGAAAGTTTCAATAAGATTCCTTCCGTTCCATCGGTTGAAATTGAAAAAATAGTTAGTATCTTATTTATCAAACCATCTCTGAAAATATTCATCATAAAGTCTGGAGCCAAGAACATTCCCACAGAACTTGCAAATGTTGCTAGAGGCGACTTTGTCAAACTAGATATGAGAACCATCACTCCAAGAATAAAGAGTAAACCAACAAACTGGAATAGAATAAGGCGAATCAACAATTCTAAGAGATTCATATGGACAGGAAATTGCAAAATATTATAAATGGTCGAAATCCATTCCAAGTTCATCTGGACGCTGGTATCCCAACCACTCCAACCGAAGTAGGTCCCAAACACCAGCAAAACAAGGCTATTAACAAGGACAAACGTTAAAGTAGCAATTCCAAAAACAGATACAATTTTTGCAATAGTTAACTGATTGCGACCATATTTAGTTGTCAAAAGTAATGAATCCATCTTTCTTGCTCGATCACCTGAGAAAACAGAGCAGCAAATATAAATCACAAATACCACCATTAAACTAAAAGCAGCATTTAAGGTATTAAACAACTTATGCCAAGGAGCAAAATTTCCCAGCTTTAACGTTTTTAAAGGAAAATGAGACTGCAGCTCTTCTTGCGACTTGAGACTAATCCGGTCATAATGTAAGACATCATCAGATTTATAGGTATCTGTTAAAATTTCTTGAGAATTGGGGACGAGGCGATCAATGGCATACCAGGAAAACATATCATACAAATCATTCTGTTTGAAATAGGGCATATTCGCTGCATAGTCATTAACGATTTTATCCATTAACTCATCAGATAAATAACCAGTATGCTCTTCAGCAATCTTTTGTTTGATCACAACTGCTTGTTTCCCATGTATTCGATCAGCTGAAGATCCGCTAATCTGTCCATCATTAAAAAAATTTGCATAAAACAATCCAGCTAAAACCAGTATAATAGCCAGGACTGCACCTAAAACTGACTTCTTTTTTAATAATTTTTTCAATTCAAAAGGAACTAAAGCTATCATCCATTTGCCTCCTCTCTAAAGTAATAAATATACAAATCTTCCAGACTTGGCACTATCCGTTGCGCCCCTTCGAAAGGACTCTCATCGCTAATAACCCGCAAGACGATACCGTCTGGTTCTATCCGCTCATTCACAATTACATAATCCTTTGCAAAACGCTGCCACTCACGCTCGGAAACACGAAATTCCCAAACTTGCCCCTCGATAAGCGAAAGAAGTTCCTTAGCACTACCTCTTTCCACAAAATTTCCATCTTTTAGGATTAGGATTTCCTTGGCTATCGCTTCTACGTCCGATACGATGTGGGTAGATAAGAGGATGATTTTATCAGCCGATAGCTCACTGATAATATTTCTGAATTTCACCCTTTCCTTGGGATCCAGTCCCACGGTTGGCTCATCTAAAATCAATATTTTAGGATTATTGAGAAGTGCCTGCGCAATGCCCAGTCTTTGCTTCATACCACCCGAATAGGAAGCAATCTTCTTTTTCCGAACATCGTATAAACCAGTAAGTTTCAAAAACTTATCGCTCTCTACTCTGGCTTGTTTCTTCGTCATTCCCTTAAGAGCAGCCATATATAAAAGGAAATCGAGCCCAGTAAAGTTATGATAATAAGAAAAATCTTGAGGCAAGAATCCGATATACTGGATATAGTCTTCTGTATGTGAGACCTTATCAAACTTTATCCTTCCTCGGCTCGGCTTTATGAGATCACAAATGATATTCATCAAGGTCGTCTTACCCGTACCATTTGCCCCAAGCAAACCATAAACTCCCTCAGTAAATTCACAGGAAATATCTTTAAGAACAGACTTAGAGCCATAGCTCTTGCTAATGCCTATCATTTCTAATTTCATAGATGCCCTCCATTCCAAAAAGTGCCATTAGAGATAGCAAATCACCTTTTTCCCAAAATTACAAACGATTATTATACTGTTATTATAACATAAATTTTTGATTAAAAGTTTTTTGTCTTAACAGATTTCAACCATTTGTAAAGTCAATCTTAACCTACTTAGATTATAGCGCGATTTCTTCAAATAATAAGCCGAAAATCATAAACAGTCTGTATTTCATCCTAAATGGTCATTTGAAGAAAAAAACACAGCACTTGCTAGAAGCAAATGCTGGCTTTACTAAAATAATAAAGTCAAAATTGTAAAATTACAAAAAGCATAAGAAAGAATTGACCAGCAGGATATTCCGTATCGTCTTCTTGGAAAAATTCTATAAGAAATATTCTTAGAAAACATCACGAAAAAGTAAGACAGAGAGAGTATAGTGATATTCCGTTCAATTTAGCAAATCTAATTTGTTTTATGTTTTCTACTAGCTACCTTGGCATATTTTATTCCCCAAATAAGTAGAACAAGTAAGATAAATAATAAAATAGTGGATATCAGAGCAATTAATTTTTGAAATTCATCACTGATCGTTATCAGTCTGTAAGAACTAAATATAAACAGAGCCAAAGTCAAAATAGTAAAGAAAATTTGGTTTGATAAGATGTCGGAACTACTTTCTTTTTTTATCTGGTTCATAAAATAAAGATTCAACACAAGATTGCTCACAAGTATCAAATAAAAACAAATCTGGACTAGAAGCGATGCTTTAAAAACCTGGTTACTTAAAATCATAATGAATAAAGCCAGACTAGGAAGCTGGGCAGTTAAAAATCGCATTAGATATGTATTGCTATATAATTTCTTCATTTCTTGTCACTCCTAACAATTAAATAACAAAAAAAACAGACAACACTTTGACTTTAAGTTATATTTGTCTCTAAACAAGGCATTTATCTTAGTGCCTTCGTATTCTTAAACCCTATACTAATTATAGCACTTTTAAACAGGTGTGGCATTCAAAACCTTAAATTGTCTTTTTTTACTCATAAACAGTTGTTGTTACTCTCATTGAGTTAAATCAAGTGGCAAATCTAATCATTCGCAATCTAATAAATTCATTTTATCTCCAACTCTTGTCTAAAAGAGTAATCATGACTAGTGGTTCGCAGAGAAACATTGGGATAGTGGCTGATAATATTTTGAACATTGGAGAGACCAAGCCCTCTATTTTCTCCTTTAGTGCTAAATCCCTTTTTAAAAATATTATCGGAAGAGATAGAAGGCTCTTTTATTGTATTCTCAACAATAAAAATCTGTCTACTTTCCTGCTCCAAAAAGGCAAAAGAAACCACTGGATGACTAGTCTCCACTGCTGCTTCCATAGCATTATCAGCCAGTATGGAAACAATCGTGATAAAATCAAGCAATTCCATTCCTTGAGGTTTGATTTCTTGAGGAACTTCCAAGCCAATTTCTATTCCCTTGTTCTGAGCTTCTAGAAATTTTGCTGACAAGACGCTCTTGAGAGCATCATTGTGGATATTGGATAGACGACCCAAATCATATTTAGATTGGTTGAACGCTTGACCTGAGTCTTTAAGAACTTGGTTATAAATCTGCTCGATGGCTGGTAAATCATGCGTATCAATTCCCAACTTCAGACTCCTTAAAATATTGATGTAATCATGCCGGAAACTTCGCAACTCATTATAAAGTTCTTCAATGTGCTGACTGTAATCGGACATATTTCTCAATTGTAACTCTCTTTGTTCACTTAACTGCTGTTGAATTCGCTCTCGCAAATTACGGTCTAGGATATTTATCGAACTGAGAAAGAGAATAATATAAACAACTACGATTATTTCACGATAATATAAGTTAGGTGACTGCTGATACATTTCGATATAAGTAAAATATTTGACAAATATATAATAAAGAATCATGGAAATATTTAGAAAAATAATTAATTTTATATCTTTTTTTCTTAACTTATACTCTCTTAATCGTTTAAAATCATAATACAATAGTCTAGGTAAGAATAATGATAATAAACTAGCTAGAATTGCTGAAATATATATAGTATATTTATTAGGATCTATCTGAACTTGAACATGGGGATGTATTATATTTCTTAAAAAGAAAGAGAATAGACGATATAGAACATTCCAAAAGATAACTGGAAAAAGACCATAGAATATAGAAAGAACCTTTGGTATATTTTTGTTTATCAATAAGGAAAAAATTGAAAAATATATAGGAAGCGTTAAGAAATTAACATATGAAAAAAATTTATTCTCAATCACTAAGTCTATGATCTCAAACGAAATCCCTATAAAATTCAATCCTAGAGTTGCTAATAGATACTTTTTCCAATTCATTTTTTCGCCACTGATATTTGAAAAAAGAATAAATAAAACTAAAACCTGAAATATTAATGCTACAATTTTCAATCCTATGAACATAAACTCCTCCTACTTCTATCATATTACTTCCCTACTGCCTTAAAGCTGTCCGTAATCCTTTCATCTTGAGGCGTGATACATAGCAACTAGCGCCATTAGGAAAATAGGCTATGTTTTCTATCTTATCCAGCTGAGAGATATTCGCTGGATTGACCACATAAGAGCGATGGCAGCGATAGAGTCGCTTGTCCTGCTTTGTAATCTCAGAAAGCTGTCCGTAAAATTCGATGCGCTCTTTCTTGGTATAGAGAACTAGTCTATGAGGCACTTCTGATGTCTCAAAATAATAGATTTCATTAAATGGCACCTGAAAATCTGATTTGGAATTTTCAAAGAGAAAAGTTTCCTCTGCTTGAAAACTGTCCTTTCTCTCGTAAAGATAGGCCAGATCCTGCTCAATCTGCTTGATAAAATCCTCCTCAGGCAAGCCTTTGTCAATAAAGTCAAAAGCTGATACCTGATAACGAAAAGTCAGGGGCATAAATTCTGAGTGAGTCGTCACGAATACAATCAGAGCATAGGGGTCCAACTTGCGAATCTTTCCTGCCACCTCTAGTCCTTTCTGCGTCTCTTGCTTAATCTCAATATCTAAAAAGAAAATCTGATGACTCCCCCGTTCCCTTACTGCATCAATCAGCATGTCCGGCTTGCCATAGATTTCTAAAAACTGGCATTCCCAGCCGTTCTTTTCCAGAATCCCCTGAATGGTTGACTCCATATAAGCTTGTTGCTTAAGATCGTCTTCTAATACAAAAATTTTCATCTTATTTTCTTCCTTCCTGAGACCAGCGCTTGATGAGACTGGTTAAATGACGCCTTGAGCAGACAATATCTCCTAAATCAGACTGCTCAAAGAACAAGCTTTTACGCTCCCTGTCAAATCCTTGAACCTTGGCTAAATTGACCAGTGTTTGACGATTACAGTGAACCAGCGCATCAGGATAGAGCTTAGCCAGCGCAGTCAGAGAAGCCCTAAGGCTGTAGTTGCCTTGTCCAGTGACGATAAGAACGATGTGCGGCTTTTGAGGATGAGACTGGATATAGTAAATTGTCGAAAGTTCCAGCTTTCGAAGAGTACTGCCATCTTTGATTATAATAGTAGCCATTTGTCTACCTCCTTTGCTCTAGTATAGCACAGGTCGCATCGCAAATGACTCCCAAATCCTAAATGGTAGCTGAGAAGTCTTAAATGGTCTCAGAAGCACTAAGTAAAAACTTACTTGTTAGGTAAGTTTTTACGATCTATTATTTCAGTCTGATGTATTGGTGCCAAACATTTGTACAAACTCTTATTTTTTCTTTTTCTGTGGGAAAAGGGGCATGCCCAACGCAGCAATCTTTTCAGCTGGCACCTTCATGCCTTCTTTGATCCATTTTGAAAGTACGGAGACAACCGCAGAACTCCAGAATGAATTCATATAGGAATTGGCTGTCTTCTTCCCACCTTTGCTACGCTTTTCAAGGAAATCAAAGACCGCCTGCGTCAGCAACTTTTCAAAATTATAGTCAATAGCCAGACTAATGACACGCGCTTCCTTCTTGGCTTCCTTAAAAAGAAAAAGCCAAATCTGGTACATTTCTGTCTTGAAATTAAACTGCTCCAGCTTGTCGACAATTCCCTGAACCGTATTTTTGAAAATCCCCTCTAGAATTTCTTCTTTGGAGCTATAGTTACGATAAAAAGCTGCGCGCGAAACTCCAGCCCGTTCGACTAACTCAGAAATGGTAATCTTTTTCAAATCTTTCTTTTCTAGCAGTTGCATTAGAGAAATTTCCAAGGACTCCTTTGTAATTCGATTAGATTCTTGATTATAAGTTTTTAAATTTGCAAGGGATTTTTCTGATATTTTCTTTTCCGCCATAACAATTTCTTTCTTCCTGTATCAGCTGAGAATTAAGGCTTTATATCAAAGCATCTTCATGTTATAATTGTAAGAAAAGACATGTTTTTTGTCAATGTAGAGAACTGATAGAGCAGGAGAAAATGAATGACTTGGAAAATTGTTGCCGATTCTGGCTGTGACTACCGCGAGATTGCTGATTTGGCTAACCAGACAAGGTTTGAGAGTGTGCCACTGACCATTCAGATTGATAATGAGATTTTTGTAGATAACGCTCATCTCAATATTGATGACATGATGGAAAAAATGTATGCTACTTCAACCGCTTCAAAATCAGCCTGCCCAAGCCCTGATGACTACCTCAGAAGCTTTGAAGGAGCTGAAAATATTTTTGTCGTGACAATTACGGGCTCTCTTTCTGGTAGCCACAATAGCGCCCAGCTAGCTAAAAAACTTTTCTTAGAAGAAAACACAACAGCAAATATCCATGTTATTGACAGTCTTTCGGCTGGTGGCGAAGTTGATTTGATTGTCAGAAAATTGAACGACCTCATCAAAGAAGGGCTTTCTTTCGAGCAAGTCGTGGAAGCCATCACCCACTACCAAAAAAACACAAAGCTTCTCTTTGTGCTGGCTAAGGTAGATAATCTGGTCAAAAATGGGCGTCTCAGTAAGCTAATCGGTGCAGTTGTCGGCCTCCTCAATATTCGTATGGTCGGCGAAGCCAGCGATACTGGTACTCTGGAGCTTCTTCAAAAAGCTAGAGGGGCTAAAAAGGCTCTGACTGCTGCTGTCGATGAAGTTCTGAAAGCTGGATATAAGGGCGGCCGGATTATCATTGCGCATCGCAATAACGAGAAATTTTGCCAGCAATTTTCGGAAGTTATCAAGGAAAAATTCCCAGCTGCCGACATTTCATTCCTACCAACTTCTGGACTTTGCAGCTTTTACGCAGAAGAAGGCGGCCTCTTGATGGGCTACGAAATTTAATCCTCTCCTTTTGAGCTGAATATCTGTATTCAGCTCTTTACTTTTTCGATTTAATTCGTTAAAATAGAAGAAAGAAAAGGAGTGAATATCATGGCCAGAGGACGCGGTGTCGCTAGCCCCCAGGATAAGGAGGCAATGCGGCTCATTTCTAAAAAAATCAAAACTTTATTGAAGCAAAAGCAAATCAAACAAATTGAACTTTCCCGAGGAACAGGAATCCCAGCCAGCACTCTTACTGGCTATATCAAAGGAAATTCCCTGCCTGTCCTCGAGAATATGCAAAAAATTGCGGACTTCTTTGATATGGATGTTCAAGAGCTGGATCCTCGCTATTTATCAGTTCATAGCCCTACACCATTTTCGCTAGAGTTCGCAGATATTTTCCAATCCCTAGACCAGACCCACAAGCATGCTGTAATAGACTTTGCTAAAAAAGAGCTGGAAAATCAAACGACTGAGGAAAGATTAAAAGATGATTATTTTCCTTACAAGGTCTATGAAAGCTTCCAGACTTTCTTGAACAAGCCCGAACAAGCTGACATCGTCTGGTTAGACAAAGAGCTTGACTATGATATTGCCCTCTGGATTCGGACAGATTCACTGGAACCCAAGTATCCGCAAGGTTCTGTGGCACTCATCAAGAATACACACTTTGAATTTGCAGGTGCTATCTATGCCATTGATTACGACGGTCAAACCATTTTGAAAAGAGTTTTCAACGATCCAACTGGCATCCGCCTCATTTCTCTCAATAAAAAATACAGCGATAAATTTATCCCGCAT
The DNA here is from genome assembly GCF_001588905.1 of Streptococcus cristatus. GTDB lineage: Bacteria > Bacillota > Bacilli > Lactobacillales > Streptococcaceae > Streptococcus > Streptococcus cristatus_N. The sequence continues at coordinate 169,101 of NZ_LAWH01000036.1, read as the reverse complement.
CAAGAAGAACCCAAGGTCATCGGCCGTGTCATGGCCGCCTTTATGCCCTTAGATTTATCAGAACAAGCACAAAAGCCACTTTAGTACATAAAGCGGCTTTTCTATTTTTTCTTACTCCCTTTGCTTGCAATCGTGATGACTGCTGCTGTCAGAAAGAAAATAATATAAGTGGCAATTGGGAACCAGACATAGCGATGGTCCAAAGTAGGCAGTGGTAGCAAAGGTCTATGACGGCGGCTCCTCACTCCAAAGTAATGTAGCAAAAGAACCATAGGATTTATATAAAGGAGAGTATTGACTAAGTCTTTCAAAGAAGTGACCCTCTTTGCACTATTTTCACGTAGAATAGAACCATAGGCATAGTACAGTAAAACAAGAATATTTATAAACAAAGGAAAAACATAGTTACTCTTTAAATATGTGGGGAGGAAGGGGATTTGAAAAACTAGGATGCCCGTAATCATTGCAAAAAGCATAAGGACGGAGAAATCCAATAACCAAGCTAGAAAACCATGGCGCTTGAGCCATGTATTCACTTTATCTAGCCAAGTCCACTCATTCCTATTTTTATTCACATCCATATACCTCCCTCTACTAGCTTGTTTGAACGGGCTTTGGAGCTAGATTCCATTGACAAGACCTGCATCAATCAATATAGCGAACACGATTGACCTTGGTTTTCATGATATAGGGATTGACTAAATCATGGTATTCATCATATTCCCCAAATAAAAAGCCTTTTCGTAAAATAACTTCTCTCCCATCTATCCCATAGTCCATATTGATCGGGACAGAATTTTCTGATTTGGCTATAGAGAAATGAAAGAAAATTGTAAACCATATAAACAATGCAAGAGGTATACTCAGGATCCCCCAGATGAGATGGAACCAGCGAAACTCTCTCTTTTTCAAAAAGAGAAACCATAAGTGACAAAATACGACCACTAACAGAAGAAAAAGCCATGTGTTCCACAGGAGCGGAGTAAAGGCCAAGCCAAACGGACTCAAGCTAGAATGCAGCAAGACAAAGATAAACAACAAGATATAGAGCACTAGCCAAATAACTTTAGAAAACTTCCAGCGCTTCGCTTTTTCTCCCCTTGTATCTTCCACATTTAACTCACTCATCTCCAACCAACTCCACAATCTTCTGGAAAGTCTTACCGTTTCGGATAGTCAGTTGCTTGTAAAAACTAGATTTGAGCAGTTTCTTATGGTAATTGGACTTGAGATAGTCCGCTTGGTCAGCATTACTATAAAAGAAAGCTGTCTGCCCAAAATGTAACTTTTCCTTGTCATTCGCCCAGTCGCCTGCTAGCTCTTGAACGCTTTCCCTGTCTACCTCTGGCAGATAAAAGAGAACATCTCTCCTAAAGGCTGTCTCATCCTGCCACCAAGTAGGCAGATTTGCTGTTTCTTTTTCAAGCATGCCAGAGCTGACAAGGACAAAAGGCAAAGGAAAATCGTAAGACCGACTAAAATAAGCAGTCAAGCTCTCCCGAATCCTCTCCTCCTGCTCCTCGCTATCAAAGAAAAGATTGCCACTGTTGATGTAGGAAACTGGATTTTCAAAGCCCAACCCAGCCAAATCCTTCTTCAAATCGGCCATGACGACCTTGTTTTTCCCGCCGACATTAATGCCGCGGAGTAAAAGTGCATAACGCATGTGTGCTCCTTATTTGTATGTTTTAAAAATACTCATTTTCCTTAACGATAGGGAATTTTTGAACTTTCTATCTCTATATCAGGATTGGCAAGTTTTAGATAAGGAGCAATATAGTCTGCATCTGTAACCTTTGGACCTAGAATGACTTTTGAGTATTTCAAAGGAGCCAGATTGATGTATACAAATAAAGCATATCGCCCATCCTCCCTTGATTCTAAGTGAATATATTTCCTAAAATCTTTATAACCAGATTCCTCATTTTCACTGAGTCCAATACTACCTGATAAAACTTTTAATTCTTCAAGTTCGATTTTATCTTCAGTTTTGAGTTTTGGATTTAGTCGTCCTTCAATTTCTGAATCATCAAAGTTGATTAGAATACGATACTCACTCTCATATTCATAATCAGATACCTTAAAAAGATAGGATATTTTCGCTAAATTTTTAAAAATATTTGACTGTACCTTCCTACTTTCTTCAGTATGTCTAGTCTTTAATTCTTGAATTAACTCTTTTAAGTCATTAAGTTTTTTTATAATATCAGAATCATCTTCCCTTGTACTGTTTAAATAGAATATTCTCACAAACTCTAAGGAGTCATGCTCAATAATTTGTTGCAAATACTTTTTATCGTACTGTAGAAATGCTCCTTTAGATTCTCTGCATATTCTTTCCACATGGGAAGACTATCTGATATAGTTGTCATCGAAGATAGGAAGACATTGGAACTCTGATAGCAGTCCGAGGAATTTTCTATTTCCAAATAGTCATAGATGGCTCTTCCTTCCATAGGATCATTTAATTGTTTAGAATTTGTTAATCTTAAATACGCTGGTTCACTTGGATCACCTGATTTTATCGTTTTAATTAAATGATTCGTTAAAGTTTCAATTTTAGTATAATGACCATATTCTTCACTATTCTCAAGATCTTGAGCATTAATTGTTAAAAGAGAGCGAATTTTATCAATAATTGTATTTGCAAATTCTTCCAATACATCTTCATGAACATCTTGTATGGTTACTACATCTTCATCCTTTATTTCATCTGCTTTCTCCAATAAGTTATAAATTGTACTTTTCCTAATATCTGAGTCAGTATATTTTAGTATAGTTTTAAGTGTTTCTATAGATTCTTTGATAATATCAGAATCTTTTGTCTCTAACCACGATAAATAATATCTTACACTATAATTATCAGGATTATTTTTATAAAACTGATTAATTACATCTAAATGTTCTGATTTAAGAAGCTTTACGATGGTATCAAGACGAAAATATTGAAAAGCTAAATCAGCAAATGAAACATTTAAAAGAATTATCTCAAAAACAGATGCTAAATCTTGTTTTATTTTTTCTTTTACTCTTTCAAAATCTTTACCTTTTTCAAAAATTGTCAGCATTATATTGAGTATGTGATAAGAAATAAATTCATCAATACCATTTAAATTAAGGTTTTTGATACGATTAATAATTACAAAGAAAATGCTATTATCATATAAAAAATCTTGGCAATCTTCAATTCCGGCATTTTTTTCCAAATATTTGTTTAAAGAGCGAAAGTAATTATATAAAATATTCTCATTAAAAATAAACGCTTCATTATTTTCTTTAAATAATGATTCTGCCTCTAATAAAACTTTCTTAAAAATCGTTATATCGACTAGATTACTAAATTCATATAATATATATAAAGTTGTTTCTAATTTTTCCCATTTTCCTTTTGGAGAAAATTGGAAAAAAGCCTCCATTATGTTCTTGATATTCTCTACTTTACTATCTAAATCCTCTAAAGACTGTATAGTATTTTCCAACTCAAGATAGAAAACACCATTTTTATAATCATCCAATATACCCATTTCATTTTTCTCCTTTTATTATCCCATCGCCTTTATTTCCAGAATCATATCGCGAATTTGTGCGGCCAGTTCGAAGTCCAGAAGTCCAGCAGCTTCTTGCATTTGACCTTCTAGTTTCTTGATCATGTCCTTGCGCTCTTGCTTGTTGAGGCTTTCGATTTCGACGGTTTCTTCCTTCTCTGGCAGGGCAGCCTTGGTCACACTGATCAAGTCGCGGATTTCTTTCTTGATGGTCTGCGGTACAATGCCATGTTTTTCATTATAAGCCATCTGGATTGCCCGACGGCGAGCAGTTTCATCAATAGCGCGCTGCATGGACTGGGTCATGGTGTCCGCATACATAATCACATGCCCTTCACTATTACGAGCGGCACGACCAATAGTCTGAATCAGGCCACGTTCGTTGCGAAGGAAACCTTCCTTGTCCGCATCAAGAATGGCTACCAGACTAACCTCAGGTACATCAATTCCCTCGCGTAGCAGGTTAATCCCAACCAAAACATCAAAGACGCCCAAGCGCAAATCACGGATAATCTCAGTCCGCTCCAAGGTCTTGATATCTGAGTGCATGTATTTGACCTTGACACCCATTTCCTTGAAGTAGTCCGTCAAATCTTCCGCCATCTTCTTGGTTAGGGTTGTGATAAAGGTCCGCTCATTCTTTTCGACACGAGCATTGATTTCACCCAAAAGGTCATCAATCTGCCCCATGGTTGGACGAACTTCCACCTCTGGATCCAAAAGTCCTGTCGGACGAATAATCTGCTCAATAACCGTATCCGTCTGCTCTTTCTCATAGTCACCCGGCGTAGCCGATACATAGACAATCTGGTGAACATGGCTTTCAAATTCTTCTCGGCGCAGCGGACGGTTGTCCAAAGCAGACGGCAAGCGGAAACCATAATTAACCAGCATCTCCTTACGCGAGCGGTCGCCATTGTACATACCCCGAATCTGTCCCATGGTCATGTGACTCTCGTCAATCATAATCAAGAAATCATCAGGGAAAAAGTCCAGAAGGGTATAAGGCGGCTCTCCTTCGCTCCGACCATCCATATGACGGGAATAGTTCTCAACGCCATTTGTATAGCCCATTTCGCGCAACATTTCGATATCGTACTCCGTGCGCTGCTTCAAGCGCTGGGCTTCCAAGAGCTTGCCTTCCTTCTCAAAGATAGCAAGCTGCTCCTCCAGCTCGGCCTGAATTTTGGCAATGGCTACTTCCATGTGGTCTTCATTGGTCACGAAGTGAGTGGCTGGGAAGATGGCCAAATGGTCCACCTCACCCAAGACTCGACCTGTCAAGGCTTCAACCTCACGAATCCGGTCAATCTCATCTCCGAAAAATTCCACCCGAAAGGCATGCTCATCCCGAGAAGCTGGGAAAATCTCCACCACATCACCGCGAACTCGGAATTTCCCCCGCTGAAAGTCAATGTCATTGCGCTCAAACTGGATATCTACCAAATCATTGAGCAACTTGTCACGGGAAATCTCTAGTCCAGGACGCAGGCTTAACACGCTGTCAGAGTATTCCTTAGGCGATCCCAGACCATAGATACAAGAGACCGAAGCCACGACAATCACGTCATTGCGCTCCAAGAGAGCTGATGTCGCTGAGTGACGGAGCTTATCAATCTCGTCATTGACCGAGCTATCCTTTTCAATATAAGTATCGCTGGAAGGCACATAGGCCTCAGGCTGGTAGTAGTCATAGTAGGAAACAAAGTATTCCACCGCGTTATTGGGGAAAAACTCCTTGAACTCACCATAAAGCTGGCCTGCCAGGGTTTTATTATGGGCAATAACCAGAGTCGGTTTGTTGACCCGAGCGATAACCTGACTCATGGTATAGGTCTTACCAGTACCCGTCGCCCCCATGAGAATTTGAGCTTTCTCGCCCCCCTCGATATTGTCCACCAGCTGCTCAATGGCTTGAGGCTGATCTCCTGAAGGCTCGTACTTGGAAACCAATTCAAATTTATTATCTGTTATTCTGTTTATCATCTTTTATTCCTCAACTTGTGCTTCTATCATTTTACCACATTTGCCCTATTTTCTCTGGGTTTGGCTCTGGTTTAGTAGCTACATCTCTAAGAACGGCTAGTCTTGCATTCTGATCATTCATTAACATCAAAAATCGCCCAGCTAAACTGAGCGATGTCTTTATTTCTTAAACATCAATGCCTGAGGTAGGCGATTTTCCTTCTTGAGCGACCAGTAAAGATAGACAATACAGCCAATCAGGACGATAGTGGCAAAGATAGATCCTTCAGCACCGAAAGCTCCACCGGACAGCAAATCCACAGAAGATTGCGAGCTATAGTTCAAGATTGAGGTAGATGCTCCTTGGCCACTGACCTGAATACCATAGATATTTCCTTGCACAAAATTCCAAGCGCCGTGCATACCAGCCAGTACCCACATATTGTCATACTTGAGCATAAAGAAACAAGCAAAGATACCGTCTAGTATGATATTGACAATAGAAAGAACGGTCACACCAGGGTTAAAGAGGTGCAGAGCCCCGAATAGAGCACTAGAAATCAAGATACCAATGAAGATATTTGACTTAGCGCTAACTGCTGGAAAGAGCCAACCACGCGTCACTAGCTCTTCTGTCCCACCTTGGAGAATCCAGAAAGGAATGATAGCTAGGACAAAAATCAAAGACTGCAAATTCACCTGACCAAATTTCAGACTGCCTGTCCCCGTTACCAAGAGCAAGACAACAACCAGTGAAAACTGAACGGCTCCAATAAGGAAGCCTCTGCCCAGTTCTTTCAGCCATCCTTCCTTAAAGAAACCTAGGCTGGAGAAAGCTCTCTTTTCTCGAAACTTGACCCACAGAAAAACAAGTAAGGCCATAAAGAAAAAACTACCCAGCTGAAAAAAGATATAATAATGCCCGAACACTTCCATAAGTGTAGCCCTGTCAGCTATCGGATTTACCATGGCAAGCACAGTTCCAATGATGATCCCTGCGAAGATTTCTCCTACGTGGATAAAGACAATGGAGATCAGAATTGCTAACCAAATAGGAGGAATGTAGCGCGACAGCTTCACATTATCTAACATGCGTGATTTAAACATAGAAATCTCCTTTCATCATTTATTTATTATAACATATTTTATCATAATAGTATAATAGGTAATATTCATCGTTATGTCAGAAAATATAACATCAAAACAGAAAATATTTGCCTTTCTTAAATTTTTCTGATATAATCAAAAAATATTCAACTAAAGGAGAGAAAATATGAAGAAAAAAATCATAGCTTTTCTGCTAGCGTTATTCCCTATCCTTGCACTAGGGACAACAACTCACGCAGATACCATCAAAATCGTATCTGACACGGCTTATGCCCCATTTGAATTTAAAGATTCCGATCAAACCTATAAAGGGATTGATGTAGATATTATCAATAAAGTTGCTGAAATCAAAGGCTGGGTATATGAAATGTCCTTCCCTGGCTTTGACGCTGCTGTCAATGCCGTTCAAGCAGGACAGGCCGATGCCATTATGGCAGGTATGACCAAGACTGCTGAACGCGAAAAAGTCTTTACCATGTCTGATACATATTATGACACAAAAGTTGTCATCGCAACGACCAAGGCTAATACAGTAAAATCTTACGATCAGCTCAAAGGAAAGACTGTCGGAGTCAAAAATGGTACAGCCGCACAACGCTTCCTTGAAAAAATCAAAGACAAATACGGCTTTACTATCAAAACATTTGATACAGGCGACCTTATGTATAACAGCCTAGCAGCTGGAGCGGTTGACGCAGCTATGGATGACCAACCTGTTATCGAGTACGCAATCAGTCAAGGACAAGATTTGAAAATCTCAATGAAGGGTGAGGCCGTTGGTAGCTTCGCATTTGGTGTCAAAAAAGGCAGCAAATACGAATATCTAGTGACTGAGTTTAACGAAGCTCTGGCGCAGATGAAAAAAGATGGCACCTTGAAGGACATCATCACCAAGTGGACTGCCGCTTCTGGCACTTCAACCAACTCAGCCGTACCAGAGACGACAACCAAGTCTGGACAAAAAGCCACTCCAGTCAAAGCTAAATATACGATTGCCAGTGACTCGTCCTTTGCTCCTTTCGTTTTCCAAAATGATAGCAACCAATATACTGGTATTGACATGGACTTGATCAAAGCCATTGCCGAAGACCAAGGTTTTACACTGGAAATCTCTAACCCTGGCTTTGACGCTGCCATCAATGCCGTTCAATCTGGACAGGCTGACGGGATGATTGCTGGGATGTCTGTGACAGAGGCCCGCAAAGAAACCTTTAATTTCTCTGAACCATACTACACTGCTAACTCTATCCTTGCGGTGACAGAATCAAGCACTATTAGCTCCTATGAAGACTTGAAAGGAAAGACCGTCGGAGTCAAGAACGGTACAGCCTCTCAAACCTTCCTCGTCGAAAATCAAAGCAAATACGGCTACAAAATCAAAACTTTTTCAGACGGTTCTTCTATGTATGATAGTCTGAATTCTGGCTCAGTCGCTGCTATTATGGACGATGAGCCCGTTGTCAAATATGCCATCAATCAAGGCAAGAAAATGAAAACGCCAATCGAAGGAACCCCTAGTGGTGAAGTTGCTTTTGCAGTAAAAGCAGGCACCAACCCTGAACTCATCGAGATGTTCAATAATGGTTTGGCTAATCTAAAAGCGAATGGTAAATATCAAGAAATTCTTGATAAATATCTCTCAGCTGAGAAGGATAATTCCACAACCGTTGATGAAACAACTATCTGGGGACTTCTCCAAAACAACTACAAACAACTGTTAAGCGGACTTGGAATTACCATTGCTTTAGCATTGATTTCCTTTGCGATTGCCATGGTGATCGGGATTATCTTTGGGATGTTCAGCGTCAGCCCTATCAAAGCGCTTCGCATCATTTCAGAAATTTTTGTTGACGTTATTCGTGGTATTCCACTTATGATTCTGGCTGCCTTCATCTTCTGGGGAATTCCAAACTTCATTGAATCTATGACTGGTCAGCAAAGTCCAATTAACGACTTCGTTGCAGGAACAATTGCTCTGTCACTCAATGCTGGTGCTTATATCGCTGAGATTGTTCGCGGAGGGATTCAAGCCGTTCCAGTCGGACAGATGGAAGCTAGCCGAAGTCTGGGGATCTCGTATGGAAAGACCATGCGCAAGATTATCCTGCCTCAAGCAACCAAGATCATGCTACCAAACTTTGTCAACCAGTTCGTCATCGCTCTCAAGGATACAACTATCGTATCAGCTATCGGACTTGTTGAGCTCTTCCAAACAGGTAAAATCATCATTGCCCGTAACTATCAGAGCTTCAAGATGTATGCTATCCTAGCAGTGCTTTACTTGGTCATCATCACACTCTTAACAAGATTGGCTAAACGCTTAGAAAAGAGGATTCACTAATGGCTAAATTAAAAATTGATGTTAATGATTTACACAAATACTATGGAGAGAATGAAGTCCTGAAAGGGATTAGTGCTAAGTTCTACGAGGGAGATGTTGTCTGTATCATCGGTCCTTCTGGATCAGGTAAATCAACTTTCCTACGCAGCCTGAACCTACTTGAAGAAGTAACTAGTGGGACCATTACTGTCAACGGTTATGACTTGACAGATAAGGCTACCAACGTAGACCATGTTCGTGAAGATATCGGAATGGTCTTCCAGCACTTCAACCTCTTCCCACACATGACCGTCCTGCAAAATATCACCTTCGCTCCTGTCGAGCATAAGCGAATGAGCCAAGCTGATGCAGACAAACTTGGTATGGAGCTCTTGGAAAAGGTTGGGCTGGCAGACAAGGCTGATGCCAAACCAGACAGCCTGTCAGGAGGTCAAAAACAACGGGTGGCCATCGCTCGAGGATTGGCTATGAACCCAGATATCATGCTCTTTGACGAGCCAACTTCTGCTCTCGACCCTGAAATGGTTGGTGACGTTCTCAACGTTATGAAGGATCTGGCTCAGCAGGGCATGACCATGCTGATCGTGACTCACGAAATGGGCTTTGCTCGTCAGGTTGCTAATCGCGTCATCTTCACTGCTGACGGTGAATTCCTAGAAGACGGTAAACCAGACCAAATCTTCGATAACCCTCAGCATCCACGTCTCAAGGACTTCTTGGACAAGGTGCTCAATGTATAAACATGACGAATCCTGAAAGAAATCTTTCAGGATTTTTGTTGACTTATATTGCCCTTTTTGCTAGACTAAGGGTAGAATGATTTCGGAGGTACACGGAGACATGAAAAATTAAGTCTATTTTTTAAAGGAAACTTTATTTAGTAGATTTTGTCATGTTTCTGCATATCCGCGGGACTTTCGTTTTTTTGTGCTTTCAAGCTTCTATGTCTTATCTTTAGATTAATCCTGTCACTCCTATGGCAGTTCCATCTGGAAGCCTACAGACGAATAATCCCACTTTGACACTCCTGTGTCTGCTTTGTGCAACTAAAAAACAGCTCTGCTAAATAAAGCAGGGCTGTATTTTGTGTTATAAAACGAAGGAGACATCTATGCTTCAAATAAGAAATCTAACAATCACCCACCTAAAAGACCTGAAAGAGTTAGTCAAAGATTTATCACTGACTGTCAATCAAGGAGACAAGGTCGCTATTATCGGTGAGGAGGGCAATGGCAAGTCCACCCTGCTCAAGCTCCTGCTAGACGAGCGACTGGTCAGCTCCTATGTCAGCTACAGTGGACAGATTGATAAGTCCTATACTGCTGCTGTCTACTTACCCCAGCAGCTACCTTCAGAGGATGCCCAACTGACGCTCAATGACTATTTCTTTGCTGATTTTGAGACAGAGCTGGACTATGCTAAGCTCTACCGCTATGCTGGGGAGCTCAACTTTGACAGCCAGCGCTTTGCCAGTCAGCAGCAGCTCTCTAGCCTATCTGGAGGAGAAAAACTCAAGGTCCAGCTCATCAAGAAACTAGCCAGTGATTGGGACATTCTCTTTCTTGACGAGCCCTCTAATGACCTTGATCTCGAAACTCTTACTTGGCTGGAGAACTTTATCAGCCACAGCCAGAGAACGGTCCTTTTCGTCTCTCACGACGAGCACTTTCTCGCTCAAGCCGCGACCAAGATTATTCATCTGGAGCGAATCAAAAAGAAGCAGGTAGCTAGAACCAGCGTCAAGAGTCTGGACTATGAAAATTACCGGCAGCAGCGTCAGGAGGCTTTTGAAAAACAGGGGCAACTAGCACGAAAAGAGCGGGAAGAACACGCGAAGACCATGGAAAAACACCAACGGGTTAAGCAGAGTGTGGAGCATACTTTACGAAACACCCATGACGCTACTGCAGGTCGACTGGTAGCTAAGAAGATGAAAAACGTCCTCTCACAGGGCAAACGATTTGAAAAGGCAGGTGCTGAAATGACCGAAATCCCGACACAGGAAGATGCTATCAGCCTTTATTTCTCAGACATAGAAGCTCTGCCATTGACCAAAAGAATCCTAAAATTAGAAGGCATGAAACTGGAAGCAGACGGACGACAGTTAGCGGAAAACCTGACTCTAGAGGTCTGCGGTCAGGAAAAAATCGGACTGATTGGTGCTAATGGTGCTGGCAAGTCTACTCTACTTAAGGAAATATGGAAGATCCTGCGTGAGCGGACAGACATGCGGGTCGGTTATATGCCCCAGCATTATGGCGACTTGCTGGCTGATGAGAGCAGTCCCTTGGACTTTCTGGCTCCCTCTGGTGACAAGACTAAGGAAGAGAAAATCCTGACGCATCTGGCCAGTCTCCAGTTCACACGCGACGAGGCCCGCCACCCGATTGGGCAGCTTTCCGGTGGTCAAAAAGCCAAGCTACTCCTGCTCAAACTAGTCCTAGACCGTCCCAATGTCCTCCTTCTGGACGAGCCAACTCGCAACTTCTCTCCCACCTCTCAGCCCCAGGTTCGCCAGCTTTTGGCGACCTATCCTGGCGCCATTATCGCTGTCTCCCACGACCGCGTCTTTCTCAAAGAAGTCTGCCAGAAGATTTACCGACTGACGGAGGCTGGGTTGGAAGAAGTTGAATTATAAGCAAAAAGAGTTGGAAATTCCAACTCTTTTAGTTTTGTTTAGCATCAATCTGTGAACTTTAATAAAGCTCCCTTTCTACTCCTGCGCCGTCTGCATTTGGTAATAAACACCTCTGGCTGCCATGAGCTCCTGATGATTACCATGTTCGACGATATCACCATCTACCATGACGAGAATGATGTCAGCATTTTGAATAGTGGACAGGCGGTGGGCGATGATAAAGCTAGTCCGTCCCACCATGAGCTTGCTGAAAGCCTCCTGAATCAAGACTTCTGTCCGAGTATCGATGGAGGAAGTCGCCTCATCCAAGATTAGGATTTTAGGAACAGCCAGGAATACGCGCGCGATAGTTAATAGCTGCCGCTGACCTTGAGAAAGGGAATCCCCAGCATCCGCCAGATAGGTGTCATAGCCCTGAGGCAGCTGCTGGATAAAGAAATGCGCATTGGCCGCCTTGGCAGCTGCAATGACCTCTTCTCGGCTGGCGTCTGGCCGGCCAAAAGCTATGTTGTCATGAATGGTCGCCGTCTTGAGCCAAGTCTCTTGCAGTACCATACCAAACTGCTGACGATAAGAGGCTCTGGTGTAATGCGTGATGGGAACATCGTCTAGCGAAATAAGACCACTATCAACATTGTAAAAGCGCATGAGGAGATTGATTAAAGTAGACTTGCCAGCACCAGTCGGCCCGACAATAGCAACCTTACTAGCTGCTGGAATCCTTATATTCAAATCCTGAATCAGCTCTTTTCCAGGCTCATAGCCAAAAGCCACATGCTCAAAGCTAATCTGTCCTTTGACATCTTCAGACTGGAGGATTTCCTGACCAGACTCTGCTATTTCTTCTTGGTCCAAAACGCTGTAAATCCGCTCCGCACAAGCTAAAGCACTCTGCAATTCCGACATGACAGACGATATATCATTGAAAGGCTTGGTGTACTGGTTGACGTAGTTGAGAAAAGTTACCAGCTGCCCAACCGTAAAACCTGTTCCCTGAATGATTCGGACAGCCCCAAAGCCTACAATCAAAGCATAGATCAGGGCATTGATAAAACGAGTCGAAGGATTGACCGTCGAAGAATAGAAAATAGCCGCCTGAGAATAGTCTGCATAGGTTTGATTACTGCGAGTAAAAGCTGAATCAAACTGCTCCTGAGCATTAAAAGCCTGGATCAGACTTTCTTGAGTCAAACTTTCCTCAATCAGCTGGGTCTGCGCTCCCCTCGCCTGCGTCTGCCGTTGGAAAAAGCTAAAACTCTTTTTGGCTATAAAGCGAGCTAAAAAAAGAGAAAGGGGCGTCAAAAGCAGAACCAAAAGCAGGAGGAAAAAGTCCAATCTGGCCATGCTAATGATAGTGACTAAGATAGTTAGCAAACCCACAAAAAACTGATTAAAAACCATCAGTAGGCCATTGCTGAGCTGCTCCAAGTCCGTCGTCACCCGACTAACCAAGTCGCCAGTTCCCTGCCGATCCAGATAAGCCAAAGGTAGATAATGAACTTTCTTGATAACACCTTGTCGGAGCTGCTGGCTATAGCGATAGACCAGTTGATTATAGAGCAAAGGATTGAGCCATTGAATCAGCGTATTGGCTAAGATAACCAGCAGCATCTGGCCCAAAATCGGCATCAAATGCTGCTCCGCTTGAGGGAGAAGAACATTATCAATCGCATTTCCAATTAAAACTGGGAGAAGAACAGTCAAAGCCACTTGAGCCACCGTTCCCAGACTAGCTAGGAGAAAGAGCCGGCGCGCCTGCAGCAAATCTCGAGTCAAACGCCTCAAGCTGCTAGGTGATGTCTTATGCTTCATGCTTGTCCTCCTCTCCTTGACTATGCTGCGAGTTATGGATTTCTCGGTAAATGGCAGAGCTGATTAAGAGTTCCTCATGGCACCCAAGGGCCACCTGTTCTCCCTTATCCAGCACTAAGATTTGATCCGCTGAGCGCAAGCTATTGGTTCGCTGAGAGATCAAGACCAGACTGGTCTCAGTCAATTCATTCTTAATAGCTTGCAGGAGTCTGGCCTCTGTCAGATAGTCCAGAGCCGAGGTTGCATCATCTAAAATCAAGAAAGGCGCCCTCCGCAAGACAGCTCTGGCGATGGTTAAACGCTGACGCTGACCACCAGAAAAATTCCGACCAAAGGCCTCTACAGTCGCATCCAAACCACCTTCTTTCTGAGAGACAAAGTCCGCTGCCTGAGCAATCTCTAAAGCCTGCCACAAATCTTCGTCTGTTGGCTTGGTTGACAATCCTAAAGTCAGATTGGAGCGAACAGTTCCCTGAAAAAGTTCCGCTTTCTGAGGCACCAGACTGATCCAGGACCTCCATTCGCTCAGATTTTTGGGACTGCGTCCTTGGGAAAAGATGGTCAACTGACCAGCAGCCACTGGATAGAGATGAGCTAGCAGCTGAACCAGAGTAGACTTCCCTGAACCTGTCCCGCCAATAACACCTAAAGTCTGACCGCTTTTCAAATCAAAAGTCAGACCAGTCAAGGCTGGACTAGCTGCATTGGGATAGGAAAAGCTGACCTGCTGGACTTTAATGGCTTGATCCGGCAGAGCTGTTTCCTGCACTAATTCCTGCAGGACATCTTCTTCTGCTTGCTCGAAGACCTGACTGATGCGACCTGCACTGATATAGCTTTGATTGAGAGAATTGACCAGCATAGCCAGCTTGAGCAATTCCACCAAAATCTGCAATAAATAATTGACCAAGGCCACTAGCATCCCCTGAGTCAGTAAGCCCTTGCCGATAAAGGTATTCCCCTGCCAAATCACAGCAATTAGGGTAGCATTGACCGTAAGAAAGGTCAGAGGACTAATCAGACTAGCCAGAGCTCCAGTCCTAATTTGCCAGGTTTTATAGAGCTCGTTACGATTTCGAAAGGTCTGAACCTCGCGCTGGGTCTGACCGAAAGCTCGTATGACCCGCATGCCCTGCAGCTGCTCACGCGTCAGATTGACCAGTTGGTCTGTCAGTTGACGAATCTTGGCATAGAGGGGATTCATCAGACGAGACATAAGTACGATAATAGCCGTTAAAATTGCCACCATGAGCAAGAACCACAAGGTAATGACCGGACTGATAGTAAAGGCCATGATGATGGAGCCAAAAACGATGATAGGCGCCCGCAGAAAGAGACGAAGAAATTGATTGATCCCTGTCTGGATCTGATAGGTGTCGCTCGTCAGCCGGGTCACCAAGCTAGAAGTCGTCAGCTCATCCCGACTAGCCTTGGGCAAGCGCAGAATTTTTTGATAGAGGTCACTTGTCATCTGGCGGGTAAAGCCCACTGCTGCCTTTGACGAATAATACTGGGCCACCACTGCTACCACCACGCCCAACGCAGCCAAGCCCATCAATAGAAAAACCATCCAGTAGAGATGGGAGCTGTCCTTTCGAGGAATAGTTTTGTCCACAATCCCAGCAATCAAAATCGGAACCAAGAGTTCAAAGCTGGCTTCCAAAAGCTTGAACAAGGGGCCCAACAAAGACTCCCTGATATAGCCCTTGAAATATTTCAATAAATCTTTCATACTGCCTTCTTCTCCATTAAACTGTTTCTATTTTACCATAATTTTCAAAGGGTAAAAAATATTCTCCTTCTGACCAGCAGAAAGAGAACATTGATATTAGATTTCTTGTAAGTTCTGGCTTATTTTCTTTAGACCCATATGCAAAAACGGTGTCGCTGCTAATAAGAATCCGCCCAAAGCTATAAAAGTCGAGTCGAAGCCAAGATTATCAATCAACCAGCCCGTCAGAGGGAAAATGACAATCATACTCAGGCTGAACATCATAGAATAGACACTGAGCATAGTCGCCCGCACTTCACTTGGCAGCTGCTTTTGCAAATCATTGTCAAAAATCGGCTGGAAAAGAGCGTACAAGGCGTTGCTGATTAGATAAACCATAATATAGATGATCGGCGTTCCAAAGTAGGACAATAGGTAGGTCACTCCAGTTAGAAAAACCACTGAAGGAAAGAGTTTCAAGGCTGAATGCTTCTTTCCAATCACACTCGCCAGATAGACCGCTAAGATATTCAAAGCACTGCCAAACAACATGACCGTCGAAATTTGCCAAGCTTTTAAGTCAGGCAATTGATTTTGATAATAAAAATAAAACATACACATCAGTGTTCCGATGATTTGGGACAGAATCATCCAGATAAAAAGGCTGGGATTTCTCTGCAACTCCTCTTTGACAGCCCAGATAATCTTTTTCATGGTCAGGCGTTCCGCTTTCTCTGCTTTGACACTCGGCTCCTTCAGCATCCAAGTCAAGAACAGAACGATAATAGAGGTACCAATCATGATATAGTAGGTCAGATGCAATTGTCCATGGACAAAAAATCCAGCCCAGACCGTTCCCAAAGACCGAGTTGCCTCAGCCACTCCAGACATGAAGCTGGAGATGGATAGGTAACGTTCCTTTAGTCCCGCCTCTACGGACGAATCATAGACCATGGCTGCACTTGTCCCCGAATCAAAATTATAGGACCAAGCACTAATCATCATGGCCAGTGCATAGACCCAAAAGTTCCCCTGCCCAGCTAACATAAGAACTGAAGATACTATTCCTGTTATCCTGCTCAGATAAAGATTGGTCTTGTAGGAAAAGCGATCCGCCAACATCCCAGACGGAATCTCACAGATGACACTAGTGGCATGAAAGATACTTTCCAAAAGCCCAATCTGCCAGAGGGACATGCCGTTTTGACTTAGAAATAAAATCCAAAAACTAGTAATGCCTAGAAAGGCAAAGAATTCTACTCCGGCCATAAGACCGATATTTTTCCGACAACTTCTTTTAAACACATTTTCTCCTTTAACAAGTGTTTTTTCATTTCTATCCTTTATCACTTGTTAATCCGCGCTTTACATGACTCCTACCTCTTCTTTCTCTAAAATTCTATATTTTGGATTATTTCATAGTTCGATTTTGAAAAAACGCCACATGGGCGTTTTCATTGATTTACGGTTTAATACGGTGTAACATACGAGGGAATGGAATGGCTTCACGGATATGCTTGGTACCTGCTACAAAGGTTACCATACGCTCGATACCGATACCGAAGCCACCGTGTGGAACAGATCCATACTTACGAAGATCTAGATAGAATTCATATTCTGATGTATCCATACCAAGCTCTTCCATTTTAGCGACCAGTGCGTTGTAATCTTCTTCACGCATAGAGCCACCAATGATTTCACCGTAGCCTTCTGGAGCAAGCAAGTCTGCACAGAGGACGCGGTCTGGATTTCCAGGAACTGGCTTCATGTAGAAAGCTTTGATAGCTGCTGGGTAGTTCACGACAAAGGTTGGTACACCAAAGTGGTTTGAAATCCATGTTTCATGCGGTGAACCGAAGTCATCACCATGTTCCAGATGCTCATAGTCAGCATCTTCATCGTTTTCATGGGCTTGCAAAAGATCAATCGCTTCATCGTAGGTAACGCGCTTGAATGGCTCTGCAATATAGCGTTTCAAGAGTTCTACATCACGTTCCAATGTTTCCAAAGCTTGAGGAGCACGGTCAAGAACGCCTTGGATCAAGGCTTTGACATAAGCTTCCTGCAAGTCGAGTGACTCATCGTGAGTAACAAAATTATACTCCGCATCCATCATCCAGAACTCTGTCAAGTGACGGCGAGTTTTTGATTTTTCTGCACGGAATACAGGTCCAAAGTCAAAGACGCGACCAAGAGCCATAGCACCTGCTTCCAGATAAAGCTGACCAGATTGACTCAAGTATGCTGGAGTTCCGAAGTAGTCGGTTTCAAAGAGCTCAGTCGAATCCTCTGCCGCATTTCCTGACAAGATTGGGCTATCAAACTTCATAAAGCCATTCTTATCAAAGAATTCATAGGTAGCATAGATAATAGCATTACGGATTTGCATCATGGCTACTTGCTTACGAGAACGCAGCCACAAGTGACGGTTGTCCATGAGGAAGTCAGTTCCGTGTTCTTTTGGCGTGATTGGATAGTCATTTGACTCGCCGATGACTTCGATATCTGTAATGTCCAGCTCGTAACCAAATTTTGAACGCTCGTCTTCTTTGACGATCCCTGTCACATAGACAGATGTTTCTTGGCTCAAGCGTTTGATAGTATCAAACTTCTCAAGTCCTACTTCTTCGCCAAATTTCTCAATAAAGTTAGGTTTGAAGGCTACACCTTGGAAAAAGGCAGAACCATCACGCAACTGCAAGAAAGCGATTTTCCCTTTTCCTGACTTGTTGGCCACCCAAGCACCAATCGTTACTTCTTCACCAACATGATTTTTTACATCAATAATTGTTACATTTTTCTTCGACACGTTTTTTCTCTTTTCTATTTTTATTCTTTGTGGCAGACTACTTCGACATTATTTCCATCTGGGTCCAAGACAAAGGCTGCATAGTAAGGTAGATGATCACTCCGAT
Organism: Streptococcus cristatus; assembly: GCF_001588905.1. Classification (GTDB taxonomy): domain Bacteria; phylum Bacillota; class Bacilli; order Lactobacillales; family Streptococcaceae; genus Streptococcus; species Streptococcus cristatus_N. The sequence continues at coordinate 151,067 of NZ_LAWH01000036.1, read as the reverse complement.
AATCAGGTGCACCATTATCTTTTCCACCTGCCTTCAAACCCGCCTCGTAGCAAGCTCGAACCTGTTCGTGGTTTTCTGCAAAAAAAGCAAAGTGAATAGGAGACTGCTCTCCCTTTCCTAACCAAAAATCTCCACCAGGATGAGGACTATTGGGGGCAACAAAACTGAGTAGAGAGTCAGTTCTAAAATCCAATTCGTAGCCAAGAGGAGCAAGAAAGCTTGTATAAAAGTCTTTTGAAATTTGTAAATCCTTTACTTTAATCTCAAAATGATCAATCATTCTTACTTCTCCATAAAATCCTTGAGGCGTTGAACCGCTTCTTTTAGTGTATCCATATCAGTCGCATAGCTGAGGCGGACATTTTCTGGCGCACCAAATCCATCCCCTGTCACCAAAGCAACTCCTACTTCTTCTAAAATCGCTGTGGTAAAGGCTGTCACATCGGTATAGCCTTTTATTTCCATCGCTTTTTTAACATTTGGGAAGAGGTAGAAGGCTCCCTGAGGCTTGACGACTTCAAAGCCAGGTACTTGAGCTAGCAAGGGATAAATAGTATTTAGTCGTTCCTCAAAGGCCAATCTCATATTTTCGACCGTATCCTGACTGCCCGTCAAGGCTTCAATGGCCGCATATTGCGCCACCGCTGTCGGATTAGAAGTCGTTTGCCCTGCAACCTTGCTCATGGCTGAGATAATTTCAGGCTCACCTACAGCATAGCCAATCCGCCAGCCCGTCATAGAGTAGCTCTTGGAAACACCATTGATGACGACTGTTTGCTTGCGAATTTCTTCTGACAGACTAGAAATCGGCGTGAATTTATTGCCATTATAGACCAAGCGGCCATAAATATCGTCGGCCAAGATCAAGATATCATGCTCAACAGCCCAATTTCCAATAGCCAGCAGCTCTTCTGCTGTATAAATCATACCAGTCGGATTGGATGGCGAGTTCAGAACCAAGACCTTGGTCTTCTCAGTACGGGCAGCTTCCAGCTGGGCCAACGTCACCTTAAAGTTATTTTCCTCTGTCGCTTGAACAAAAACAGGCTTTCCTTCGGCCATCAAGATCTGGTCGGCATAGCTAACCCAATAAGGCGTCGGAATAATGACTTCATCCTCTGGATCAATCACGCTCATAAAGAAGGTGTAAAGAGAGAACTTAGCCCCCGTTGCCACTGTCACTTGATTAGGCTGAATCTCATAGCCATAATACTTGGCAAAATAGTCTACAACCGCTGCTTTCAGCTCAGGCAGACCACTTGTTACCGTATAAAAACTAGCTCTGCCATCTTCAATCGCTGCCATCGCTGCTTGCTGGATATTCTTAGGCGTCGGAAAATCTGGCTCTCCCAAGGTCAAAGAAAGGATATCCCTGCCTTCAGCCTTTAAAGCTTTGGCTCTAGCTGCCGCCGCCAAAGTCACACTTTCTTCCATATTTAAAACACGATTGGATAATTTCATAGCCCCTCCTTGCTGAGCAATGTCTTGCTTTCAAATCCGATATTGTAATAAGTGCTTCCAGACTTAATTTCCCAAACAGGCTGACCGTCTAAATAACCAAAAGTAGTCTTATCAATAGAGGTCGCTCCATTTTCCTTGGCCAGCTGCTCTGCCTCTGCCTGACTCATCCCATCTTGCAAGCGATAGACATGGATCTTGTTTGAATTTTTGGAAATCAGAACAGCTTCTTCCTCTTTTTTACTAGTTTCCCCAATCAAGCTATAATAGGACTCTTTGCCATTGTAAATCGCAAAGCTCGTCAGACTTTCCAAATCTGCATATTTCTTAGCGATTTTTTGAGAACCCTCCTTGGCTGACTGCCAAGGCTCGATAGCAAGGTGCAATATCGTAAAAAATGAAAAAACAAGCGCCGTGAGGACTAGGAAAAGCCCGATGGCATAGTGCCTTATAGGAAATTCAGCCTTTTCTTTAATTTTATGTTTCACTGAATCATTATACTACAAATAGCCTGATTTTTCTAGGACTTTTATTATATTTGCATTTATTACTACTTATTGATAAAATGTTGCTATGAAAATAACTGAAAACCTAGACAAGGATACTCTACTTGACCTCAAGACAATAATCGTTCTCCATAAGGCGGAGCGCACCATTCGTAATCTCGAAGCTCAAATTTTTAAAAAGCATAATTTGACGCCAACCCAATTTTCCGTTTTGGAAACCTTATATAGTAAAGGAGAACTGCGGATTCAAGATTTGATTGATAGCATGCTGGCTACATCGGGAAACATGACGGTTGTTATCAAAAATATGGAAAGAGATGGCTGGATAAGTCGCAGCTGCGATCCCAATGACCGCCGCTCCTTCCTCATCCAACTAACCGACCAAGGCCAGAAAAAGATCGAGGCTGTCTTGCCAGAGCACATCGCCAATATCCGCCATATGACTGCTCTACTCTCCCAAAAAGACAAGGAAGAATTAGTGCGGATTTTAAAAACTTTCAAAGAGCTGAGCTAAATTATTGCTAATTAGTGACAATTGTTGTAACATAGATAGTAACAAGAGGGACACCTCTTAAATAAAGATAAAATGGAGGACATATTTATGTCTAAAGTACTATTTATTGTTGGCTCACTTCGTCAAGGTTCATTCAATCATCAATTGGCAGCTCAAGCGGAAAAAGCTCTAGCTGGTAAAGCTGAAGTTTCTTATCTGGACTACAAAGATGTACCATTCTTCAACCAAGATCTCGAAAGTCCAGCTCCAGCTGCTGTTGCCAAGGTTCGTGAAGAAATCCTTGCAGCTGATGCTATCTGGATCTTCTCACCTGTCTACAACTGGGCGATCCCAGGTGTGGTGAAAAACTTGCTCGACTGGACTTCACGCGCACTTGATTTGTCAGACCCTAGCGGCCCTTCTGCCCTCAATGCCAAAGTGGTAACTGTTTCATCTGTTGCTAACGGCACTTCACCTGATGAGGTCTTCAAGCACTACCGTAGCCTCCTTCCATTCATTCGTATGAATGTGGTTGATCAATTTACTGGTGTCGGTATCAATCCAGAAGCTTGGGGAACTGGCCAATTAGTCCTTGCAGAAGACAAGCTTGCTGAGCTTTCTGCCCAAGCAGATGCCCTCCTAGCAGCTATCAACTAAGATAAAATAAAAACATGAAGCAAGATTTCCGAGAAATACTGCTTCATGTTTTTTTATTTTAAGATAATGGCTGCGACGATTGGACTGACAATCACATACATGATTCCTGTCACACCGATTGCAAGGCCGGCCATAGCTCCAGCAACATGTCCATATTTGAAAGCTGTTCCTGTACCAACCGCATGGCCAGTCCCTCCTAAAGCCAGACCAACCGCTACTGGATCCTTAATTTTTAGCAGTTTAAGAATAGTCGGTCCCATGACACTTGTCAAAATACCTGTCGCCACAACGACCACCAAGGTAACAGTGGTCAAGCCCTGCATTTTATCAGTAATTCCTACTGCCATCGCTGTTGTGACAGATTTTGGAAATAGGGAAATTGCTAAAAAGAAGTCCATCCCAAAGAATTTTGCAAGCAGAGCCGTGAAAGTCGTATTGACCACTACAGCTACAAAGGTTCCTAGCAGGATACTGCGAGCGTGGTGTTTCATCAGGTGAAATGTCTTATAAAGCGGAATCCCCAAAGCAACCGTAGACGGTACGATTAAATTGTTCAAGTAAGCCCCACCGACATAGTAGTCCTTATAAGAAATTCCCGTTAATTTCAAAAAAGCAATGACCAAAATCGCTGCTAAAAGGAGAGGCGTTGTCAAAGGATGTGGAAATCTACGGAAAATCAGCATCCCAATGAGGTAGGCCAAAATGGACAAGGCGAGTCCAAATAGCGGGTTACTCCATAGATTAGACATGATCCATCCCTCCTTCCTCATAATCACCTTCAAAATGCTGCTTGATGAATTGTACGACAAGGGCAATGACGATCACATTTAAAACAATGGCACCAAGAATAATCAAAACAATCGGTAGCAGATAAGGAGCAATCACATGGAATTTATCCATAATACCAACCGCCGGCGGCAGAAAAAGAATGGTCATATTGGCTAACAGGAAGTTGCCGACCATACTGACGTGGCGGAGCCGCAATAATTTAAACTGCAAAGCAAGAAATAGCAAGATTAAGCCGATAATACTACCTGGAATGGGAAGATGGAAGACACTTGATATCCCCTCTCCAATGATGGAAATCGAGAAAATAATCATCAACTGGACATATAACTTCATGCAGAACCTCCAAAACTTTCTATGTACAGTTTACTCTTTTTCAGAAAAATTTCAAGGTTTTTCTCAAATAAAAAAGATGGAAACGAATCCATCTGATTTCTTACATACTATCCTTACTTCTACATTCTGCGGGTCTAGCATTAAACAAAGTGATTGTCGTTCTTCGTCCCGCCATCAAAAAAGCGCCCTAAGGCGCTTCTTGAAATACAACGGAAGACATGGGATTCGAACCCACGCACGCTTTTACACGCCTACTGCGTTTCCAACACAGCCTCTTAAGCCTCTTGAGTAATCTTCCATACAAGAGAAAGACTTGCTTTCTCAAAACTTTATCTATTATACCACATTGCAGCTCCAGCCGCTATACTTTCCGTTATATTTTTTCGAAATTTCTATTAATTCCCAAACATGTTGGTTGATGCTAGGGAGCTCTGTGGTATCAAATCGGGATATTTCTAGTTTGTAAGGTTGAGGATCGCCTTCTTCTTTTTTCCTAGAAGAAATATCATAATCAAGAGCAGAGGCATCCCCCATAAAGGAAACACGATCATCGTAAGTCTCAAAACTAAACTTATGAGTGATTTCCCGTAGTTGACTATGGTCATCCCCTTCTTTATCTAAGCGATACCAGATACGCTGGTTTAAGATAGATTGGTACTCATATTCATTTGGATACAAGAAGTCAAAGTATTGTTTCCATTCAGGATCCACCAGAGTAGCTGAACTATATTGATATTTCGAAAATTGCTCCATTACCTGAGCAATAATCGGCATGTGTCGCTCTCTATCTTTCAAATAGTAATAAAATTCTATATGACCATCTGTGATGACTACTCCGACATAGATAGCCGCAATGCGCTTCATCGCTTCTGAAAGACGATCTTCGATAAGATTCAAATTAGAAAATTCGTCATAATCTGGAAACCCTGTCTCTGGATCAACCTTCAAAATAGCGATTCTCAAACGTAGTGCATAAGTATAGGATGGATAGGGAGCGATAGAATTCAACGCTAAATTTAGGCGGATACTAGCCATTCGGTCATCAATAAGGGTCGAAAAAGAGCCCCATTCATTCGGAAGATTCTCTAAATCAACAGAAACTTCCTCAATGGGTAGATGACTATCTTGACTCTTCCCTAAGATTTTTCCAAAAAAACTCATATCATCAAAAACCTCATTTACATATCCCTATGGAGCCGGTGGGAGTCGAACCCACGTCCAAACACCTGCCAACACATTTGTCTACGACCATAGGCCATGTCTTCATTTAACTCAGCTTTGACACATGGCTCAAGCCCAAGCTAAGCGAGTCTATCAATCTCTTGTAAAATCCCTAGACTTGATTTTACCGTAGCTTGCTCATAATAAGACCTGTCATCAGACACAAGCAATCCGAATCAGGTCACGCTGGCTGGTTTTTAGGCAGCTAAAGCGTAAGAATTGTTATTTTTTGCAGTTATATTTAACTGGCGTTTTACATCCGCTAGATGAGTCGCAAAATATGCCGCATAATGCCTGTCGAATCCGTAACGACCCCAAGACAAGTAACTATTATACCAAAATAATGTCCTAATTGCAAAAATCAAGATAAAATTACTCAAAACATGCTAAAATTCCCTTGATATAATGCACCAAGGGAATTTGTCTACATATGATCTTTCACTGCAACTGCTACCATTCTAGCCTTAGCTCTTGGCTGTCCTGCTACCGACATCTCCATCACTATAATAGCTTTCCTTGCTCCCAACTCCTCAAGCCACGAAGTGACGATGATTTCCTGGTCAATGGGCGTCGGGCTCTGGTAATCAACTTCTAAGCGGGCTGTGATAAAGCGTCCAATGACTGTATCTTGGGTCAAGTCCAAGCCTTTTTCTTGATGGGCAAACCAAGCTGCTGAAGCCGTTCCATGGCAATCAAAAATCATAGCAATCATACCACCAAAAAGATTGGCCGGCACACCACCAGTGTAGTGAGATTCTGGTCGTATTCTAGTAATACATTCCTTCCCATCCAAGCTAGGATAAGTCTTTAAATGCAGGCCTAGCTCATTCTTAGGGCCGCAGCCCCAGCAATGTTGAAAACGGTCGCCATATGTATCTTGAATAGCAAACTTTCTTGTTTCTAAAGTCATACCAGTTCCTTTCAAAAATGATTTTGTAAGCGTTTTTTGATTAGTATATCAGCCTTTGGGACAATAGTAAATAGAAAGCAGAGTCAATATATTTTAATTATTGCTATAATCTGATTTTATAGAGAGCCAAAAATGCAGACTCTGAATGTTACACTCGTTTCTCTCATTAAGAATACTTATTTTCAGCCTGAATAGCCTTTCTAAAGCATAGAAAAACCAAGAAAGCCCAATCTGGCTTCTTGGTTTCATAAAATCTTATAACTTTCTCTATTAGAACAATTCCTGAATCGGTTCAAAAATAATCCGTTCAATATCAGACAAGTAGATAGAGAGTTGTTGTTGCTTATTAAAGAAGGCTGATAATAAATCATTGCCTTGGATTTTATCTCCAAAACTCTGCATCTTTTCTTGAATGTCTGGAGTCGGCATTTGACCTGTTTGAGCCAGTTGCTGCAGCTCTTTCTGGAAAGCTAGATAGTCATCAAAAATAGCCTTGGCTTCACTATCCGCATTGATAGCCTGCTTGCTTTCTACCACAGCTTTGTACTCTGGCATTTCGCGAAGTCCTCGACTGAGTTCATTGGCTAAATCATAAATATTTGACATAGGGTTCTCCATTCTATATTAGTCTACAGACACTAGGTAATCCGTATTTTCTCTTACTATTTTAGCAGATTTTTCCAAATCTTGGTGATTTTTAAAGGTGATTTGCAGAATACCATTGATATCTTCTCGGTTTTCCTCGTTGATACGAATGTTGACGACTGAAATTCCCCGCAGGAGCTCCAAAATACCCAAAATCGCATCTTCTTCGTCGGGCACCTCAATAAAGAGGTCGTAAAAGCTGTCCACACCGGCACGCTTATGAATTTCCATTTGTTTGCGGCTTTGCCGTCCTCGGTCGAAAAATTCCCAAATAGCTGTCTCGTCCTTAGCCTCAATCGCTGCAGCCACCTTATCTAACTGGGCTTTAAAATCTTCCAGCCGCTCCAAGATAGCTTGAGGATTGGTCAAGAGGATAGAGGTCCACATACCCGGCTCACTCTCCGCAATCCGCGTCATATCTCGAAAACCACCGGCTGCAAAAGACTGGGTTAGCTCATGCTCCTGGCTATAAGCTGCCGCTTGCTCCATCAGGCTGGAAGCTAGGATATGCGGAAAATGACTGATTTGACTGGTCACTCGATCGTGCTCAGCAGCATCTACCTGAATAAAGCGGGCATGAAGACCACTCAGCAAATCCTCCATTTCCTCAAGAGTACCTGATTTAGTCAGATTAGAGGGTGTGAAGATATAATAGGCATTTTCAAATAGGTTGACATGGGCTGCCTTGGCTCCGGTCTTATGACTTCCGGCCATAGGATGAGCTCCGACAAAGCGGACAGGCTTATTCTGCAGATACTTTTCTGCTGCTGCCACAATCTCAGCCTTGGTTGAGCCAGCATCTGAGATGATAACATTTTCCTTCAGGTCCAGCTCCGCTAGATTCTTGATAAATGCTATGGTCTGCTTGATGGGCACAGCCAGAATAATCACATCAGCCAGAGGTGCAAAGGCAGCAAAATCATCCGTCACTCGATCTACCATTCCACGTTCCAAGGCGACTCTGCGCGATTCTTCACTGCGATTGTAGCCAAGAATCTCTATCTCAGGATGAGCTCTCCTGATACCCAGAGCCAAAGAAGCTCCAATCAGTCCCAGACCAGCGATATAGACTGTTTTCCTCTCCATGCCCACTCCTTACTTCTAAAAGTTCTTGACAAATTCCCGATGGCGGGCTACCGCATCCTTCAGTTCTTCCAGATTGTCCGAAGAGAACTTCTCCAGAACTTCAGTGGCTAAAATTGTTGCCACCACGCTTTCCATGACAACACCCGCCGCTGACAGAGCCGTTGGATCGCTCCGCTCCACTGTCGCCTTATAAGGCTCATGGGTCTCAATATCCACGCTCATCAGTGGCTTGTAAAGGGTTGGAATGGGTTTCATAACACCGCGCACCACGATTGGCTGACCATTGGTCATACCGCCCTCAAAGCCGCCTAGATTATTAGTCCTGCGAGTGAAGCCATCTTCCTCAGACCAGAGGATTTCATCCATGACTTGACTGCCCTTGAGACGACCGGCTTCAAAGCCCACGCCAAACTCAACTCCCTTGAAAGCATTGATAGACACGACTCCCTGAGCAATCTTAGCATCCAACTTCTTGTCCCATTGGACATAGGAGCCCAGACCAACCGGCACACCGTCAACGACAGTCTCAATGACACCACCGATGGTATCCCCGTCTTTCTTAATCTGATCAATGTAGGCCTTGATCTCTTCTTCGCGCTCGGGATTGACAATGGAAACCTCCGACTGGGCAGCTCTTTCCTTGATTTCTGCTACAGTCAGGTCATCCGGCACATCAATATCAATGCCACCAAAGGTCACGATATGGCTGGCTACCTCTACACCGATTTCTTCCAGCAAGCGCTTGGCTACCGCTCCGACTGCTACACGCATGGTCGTTTCGCGGGCTGAAGAGCGCTCTAGGGAATTTCGCAAATCGTCAAAGCGGTATTTCATACCACCAACCAAGTCCGCATGGCCAGGGCGTGGTTTGGTAATCTTGCGCAGCCCTTTTTTCTTTTCATCCACATCTGCCGCGCTCATAATCTCCAGCCACTTCTGATGATCCAGATTTGTAACATTGAGGGTAATCGGACCGCCCATGGTCAAGCCATGACGAACCCCAGACGTAATCTCGACTTGATCGCTTTCAATCTTCATGCGGGCACCGCGGCCATACCCACCCTGGCGTCGCTTGAGCTCAGCATTGATATAGTCAGCGGTAAAAGGAAGACCAGCCGGCACTCCCTCAATAATAGCTGTCAGACGTGGTCCGTGGGATTCTCCTGCTGTTAAGTATCTCATACATTTTCTCCTATTTCTGGGATGGAAAGATATGGACAACCTGTCTATTTTTATCCAAACTGTCCAATCGTCTTAAACTCCATCTGGCACTTATTTCTTTAGAAATTCTTTCATCTCTTCCAGCGGAATCTGGTGAATGCTAGCCGAACCCAGCTCAGGCACCAGTACTAGTTTGATAGAATTCCCTCGAGCCTTCTTATCATGGGTCAGGGCCTGATAAAGAGCATTCTCATTCCAAGGCTGATAATCCACCGGCAAGCCAAACTTCTGACACATACGGATGATGTCTTCTGTAATCCCAGCTGGCATGAGACCTTTCTTTTCAGCGACTCGAGAAATTTGTACCATGCCAATCGCCACCGCTTCACCATGCATGACTTTTCCATAGCCCGCTGTCGCTTCAATAGCGTGCCCAATAGTATGGCCGAAATTCAGATAGAGGCGGACGCCATTATCCAGCTCGTCCTCGACCACAATCTTACGCTTGACATCGCAGGAATGGTAGATGATGCTCTCCGCATGCTCCAAAATCGACTCTGGACTGCCATCCATTTCTGACAGCTCATCCCAGAGTTCCTTATCCTCAATCAAGCCGTACTTGACGACCTCGCCCATGCCTTCGATCAGTTCCCGCTGGCCCAAGGTCTGCAAGACTTCTGGGTCAATCAGAACTCCGTCAGGCTGGGTAAAAGTCCCGACCATATTCTTGGCCCAAGGCGTATTGACACCTGTCTTACCACCGATAGAGGAGTCCACTTGGGCTGTCAGACTGGTCGGAATCTGAACGAAATGAATACCCCGCATATAGGTCGAAGCAACAAATCCTGCCAAATCACCGACAACACCACCACCCAAGGCTACAATGCCATCACTACGGGTCAAACCAACTTTGACCAAGAATTCATAGGCCTTGTTGACAGTCTTTAAGTTCTTGCTGGCTTCGCCCTCCAAAAAGTCAAAGACAAAAGTCTCAAACCCAGCCGCTGCCAAGCTCAGCTTGACCTTTTCCGCATAGAGTCGAGCCACTCGATTGTCCGTGATGATGACCACTTTCTGAGGCTGCCAAAGCTGACTCAGCCAGTTTCCAGCCTGAGATAAGGCTCCTTTTTCGATGGTAATATCATAGGGATGATGGGGGAGATTTACATTCAATTTCATAAGTGCCTCCTTGTTTTTCCTGCTCCAACCATAAATGAGCTGAATAAGATTGACTATTTATACAGAGCTTCTAGCTGCTGCCAAATTTCCTGACAAGGCATGGGTTGTCCTGTCCAAAGCTCAAAAGCTTCTGCGGCCTGATAAAGCAACATACCCAGACCATTCACTGCCACTACCTTCCGACTTCGAGCCCACTTTAAAAAAGGTGTTTCAAAAGGTTTATAAATCACATCCGCGACTAAAATCTGGCTAGGTAACTGAATACCTTCTGCTAATGGTAAAGTCTCGCCATCCATACCCACACTTGTTCCATTGACCAGAAGGTCTGATTGGTTAATTTTCTCCTGCAAGGTAGCTAAGTCTTCTAAGTTAAAAACATGAATCCTACTCTTAGTCTGGCGGCTGATAACTGCCATCTTGCTGACGGTCTTATCATAGGATGCCTGCCGAGTAAAGACAAAGATTTCTTCTGCCTGATCCAAAGCAGCTTGAGCGATAATAGCTGTCGCAGCTCCTCCAGCACCTAAAATGGTCATTTTTTTGCCCTGAATAGCAAAAGACGGCAAGCTCTTAAAAAATCCCTTGCCATCCGTATTATATCCTATCAATGTACCATTTTTATTCACCACTGTATTCACAGCCCCGATAAGACGAGCACTGGGAGTCAATTCATCAAGATATTGGATGACTTCCTGCTTGTAGGGCATTGACAAATTTATCCCAAACATATTATACCTTCGGATATTAGCAACGGTCGCTTCTAAATCCTCTGCTTCAATTTCCAAAGCAAGGTAGACACCATTGACAGCAGTCTTCTCAAAGGCAGTATTATGAATAAATGGTGAAATGCTGTGCTTAATCGGCTTAGCAACCACTGCAGCTAGACGAGTATGGCCATCAATTTTCATTTAAAATCTCCCGAACAACCTTCATGTTTGCGAGGGAAACCTGACCTGGTGCACTCGGCTGTTCAACGCTGGCAAAAGACCAGCTCGAACCTGTCAAATCTGCAGCTAAGCGAGAAATCTTTCCGACTTTCCCCATAGAAATCGTCACATACTCTTGTTCAGGATTCAAAATCTTAAATCCACGAGTGTAGTTCATCAGATCCAAGACATCCTGCTCATTGTGCGCCATGACAGAAATTTTGACCACTTTTGGTGCCAAACTTGTCAATTCTGACAAAATTTCCATCATGTTTTCAGGCGTTTCCTCAAAATTATGATAACTGAGAACTAAATTAGGAAACTCGAGCATTTCTTCAAATTTATCTTTATGCGAATAGTATTCAAAATCAACATAGTCTGGCGAATAAAAATTGGCTACTTCTTTGATAAGAGCAACATATTCATCATCTGACAGATCAATTTCGCCACCTTCTTCGCGACTTCGCAGCGTGAAGAGCAATTCACGGCCAGCAAATTTCTCGAAAATAGCAGGAGCAACGTTGAGAATGCTCTCTTTCGGCAAAAAGTCCGCGCGCCATTCGATAATGTCAGCATCATCATAACGACTCACATCAATTGCTTTAGCCTCTTCTAAACTTCTGGGCATGATTGAAACGACTAATTTCATTTGTCCACCTTAATTGTAAATACCTTGAGGTAGTTACTATTCTCATCTTTCTTATTGTATACAAAGTCTGCTGGTAGGCCATATTCCGCTAGATAGCGGTGAGGGACTCCTGCAAATCCTTTTTCAATTTCTTTTTTAAACTTACTTTTAGAAACATTAGCTGCGTTGGTCGAAAGAATCAATGTTCCTTTTGGACTCAAGATTTCCAAGGCCTGAGCCACCAAACGATGGTAATCTTTCGCAACAGAGAAAGTCTGTTTCTTATTGCGAGCAAAGCTCGGCGGATCTAGGACAATCACATCATACTTTAATTCATGACGCTTGGCGTATTTGAAATAATCAAAAACATCCATGACCACAAAACTATGCGGCTCTAAATCCAAACTATTGGCTTCAAAATGCGCTTGGGAAAGCTCGCGGCTACGTTTAGCCAAATCCACCGAAGTTGTTTGACTGGCACCGCCCATGGCAGCTGCCACCGAGAAAGCCGCTGTATAAGAAAACATATTGAGCAGACTTTTTCCGCTAGCTAAGCCGTCAACCAGACTGCCCCGCACCTCATGCTGGTCCAGAAAAATCCCAGTCATCAGGCCATCATTCATGAAGACTTGATAGCGCACGCCATTTTCCAAAACCGTAAAATAGGCTGGTGCTTCTGCTCCGTAGAGATGGGCAGACTCATAGTCCAAGCCCTTGAAGCGAATCTTCTCGTAAGCTCCAGTGACCTCAGGAAAGACCTGCTGGAAAGCAGCCACTATCTGGTCCTTGATTGAAAAAACAAAGGAATTGTACCAAGAGAAAACGGCATAGTTCTCGTAGATGTCAACCGTAAAACCGCCAAAACCGTCACCTTCTTGGTTAAATAGACGATAGGCTGTCGTATCCTCCGCATGACGGTAATAGAAACGCTTGTCTTTAGCTTTTTCAAACAAATGCTGAAAGAAAGCTGAGTTCAGCTCTACCTTAGCATAGGAAATCAGCCAGCCAAGTCCCTTATTTTGTAAGGAGAGATAAGCCGTTCCCAAGAACTTCCCCTGCTGACTATGCAATTCCACACATTGGTCGGTGAATGAAAGAGTTGGAAAATCATTCTTATCTAGAACTAAAATTCCCTTTCTCAACTTTTCCTCTGTCTGCTTATTAACAGTAAGTTTCTTCATAAGCATTATTATACCAAATATTGTGAAAATTCTCAAAGCATATTTATTATTTTCACATAATACTTGTTTTAGTAGAAGAAATTTTCAACATTTTATATATTAAATATTTATTTTATCAGGCGGACTTTCAAGCAAGCTTCCATACTCTTACTTTCCACTATCTATCATGAAGCAAAGCCTGTTTAATTTTAGATATTCTTGCGAACAATCCTGAAGCTAGGAAATGATTGCCCTTATTAAATTACTTTACAAATAAAATAAACTAAGCACTAAATCACCTCAATTTTTCCTCAACTTGAAAAATTGTGATATACTTAGAAGAAGAGAATTTTTAGGAAATAAGACAAGGAAGTATCTTTCTGTGAAAAAAATAACCAAGAATTTACTCAATTTTATGAGTACAAGGCTCGGTTTCGTCTTGAGCTTGCTCACGATTTATTGGTTAAAAACCATGTGGGCTTATACCGTTGATTTTAATTTAGATATTCAAGGAGCCTATCAAATTTTTCTGGCTCTGATTAACCCTTTCCCAATTGGACTTTTACTGATTGGACTCGCTCTTTATATCAAGCCGACCAAGCTTTTTTATTGTGTCAGCACGGCTATCTACATCATGCTCTTTGTCTGGTTGATCTCAAACTCCATCTACTACCGTGAGTTTACCGACTTTGTGACAGTCAATACCATGTTGGCCTCCAGTAAGGTGTCTGCAGGCCTCGGGGCAGCAGCCATGGAGCTCTTCCGCCCTTGGGATGCTATCTATATCATTGATTTTCCAATTCTGGGCTGGCTTTTTTATAAAAAGTATATCCGCTTGGATCATCGTAGGTTTAATTTCCGCGCCAGCTTTGCCGTGACATCTCTGTCAGCGATGCTCTTTTCGGCCAATCTTTTCCTAGCAGAAATTGATCGTCCTGAGCTCCTGACACGCGGATTTTCAAATTACTATGTCGTTCGTGCCCTTGGTCTTCCTGCCTTCCTCGGCTACAGCGCTAATCAAACCTATGCTGCTAATAAAGAGCGTTCCAAAGCCTCTGCCAAGGATCTAGAACCCGTTCAACAATATATCCAATCCCACTATGCTGAGCCAAACTCTGAATACTACGGCATTGCCAAAGGCCGTAATGTTATCTATGTCCATCTAGAGAGCTTCCAGCAGTTTCTGATTGATTATAAACTGCAGATGGAGGGCAAGGAATACGAGGTTACGCCTTTCCTCAACTCCCTTTACCACTCCAACTCAACTTTGGCTTTTTCAAATATCTTTAATCAGGTCAAGGCTGGAAAGACTTCTGATGCTGAGACCATGATTGAAACAGGTCTCTTTGGTCTCAATCAAGGCTCCTTCATGGTAAACTATGGCGGTACTAATACCCAACAAGCAGCACCTTTTATCCTATCAAAAAATGGAGACTACACATCTGCTGTTTTCCATGGAAATACAGGTAGCTTCTGGAACCGCAACACAGCCTACAAGCAATGGGGTTATAATTATTTCTTCGATGCGTCTTACTTTACCAAGCAAGATGAGACCAACTCCTTCCAGTATGGCTTGAACGATAAAATTATGTTCAAAGATTCCATCAAGTATCTGGAACATTTGCAGCAGCCTTTCTATGCCAAATACATCACCGTCTCTAATCACTATCCTTATACGACCAGCCTGATTGGCGATGAGATTGGTTTCCCACTGGCAGATACCAAAGACGAAACCATCAATGGCTACTTTGCAACAGCGAACTACCTCGACTCAGCTGTCAAAGCCTTCTTTGACTACCTAAAAGAAGCTGGACTCTATGAAAATTCAATCATCGTCCTTTACGGTGACCACTATGGAATTTCCAATTCCCGTAATCCAGCTTTGGCACCTTTGATCAATAAAAATTCTGAGACATGGTCTAGTTACGACAACGCCATGTTGCAGAGAGTGCCATACATGGTCGTGATACCTGGAATGGAAAAGGGAAAAATCATCGATACCTTTGGCGGACAAATCGATATGCTGCCAACCTTGGAGCATTTATTGGGGATTGACTCCAAAAATTACCTTCAAGTCGGGCAAGACCTCCTCTCACCTCAGCACCAGCAAATCGTGGCTTTCCGATCAACCAATAACTTTGTAACACCAAAATACACAAGTTATAGCGGCCGCATTTACAACACACAAACTGGTGAGGAGATCACTCTGCCAGACGAGTCAACAACAGCTGAACTAGAAGCTATCCGAACAGCCGCAAATACACAGCTGAAAATGAGCGATGCTATTCAGACAGGGGACCTATTCCGCTTTTATACGGGCAATAATCTAGGAAAAGTCAATCCTGATGATTACAACTATATCAACTCTTTGAAAGCCCTCAAGGCCATTGAGAAAGAAAAGGGTGATCAATCGACTAGCCTTTATTCCAAACGTGGCGGTGTATCTTCTGTGGATCTCTTTAATTCACCAAGTTATCGAGCACTTCACCCAGAACAATTTCACTCTAGTACTAGCAGCGAAGAGGGAACTAGCGGAGAGTCCTCCAGCTCTTCTAGCTCCTCCAGTTCAAGTGCCAGTCCCTAATCTATAAGGCTACTCAACTCTTCCTAAAACATTGAAAAATGTTTTGGGGAGAGTTTTTATTTTTGAAGCACAAAAAAAGATTGAAAACGTGAGCCACAAAGCCGTCTTCAATCTTTTCTTATTTTTATTCATATTATGCAATCACTTCAAAAACGGAAGCGGTCAGATTCTCCACATAGAAGGGTCTCTTATGACGACTATTTCCGACCAACAAACGTAGGTGATCCGCATTCTCAAGGTAATAGGGCAAGCCACTTGCATTAAAAATGATTTCATAATGTTTTTCATCTTTAATCTCAAAAATGACGATACCACTGCCAGCAAAGGCTTCTCTTACAAAGACATGTTTGTAAATCTCTTCATAGGTTTGATAAGAAAATTCCTTCTGACTTGTCTTTAAGCGAATGATTTGCTTGATATAGTCAATACTCTCCTGATGTTGGCTAATCAATTCCCAATTCACTTGGTTGACAGCATCGGGAGCATTGTAGCTATTCATTGCTCTGTCACGGTCGCTAGGAAGGACTTGGCCCTCTTCGCCTGTTCCTATTAGTTTCGTGCGAGAAAATTCTTGGCCCAATTCCATAAATGCCATACCCTGCATAAGCAAGTTCATAGCTGTCGCCAGCTCAATTCTTTTGGTCCGAGTGACCTCATCATCATCTGGGTGCAAGTCAACCAGCAAGTCATGCAGATTGAAATTATCATGCGCCTCCACATAATTAAGAACTTGGCTTGGTGTCAAATAGGAGCCTAACTCACTGCTACCCAAAATAGCCTTTGCTATAATATCCTCAGTCGCTTGTCCGCTCACATAACCAGCTTTCAGACCACCGTAGACTTCAGCACCCTTTATCGCATCGCGCTGGGTATCATTGAAAAAGCCAATTCGCGGCAGTTGATAAGCATTGTCTTTCTTAGCCTTGTTCTCTGGCATCAGGCCTGTCCCCATATCCCAACCTTCACCATAAAGCAAAATCCGTGGATCAATTTTATCCATTTCTTCTCGGATGATATTCATGGTGGTGACATCATGGATTCCCATCAAATCAAAACGGAAGCCATCCACATTGAATTCTTCTACCCAATAGCGAAGTGAATCAATCATGAATTTGCGGAACATTTCATGCTCACTGGCCGTCTCGCTGCCAACTCCGGTACCGTTTTGGAAAGAACCGTTGGGATTCATCCGGTAGTAATAATCGGGAACCGTTGACTGAAAGGCTGAATCAAAGGTGGAATAAATATGATTGTAAACCACATCTAAGGTCACAGAAATCCCTGCATCATGATAAGCCTGAATCATAGTTTTCAAATCTCGGATGGCCTGACCCGGATCATCTGGATTAGAAGAAAAACTGGTTTCTGGTGCATTGTAGTTCTGCGGATCATAGCCCCAGTTATAAGTAACTTGGCCATTTTCGTCATAGTCCTTGTGTCGGTCAGAAACCGGCTGGAGCTGCACGACATTGATACCTAGATTGCGAATATAATCAAAAGTAGTCTGGTCTCCCTGACTATTTCTAGTGCCGCTTTGACAAGCCCCTAAAAAAGTCCCTCGCAAATGCTCTGCGACCCCTGAACTAGGCGATTTGCTAATATCTCGGATATGCATCTCATAGATGACCGCCTGATTTGGGTTATCTAAACGCCAAGTTGCCTCCTTGCCTTGACATACCTTAAAACCAGCAACAGTCTTGTCCTGTTCGGAAACAATAGCTGAACGCTTGCCATCTGGACTGGTAGCGATTGTATAAGGATCGCGCGTCAAAAAATGCTGGTTCTCAAAATGAACATGATACTGGTAGGCCTTACCAGCTAAATCTTCTGGCACTTCCACCGACCAAACTCCGATTGTATTTTTAGCATGATCGTGCGAGTAAATCTCTCCCTTTTCCATAGGGAATTCTTTATAAACAGCTGCTTGATTATCCGAAGTTTCATAGACTAGCAATTCAACTTTTTTGGCTGTCGGAGCCCAAACTTTAAACTCATTCACTTGCCCCCGCAGACGATGCCCAAGCCAACCTTGGTAGCCCCAGCATTCATCAAAATAATCCGACCGCATGGCCACATCGAAATTATGAGGACGTCGCCGCGAATATTGGTGGCTCGTCGTCGCCGCTTGCAAGGAATAGTAGACCTGATGATCTCCTTCAATCAACCAAACCTCTGTGGGCAAATGAACTGGCAATAAGTCAATGTGATAATCGCAAGATTGGCTGGACCAGTCTGAACGCTTGACAATCACATGAGCCTGACTAAGAGGCTCCCAACTTTCAAAAGATAGTTCTCCCTGAATACCAAAATAATCTAGTTTAGAAAAAGGTGCTTCTTTTCCCCACTGATCCGTCTGCCACTGCCACAAATCATAAGAAAAGTAATCTCCCTTAGGATTGTGGTAATGGACAATGACCTTATAGTCTAGCATTTTCATTTATCTCTTCATTCTAATTTTTCTAAGGAAAGAGCGCTCTCATCGATTTCATCTATATTGGCGAAAAACTCCAGATGATTGTGCAAAACTTCTAATTCTACTGGTGTATCTCCTCCGTACTCACCGTCCAGATTCAACATAAAGGGTGCTTTTTTATCCAATACTTCTAGCTTCAATTTGCTGGTTTTCAGATATTCAACATTAGCATCCGTCACATGTTGGCCACCATTAATTGCCTGTATGATGAGACTAAGCATATCAAACAACTTAGCCGTTTTTACAAGGATCAAGGTGAAATTTCCATCGTCCAGTTTGGTATCTGGCGCTAGTTTTTCAAAGCCTCCGATAGAATTAGTCAAGGCTGCAAAGATAAGCGAAATCTTGCCCTCAAAAACACCATGGTCATGCTCAATCCGTACCTTACGGGATTTGGAGCGCGGCAGCATTTTGGCTCCTTCGGCTACATAAGCCAGATAGCCTAGACGGGTCTTGACTTCACTAGGGACACTGTAAGTCAGCTCTGTCAGAGTGCCCGCCGCCGCAATGTTGATAAAGTATTTGCTGCCGTAAGCCCGACCGATATCCATCTGAATCGTCTGATTTTTCTCGATAATCCGAGCTGCAGCTACTGGATCTCCCATGGGAATTTTCAGAGCACGCGCATAATCATTTGTTGTACCAGTTGGGATGAAAGCCAGCTTGGGGCGCACATCTAAGCCTGCAACCCCGTTCACTACTTCATTGATAGTCCCATCTCCACCAGCTGCTATAACTAAATCAAAACCTGCTCTTGCTGCTCTTTCAGCTTCTCGCTGAGCAGAGAAAGGCTCTGGAGTCGTCTGGTAGGCACTAGTCTCATAGCCAACATCTTCCAAGACATCCAAGACTTCGGCAATATTTTTTTTGATAATTTCCTGCCCAGAAGTTGGGTTATAAATCAATCTTGCTTTTTTTATTTTGTTTTCCATACTCAGCCTCACAAGCTATCTAGCCAGTCCTCGTCTCGAATCTCGATCCCAAGTTCTTGAGCTTTGGTTAATTTGCTGCCGGCATCGGTACCTGCCACTACCAAATCTGTCTTTTTAGACACACTTCCAGCGACATTTGCACCCAAGCTCAGCAACTTTTCTTTAGCTTGATTCCGTGTTAATTTTTGTAATTTTCCGGTCAATACGACTGTTTTGCCAGCGAGAGCAGCATCCGCTGCCACTTTCTCCCCTAGATAGTCTAGGTTGACGCCAGCTTCTTGCAATTCCTGCAGGAGAAGCTGACTGCCTTCCTGCTCAAAGTAAGAATGCAGACTCTGAGCGATAACTGTCCCCAAACTGTCAATAGAAGAAATTTCCTCTTGACTAGCCTGAGACAGCTTAGGAATATCGTGGAATTTCTCCATCAAAATCCGACTAGCCTTGCTTCCCACGTGACGGATTCCCAGACCAAAGAGCAATTTCTCCGCTGAGTTTTCCTTAGAAGCTTGAATGGCATTATACAATTTATTCGCTGATTTTTCCTTAAAGCCGTCCAAGGTCAGCAAATCTTCTACAGAAAGTCGGTAAATTCCAGCCACATCCTTGACCAAGGCCTTATCAAAGACCTTTTCGACTACTGCTGGACCAAGGCCAGTAATATTCATGGCATCTCGGCTGGCAAAGTGAATCAAGCCTTCCTTGATCTGGGCTGGGCAGAGGGGATTGATGCAGCGCAGAGCCACTTCGTCCTCAAAATGCACCAGCTCACTCTCACAGCTCGGACAGTGACTTGGTATTTCCAAAGGCTCTTCTGAAATGCGCTTGGACTCCACCACGCGCAAGACAGCAGGAATAATATCCCCCGCCTTATAGACGATAACGGTGTCTTTCTGACGAATATCCTTCTCTGCAATATAGTCCACATTGTGCAAAGTTGCTCGGCTGACAGTCGTTCCCGCTAGCTGAACTGGTGTCAAGTTCGCCGTTGGAGTCACAACTCCCGTCCGACCGACTGTCCAGTCAACAGACAGAAGCTGGGCTTCCTTTTCCTCAGCTGGAAACTTATAAGCGATGGCCCACTTAGGTGCCTTGACCGTAAAGCCAAGTTCTTCTTGCACCGCCAGGTCATTGACCTTGATGACAATACCGTCGATCTCATAAGGCAGACTGTCCCGCTCTTTGGCAATCTTTTCGATAAACTCCCAAACGGCATCAATCGAATCCGCTAGAAAATGAATCGGATTAACTGAGAAGTCCAAAGAAGCTAGCTTGTTCAAAACTGCTTCTTGGCTGCCGGCCTCAGTCGGACTGGCTTCTTGGTAAAGGAAGGTTGCTAGGTTGCGCTTGGCCACAACTGCTGTGTCCAACTGCCGCAAGGTTCCTGCTGCCGCATTGCGGGGATTGGCAAACTCAGGCTCGCCATTCTCCTGCCGCAGCTGATTAACCGCATCAAAGGAAGCCTTGGGCATGTAGCACTCTCCGCGTACCGTAATGTCCAGCGGCTCTTTCAAAGTCAGTGGAATATCCTTGACTCGCTTGAGATTCTCAGTGATGTTTTCTCCAACAGAGCCATCTCCCCGAGTCGCCCCTGCTACCAAGATTCCCTTTTCATAGGTCAGGGAAATAGAAAGTCCATCAATCTTGAGCTCACAAATATAGGAAACCTGAGGAAATTCCTTGCGAATCCGCTGGTCAAAGGCTAGTAATTCTTCACGTGAAAAAGCATCCTGCAAACTAAAGAGAGGATACTGGTGTGGATATTTTTCAAATCCTTCTAAAATCTTCCCACCCACCCGATGCGTTGGGCTATCAGGTAGGATATCAGTTGGGTACTTTTCTTCTAACTCCACTAACTCACGATAGAGTCTGTCATACTCGCTGTCTGATACACTTGGCCTATCTGCCGTATAATACTCATGAGCGTATCGATTGAGCAATTTGACTAATTCTGACATTCTTTCTTTCATACTTCTATTTTATCACAAATACACAAAATCTTCCTCTATTTGTCCCGAATTCTTCCTAAAAAAGAGGACAGAAAAAGAGCGGAAATACCGCTCTCTGCTGTCTTATTTTGTCAAATCAATCCTTTTAGCAATCTGGTTAATAAGGATAGCTCCAACAATCAAGGAAGCAAATTCTCCAATAGCCGTTGTGAACCAAGTCAGGAAGAATGGCAAGCCCTGTAAGAAATACAACTCTGCCGCAATCGTCACCATCGAAATAGAAAAGAAAATGGCAAAATAGAAGTGATCCAAACGAAGTAAATCTTTAATCAGGTATTGATTCTTATAGCGGCTGAAGAGGTAGACACCTAATGATAGGAAGACTAAAGTTGACCAACCGCCGACAAAGACGTCAATGATTCCAAAGCTATATAGATTGGCAATCATACAGCCGATGGTCACTCCCAGGATGTATTTACGATTGTAAAAGGCCATAAAGTTCATCATTTCAGAAATTCTGAACTGGTAAGCACCATAGCTTATAGCATTTAAAGGGGGCGTAATCGTAAGGGCCACATAAATAGCAGCAACAATGGCAATCTGAACCAAATCACGGACTGATAAGTTTTCTTGTTTCATGTTTTCTCCTTTAGCGCATGAGCGCGTGTAATATGCTTGGCGAAAGAAGTTAAGCGCCAAGGGTTGCGTCAGACGGGAAAATCATCTCCCAAAAATCGACAACTTCACTAGTATAGCATAAATCCTAGAAATGTGATAGACTATGCTTATGAAAACTTTGATTAAAAAATTCTTTGACAATGAGGTTCTGTCCTATCTTTTCTTTGGTGTGGCAACCACTCTTGTATCCGTTGTCAGTCGGATGCTCTGCTATGAACTGACAGGAAACGAACTACTGGCTACGATAATCGGTGATATTCTGGGCATTCTCTTTGCCTTTGTGACCAACGATACTATCGTTTTCAAGCAGAAAAGACAGGGCTGGCCAGTTCGATTGGTCAAATTTTTCACTGCCCGACTGGCTACTATGGCCTTGAACTTGCTGCTAACCTTTATCTTTGTCACTAGCTTCCCGCAGATTATTGGTCAATTCGTCCACAACGATATTAAGATGGTCAACACCATTGAAACCTTGATAGCTCAAGTGCTGATTATCGTTCTCAACTATGTCTTCAGCAAAATTTTTGTCTTTAAAAACAAGGCAAAATAAGATGGCTCGGCTTATTTCTCCTATAAAAACAAATCTGGACCAGATATTTCTGATCCAGATGTTTTTATTTTTAGACTTCCAAGCTTGGATTATCAAGAGTCAGATGGGTGATTTCACCCTTAACACCAAAATAATCCTCAATCAGAGTCTGGAGTTCAGTCATAGCTGCTTGAGCACGCGCCGCCTGCTCTCCATTGATGGCTTCGATAACCAAGATGGCATCCTTGGTCTCTTCTGTCAACATGGTTCGCTGCGCTTCTCTCCAGTTAAGGCAACGGCAGACCGCTCCCTCATCATCATAGTAGATGATTTCTTCCGGTAAAGCTGGTGCATCAGTCTCAGCTCCTAATGGAAAGAATGCTTCACCACCCTTGGCCTTTCCCAGATAAAGGCCGCCGACAATCTTGTCCAAATCCTCACCGCCACAAGGAACAGCATAAGAAAGGGAAACACTATTATAAATATCTACCAAAGGATTGATGGGGTTGAATTCCCGTCCTTGACTGACCCGCTTGAGCAGGGCTTCGATAGAGGAACGCGCTCCTTTTTTAGTCTTGAATTGGCTGAAAGCCTGTCGCCACTCCTGAATGACATTATTCTGAGTGAAGTTCTCATCTGGAATAAAGTCTGCTGCTCGCTTTGCGCCCTTATCCAGCAGGGATTTGAAATAAGGATCCTTACTTTCATCCACTCTATTATCCAGTCCCTTGACCACTAAAACACTAATCTGAGCTTCTGGAAACAAAGTCCAAAATTCATTTTCAACTGTAATTTTCATGCTTCACCTCAATAATTTCTTTTCTGGCCTTTTTTGACTAGCTCCCAGTCCTTGGTAATGTTCTCTCGGACGCGAACTAGCAACTTTTCTAACTCTTTTCGCTCGTTTTCTGAAAATTTTTCCAACGAAACCTGCTCCGAATATTCGTTTTCCGCTAAGATAAGAGGATAGAGGGCCGCCCCCTTTTCGGTAACAAACCATTCCTTGTTCTTGCGGTTATTGGCAGCTGGCCGCTGTTCCAGTAAACCCTTGCTTTCTAGCTTTTTGACTGAACGAGCCACCGTCGAGCGATCTACCTTGAGCAAATCCGACAGCTCCTCCTGAATGATTCCAGGATTCTCCGCAATCCGCACTAGATAGAGATATTGCCCCCGCGCCAAATCTATGTCACGAAACTCAATATTAGCGATAGAGTCCAAAGCCCGAGCAATGATTCCAATCTCACGTAAAATTGACATACTTCCTCCTTCTGAAGATAGTATAACAGATTTTTATTGCAAATGCAATAAAAATATTTATCTTTGAAAATTTCCATGAAGAACTAAACTTCCTGATCCAACGACTCTTTGTATCTTTTCGATTCTTTCCCATACCAGTCTTCTATGGAGTAGTCAGATAACTGGCGGTAATCTTCCAAATATTTTTTGAGATAGTAGCCTTGAAAATTGTTCACACTTAAAACATACAGAAAGTAAAGGAAGGGGACAAATATTATTGGATTAATGGCTACAAAAATTGAACGAAAGGTACCATTTTGCTGAATAAGATCCGAGTTTGGGAAAAAGATACGGAAAATAACTATTAGAAATAGGATAAGCCCTCCGTACCTTTTTGCAAATACAACAAAACGATCGAGAAAATCCGCTCCTCTATTTGAGTAAGTAGACTCTTGATACAAAATTTCGAGCGTGTTCTTCTGAAAATTTTGAAATAGTCTAATAAAGTACAGAATAAAAGCAACCGTATATAATGCGCCAGATAAAATCATTCCTATTATCGTTCCTGCTCCAGCTATACCTATTACTAGACATTGCAAAAGAAGAAGAAAAGTCATAAAACCAGCCCATTTATTAAAGTAATAATAGGATAGTATTGACTGATTTTTTATTTTGGTTAGATCAATTAAATAGCCAGCAAACCCCACAAATCCCAATCCAAAAAAAGCACCATTTATGAGGCTTACTTTCATAAATAAAAACTGCAAATTTTGAGAATCAACCCAAATACTAAAAAGAAAGATTAGAAATAGGATAAATTGTATTGTAACAAATCCTAAAAGCTTTCCCTCATAACCTTTTTCATTGAAATCCTCAAATGAAGTTTTGATATACTGATCTGTCACTAAATTCATACTTTCCTCTAACGAGGCATTAAAAATTGTTTGTTTCATATTTCACCTATTATACATCTGTATCCTTACCCGCTTTTCCTTCTTCATCAAATCTCAGAATAAGCTCACCACTACGGCTTTCAAAGTGCGATACGAAACGACTTTGGATGCTTGCATTGAGGACAGCACCGACGATTAGCACCTTGGCAATCAAGATAAACCAAAACATGATAATCACAACCACCACTGAGCCGACAAAACGCACATCTAAAAAGCGATCCAGGTAAGCTTCAATATAAACAGTAAAAAGGTTCATGAGGCTATAAATGATAGCAAGAACCAAGGTCGCACCTGGTAGGACATAGCGGATTTTGGGAATCTTCACATTAGGTAAAGAAAAATAAAGCAGAATCAGCGAGAGAAAGAGCATCAGATAAATCGTAGGCTCTGTCATTGTCAGCAACTGCTGGTAGAGGCCACGGTCAAACTGCCAGAAATTATAAAGAATCCCAACCAGCATTCGACCAAATAGGGTCAAAACGAGCGACAAGCCTAGTAGGACTTGCAAACCTAGACTCATGATAAAAGCAAAGATCCGCTCCCAGATAAGCCCCCGCCCTTGCTTCGTACCATAGCATTTATTAAAAGCCTTTTGCAAAAAAGTCATGCTCTGGGAAAAAGTCCACAGGGCAGACAGGATAGAAATACTCAGCAAACCTGTCGAAGGCTTGGTCAGCACATCTCGGACAACCTTGGCGATCGTCATATACAATGACTCTGGCAGTATGTCTTTCAGCGCAACCAAGAGCTCATCTGGACGAATTTGAAAATAGGGCAGAATATTTGCCGCAATCAATAGCAAGGGAAAAATCGAAATCAGAAAATAATAGGCCACAGCAATGCTGGTAATATCTGCCTCCGACGCCTGATAAAAATGGAAAAAAGCTCTGAGAAATTCATTTTCTCTTATCTTTTTGATGAATCCTGTCACATCTCTCTCCTATTCAAAAAGACTGGGACAAGCCCAGCCCTCTATACTTAATAAGTCCCTTCTTCGCCCTGGCTGGTTAGAATCACAGGACCATCTTTGGTAATGACAAATTGATGCTCATATTGGCAAGAAAGACCGCCATCTAGGGTTTTATGCGCCCAACCGGTCTCAAAGTCCGTGTCAATTTCCCATGTACCTGTATTGATCATTGGCTCGACAGTCAGAACCATTCCCTCCCGTAGGCGCAGGCCACGTCCCGCACGGCCATAATGCGGCACCATTGGCTCCTCATGCATGGTTGGGCCAACCCCGTGACCAACCAAATCACGAACCACTCCATAGCCATGACTTTCAGCATATTCTTGAATGGCTGCACCTATGTCTCCAATGCGATTGCCAACTTGTGCGGCTGCAATTCCTCGGTATAGACATTCCTTAGTCACATCCATGAGCTGCTGCGCTTCTGGACTAATCTGTCCAACAGCATAAGCCCAGCAAGAGTCTGCGACACCACCACGGAAGCTTTCTGTATATTGCTTCATCTGCTCTACGTTGTTAAAGTCCAGCTTAGATACATCCAGCTCAGCCTTGTCGACTAAGCCAACAACCATGTCCACACAGATGATATCGCCTTCTACCAATTTTTGATGGCGAGGAAAGGCATGGGCTACCTCATCATTGAGAGAACAACAAGTCGCATAAGGATAATCCATGATACTGCCCTCTACGCCAATCTGAAGGGGCAAGGCATTAGCTTCTTTACAGCGCTTGCGGACATATTCTTCAATGTCCCACATGTCAATACCTGGCTTGATCAAATCTCTCAAGCCGATATGAACAGAAGCTAAGAAATCTCCGCTCTTGTCCATTAAATCAATCTCACGTTGTGATTTTATAGTAATCATTATTAACCTCTTTATTAAGTAATTTTTACAGTAATCGTTGCTTTGGCAACGATGAGCGAATCTAAGTAGATATCATAGTCAATCACTGCTGTCCGCCGCGTCTGATGAATAATACGTGGCCGAATCTGCAGGACATCATCAATCTGAACAGCCTGAAAGAAATGAATCATCATCTGATCAACGATTAAGCTCTGGCTATTCGTCGTCATCAACTGCTGCGTAATCCGAGTGATAATTTCCGTCAGGACGCCATTAGCCAAGACTCTATTTTGCTCCAGCATGAAAGGCTCGACAGTAAATGAAAAAATATCCTCTTGGCGATGAAGCTTCTGGCCCACCTGCTCACTGAAGGTCGGCAAACTAGAAATCTGAGAGCGACTCATTTTCTCCATAATATCCCGACGAGTAATCACCCCAAGGAGAGTCTGATTGGCACGCACTACCGGAATCATCTCAAAATCCTCTGCAATCATGCGCTGACTGATATTGGCAATATTTGCTGAAAGACCAGTCATGAAGATTTTCCGGGTCATAACCTTATCCAAGGTAGTCAAAGGAGATTTATCTCCCGCATCCCGCATCGTCACGACACCAACCAGCATTTGATGCTGATTAACGACTGGAAAACGACTAGTGCGGTTACGACGAACCAAGTCTAGATAGTTACGAACGGTATCTGTATCATGCAAGAAACCATATTCGTGACTAGCCCTATAAACCTGTTCTACTGTCAAAATATCAGTTTTAATCTGGATATTGGACAGGGCGCGGTTAATCATGGTCGCCACGGTATAGGTATCGTGCTTGGTTCTTAGGACGGGAATTTCAATACGATTGGCCAATTTTAAAACCTCTGGGTCAACTTCAAATCCTCCCGTTACTAGCACGGCATTCTCATTCTCAAGAGCCAAGATCTGAATCTGCGTCCGATCCCCGACAATAAGTAGGCCGCCTTCGTTTAAGTAACGTAGGATATTTTGCTCGGTCATAGCTCCGATGGAGAACTTGTTAAATTCTTTTTCCAGTCCCTTTTCGCCGGCAAGCACCTCTGATCCAGTAATATCAGCAATTTCCTTGTAAGTCAGGTGCTCTAAAACAACCTTTTTAGACTTCACTCGGATAGTCCCACTTCTGGGTCTGGTTTCGACAATTCCTCTATTTTCAGCTTCCTTGATCGCTCGGTAGGCAGTTCCGTCGCTGACCCCCAAGTAATTTGAAATACTCCGAACACTGACTCGCTTGCCAATTGGAAGATTTTCAAGATAAGCCAAAATTTCCTGGTGTTTACTCATTGAAATCTCCTTTTTCGTAACGATATTCGGTGTAATCTCTCATCTTTCTCGTATAGCGGTCGCTCCCCTTAAACTGACGGAAGAGCTTAAAACCAGCTTTCAGTGCAACTCTCTGACTAGCAATATTCTCTTCATGCGTGATGATTGTTAGACGCTTAAAGTCGAATTTCGTAAAGGAAAGAAAAACCAATTCACGGACAACTTCAGTCATCAAGCCCTGTCCCCAGTAGTCTTTTCTCAAAAAATATCCTAGTTCAGCTTCTTTTTTTATTTCGTCCATTTTTTCAAATTTAATGGAACCAATCATTTCATTCGTTTCTTTATCACAAATTGCCCAGATTCCCAAAGGATCTTTCATAAAATAATTGGCGATGACATATTCACTTTCCTGCAAGCTACTTTCAGTCGGAAAAATAAACTCGGTATTATCCGGATTGGAAGCAATTTTATAAAGGGATTCTGCATCTCCAAAAAGAATCGGGCGTAAAAACGAATGCTCCGTTTCAATAAAAGAAAAAGCTGCTAACTGTGTCCACAAATTCATAGGCTTCCCCTATAAAAAATAAGCGATGAACGCTTATTCTTCGATGAGCTGGATGTCCGCACCCAGACTTCTTAATTTTTCAATAATATTGGAATAACCGCGTAAAATAAATTCAATATTGGTAATCTCTGTTCGGCCTTGAGCCATCAGACCAGCAATCACCAAGGCTGCACCCGCACGCAAATCCGTTGCTTTCACAGAAGCACCTTGCAGCTGATTTGGTCCTTCATAGACGATCTGATTGCTAGCAGTCGAAATTTTACCAGTCATCTTTGCTAACTCAGCGACATGATTAACCCGTTTCTCATAGATGGTATCAACGATTTTTCCATGGCCATGAGCTGTCAGCAAAAGCGGAGTGATTGGCTGCTGCAAATCCGTAGCAAAGCCAGGATAAGGCGAAGTCTTGATGTTAATAGCTTTTAATTCCTTCTGCCCTTCTACAAAGATGCTGTCTTCTGAAATGGTCATGCGCACACCCATTTCCTCTAGCTTAGCAATGAAACTTTCCAAATGTTCATAAAGAACATTATTGATCTGGACACCTTGTCCAATTGCTGCCGCCAAAGAAATATAGGTCCCAGCCTCAATCCGATCCGGAATCACTTGATGGCGCGTTCCATGAAGGCTGTCTACACCTTCAATTATGATAATGTCAGTCCCAGCCCCACGAATATGAGCTCCCATATTGTTAAGTAGCGTAGCTACATCGATGATTTCTGGCTCACGCGCCGCATTTTCAATCACCGTACGCCCCTCAGCCTTGACTGCTGCCAACATCGTATTAATCGTAGCACCGACACTAACGGTATCCATGTAAATACTAGCTCCAGCCAAGCGTTTGCCACCCGTTGACAATTTCATATAATTGCCTTCCATGGTCATGTGAGCGCCCATCGCTTCAAAAGCCTTGAGATGGAGATCAATCGGACGAGGACCAAGGTCACAGCCTCCAGGAAGCCCAACTGTCGCTTCTCCAAAGCGGCCTAGCAAACTTCCATAAAAATAATAAGAAGCCCGTAGACTATTGATTTTACCAGATGGCATCGGCATATTCTTGATGTTTCTAGGATCAACCTCCAAGCAATCGCCAGACCGCTTGACAGTCGCTCCCATGATTTCCATGATTTCGATGAGGCTATCAACATCCGAAATCGCCGGTACACCATCTAAAGTAACAACATTATCAGCTAAAATAATAGCTGGGATAAGGGCCACAACACTATTTTTGGCACCATTAATAGTCACCTCTCCTTTTAAAGGGCGACCACCATTAATTACAATTTTTTTCATGTTTTAAAATTTAGCTCTTTCACGGTATTGCTCTTTATTATATCATAGTTCTGTCTATTTTCCTAGACAAAAAAGCCCTCAGTTTAAACTGAGAGCTACTATTTTATTGCAAAGCTGCTTG
This sequence comes from Streptococcus cristatus, assembly GCF_001588905.1. GTDB lineage: Bacteria > Bacillota > Bacilli > Lactobacillales > Streptococcaceae > Streptococcus > Streptococcus cristatus_N. The sequence goes on along the minus strand of NZ_LAWH01000036.1, from coordinate 121,498 downwards.
GAGCGCAGCTACCTTGTCTGTGCGTTCCCAAGGAAGATCGATGTCTGTCCGACCCATATGGCCATAAGCAGCTGTTTGGCGATAGATTGGGCGTTTCAAATCCAACATTTGGATAATACCTGCCGGACGCAAATCAAAGATTTGGCGGACAGCATTCTGAAGTCTGCTTTCAGAAACTACGCCTGTTCCAAAAGTATCAATGCGGACTGAAACGGGCTGAGCAACCCCAATGGCATAGGCCAACTGCACTTCTACTTTTTTAGCCAAACCAGCAGCTACGATATTTTTAGCGATATAACGAGCCGCGTAAGACGCAGAGCGATCGACCTTAGTTGCATCCTTACCAGAGAAGGCACCACCGCCGTGGCGAGAATAGCCACCATAGGTATCCACAATAATCTTACGTCCTGTCAAGCCAGAGTCCCCTTGCGGGCCACCGATAACAAAGCGGCCAGTAGGATTGATAAAGACCTTGGTCTGACCATCCAAATATTCGCTTGGAATCACTTGAGCAATGACCTTTTGGATAACATCCTGATGAATCTGTTCATTGCTGACTTCAGGATCATGCTGGGTAGAAATAACTACCGTATCTACACGAATTGGGCGATCATTTTCATCGTATTCGACCGTAACCTGAGACTTGGCATCTGGTCGCAGATAAGATAATTCACCTGATTTGCGCAGTTCTGCCAAACGACGCACCAGTTTGTGACTGAGAGAAATAGGCAATGGCATGAGCTCTGGTGTTTCATCCACAGCAAAGCCAAACATGAGACCTTGGTCACCAGCCCCAATCAAATCCAGCGGATCCTTTTGAGCATTTCCACGAACCTCAAATGCTTCATTGACCCCTTGAGCAATATCTGGCGACTGCTCCACCAAAGATGGATGGACGCCTACTGTTTCTGCAGAAAAGCCATACTCTGTATTGGTGTAGCCAATCTCTGCAATGGTATCACGAACCACCCGATTGATATCTACATAGGCAGTAGTCGAAATTTCTCCAAAAACATGGACGGAGCCTGTATAAACAGCAGTTTCAGCTGCAACATGAGCCTCTGGATCCTGAGCTAAAATAGCATCCAAAATAGCATCGGAAATTTGGTCTGCAATCTTATCGGGATGTCCCTCCGATACAGATTCAGACGTGAAAAGTTTACGTTCTGACATAGAAATGTCCCCCCTTAAAAAATATTAAACAAGTAAACAAACTCCAAAATGATTGCAAATCATCTCGCCCACGAGTTACGACGCGAAAGAAATAAAAACGATATTTTTTTATTCCTGTAGCTAGTAAGGCGCATAGGGTGACCGCAATATAGCGGCAACCGTTGAATGACGAGTGACTTTGGAGCCGTCATTGTTTGCGAGTTACAAAGTACTGATAGAAGTTTCCTACCATCTTATCGGGACTATATAACCTATCCATTATATCATGATTTTTAGAATTATGCTGAACCATTTTCAAAAGAAAAGTTATAGTTCAAAACTATAACTTTATCATTTAGATTTATTCTACTCAAGTGGATTATTAGTGCTAAACATTTCAAACAAACTATACCAACTCTGTCTGAGCAATGGCTTCTTTCACATCTTCCAGTGGCAAATGCACCAGTTCCACTTCTTTCTCCCTGTAAAGATACTGAGCATAGTCATCTATCCGATATTGGTTGATGTAAACCACCCGCTTGCAGCCGACTTGAAGCAGTTGCTTGGTACAGTTGAGACAAGGGAAATGAGTCACATAAGCCGTAAATCCCTTAGGAACGCCCCGCTCCGCTCCCTGCAAGATAGCATTGACCTCTGCATGCAAGGTCCGAACGCAGTGACCATCAATAACCAAACACTCATGATCAATACAGTGTTCCGTTCCTGAAACAGAGCCATTGTAGCCGGTCGATATGACTTTATTATCCTTGACTAAGACCGCTCCGACCTTGGCGCGCTTACAGGTCGAACGATTGGCAATCAAAAGTGCCTGTGCTGCAAAGTATTCATCCCAAGCTAGCCGATTTGACATCATCATTCAGTCCTCCATCCATTCTCACTATATTATACTAAAACACTTAGCGATTGTCATCCTGAAAAGAAAAAAGTTGAAACGATGTTTCAACTTTTTGTATTCTTATTTAGCAAGTTTAGCCTTAGCTGCATCTGCAAGAGCTGTGAAAGCTGCTGCATCATTAACAGCCAAATCAGCAAGCATTTTACGGTTCACTTCGATCTCAGCCAATTTCAAACCATGCATCAATTGTGAGTATGAAAGTCCGTTCAAACGAGCTGCCGCATTGATACGAGTGATCCACAATTTGCGGAAGTCACGTTTTTTCTGACGACGGTCACGGTATGCATAGTAGTAAGAGTTCATTACTTGCTCTTTTGCAGTACGGAACAAGATGTGTTTTGCTCCATAGTAACCTTTAGCTAATTTTAAAATACGTTTACGACGTTTGCGTGATACAACGCCACCTTTAACACGTGCCATGTTTTATTTCCTCCAAATATTTCCTAGATAATTGTTACAAAATCTCTTATTTAAGACCTGTAAGCATTGCTTTGATACGTTTGAAATCTCCTGCAGAAACCATTGATGCTTTACGAAGATGACGACGTTGTTTCTTAGTTTTTCCGTGGAAACGGTGAGAAGTGTAAGCACGGAAACGCTTCAAGCCACCAGAACCTGTACGTTTGAAACGTTTAGCTGATGCGCGGTGTGTTTTTTGTTTTGGCATGATAAAATCTCCTTTTTCTAACTTTTTGACAGTTTATTTTTTGTCACTAATCGGTGCCATTTGCATGAACATTTGACGTCCATCCATCTTAGGCTTTTGCTCAATGATTGCAACATCTTGAGTCGCTTCAGCAAAGTCTGCCAAGACCTTAGCCCCGATTTCTTTGTGGGTAATCATCCGGCCTTTAAAGCGAATGGATACCTTAACTTTATTTCCTTTTTCAAGGAACTTGCGTGCGTTACGAAGTTTTGTATCAAAGTCCCCTTTATCAATGGTAGGACTGAGACGTACTTCTTTCACAGTGACAACGCTTTGTTTTTTACGTTGTTCTTTCTGCTTTTTCTGGTACTCAAACTTGAACTTGCCATAGTCCATAATTTTCGCAACAGGTGGTTTAGCTTGTGGCTGAATCAGGACTAAATCAACATTCGCTTCATCCGCAAGAGATTGCGCTTCGCTAAGCGGTTTAATACCTAATTGTTCGCCGTCAAGACCGATCAACCGAACTTCACGCACACGAATTTCATCATTGATGAATAAGTCTTGTTTTGCTATGGTTTTCACCTCTTTTTTTATTTTTCGAGAAAAACAAGTGCGGACCTGCTAACGCAAACCCGCACTACATGATAGTATTTCATTACTGAAACTGAATCCTGTAGAGCCAGACAACGTTAGTCGCAAGGCGAGAAGTTCTCACTTCTGCTTTTCTCAACTCCACTATCATATCAAGTTTCTTTTTATTTGTCAATAATTTTTTTTGCTTTTTCTTCAATAAATTTGACAACTTCTGCAATTCCAATACCTGTCGTATCAAAATGAATGGAGTCAGCCGCTGGTTTCAAAGGTGATACTTCACGATGACTATCCTTGTAGTCCCGCTCCGCTATTTCCTTTTTGAGAGTTTCCAAATCAGCTGGAATCCCCTTTTCGAGATTCTCTTTGTAGCGGCGTTCTGCTCTTTCGTCAACTGAAGCAACTAGAAAAATTTTCAATTCTGCATCTGGTAAGACGACTGTTCCAATATCTCGTCCATCCATAACGATACCGCCTTGTGCGGCAATCAACTGCTGGAGGGTCACTAATTTTTCCCGAACCTGTGGAACAGCAGCAACCCAAGAAACATTGTTGGTCACTTCATTTTCTCGAATCGGATGAGTGACATCAACATCTCCTACAAACACTAGCTGCTCACCATTTTCAGAACGACCAAAACTAATCGAATAAGTCTCGAGCAAGGCTACAATCTCATCTACATCATTTTCAGTCAAATGATTTTGTAAAGCTAGGTAAGTGGCTGCACGGTACATGGCACCCGTATCCAAATAGGTATAATTAAAATCTTTGGCAATAATCTTTGCAACGGTGGATTTTCCACTGGAAGCAGGTCCATCAATCGCAATCTGAATCTGTTTCATAACCCGCTCCTACTGAATCTTAACAATATCACCTGGATTGGCATACCAAGAACCAGTGGACATGTGCGATGGATTTAGCTGCTCTAATTTTGCAATAGAGATACCTGCACGCGCTGCAATCGCAGCTTCTCCTTCACCAGGCTGAACAGTCAAAGTACCTTCTGAAGACTGAGTTGGCTTTTCTTCTGATTCACTTGGTTGCTCTGATGGAGCTGGTTGTTCCGCACTGCTACTTGAAGATGCAGCTGCATTAGAAGTACCATAAAATCCATCCATAACGGTCTTTTTATTACTTCCACCAGTAGAGAGGTAGGCGAAAAATAGTGCCATAGCAATGACCATCACTAGAAAAATAGCTGCTAATATGGTCAGCCAGCGATCAACTTTACTCGCCTGACTTTTCTTTCTGCGATTCAATTTCTCTGCTCCATTATCATATACATCTGCTTCCCATGGTTCTTTTTCCATGACTTCCTCCTTGAGTTTTTCTAAAAATCTTATTACAATATGAGTATGAAAGTTACACTCATTCCCGAACGTTGCATTGCTTGCGGACTCTGCCAGACCTACTCAGATCTCTTTGATTATCACGATAATGGCATTGTCAAATTTTATCAAGACGACCAGCTCTTAGAAAAAGAGGTTGAGAGTCAGCCTGAAATTCTCGAGGCTATTAAAAACTGTCCAACCCGAGCTTTACTAAAAGACTAATTTTTCTTAGATTGGTCACCATAGTAGACCTCAAAATAATCTAGAAGAGTCAGATTGTCTACCAATTCCACTTCGCCTTTAAAATGTTCATTTAAAGCTAGGGCGTTGACAAAATATTTTTTTGGCCACTTCCGCATACAGAAGGTCCTGCTACGACTCTTCCCTGTAAAATGAAGGGTGATAGACGTTTTTGTTACTTCTAGCTTCTCAATCGTTGAAATATCAATCTTGATTGGCGTGAAAGGATTTGCCGTAATAATGCGCAAAATACCGTCATCATAAATCGTGAAATATCTATGCACACCGATAGCCAGTAAGACCATAAACAAAAAGAATGAAAAGAGAACAAGAGTCGGAACACTGGAGCTTTCGTACATCAAGGCCAGTCCTATAAAAATCGGAATGACTGACAAAGACCAATAAATCACCAACACCGACATTTCTGGTTGCCAATGATAGCGTACTTTCCCAAAAATCTTTATCATATCTTCACCCCCCTTACTACTAGTTTAGCATAAAATAATAAAAAATAGAATTGGTAAACCTATTCTATTTTTTATTTTGCTGGTATAGCAAAGAAATCCTTCGAAAGATACCCTTTGCCACCAACCATATCATATTCGATCAATTTCAAATCATCTGCAATTTCCTGAGCTGATGAATCCAGTGCCTTCTTGTCCACACTAGCCTTATGGAGAACCTCTGTCAATAAAGCGTAGTAAGGAGATACTTTCGAATTGGTCTGCTCAAGTAGCAAGGCTGAAAAATCACTAGAATTGACCAAAGGATAGTTCAACTTAGGTGTCTCATAATTGCTCCAGATAAAATAATCTGTCAAATATTGATTTTCAGGATGATCCTTAAAAGCTGATTGAGGATATAGACCTGGCAAGTGATCACCATAAAAGACTACTGTTATCTTTTTATCAATTTTAGAAAGCTTATCTAGAAACTCCTTAGTCGCATTGTCTGTGTGGTAGAGCATCCTTACATAGCTGGATAAGGATTTATTTCCTGCCTCCGTGAAACCTGAGTAACTAGCAGACATGTAAATCGGATTAACTTCCGTCCAAGGCATGTGGTTTTGCATCGTCATAACTGAGAAAAATTGACTTTGGTCTGTTTTTAGACGGTCTAGAACTTGATTATAGGTCGTTTTATCACTATAGTTTCCACCAATATGATCTCCCTGTAACCCTTGAGTTCCATAATGAATAAAGGTATCATATCCCAGATCTTTGTATATGATATTTCTGGAATAATTACTTGGTGAAGCTAAATGAATCACTGTACGATTTTGAGAAGAATAGGAATCACTGATTGCCGGAAGCTTGTTCATCTTCGGTACAACTTCTGTATAAATGACAGAGACAGAGGGTGATAGGTTATAAAACGGTAAACCGGTCAACGTTTGGAACTCCATATTCGCAGTTCCACCACCATAGCCATCTGATTGCATCAACCCACTGGTAGTCTTAGACATGATTTCCTGAATATTTGGAATCGGATTCTGTGACATAGATACACCAGAAATCCGTGCTGGATCAGAAAAGCTCTCACTAAGAACATAAATGACTGTCTGTTCTTCTATTTTCTGCTTACGTTCCTGATTGATAGAATCAGCTAGTGCTCCATATTTCTTTTCTAATTCTTGAATTTTTTCTTTAGAATATCCCGTTGGCTGAATCATAGGCTTATCAGATAATTGAGTAAACCAAACAAAAGAAACCGACCGCATTTGCGAATTAACTGTATTACCAAACCAAGTCAAATCATGGTAATTATTCAAAATAGATAAAACTGGAATATTATCGGCAACTTTGCCATTCTCTTTCGAAGAGAATATCTGTAAAACACCTAAGAAAAAAATAATAGGAAAAATCAATGAAATAAGTTGAATTTTTACCATGACGATTATTTTTCCAGGTAAAATTTTCCTACGGAAAAACCAATAGAAAAGACCAATAGCTACCACACTAGCAATTGCATAGATTCCATAATTACCGCCAAGAAAATCAAATAAGAGTTTCGGATCTTTTAACCAAGTAATATCACTTGGTAGAATTGGTTCTTGTCGATATTGAAATTTCAAGCTGCTGGCAATTGTTGAACTAACACCTATCACCAATATAATAATTGTGGGTAGAAAAATTTGATTAAAAGCAAGATAGATAAAAATAAATAGTGCAAAAAAGACTGCTATCTGAAAGAGACTTGCCCCAGTAAATAAATGAAGTTCTAAAACAGAAACATCCGCTCGAATACTATTTTGAATAGTATAGTTGAAGATGGCAGAAAAAGCTGCACTGCATAAGACTGCAACTGAAAGGCTTCCTTTATTTCTCGAAATATCTATCAACCCCTTTACCGCTAAAAAACTAGGAATTGAAAATAAGAAAAAGAGTAAAATAATAAAACCAATTAACTTAAAAATAGAATCTTGAGAAATTTCAAAGCCGCTATCTGAAAGATAATCCATTAACAAACTCTGTTGCTGAAAAATAGCGGTCACCTTACTATCTGTTAGCGATAAGAGAAGAAAAGATTGGGACAAGAACAGTGTCTCTAGAAAACCGCTATTGAATTCATCAACAGTCAAAAAGCTTCGGGAATGATATTTTTGTAGAGAAGAAAAGCGTTTTATGAGATAAGCAAATAAAAATATTAGCAGCAAGTAAGGTAAACCGTTAACTTCTACAAAGTGATTACTGAAAATATTCTCTGCTTTAAAATCAAAATCATTCACATGCTGCGTCACCGTCAGCAAATAAGAAAACAAGGCGTAGATTCCATAAACGAGAAGAGACCAGACCAATAATTTTCGATTTAGCAGTTGGGCAACAATCTGACCTACACCAAATAAAACCGCTATTAAAACGAGAAAAACCAAACCGAGGCTGGCATAATTATCTAAACCCTTATTTACTTGAAATAAGAATAACGTCGCAACAGCTATGGTATCTAAAACTAAAAAACTGATAAGCAAATGGGAAATTTGCTTATAATAATTGACTAAAAATTTCATTATTCTTTCTACAGAAACTATTATCTAACTTTTTAAAAGGTTCGATATATACTTTCTAACTTTTTTTGCTAGGCTCTTATGAGCCAGTTTTCCTTTATGCTGGTTTAATCGCTCTGTTTCTCTTTGTAAATCTAATACAGAAGGCAATGGGGGTCCAGACATGATTTTAAAATCATAGTCCTGTTCCCAAGCCAAATAAACTAACAAATTTTCTAAAACTTGAGGTTCAGTTTGAGCTGATAACTGGTAGTCGTTTTGAAAAAGTCTAATCAGAGCAGAAGGCTTAAACCAAAGGAAGCCACCATACACTCTGGTAAAAACAGGATATTGTTCAAAATCAAAAGTTTTCTGGCAATGGAGCTCCTGCCAAATTGCAGCCATTTCTTTCCGATATGTTTTTTGCTCAAACAAGCCATATCTGACTAAACTTGGTAGATCTGTTATAACGAGACCAAGCTTACCATCTCGTTCCAATGCTTTAATACTAGCATTGGCATTTTCAAACATCATCTCCATCAGTTCTCTACGCATCGCACTATTAAGTTGAGGTATTCTATCTACTAAATTTACAGTAGAAATATGCCCAACGAAAGCAAATTGCTGCAACAACTCACTCTGTTCAAGCATCGCCCGAATCGGATTTTCTTCTTTTCCAAAAAGAACCTGATAGCGGTCTGATATGATTTCTAAAAGCTGAGAAAATATTTCTTCGTCAGCTGTCGTCACCACAAATTGGTATTGTAGAGGAAGGACTTCCCATTTTTCTTTAAATTGGTCAAAGATTTGAAGGTCTGTAACATGAATATGAAGCACTACCGGCTTTTCTGGCGAGTCATTCTTATCATTTATCGAAAGCTGCTTATCCTGCAAAAGGCAGGGTACATCTGGACCAACATATTCAAATATATGCTCAGAAATTAAAGAAACAGGATAAGAAGTTCTCTCTTTGATTTCTTCCAGCAGATACCTCGCAGAAAAAGAGTTGCCACTGATCGCTTTCACTTTCAAAAAAGGAACCTTTTTCTCAAGAATAGTAAAAGGCTTATAATAAGTAAAATCTGGATGGATTAAATCTGTTGCCTCTTCTATACGAGTATCAAATAAAGCTTGATAGCTAAAACCTGCCTCTGTAAAATATTGGGTGAACTTCGTCTCGTAGTGGTCAATCACATCTTGAACATCAGTAAAATCTTTTACCTGTTCCCAAAATTCTTGAAAAGAAATTGCCCTCAATATCTGCTGCTTAAAGGTAACAAAGTAACTCTGAAGATGTTCTTCAAAATACTTTGTTTTTCGAAAGTTGGTCATACCCCAAAAATCAACCTGGGTATCGTCCTCAAACCTCTTATAAATAGGCTCCAAATCCCAGAGTGGACCAAAACAAGTATCATTCATCAAAGTCAGAGAGTCGTAGGTTTTGAGCTCCTCAAAACCTATGGCGCTCATTCCATCCCGCCAAGCTGCAAAATCATAACCTTGATTATCCCGCTCCAACACATTGCTTATCCCAAATTCGTCGTGCAACTTTTTCTTAATTGCTTCTTCGATATAACTATTTGAAATAAAAAGGATTTTGGAAAACAGGGGTTTGAGCTGTTCTAATTGGTAGAAGACATGATTACTCACGCGCTTATATTTATTAAAATGAACATAGAGTAATATTCGTTCCATGAAAACACCTTATAATTTTATTGAGAGATTTCCCAGACCCCATTACGCTGAATCAATCCCGTTGCTGAGTCTTTTGCAGAGATATCGTCATCTTTAAGATCCCGTCGGCTGATAATAAGGACTGGAGAATTCTTAGAATCTGCAAAGGCTAAAATCTGATTCTCTTCATCACGCACAGAAACTTGCAATTTCAATTTTGCATGATTGATTTGAGAAAGATGGCATTTGTATTTAAGTGTCTTCTTTCCTGTTCCTTCTGTCAAATTATCCATTGAATTATCATTATACAACCAAATGGTTCGGTCGATATCAGTCAGTGAAAAGGCTATGTAGGTTGGCATATCCTGATTGACTTGATAGCTAATTTCAAATTCAATTTCTTGATTTGGTGCTGTCTGAGGAGAGCTTAGTAGACGAACCTCTAAATCAGAAACTGCCTCAGATTCCTTTTCAGCGACATAATCTTCGTTCATGGCTTTGGTGTCAGTTGCATTATCTAAACTGTATTGGTTGGCTACATCATCTGGATTTCCGACAACTTTGACTAAGCCATTTTCAATCAAAACAGCTTTATTACAATACTTTTTAACAGCATTCATGTCGTGAGTTACTAAAATAGTTGTCTTTCCCGAATGCTTCCGTTCCATGAAATAATCATTACATTTGCGCTGAAAGGCTTCGTCCCCCACAGCCAGAACCTCATCCAAAATCAGAATGTCCCCTTGAGCCTTGATAGCAACTGAAAAGGCTAAACGAACCTGCATCCCGCTAGAATAATTTTTGAGTTTTTGATTCATAAACTCACCCAGCTCAGCAAATTCAACGATGTCGTCATACATAGCATCTACTTCTTCAGTTGAGAAGCCTAGCATGGCGCCATTCATATAGACATTTTCGCGGCCGGTCAGCTCTGGATTGAAGCCGACACCTAGCTCGATAAAGGAAACTAACTTACCATCAATGGTAACTGTTCCCTTTTCGGGAATATAAATCTCTGAAATGATTTTCAGAAGAGTTGATTTGCCAGAACCATTACGGCCAACAATTCCATAAAAATCTCCCTTTTCCACTTCAAAGGAAATATCCTTAAGAACGTTCTGCTCTTTGTAACCCTTGATACCTCGAAAACGGTTGACTAGGCTCGTTCTTAAACTTTGTGTTGACTCTGTTGGCAGTTTAAAAAACTTACTGACATGGTCAACTTTTACCGCAATATTATTTGACATTATAGAATCTCCGCAAATCTCTTAGCATTTTTATTAAAGATATAATATCCAAGCCCAAATATCACTACTGGCAATAGATAAGGAATCAGCGCAATCCAGTAATGGTCCATCAAATCCCAGCCCCGAGTACTGCCTGAGAAAACGATAAAATGACGAAGATCTTGAATAATCTGAGCCATTGGATTAAGCATCACCAGCTTAGCGACCAAAACATGCCCACCCTTCAGAATAAAAGTCAGTGAATAAATGATTGGTGTCGCATACAAGCCTGCCTGTAGCACTACTTCCCAAATGGGCCCAATATCACGATATTTGACAAAAAGTGTCGCCAACATAAAGGCAAAACCAGCTGAAATCAAAACTAATTCCAAAAAAAGCGGGATAATAACTAGCCACCCTAGGGTAATTGATACGCCATTAATCAGAGCAAAAGCAAAAACAACCAACAAATTGATCGCATAGTTAATCGCTGCACCAGTAATAGCCGAAAAAACGATAATTGATTTAGAAAAATTCAGTTTTCGCAGTAAGTCCCCTCGCGCAACAATGGACATCATGCCCATATTGGTTGCTTCTGAGAAAAAATTCCACGTCACCATCCCTAAGAGAAGCGATACTGCATAATGAGGCGTTCCATCATCAAAACGCAGGAAACGAACAAAAACAAGATACATAATGGTAAAAAGCATTAAGGGTTTTAAAATCGACCACAAATGCCCAATGAAACTGCCTTGATAACGCAATTTGAAGTCTGTTTTAACCAATTCTCTCAAGAGAATCCAGTTTTTTTGGCTAAAATAATCTAGCATGCATATTACTCCTTATAAGCAAATTTTGTGAGAATGAGTGTCGTGAAAACTAAAGTATGAAAGGCACGATTTTTTCTGTAGCCATACTTTCGAATCCGTCGCAGTCGCTCTGCAAAAGGAGCTTCCATGATTGTCACAAAATTTTCAATAATTTCTCTATTTTCAGTTGTCAGAGGCTGGCTGAGAAGGTTGCGGGCCTGAGTCTGACTGTCTTTTATTAATTTCCAATATTTAGCAAATAGACGGCTAGGATGAATCCAGTTCCTCATCCGCTTGCGTAAAGTCCGGGCTCCTAACACATTATTCGAATGCTGGCGGTAGAGTTCACCTGGCTGATCCAGATAAACAAGTTTCCCAAAGGCCGAAGCCAATAAGCCCAGATACCAATCGTGCATAAGCAGTTCATGCTCCTCCTGCCCTGTCCACAAATCAGCCAGAGCTCGGTTGATCATCGAAACGCCACCTGTCACCGTATTTTCCGTCAGTTCCTGAATTAATTTTGTATTGGCATGGTCAGACTGCGTCCGAATCATACTTTCGTGAACAATATTTAGCTCCTGATCCACCACTTTTAGATCCGTATAGACCAACAAAGGTAAGGAAGCATCGTATTTCTCTGCTGCTGCTAACTGAATCGCCAACTTATCTGGCAACCAGACATCATCCTGATCACTAAAAAAGTAAAAATCCGAATCCTGATATTTAAGCAAGCTATGAAAACTCTTAATGACACCCAAATTTTCATGATGTTCTGGATTGATAAAGGAGATCCGGCTATCTTGGCGACAAAAATCCTCAATAATCGCTCGCGTCCTATCGCTAGATCCGTCATCTCGAATCAAGAGCTGCCAATCCCTATAAGTTTGAGCTTGAATACTTTCGATCTGTTCTGCCAAAAACTGCTCACCATTATAGGTAGACAGCAGAATAGTCACTTTCATGATAAAAATAGCTCCTCGTATTCACCTACAATTTTTTCCCATGTGTAGTTTTCTTTCATATTTTCTTTGGCCGCCTGACCTAGCTCAGAAAAGGCTGTTTGAGCATCTACTCGGTCAATCAGCTGGGCCAACTGCCCCTCTTCTTTTTGCCAATACAAAGCTGTTTCTTGGGCTACTTGATGGTTGAAGTCCACGTCCAAAACCAAATTAGCATCAGTCTGAGCCAGAGCTTCCAGAAGCCCGGGATTAGTTCCACCGACTTCGTGTCCATGTAAATAGGCAAAGGCTTGATTGCGGATATATTTGAGCAGTTCCTGATCATAAACAGTCCCGACAAACTTAATCCGAGAATCCTTATCAAAACCCGTTTTTTGCTTAAGCTCTTCATAATAAGGATTTCCCTCATGATTGCAGATAATCAGCAAGTCACGTTGAGTATTGGATTTCATAAATTCCCGAATGATGGTCTCGTAGTTGTTTTCTGGTACAAAACGTCCAACAATCAAATAATATTCCTTTTCTCTGCTCTGCCATTTCTCAAAAAAATCACGCACTCGAGCATCCTGAGAGTCAAGAGAAGATAGCTGGAGGTCTGTCCCATAAGCAATGAAAGCCGTCTTAGACCAAGGATAGGACTGTTTTATATAGCTTTCAATGCCTTGGTTGTCCGCAATGACCAGATCAGCATGCTTGGTCATAACCTTCTCAGAATATTTAAGATAGGCTTGAACCGGCTTAGGCCACTTAGCCCGCTTCCATTCCAGACCATCTGGATTGATAAAGAAAGTTCCGCCTGCTTTATGAATTTTATGTGCAAAAGGTGCCACAAAGGCTCCAATCGTATTGCCTAAAATATAAAAAATTGGACGCTCAATCTGCTGCTCTTGCACTAGCTTTAAAGAATAATTGATGGCCATCATATCATAAGCAATCACCCGAGCTGGCCCCAACTTAGGAGCCTTAATGGTGAAGCAATCCACTCCCTTGTAATCAAAATGATGAAAAGCTTCATCATCTGACAAACAAGCTACATGATACTGGATTTGGGAAGAAACCTTATTTTCTACTAATTTTTCAACAAAAGTTTCAAATCCGCCATATTTAGCAGGAAGTCCGCGACTCCCAATGATGAAGACATGTCTCATGCTTTTCCTCTATTCAAAGATTTACAATCTAGTCTATTATATCATTTTCTTGGTGATTTGTGTTGCAAAGAAAGAAACAGTAAATGCTATTTCTTTTTACCATTTACTGTTTCTTAATAATATTCACTATTTTATAATTCTTCTTATAATTTTTTTAAATAGATGGGTAATTTTTCTTTCAGATACTTTTTTGAATTCAAATAGACTATTAAAATAATACAATATTTTCTTATTTCTCACATTATCCTCTGTTATTGCACTTAGCAACTCAGCATAGTTGTTTTCTATTCGATAAACATTTTGAATCCTCTCTCTTTGTTTTACAACAAAGTCTTTTTGCTGTGAGAAGTTTCTTATAGAATCTTGCAAAATACCCGTTAACTGTTCAATATTTCCTAATTGGTAAATAGTACCGACTTCAAATAAATTGTAGGCTGTCATATATCCTTGATTATCTGATATAATCGTTGGAATCCCATTTAAAATAGCCTCTATGTATACTAAACCAAAAGTTTCAATTTTGGAAGTAAAAACACAGATATCTTCTGATGTTAACTCTTCCCAAGGATTATCTTTGTGCCCCAAAAAGAAAATATTGGTTAATCGGTTCTCTTGGATATAATCATCACATTTCTTTTTATAAGTTTCATCCCAACCACCAATAAATACAAGCTCATAATCCGAAGCATTTTCTAAATTTTGATAAGCTTGAATCAGTTCAATCTGATTTTTATTATCATTTACTCGACCAACAGAAACAAATCTTTTCTTGCTTCCTTGTTTTAGTTTTATTGATACGACTTCATTATGCGAAATAAACGATTTAATTTCACGCTGAGGCAAGAGAAAAGATAGCGATTTTTGAAGGTTTCCTGTAACAGTGAATATCTCATCTGCTAAAGAGTCTATAACACCAATTTTCTCTTTATAATAACCAAATTCTCCCTCAGGAAATTCATGAATCAGCCAAAAATGCGGAATATCCTCACAAGCTGCTGCTACTGCTCCTTGAAACATATTAACTGTATTTGTAATGACCAAGTCAATATGGCTATCTACCATTAACTTTCTCAGCGCAGCAATATTTTCTTGGTAAGAGTTTACCCTCTCTTCATGAGTTCCAGGAAGACCACCTGGTGCATCCTCCCACCACCATTTAACCGATGGCAGAGCAATGGTTCTAACCCCTTCTTTTGCAAGAGTAGAAATATAGTCTTGCTGGACTTGGACATGATAATCTGGTATCGCATTGATAACGTCGTAGCCATCTTGAACCAAATACTTCATCAGATGGAAAATAGAAATCTCTGCCCCATTATCCAAGGTTCCAGTCGGCGAAATGAATAAAATGTTTTTCTTCATAGCTTATCCTTACCAATTCCAATAGAATGGAATCATTAAATAGATTGAAATTAAAAAGTTAGCTGACAAAGTGCCTATGAGCAAGTTTTTAACTGTCCGCTCCTGAATCTCCAGCTTGCCCATATTCGCAAGTACGGGTAAGAAGAGAATTAGGAAAGGCGTGAAATAGCGGCCCTGAGTTCCAACGGATATCTGAGCACCTTTTCCTAAAACAATTGGAGTCCACTCTAGATACATGATAGTGACAACGGCAATGACCTGCAAAAGGAAAAGATAAGCGGAGACAGTTGCATAAGATTTCGTCATAAAATCCTTCTTAGACTGCAAAAAAATGATAGTCAGTACCGATACATCAAGAAATATTAGCCACAGGGGCAACTGAATGGTGAAAATACCCAAAAATCCAAAGAGACCAATGGTCAATATGGTATTGAGGTCACCGTTCATGCGCTGTTTAAACAAGGTGTTAAGCAGAACCCTACTGTAGTGGAAGAGCCCTCCTTGATGACGAAAAAGCAAATGCAAGGCTAAGAAAACAGCAACAAAAGCCAAACTGTAAAAAACATAGCGATGACGACCGATAAATGCCTTGGTCGCAAGAAAAGGCTTGTTCAAAACAGCTAAGAATCCTTCAATTTCAAAATCAATGAAAGGTAGTAAGCCTAGCAATAAGACATTGTTCAGTTTGGTTGCAAAGAGTCCGACGGATATGACCAAAAGCTGGATAAAATTCTTATTGTTAAATTTCTTGCTGGAAGCAATATTAGTGAAAAAACCAATGACCAGCATAATCTCCAAATAGTTCATTACATCATAGGAAAGAGAAGCTGCCTGCTGAACCATAATTGGCAGAAGCGAAATGAAAAAGAGAGCTTTCTTGCCATACTTAAAATACTTAATCAGGAAGTAAACACCTAAAATATAGGCTAGGCCGTTAAAAAATCGCCCCATCATGATAATAACTCCCACTGATGGATAGATAAACGATCCCAAGGTCATGCCAATGAGCTGCGGTAAAAAGGAAAGAGTCTTGAGATTAATCCCCAAAGTAGACTCTTCCTGAGATAAATCCAATTTTTCCGTAAAAAGCTTCTTATACTCTGCTGGGGAAACATTCGGTTCCGAAGAGATATTTTCCATCCACTTGTAGGTTTTCTCTGTCGGCTTATGGAAAATCTCCCAAGTCATGCGGGCGTGATTCGTTTCATCTGGAACACGGTTGATCGGTTGAACTACCATAAATGTCATGACAAAGACCGTCGCCAAGACCAAAAAGATATTTTCTATTTTCATCGTCTTACTTCTTTTCAAAATCATTCACCATTTCATCTTTACTATCTAAACTGCAGTTTTCAAGAACAAAATCATAGGCATTTTCTGCTAATTCCTGACGTAGGTCAGACGAAAGAATCAAACTCTCTAATTTTTCTTTCCACTCTCCGTCTTTAGCTAAAAGTCCAGTCTCCCCATCTTTTACCATATCAGAGAAGGCTCCAATATGACTAGCAACTGTAGGAACTTTTACTAAGGCAGCCTCCATCCATTTGATTTCAGACTTAGCCCGATTAAAGACCGAGTCAACTAGCGGTGCTAGATTGATATCCACCTGACTGATCAGCTGAGGTAAATCCTTCCAGTCAACATAGTCATGTACAACAATCTGCTGTTGGTAAGGCTTCATATCCTCTGGAATATCTAAATGGCCGACGATATGAAGCTCCATATTCTTGTAGATTGCAAGCAAGGACTGGATAGCTGGCTTTATCAATTCAAAATTTTCATTATGACTGATTGAACCTGAAAAATAGCCAATCTTGACTTTTGAATCCTGCTGACTATAATCTTTGATAAAGTGAGAACTGATTTCAATCAAGTCACTGGAAGCTCGGTTTCTGTTCAGCAACACCTTATCTTTATATTTGAGCAGCTCTTCCTTCAGTTGGAAAGTCGAAGTAATCGCTCCATCACAGGCAGCTAACATCTTGCCATAATTTTTGACACCAGCATCATAGTTGCCCTTGTCCTTCTCTGACAAGCCTTGAGTATAGCTCAGCTGATCTGTATAAACTGTATCAAAAACCAAATCATCAATGTCAAAATAAACTGGTTTTTTATCTCTTTTAGCTGTATCACACAAGAATTGAAGTTGATAAGACCATGGAGCCCGATAGATGATAATATGACTTGCATATCGAGCCTGAGAAATCTCAAATTCTGATACATTTACTACTTTGACCGTGAAGCCGTTTTTTCGCAACTGTTCTGCTTTGTTCAGCACTCGGTAGCGTGTACATTGCGGAATGATATTTTCAACCCCATCTATAATCAAGATATATTGTTCTCTGGATATTGATTTGAATTTTTGTACAATGTTTTCCAATATTTCAACTGGATAATCTGTTTCCATTTGTACATAATTGAGCAAATCAGGTATTTCTGTTCGTCTTTCCAGTCCCTGCCAACGGAATTGTTGCGCATTATAATTTTGTAAGGAGGTGTATTTAACCAAAGGACTACCAGCCCTAAGCATTCTCAAAGGATGAATATACATAGCACTGTCTTTGTTTTCAGACACCAAAGCATCATATCGATAACCCAAATCTGCAAAATACTTAGTAAAAGTTGTTTCGTGTTTTCCAATAGCCTTATCACGCGAATCCGTATCGGTTAGGTTATTCCAATAGTCGAAAAACTCCTCTGACCGAAGCAATAAAGGCTCAATGACAAGAAAATAAGATTGTAAATGCTCTGGGATATAGCCGTATTGATTGAAATTCGTGGCATCTTCTTGTACTTCACCAAAGGAAATTCCCCAGAAATCAAGGTTTCTCTCCGCCATTGTTTGGAAGACCTCATTCAAATCTCGCATTGGACCAATATTTGTATCATTGACTAGCAAGAGTTGAGAAGAAGTTTGCAGCTTTTCCTTACCAATGGTTAAAATACCTTCCCTAAATGCTGCAGCATCGTAACCATTATTATCCCTTACCAGAACTTGCCCATATTGTTCCAAGACAGATAAATCCTCTTGCTTCAATCCTCCATTTACCACAATCAACGTTTCATCTACCAAAGCTGCTAATTTCTCTAAAAATAGAACCTTGTAGCGCTGAAGATTCTCTTCTGCCTCAAAAATGACGTAGATTAGGCACTTCTTGCCAGTCACTTGTTGAAATTGCTTTCGCTGAGAATTCCGTAAAACTCGATAATAATAGGTTTTTGGCGATTTGATATTTCTTTTTATGGTAATGCACTGACGCTTCATTTGAGATAGGACAGTTCGGATATTCCGCGGATTTTTGACAATCTGACCCACTTGCTTAATTGGAGTGACGATAGCATTCCCAACACGATATGAGAGTGAGTTACGTAATTCGTCAATGTCATCCTGATATTGATAAATCAGTTTACTATCGTACTCCCAATTCTCTCTCAAATCTTGGACATAGTCGGATACCTGATTCATATGCTGAATCAAATCATCCAGTCTGCCATCTAGAGTGTAGATATTTGCAGACAAAGCTTGATAAATCTCATCAGGCAACTGTTTTACATACTTACGCAGGATTTTCAGATAGATTTCGTAATGGTAACGAGTAGAATCTCGTTTAGAGATTGATTCCTTATCAAAGACTCGGTAATTCAGCTTTGTTTTTGCATCATAAACTGGTTTCGCGCCTTGATTGATAATTAAGTTTAAAAGAAAATCATAGTCTTCCAGTTTTTCACGATTCAGTGCTTCATCATAATAAACACCCTCAGCAATCGAGCGACGAATGAGGGAACAGTTGGAAATGAAATTTTCTGTTAAGAAAGCTACCTTGTCATAGGGCCGTGATTTAAGGTAAATTTCTTTTTTATCAGGGTCATATAGATCCCCATAGACAATATCTGCTTCCTCTTGCAGCATGGTTATATAGAAGCTCTCAATGTAGTCAACATCTAGGAAATCATCACTATCCACAAAAATAAAATAAGTTCCTTGAATTTGCTGCAAAGCCTTATTTCTTGTCTTGACGACCCCCATATTTTCATGGCTCTCAAATCTCGTCTGGAAAGGGGAATCTGCCAAAGTTTCTTGAATAATCTGGGCGGACTTGTCAGTGGAACCATCATCCAATACCAGCAACTCAATATTTTGATAGGTTTGCTCAAAAATACTGCGCAAACACTGTTCAATGTAGTCTTGATGGTTGTAGCATGTTACAACAACAGATATTAAATCTTTCATATACTTTCCTTGTAAATAACTATATTAATTTGAGTTGGCATCTTGACTCTTCATATATGCTTTGTTTATCAAATTAGCCACCCACCTTGGCCAGAAAAGCTGATACATGAACAAGTCTTCTTTGGTCCGCGTATTATCTGAAATAGTCTTGGTTGTTTCCGACTCTCCATGAATCCGGTGGCACATAAGCTTCTCAGAAATATAAGCAAAACGACCCTTATAATCACTAATCTTGTACCAAGCATACCAATCCAGACTCACGCGCATTTCCTCATCAAATCTGAAATCTCTTAATACCTCTAAGTTATAAGTCACAGCTGGACAGGAAATGGGATTACCAAAAGCCAGCACCCGATTTCTCCAAAAACGACTGGATGGCATCAGATTCAATGTTTTAAGCATGAGAGTCTTGATTTTCAGATTGGTATTAGCCGGAATTTTGACTCCATTTTTCTCTTCAAAATAGTCTGTATAGGCAATGAGAATATCCTTCGACTGCTCTATTTTCTGCATCACAGCCTCCAGATAAGCAGGGTCATAAAAGTCATCCTGGTGGGCAATGGTAGCATAAGCCGTCTCAACAAAAGAAAGGGCATTGTTCCAGTCCTTACCGATACCGCCGCCTTCTTTCGTATAAAAAGGAATACCGTACTTTTGGCACAACTGCTTGATTGAATCCAGCGGTGTTGAACTATAACAGATAATCTTTGATGACAAGGTTTGAGCTTGCAAAGACAAGATACACTCTTCTAAGAATTCACTTTCGCCATAGGCACAAATCACCCAAGTATGGTTATTTTTCATCTTTTTCACTCTCTAACTTAGACATTTTTTGCTTCATAATGGACAGTTCTTGCACCAGCTGCTTGATTTGTTCCTTTTGTTTTGAAATGGCAATAGTATGCAAAAAAACAATAATCAATAGGAAAAAGATAGCCAAAGACATCACAAAGTTTGATGTCAGCTCAAAACCCAACAATTTAGCAATAGAAACTGGAATCCGATCAAAAACAGAAATAATAATCAGCACGAAGCCAATAACAATCCACATAAAGGCTTGCTCAAATAAAATATTGTTTTGATTGATATTCCGAAAGACAAAATACAAGAATAAAACTGACGCCACCAGCATGACAATAGACAAAATAGACATTATTCACTCTCTTTCATAAAAGCAGCAATCAAGATTGAAGAGCAAACTTCAATCATATAGCGAATGGACTTAATAGGAGTAATCGAAGAGACTCCTCCTACACGTTCAAACATATTGGCTGGTGCTTCCACCACTTTATATTTCCGCTTCAAGATATGGACGATTGATTCTGGTTCAGGGTACTTGATAGGATAGCGCGCAGCGAATTGTCGAATAATGTCTCGATTGGCCAAACGATAGCCTGATGTGGTATCTAGAATTCTTTTACCAGTTGTTAATTTAATAAAGGCTGAGATAATAGTAATGCCAAAACGACGCATAAAAGTCGTCTGAAATTCCGAAGACTTGTCACCGATAAAACGAGAACCAACAACCAAATCAGCCTGTTGACGACGAATAGGCTCCAGCAAAGCATCCAGCGACTCGATATCATGCTGGCCGTCTCCATCAAACTGTACGGCCACATCATAATTCTTCTCAAGAGCATACTTATAGCCCGTCTGAACAGCTCCGCCAATCCCTAAATTCATAACCAAATGAATAGCATTCAGATGATGGCTGTCCAAAATCTCCTTAGTTCTGTCAACGGACCCATCATTGATAACTACATAGTCTAAGTCAAAATCAACTTTCTTCCGATATTCTACAATGCTCATAACCGTATTTAAAATACTTTCTTCCTCATTATAAGCAGGAATTATCATTAAAACTTTCAATTATCTTTCTTCCCTTTACAATAAATTTTAGCAAATAATGGAACTAACCTTAACTTTTCTAAACTCAAAAAAACAATAAGTGAAATTTTAGTCTGAAACCTTTCGCCCTGAACCTTCTTAGACAAGGGAGAGATAGTACTGATGAGTTCATTCTCTTTTAACCATTCCTTAATCCTAATATACTGATGAATAAACTCCTGTTCTGATGAGAATCTCCCAGAAAAAAGCAAATACCAAACATAATATCTTTTCAAGTAGTATACTACTAGCTCAGATGGCTTACCCAGCTCTAATATTTTTGAAAAAAGAACTAAAATATCAATTTTAGGAGAAAAACCTCTCTGAGAAGTGTTAGAAATACTCTGACTATTGTAATACCAATTATATCCTTTATAATCTAACAAACCTATTTTGTCTGTTGCCTTATAGGCAGCTAGGTTAAAAATGATATCTTCTCCTATACCATAGTCAAAAAATTCTAGATTGTTCGTTTTCAAGAACTCCGTTCGGTAAACTTTGGCCCAAGGAGCCATTATAATATACTTGGACCACTCTGACTGCTGTATATCTTGACTAAATATAATCTGGTTATCCTGATTGACACGTTTGTACCCACCAATAACCATGTCTAGATTTTTCTCATGGATAGCCTGATAAAAAGTTTCAATGTAATCACTATCAACAAAATCATCATTATCCATGAACATAATATATTCCCCCTCAGCTAGAAGAATCCCCTTATTTCTAGTTACTGCAACTCCTTCATTTTGCTTGTCAATTACTCTTACAAAACTATATTTCAATTCATATTCTTTTAAAATATTTAAAGAATTATCTTTTGAACCATCGTTCAGAAGAATGATTTCAAAATTCTTAAATGATTGATTCAAAAGAGAATCTAAACAGCGTTTAATCCCGTCTTGTGCATTATAAACTGGAATAATAACTGAAATAGCTGGTTTAGACATATTTTTCCTTTCATAACTAATCCACTCTATTTATAAAACTTCAATAAAACAGGAAATAGCTTTATTAAAAATTTTATCCCCAATAAATTGGCTAATAGACCTGTTAATTCAAATACGCGGTTCTCTATATACTTTGCATACTTTAGCAAATACTTATACTGATAAAGCAACTCTTTAATTTTAAAATTATCAATGTATTGATTTACATAAGGTACATGTTGCAACTTACGTTACAAACGCATCATTTAATGTAAATAAGATATTCATAGAATCCTATTTCTTTTTTCCTGATTTTTAGCAATACCATAAATAATCAGACTTGTTGCACAAAAAACACACATGGAAATAAAAAAGGAATTAGCAGCTCCCATCAATTTTTGGTCGCGGATAAATGGCAAAGTAATAAATTTTGAAACAGCAAATGTTAGTAAATAGGCTATCATAAGATAATGCTGTTTTCTAAAGATGGTCATAATGATATCAACTACTAAGGCTAAAACATTTAAAATACCACCTACTAACAATATTGTAAAGGGCACCTTATATTCTTGTAACTGAATACCATAAACAGCACCTAACACTTCTGTACCAATCAAATAACCTAAGCCAACAATGATAAAACCCAAAACAAGCATAACCAAAAACAGTAGACGAACTTGTTTGAAAAAAAGTAGTTCCTTCTTCTCATTCCAATAAATTGAAAGCTGTGTAGTCAACGGTCTCAGGACGAAGAATAAAAGGGATAGGACAAAGACAGGCATAAATAAAATGTTAAAATCCCTTTGCATACCTGACACCAGAACTCCGCTTGTTAACAAGCGGTCAATGACAATTTTAGGCTCATTATAGATATAAGCAAGTAAAAATCCATTTAAAAACAAAGGAAAACTGTTTTTTAAAATAGAGAAGACATTGCTTTTATCCTTAAATAGCAAGGGAGTAAGACGTTCATTCCGAAAATGACGTCTATAGTAAGTGATATCTAAGAGCGAAGTTAAAACGAGATTTACTAAACCAATAATCAAACTAGCAAAAAGTAAAGATTTTGTGAGTAGCAAAACAACTGCAAAAACGAGCATACAAAGCCAGCTTCTGTGAAATTGAATTTTTCCAGCTAGATCTGACCTGTTCTTTTGCTGGAAAAAGCCTTGGAAGACATCCGAATAAGCATCTATAGCTCGGTAAAAAACCAACAGAAAAATAATAGCTGATTTGTAGATGTCATAGTCTTGCCAGCATACATAAAAGAGGGAAGTAAGCAACATCAAAAAGACTGTAAAAATCCTAGTATTGTGGTATGAAGCGAAACTATACGTTTCCTTTACATCTGTAGACTGCAGATTTCTAATCTGAAAATATCCCAAAACATAGAACTGCTGTCCTAAAGCAAACGCGATACTAAATATATCAGAATCTTGCGAGCTTAATAATCTTGAAGCTAGTAGTAGTAGAAAAAAGGAGATAAATGAAGATGAAATAGTCCCTAACATATTCCATATATAATTGCTCTTAACTGACGGTAGTGAAATTTCTGATTTATGGGACATTCTATCTTCTCCAATTATGTTCTAGTTCTTATTATACTATACTTTCCATGAAATGTGAAAAGCCACTGTTAAATAGCCATCAAAAAAGGACTCAAAGGTCCTTTTGATAGATATCAGTGTTCTTTATCCTGCTTGTAAAACTCTTTCAAAGCATCCTGCCAAGTTGGAATGACAAAGCCTGTAGCCTTGGCCTTGGCCAGACTCATAGTTGAGTTGAAAGGTCGCTTAGCCTTAGCTGGGAATTTGCTGGAATCAACTGGTTGAACTTCCACATCTGTGTCTTTGAGAATTTCCACTGCAAAGTCATACCACGTCGTGTCCTCAGCAGCATCATTAGACAGATGGTAATAACCAAATTCCTTTTGATTTTCAGCCAGATGAGTCATAAACTCAGCCAGCGTACGAGTCCAAGTCGGACGGCCATGCTGGTCATTAACTACGGTCAGAGTTTTATGTGTCTTAGCAAGATTTTGCATGGTAAAGACAAAGTTTTTACCGTAGTTCCCAAAGACCCAGGCAGTACGGATAATGTAGAAACGGCTAGAATATTTCTCAACCAGCTCCTCACCCATGCGCTTGGTACGGCCATACTCAGTCTGCGGATCCGGCCTGTCATCTACTTCCCATTCCTCACCGACAGGCTTTTGACCGTCAAAGACATAGTCTGTTGAGATGTAGACCAAGGTTGCTCCGTGTGCTTCTGCAGCTTTTGCCACATTTTCTGTACCGGTCACATTGATGGCATAGTCCAGCTCTTTTCCTTCGTCCTCAGCCGCATCAACAGCCGTATAGGCTGCGCAGTGATAGACCAAGCTTGGCTTGACCTCCGCAAAGACCTTGTCCACCATTTGGGCATTGGTAATATCCATTTCAGCCACATCAACAGCCACATACTCCTCATTGCGCTCATCCAAAAGATAGCGAAGCTCTGTACCCAGCTGTCCATTCGCGCCTGTAATTAAAATCATTTGTTTTTCCTTTCAGATCATAAATATTCGATGAATTTATTATACCAAAAAAAGCAGAAAAAATCTGCTTTAAACCAAAATTAATCAGTACTTTCAATCCCTTCAATTTCGAAATAAGCTGCCATCCACTGGTTAAACCAATCATCTTTAGATGGACCTAAATTCGCTGTACCTTTATAAGCATTGAAAAGGGTTCTTGGTTCTGTATAACGCCTCAAGGTGACAAACTCTTGACCTTTTTCTTTTGCCAAGCGTACTTCCTCGTACTGTTCCTTAACAGCTAAGTAAGTATCGTGAACATCACTAAGAGCGTTACTGTAAGACATCCCAAATTTAATAACAACAGGCAAAAGAGCATACACCGCAATCCCCCTCACCCACTTTTTCTCTTCAACAAAAATCACTTTGAGGGGGATTAGAAGAGCTAAGATAAGAAGTACACTTGCCCCAAAGAAAATCCGTTCTGGCAATTCATTGCTCACAACCAATGAATAGATACAAGCCAAATGAGCCATTAAAATAAAGCTAATAGCAAGTATTTGCTCTTTTCTTAGATACTTTCTAAACAGAGCATAGACAACGAGTAACAACAGGATGATATATAGAACCCCGTAACGCCCCCAGCTTAGTTGAAAAAGGTTATGAAGTTTGTCATAGAGCCCATCAAAAACTGAAATTGCCCCTGCTCTTTTTTGAGAACCTGGTGATAATAACATTAAGAAAAAACCACCACTAGCAAATACAATTTCTAAAACTCTCTCAATTGGAAATCTATTTTCTATAAACCAATCATAAAGGGAAAATAAACCAACCAACATAATAATTGCTGGGGAGGTATTCTCATTTCCTGCCCCGACAAAAAATGCCAAAGGAATCGTTAAAAGTAGCAAATAAGGGAATCGTTTCTGCTTAAATATCAAGGACAGCCAAACCAAATCTAAGACAGCAGTCCACAAGTAATTTCCCGAACCTGATACCCACAAGACTGTCTTTCCTATCTCTGGCAAGAACCACCATAGAAGTAGAAAAATTACAATGAGATAAAACGACTTGTATCTTATTTTTGAACCAGTAGAAAATCTAGAGCTAAGATGATCTAGCAATAAACATAAAGTTACAAATACTACGGAGTTAATAACATCAAATACAATTTTGTCAAATTGCATAAAAACTTGAACAATCGTATGTCCTGTAAAACGACCATTCCACACTCTCCAATGATTTATTTGAGACAACAATAAATCAAAAATATTTCTAATTGGTTGCTCGTGTCCATCAGGAAAAGGTTGTCTGTACAAAAAATGATAAGTAAAATCATCTGATGTATAGAGGGTAAAACGATTTAACAGGAACACCAGAAAAAATACAGCCACTAATATAAAAATAAACATGTATTTATATTTATGGTTATGGTTATCTTTTTGCATTACTCTTCTCCTTAATCACATAAATTGGTCGTTTCTTGGTTTCCATAAAGATTTTGCCGATGTATTTACCCAATATGCCGATGGTCAACAGCTGGAAACCTCCGAGAAGGAGGATAACGGTCATGAGGGACGGCCAGCCCGATGTTGGGTCACCAAAAACCAAGGTACGGATAATAATTACCGCCATCAAGATAAAGGCTAAAATCCAAGACAGGATACCCCCTAAAAAGGCGATGTTGAGCGGCGCATCAGAGAAATTGACGATACCTTCCAAAGAATAGTTGAAAAGCGACCAGAAATTCCAAGAGGTCTTGCCAGCAACTCGTTCGACATTTTTATATTCCAAGTACTCGGTATTGAAGCCAACCCAGGCAAAAATCCCCTTGGAGAAACGATTGTACTCTGAAACTTCCAGAATAGCGTCTACCATTGGGCGTCGCATCAGTCGGAAATCACGCGCACCATCTACCATCTCTACCTGACTAATCTTGTTAATCAGCTTATAGAACAAATTGGCAAAAAAGCTTCGGATTGGCGGCTCTCCCTCACGAGTAGTGCGGCGGGTTCCCACACAGTCCAGCTCAGGATTCGAGTCCAGCATTGCCTTCATCTCAATCAGAAGCTCGGGCGGATCCTGCAAATCTACATCCATGACTGTCACCAAATCCCCGCTTGCTTCCTGCAGACCAGCATAGAGGGCTGCTTCTTTCCCGAAATTACGAGAAAAGGACAAATAGTGAACATCTGGACAGCGACTACTGAGCTCACGCAAAACATCCAAAGTCCGATCCGTCGATCCGTCATTGACAAAAATATATTCGAACTGGTCACGGATTTGATATTTCACCGCTTCCATGGCTTCATGAAACAAAGGAATAGACTCTTCTTCATTGAAGCACGGAACAATCACTGAAATTGTCATATTGATTACCTGCTATTTTTTAATATCTCTCATTATAACAAAAAACTAGGCAAAAACCTAGTTTTAATCTTATTTACGTGGTCTAGAGGCCTTGAAAATTAAATAGATTCTAAGGCGATTCTCAAATCCTCAATCAAGTCATCCACATTTTCAAGGCCGATAGAAAGACGGATTTGATTTGGTGTGATGCCTGCTGCTAGCTGAGCCTCTGGTGACATCTGACCATGAGTCGTTGTAGCTGGATGGACAACCAGAGACTTAGCATCGGCTACGTTTGCCAAGTCAGAGAAAATCTCCAGACTGTCAATAACCTTACGAGCTTCTTTCTCTCCACCTTTGACATTAAAGGTGAAGATAGAGCCCACGCCTTTAGGGAAATATTTTTTAGCCAAAGCATGATAAGGACTGTCAGCAAGCTTGGGATAATTGACCTGCTCGACCTTAGGATGCCCTGCTAAGAATTCCACAATCTTCTCGGCATTGGACACATGGCGCTCTACACGCAAAGAGAGAGTTTCCAACCCCTGCAGGAAGAGAAAGGCATTAAAGGGAGACATAGCTGCGCCCGTATCGCGCAAGAGCTGGGTCCGCACAGCAGTAACAAAAGCTGCTGCTCCGACATCGCGCGTATAACTGATATCATGATAGCTCGGGTCTGGATCCACAAACTGCGGAAACTTGCCAGAAGCTTCCCAGTCGAAACGACCGCTGTCCACAATCACACCACCAATGCTGGTTCCGTGGCCACCGATAAACTTGGTCGCAGAATGCACCGCAATGTCCACTCCATGAGAAAAAACATTGATCAGATATGGTGTAGCAAAGGTATTGTCGGAAATCAGCGGAATTTTATGAGCATGAACCAGCTCTGCCAAAGCATCAAAGTCAGGGATATTAATCAGCGGATTGCCCAAACTCTCAATCAAAACCAACTTTGTATTGTCCTGAATGGCTGCTTCTACTTCAGCCAGATTTTCAATATCCACAAAAGTCGTGGTAATGCCATAGCGAGGCAGGGTTTCCTTGAGCAGATTAAAGGTACCACCGTAGATGGTAGAGGCTGCTACTACATGGTCGCCAGCATGCGCCAAGGCTAGAACAGTATAGGTAAGGGCTGCCATACCAGAAGCTGTCGCTAGAGCTCCAACTCCACCCTCCAAAGCCGCAATCCGCTCTTCAAAAGCAGACAGAGTCGGATTGGTAATCCGAGTGTAGATATTGCCCGGCTTGCGCAGGGCAAAAAGATCTTCTCCCTCCTGAGTATCGTCAAACACATAGGAAGTTGTCTGGTAAATAGGCAGAGCCCGCGACTTAGTTGTCGGGTCAACTGTCTGTCCGGCATGAAGCTGCAGAGTTTCAAATTTGAATTCACGTGTCATAAGGTCACCTCACTATAGTTATGTGATAAGTCTACCACTAAACGACCTACTTGACTAATAGAATTTCCTTATCAAAAGAAATAAAGAGAAGCTATATCTTATAGCTTCTCAGATATAATCTCAAAAGTCGCTTGATTGCTGGGCCAATACAACTGCGATGAAACTTTGTCTAAAGCTACCCACTGAGCTCCCACATGCTCATCAGAAATCTGGATTTCCTTCTGCTCTGTCAGAACCAGAAAGAGATTTTTGTGGATGGTCAGATTTTCATCAATCTTTACCGTAAAATCTCCAAGACTAGTCAGATTTGAACAAGCTAAGACCAAGCCTGTCTCTTCCTTTATTTCACGAAGACAGGCTTCTTCTGGACTCTCGCCACTCTCAATCCCACCAGTAATGGGCTGCCAAAAGGAAACTTTCTCAGCTTCCACTTTCAAGAGCAAGATTTCTCGTTCCTCTGGATGAAAAATCCAGGCTTCAATCGACCGCCTAATCATGATTTTTTCTCAATCGGTGCTATGCTGGCCAGCACTTTCTTCAGACCTACTTCTGGGAAATTGATCTTAAGTTCTTGACTATTGCCGTTACCAGATACTGCTAAAACTGTCCCATCGCCCCATTTCTTGTGGTGGGCAATATCTCCAATAGCCCAAGCAACTTCCGGCTTAGATAGCTGGTTCTGACCGCTCTTGCCAAAAGGCAGGCTGCCTGTAGAAATCGAACTTGGTGCTGCCTGACGTTTCCGCTCTTGTAGAGCCTGGGCCAGACTCATGCCCTGACCGAATTTGCTAGTATCGCTGTTGGTATAACTAACCTTAAAGGAGCTGTTGGCTGGTCGAGCCAGTCCCTGATAGTTTAGCAAGTCTGAACTGATTTCTCTCAAGAAGCGAGTCGGCTGATTGTAGTTGGTACGACCATAAAGCAGACGGGAATTGGCATTGGTCAGATAGAGAATTTTTTCTGCTCGGGTGATACCGACATAGGCCAGACGGCGCTCCTCTTCCAGCTCATCCTCATCTTCAGATGCTCGGCTCAGAGGGAAGACATTTTCCTCCATACCAACCAGAAAAACGACTGGAAATTCCAATCCCTTGGCTGCGTGGAGGGTCATCAGAGTTACTTCAGAACTCTCCTGATCTCCGTCGTCTGTGTCTGCGATCAAGGCTAAGTCATTGAGAAAACGGCTGAGCTTGTCCAGACCTGTCTCATCAGTAGGATTGTCTGGATTTTCGTCAAAGTTCTTGGTTACAGACAGGAATTCTTCAATATTTTCAATCCGTGCTTGGCTTTCCAAGGTTGCCTGAGCTGCCAAGGCGACTGAGTAACCTGTCTTTTTCAGAACAAGCTCGACTAGCTCAGTCACACTATAGTCATCCAAACGATCCCGCAAGTCGAGTATCAGATTGGCAAACTCATAAACTGCCTGAGCCGCCTTGCCTTTGACTGGCGAAAGCATGATATTGGCTGATGCCTCCAGCAAAGAGATTTCTTGACTAGCTGCAAAATTCCGAATCTTGTCTACCGTTCCCGGTCCGACACCACGTTTGGGCTCATTAACCACGCGCTCATAGCTGATATTGTCGCTAGGATTAGCAATGAGATTGAGGTAAGAAATAACATCGCGGATTTCTTTACGGCTATAGAACTTTGTGCCACCGACCATGGTATAGGGAATATTAGCCTTGAGCAGGGCTTCCTCCACCGTCCGTGACTGGGCATTGGTTCGGTAAAGAACCGCAAAATCCTTATGACTGTAGCCTTCTCGGCTCAGCTGATCAATAGTTCGGGCGACAAAGAGAGCCTCGTCCTGCTCGTCATTAGCCCGATAGTAGACAATTTCCTCACCGTCTTCGTTTTGAGTCCAGAGATTTTTCGGACGGCGATTGCGATTGTTTCGGATGACTTCATTAGCTGCCTGAAGGATGGTCTTAGTCGAGCGATAGTTTTCTTCAAGCAAAACAACTTTGGCTTCTGGATAATCCTTTTCAAAGTCCAGGATATTCTGCATATCTGCTCCCCGCCAGCCGTAGATAGACTGGTCAGCATCCCCGACTACACAGATATTCTTAAAGCGAGAAGCCAAGAGTTTGACCAGCTGGTATTGGGCATGGTTGGTATCCTGATACTCGTCCACATGGATATACTGGTAACGTTGCTGGTAGTAGGTCAGGACATCAGGATTTTGGTCAAAAAGGCGCAAAGTCAACATAATCAAATCGTCAAAGTCCATGGCCTCAGACTGGCGCAGTTCCTTTTGATAGGCCGTGTAGCACTTGGCTACAATCTCTGTGTACATATCACCAGCCATATTTGCATAGGCCACCTCATCAATCAGGTCATTCTTTGCATTGGAAATGGTCCCTAGAATGGCGCGCTCATTCCACTTTTTAGGATCCAGATTGAGATTTTTGAGAATCCGTTTCATCAAAGTTCGCTGCTCACCCGGATCAACGATCGTAAAGTTGCGGTTGTAGCCAATATGATCTGCTTCTCGTCGCAAAATGCGCACACACATGGAGTGGAAGGTGGCGATTAAGCAATCTTGAGTAGCTGGATTGAGTGTAGCTGCCCGTTCCTTCATCTCCCGCGCCGCCTTATTGGTAAAGGTAATGGCTAGGATATTCCAAGGATTGACCATCTTCTCATCAATCAAATAGGCAATGCGGTGGGTCAGGACTCGAGTCTTTCCTGAACCAGCCCCCGCCATAATCAACAAGGGGCCTTCTGTCGTCTGGACCGCTTCGGCCTGACGGTCATTCATACCGTTTAATAAGGGATTCATCTTCTATCCTTTCAATATAACATCAAACTGAAAATCAATGCTTCCATTATATCAAAATTCGAGCGAATTTGTTATCGAAAAGGCAACTACCTCATTTGAAATCCAAGTGTGAAAAAGTTATAATAATAGTTTAGAAAGGGGCAACCATGAACAATCATCCAAGCGACAATCTCAAACTTGCTGAACGAGGCGCTCTCCTGGCAATTGCCACCTACATTGGCCTATCCGTTACAAAAATCATTGCAGGTGCAGCACTGACATCCTCCAGTTTGACGGCGGATGGTTTCAACAACGTCTCCGATATCGTTGCCAATCTAGCGGTCCTAATCGGCCTGCGCATGGCCCGAAAACCAGCGGATAAGGACCACCGCTTCGGCCATTGGAAGATTGAAGATCTGGCCAGCCTAATTACTTCTTTCATCATGTTTTTTGTCGGTTTCAATGTCCTCATTGATACGGCTCAAAAAATCATTAACAAGGAAGAAACCTTGATTGATCCTGTGGGAGCCATCGTCGGGATTGTATCGGCCATCATCATGTTTGGCGTTTATCTTTACAATAAAAACCTAGCCAAAAGGGTAAAATCCAAAGCTCTGGATGCGGCTGCCAAGGACAATCTCTCGGACGCCATCACTTCTCTAGGCACATCGGTTGCTATTATTGCCAGCTCCCTGAAGTTTCCCATCGTTGATAGGCTAGCAGCCATCATTATTACTTTTTTCATTCTGAAAACAGCCTATGATATTTTCATGGAGTCCTCCTTCAGCCTATCAGACGGCTTTGATCAGGACCTTTTAGACGACTATAAGCGTGCCATTCTGGAAATTCCTAAAATCACACGCGTCAAATCCCAGCGTGGTCGGACCTATGGCAGCAATATTTATCTAGATATTATACTGGAAATGAATCCTGACCTCTCCGTCTTTGAAAGCCACGAAATTGCTGATCAGGTAGAGGATATGCTCAAGGAAGACTTCGGTGTCTTCGACATTGATATTCATATTGAGCCAGCTCCGATTCCTGAAGATGAGATTCTGGATAATGTTTATCAAAAGCTCCTGATGCGTGAGCAATTAGTCGACCAAGGCAGTCAATTGGATGCACTTATTTCCTCTGATTTTGTCTACATTTCCCAAGATGGTCGCCAGCTAAACAAAGAGGAATTTCAACTAGAGAGAGCCCAAACTTCTCCTATCAAAAATTTAGAAATTACATCCGTTAGCCAAAAGACTAAGCTGATTCGCTATCAAATCGGGGATGTCATCCATACCAGCCTCTGGCGCCGCCACGAAGTCTGGCAAAATATCTTCCACCAAGAAACACGAAAAAACAACTAGTTTTCTGCTAGTTGTTTTTATATGCTTTCACTTGGTCTGTCGCAATATCCTCTCCAAACCACTTCTCAGCGATTTTCTGGAATTTTCCCTCTTGGTATAATTTCCCGAAAGCGGCATTTACTTTTTCAACTAAAGTACGGTCCGCCTTTCTAGCCCCGACCGCAAAGTCCTCGCTCTCAAATCCAACTGAAAAAACTGAATATTGATCTAAAATTCCTTCTTCTGTCAGATAATAATTGGCATAGACGCGGTCAATCAAGAGACCATCAATCCGGTCGTTTTGCAAGTCAATCAGCGCCTCGTTAAAGCTCTGATACTGAGTCGCTGTATGATTTTTAACAATGGTTTTCAAAATTTCAGGATTGCTTTCAAACGCTACGTAGCCAGAAGATCCTGCTTGAGCACCCAATACTTTTCCTACCATATCACTGGCCTGTGAGATATGAGAGGATTTTTTGCTGACCAAAACCTGCTCATTTTTCATATAAGGAATGGTAAATTCTACCTTTTCTCTTCTCTCATCCGTCGCGGAGTAGCCATTCCAGATAAGGTCAATCGTGCCGTTGGTCAACTCTGTTTCTTTCATATCCCAATCAATCGGCTGCCATTTCACCTTAATTCCATATTCCTCAAAAACAGCATTGGCCAAATCAATGTCAAAGCCTGCATAAGTGCCATCTTTTTGCTCAAATCCCATAGGGACAAAGGTATTATCAAAACCAATTGTAATCTGTTTTTTCTCCTCATACTTGCTCCAGTTATCCAAGCTGGGATCGCTGACATTGGAACTACAAGCACCGAGCAGAAAAGTTAGGATCAAGGTCAAACAGGTCAAAAGAATATTCTTTAGTTTCATTCGGACCTCCCTTATTTTGGTGTGACTTTGAGAATAGAATCCGCAATGTTTTCCGCAAACTGCAAATCATGTGTGACTACAATTTGTGTCATCCCCATTTCCCGATTTTGGAGGATGAGTTTTTCTACTTCCAAGCGTAAGGCAGGATCCAAGGCAGAAGTCGGCTCATCATATCCGATAATTTCTGGGTTGATCATCATAGCACGAGCCAAAGCGACCCGCTGTTTTTGCCCGCCTGACAGCGAATAAGGATAGGCCTTGGCATGCTCATACAAGCCTAAACGGGCCAATAAGCCCTGCGCCTTCTCTTCAGCTTCTTCTTTGGAAATGTTCATTGTATGTATTGGTGATAAGGTCAAATTTTCCAAGACAGACAAATGAGGAAAGAGCTGAAAATCTTGAAAAACGAAGCCTAAAAGATTGCGCTTTTCAAGTTCAGTGACATCCAAAATCTCTCCATTATTAATCACTTGTCCCGAATCAATTGTCTCCAAGCCTGCCAGCATACGCAGAAGGGTCGTCTTCCCTCCACCAGAAGGTCCAACAATGGCCAATACTTGCTTTTCAGGCACAATCAAATTAAAATCCTTTAGAATCTGCTTATCACCAAATTTTTTACTAATATTTCGTAATTCTAACATAATAGCACCTACTTATAATAACTAAATTTCTTTTCGACCTGCTTGGCAATCAAGGTGGCCAAACCGATTAAGAGCAAGTAAATCAAGCCTGCAACAAACATCGGTGCCAGACTTGCATCTCGGTTAGCCGCCGTACGACTAGCCAAAATCAAGTCTGAAATTCCTAAAGCATAAACCAAAGAGGTATCTTTCACCAAAGTCATGACTTCATTAAAGACACTAGGTAGCACAATTTTTACGACTTGCGGCAAAATAATCAGGCGAATCGTCTGAACAGGAGTAAATTTCAAAACCTTCGCGGCTTCATACTGTCCAGTCGGAATAGAAGAAATTCCTCCGCGGAAGATCTCCGCAAAATAAGCCGCATAGTTTAGTGTAAAGGCAATAATCGCTGCAGGAATCCGATCCAGCCGAATGCCGATACTTGGCAACACATAGTAAATAAAGATTAACTGCAATAAAAGCGGCGTCCCGCGCATGATCCAAATGTAAATATGAAGCAGCCATTGCAGGGGCTTCAAGCGAATTTGCATTGAAAATGCCAGCATAATTCCCAAAGGAATCGAAAAAACCAAGACCAAAGCAAACACTTGCAAGGTGGTTGCTGCTCCACTTAGAAGACTAGGTAAAATTTCCAAAATATAGCTCATTCTCTTCCTCCTAAATAAATATTATACTATTATAGCAGAATTTTAAAAAAATACAACCCGAAATTGCAAAAAAGTTATAGTAAAAAATCGAAATCGAACAAAACTAAAACCCGACTCTCTTTTTAAGAGTCGGATTTATTGGACTAGGTAGGGATCTTTGGAGCGGTTTTGGAACCATTCGAAACAACACAGCTCTAAAACTGACAAATAACCTTACAACCAAAAGGAGAGGTTTGCTCTTTGTTAACCGCAGTAGGTTCATGAAAAAACACATTCTGGGAGGGAGCGACTATTTTTTTATTTTTCTTGCGAATAGATAAGGTATTTCAATCCACGCCCCCGTGAAGGGAGCGACTTGTGGAAGTCGAGGAGGTGCTATGAAACGACCTATTTCAACTAATCCTAGAAGAAAATAGTTTTGTTGTAATTATTTTAGAACGATTTTATGAACAATCTTTTGTCCACACTCCTCTTTAAGTTTTGTAAAAAGTGAGCGCTAATGCTTGTGTGCTCCACTGCAAAAAACTTACTTTCATCATCTAGCTTCCGATAGACCAATCTCTTTTGAGCATGTATAAGTCTGTACCCATCATTTAGAGCAACAAGAAGAAAAAAATCATAATCGAATAAGAAATATTTTCGAAACTTTTGGGGCGGATTTGGGACAAATATAACAAAAACCCTTGTTAATCAAGGGTTTTAAGTGTTGTTTAATGTCCCCTGCCGGAATCGAACCAGCAACTACTCCTTAGGAGGGAGTTGTTATATCCATTGAACTAAGGGGACTAGAGAAAAACTCTGCCAAGTGACAGAGTCATTTCTGATATTAACGACGGATTTCTTTGATACGCGCTGCCTTACCTTGCAATGCACGAAGGTAGTACAATTTAGCACGACGAACTTTACCGTAACGAACGACTTCAATCTTGTCAACACGTGGAGTGTGGATTGGGAAAGTACGTTCAACACCTACACCGTTAGAGATTTTACGAACTGTGTAGTTTTCTGAGATACCAGCACCTTTGCGAGCGATAACGACACCTTCAAAGATCTGGATACGTTCGCGAGTTCCTTCGACAACTTTAGCGTGAACGCGGACAGTGTCACCAGGACGGAATGCAGGGATATCTGAGCGAAGTTGACCTTCAGTCAAGCTTTGGATTAATGGATTCATTTTTTCTCCTATCTTGCTAATCTTGTAGTTCTAGACGACAGCGGATTAGCCGTTTTTTTAGTGCATCCATTTATGCACAAGGTATATTATATCAAAATTCTAGCAAAAGTAAAGATTTTTAGATAAAAATTCCTAAAAGAATGGCTAAAAATCCTAAAAAATAGGTCAGCATCAGATAGAGGCTAAACTTCTTCTTATCTGAGAATAGCTCTACTAGTTCCGCATTAAAAGTGGAAAGAGTCGTTAAACCGCCACAAAAACCTGTTGCCAAAATGCTATACAGCTGCTTATCTTGGATATGATTATAAAAAACTCCAATCAAAAAAGCTCCCAGTACATTAGCCATCAAGGTGCCTATTGGCAAAGCAGCTCTGCTATTAACCTTAGAAAAAAAGTAACGGACAAGAGCTCCTAGACCGCAAGCAATGAGCAAAAACCAAATCATGCGGTCACCTTCCTTCCAACCCATAAAGCAATGCAAAGGCTGCCGCCGATACTCAAAACAAGATATAGGAGCAATTCTGGATAACGGCCTAAATCCAGCAATTTGAGCGAATCTAATAGAAGACTAGAAAAAGTCGTCAAGCCGCCACAAAATCCCGTCGACAAAGCCAATAACAAATGCTTAGAAACTTGCTTGCGACTGAGATAGCCTTTAACCAAATAGACTAACAAGAAAGTTCCCAAATAGTTGACCAAAAGTGTCGCTAGAGGAAAATGTCCCGTGAACGTGAGAAATAATGAACATTGATAACGAAGTAAACCGCCTAGCATAGCTCCCAAGAAGATTGCTAAAGAATTTTTTACTTCACTCATCTTATTTGCTTCTCCTGAAAAGCACGTGAATGCTTTAGGATATCCGCAAAGGTCGCAAGAATCGTTTCTTGATAGTCCTTATTCTCAATCTTGCTCGCAACTCTAGCAAAGATCCTTTCTTCTCGCTTAGGATCTGCGACGGCCTTCCCAGTCGATTTTTTAACAGCCACAACTTGGCCGACCAGATTCATACGCTGCTCTAGTAAGGCAACGAGTGCGTCATCTACTTGGTCAATTTCCTGTCTGATTTCTTCTAACGTCATCTCATTCCTCCTTATATTCTATCTATCATATCAAAAAATAGTAAAATCTTCTAGTTTTATCCTAAATAAAAAAGGGCCACTGGACCTTAAATTAAAAGAAAACTCGCAAAAGCGAGTTTTTATCCGCAGATTAAAAAGGTCCGCTGGACCTTTTTAACCAACTGAGCCTTCCATGCTCATGTTGATGAGTTGGTTGAGTTCGACGGCGTATTCCATTGGTAGTTCTTTGGTAATGGGTTCCATAAATCCGTTGATAATCATAGCTGTGGCTTCTTCTTCGCTGATTCCTCGGCTCATCAGGTAGTAGAGCTGATCCTCAGACACTTTGGAAACCTTGGCTTCATGCTCTAGCGCGACATTGGAATTATGAATTTCATTAAAAGGAATGGTGTCGGAGCTGGACTCACCATCCATGAGAATGGTATCGCACTCGATATGAGATTTGGATCCTGCACTATTCTTGCCAAAGCGAACCTGACCACGATAGTCTGTCTTGCCGCCATCCTTAGCCACTGATTTAGAAATTAAGGTACTGGAAGTCTTGGGCGCATTATGAAAAACCTTACAACCCGCATCTAAGTGCTGACCATAGTTGGCAAAGGACATAGAGAGGACAGAGGTTCTGGCATTTCGGCCATTAAGAATGCTGCAGGGATATTTCATATTGACCTTGCTGCCTAAGTTTCCATCAATCCACTCTAAGGTGCCGCCCTCCTCAACAATCCCCCGCTCCGTTACCAGGTTATAGACATTGTCCGACCAGTTTTGAATGGTTGTATAGCGGAAAAAGGCATCCTTTTTTACAATGATCTCGACATTTGCCGCATGAAGACTATTGCTTGTGTAAGTCGGTGCTGTACAGCCCTCAATGTACTGGATAGAACCGCCCTCTTCGATAATCATCAAAGAGCGCTCAAACTGGCCAGCATTTTCTCCGTTGATACGGAAATAAGTCTGAACTGGAACTTGGCACTGGACGTTCTTAGGCACATAGATAAAGGTTCCACCAGACCAAACCGCACTATTAAGCGCAGAAAATTTATGCTCAGCATTTGAAATCACAGTACCAAAATACTGCTTGACCAAGTCTGGATATTCCTGAACAGCCGTATCCGTATCAGTAAAGATAATCCCCAACTTGGCAAACTCTTCTTTCATATTATGGTAAACCACTTCCGATTCGTACTGGGCCACAGCTCCAGACAGAAACTGCTTCTCAGCTTCTGGAATTCCCAAGCGATCAAAGGTTTTCTTAATCTCCTCTGGGACTTCATCCCAACTGCGAGCCCGATCTCCGCTTAGTTTCTGATAGTAGATAATATCATCAAAGCGAATACCTGATAAATCTGGTCCAAAGTTAGGCATGGGTAGCTTATGAAAAAGTTCCAAAGAGCGGAGGCGATAATCCAACATCCACTGGGGCTCATTCTTGATTTCTGAGATTTCTCGAACAACTTCTTCAGTCAGGCCCTTACCAGTTGAAAAGAGTGGCTTGACATCATCATGGAAGCCAAAGGCATAGTCGCGTTCTTTCATAGGAACTCCTCCTTTATCTAAGGGATAACGCTTACCTATATTATACTCCTAATCATGAGAATTGTCAGAAAATAAGGCTCTAACAAAAGAAAAACGGCCACAGCCGTTTCCTCTATTTATCATTTTAAACTTTACTTACCAATTCTTCCGCAAATGCTTCCAATCGCTCAATGTCATCTTCTTCTGCAGAAAGATCTACTTTGACACATTCTGAACCTTTCACTGCTCCTGTAGCCGCAAAAACAGCATCAAAGTCATCAACAGCCTTGCAGAATTCATCATAAAAAGTATCGCCTGAACCGACTACCCCATAGACCTTGCCAGACAAATCCAATCCAGACAAGTCTTCGTAGAAGTCCATCATTTCATCCGGCAGCTCACCATCACCGTAGGTATAGGTCGCTACAATCGTAATATCTGCTTCCAAGAAATCTTCTGCATCGACAGTGGTGCACTCGTCCACTTCAACTTCTACATCTAGTTCTCTTAGCTTATCCGCCACAATATCGGCAATTTCCTCGGTGTTTCCAGTCATACTGGCAAATACAATTTTCGCTAAGGTCATAGTTCCCTCCAAATTATAATCTTCATTCATTATAACACATCTTTTTTATTTTAAAAATAAAAATTCTTGTGCTACAATAACTAGAGAAAGTTTAAGAGGTTCATAATGAGTATCTATAGTAAAATTCTGAAAAAAATGAAAGAATACGATAAAATTATCATCCACCGCCACATGCGCCCTGATCCCGATGCGATTGGTAGTCAAGTCGGCTTACAAAAACTTCTCCAGCTCAACTTTCCTGAAAAATCCATCAAAGTCACAGGTTACGACGAGCCTAGTCTTACTTGGCTAGCAAAGATGGATGAGGTGACAAATGCGGACTATGAGCAGGCCTTGGTAATCGTGTGCGATACAGCCAACACTCCCCGCATTGATGATCAGCGCTACAGTACAGGCGACTTTTTGATTAAAATCGACCATCATCCCAACGATGATGCCTACGGAGATTTGCTGCTGGTTGATACAGATGCCAGTAGCACGAGCGAAATTATCGCTCTTTTTGCCTTCGAAAATCACTTAGAAGTAAATGACTATATCGCTAAACTTCTCTATGCTGGCATTGTTGGGGATACAGGACGCTTCCTCTATCCAGCGACTACTGCGCGCACATTTGAGATGGCTGGAAAACTTCGCCAATACGCTTTTAATTTTTCAGAGCTTTCTCGAAAAATGGACTCCATCACCCATCAGGTTGCCAAACTGCAAGGTTACGTTTACGATAATCTAGAAATTGATGAGAATGGTGCTGCGCGCGTTATCCTATCTCAGCAGTTATTGAAAGAAAATCATCTGACAGATGCTGATACTTCAGCTATTGTAGCTGCCCCCGGACGAATTGAAGATGTCCAGATGTGGGCCATCTTTGTCGAACAGCCTGACGGCCATTATCGCGTGCGGATGCGCAGTAAATTTACTCCAATCAATGAAATTGCCAAGCAACATGATGGAGGTGGTCACCCACTTGCCAGCGGTGCCAATGCTTATTCCAAAGATGAAGTGGACTTAATTTATCAAAAATTAAAAGAAAGTGCAAAAAAGTAAGAAAATCATCCAAAAGACTTGTCAAATCATTTAGAATTTGATAAACTATCAAAGTAACTAATCTATGGCTCGCAAAGAGTCCATGGCAGAAAGGATTTTTTTAAAATGAGAAAAGACATTCACCCAGAATACCGTCAAGTTGTATTTATGGACACTACTACTGGCTACAAGTTCCTTAGCGGTTCAACTAAACGTTCAAACGAAACTGTTGAATTCGAAGGTGAAACTTACCCATTGATCCGTGTCGAAATTTCATCAGACTCACACCCATTCTACACTGGACGTCAAAAGTTCACTCAAGCAGATGGACGTGTGGATCGTTTCAACAAAAAATACGGTCTCAAATAAGAACCGTATTGACATTAAAAAGAATGTTGATACAAAGCCATTTCCGAGAAATCGGATTTGGTTTTTTTGTTTTTTTCCAATAAAAAATCCTTTGAAATCTGGAATGAGGCAGCATGACTACTGTCACTCATTCCTTCATCTCAAAGGATTGGTTTCAACTATTGATCTTCTTTCAATTTTTCTCGCTCAAGGCGAAGTTTGCGATTTGGATTCAGGCGGTTGAAGAGTTCTTCCAGCTTTTTTGCATTCCAAACATCTGCTGCTGAGACAAAGTTGCCATTTTCGTCTCGGAAAGATATTGGTTTATCACCCATTACATATCTCCTTAGTCAACAAATTCAAACTCAAACTTACCGATGCGCACCAAATCTCCGTCCTTGGCACCACGCGCACGAAGCGCCTCGTCAACTCCCATACCGCGCAACTGACGGGAGAATTTCATGATGGACTCATCACGGTCAAAGTTAGTCATTGTAAAGAGTTTTTCTAGTTTATCACCTGAAAGTACCCATGTAGCATCATCATCACGGGAGATTTCGAAGGCTGGCGCTTCTTCATCAAAGCCATAATAAGCTTCGTCTTCCATATCGGATTCTTCATAAAGTAGAAACTCAGGTGTCTTATCCAGCAACTCAGCCGTCGCATCCAAGAGCGTGGCAAGCCCCTGCTTGGTCAGACTAGAAATAGGGAAAATCTGCGGCAACTCTTCAAATTCGTCATAATTGGCAGCCAGTTTTTTCTTGAATTCTTCCAAGTTTTCTGCGCTATCAGGCATATCCATCTTGTTGGCTACAATGATCTGCGGCCGTTCCATCAAGCGCAAATTATAGGATTCTAGCTCTTTATTGATCGCAAGGTAATCTTCATAAGGATCGCGACCCTCACTGGCAGACATATCAATAACGTGCAAAATGACCCGTGTCCGCTCAATATGTCGAAGAAACTGGGTACCTAGACCTATTCCCTGACTGGCTCCTTCGATCAACCCTGGCAGATCAGCTACGGCAAAAGATTCCCCAGACTGAGTCCGAACCATGCCCAGATTAGGAACAATCGTGGTAAAGTGA
Organism: Streptococcus cristatus; assembly: GCF_001588905.1. Classification (GTDB taxonomy): domain Bacteria; phylum Bacillota; class Bacilli; order Lactobacillales; family Streptococcaceae; genus Streptococcus; species Streptococcus cristatus_N. The sequence continues at coordinate 80,071 of NZ_LAWH01000036.1, read as the reverse complement.
TAGGCTCCGATTTTCGGCTTAGCTGATGTAATCACACTTAGAAGGGTTGACTTACCAACTGAAGGAAAACCAACCAAACCAACATCAGCCAGCACTTTTAGCTCCAGCAGTAATTCTCTTTCCTGACCGGGCTCCCCATTTTCAGAAATTTCCGGAGCTGGATTTTTAGGTGTAGCAAAGCGAATATTGCCACGACCGCCACGACCACCATGCGCCACGATGAATCGTTGACCGTGTTCAATCAAATCCGTAATGACCTTGCCAGTTTCAGCATCACGCACAGTCGTCCCCTGTGGTACACGGACAATCAAATCCTCCGCTCCTCGACCATGCATTCCCTTAGTCATTCCTTTTTCGCCTGATTGAGCCTTGAAATGACGGTTGTAACGGAAATCCATCAGGGTACGCAGTCCTTCGTCCACGACAAAAATAACATCACCACCACGACCGCCATCGCCGCCCCAAGGTCCGCCATTGGGTACATATTTTTCTCGGCGAAAGGCTACCATGCCATCGCCGCCCTTGCCAGCCTTGACCTGAATCTTGGCTGTATCTAAAAACATACTCATATAAATTCTCGCTTCTTTTTTACTCTAAAAAAACGCCTTGCAGCGTTTAGGATTAGAAGATTACGCCGATAGCTTGTGCAAAAATTGCACCAATCGTTACAAGTAACATGATTACCACGACCAGCATTGTCAATTTTTCAAATCCAGTTTTTTTACGTTGTCCGTTATCTCCAAAAGCCACTTTATTACCTCAATTCCAAGATTACTTCCTATATTTTAACACGATTAGCATACTTTTTCAAATATTTACGAGATGAAAAAGAAAAAGAGAGATTTTGCTCTATTAGCCAAAGAATTCTAAAGGATATTTATGGAAATAATTTAAAAAGATTGAAGAACTCACTCCAAATAGGAGACTTCTCCAATCTTTTGACTTTTATTCGATACCAATTTCAGCACGGACGACATCCGCAATTGTGTCCACATAGTAGTCCACTTCTTCGTGAGTTGGCGCTTCAGCCATGACACGCAGAAGCGGTTCTGTCCCACTTGGGCGGACAAGGATACGGCCGTTTCCTGCCATTTCAGTTTCCATTTTTTCAATAATGGCTCTGATGGCTGGTACTTCCATTGCCTTATCTTTCATGGCATTTTCGACACGAATATTAACCAATTTTTGTGGGTAAATGGTCACTTCTGCCGCAAGTTCAGACAAGCTCTTGCCAGTTTCTTTCATCACTTTGGTTAATTGTACCGCTGACAATTGACCATCACCAGTGGTATTATAATCCATGATAATGACATGTCCAGATTGCTCACCGCCTAGATTATAACCGTTCTTGCGCATTTCTTCTACCACATAGCGATCCCCAACAGCAGTCACTACTTTATTGATGCCTTCGCGCTCCAAGGCTTTGTGGAAACCAAGGTTGGACATAACGGTGGTCACAATTGTATTTTGAGCCAATTGGCCTTTTTCAGAAAGATACTTGCCGATGATGTACATAATCTTGTCACCATCTACAATATCGCCATTTTCATCAACGGCAATCAAACGGTCACTATCGCCATCAAAAGCGAGACCAATTGCCGCACCTGACTCACGGACTGTTTCTTGTAAGCCTTCTGGATGAGTAGAGCCTACATTTAAGTTAATGTTGAGGCCATCTGGATTTTCTCCGATAACAGTCAGCTGGGCACCCAAATCAGCAAAAATTTGACGGGCGCTGGTTGAAGCAGCGCCATTTGCTGTATCAAGGGCAACGTGCATTCCTTCAAGATCTAAACCTGTTGAAACAAGATATTGTTGGTACTTACGCAGGCCTTCAGGATAGTCCACGACTTTTCCTAAGCCCTCTGCACTTGGACGTGGAAGGGTATCTTCTACTGCGTCCAGCAAAACTTCGATTTCAAGTTCGCGCTCATCATCCAGTTTATAACCATCGCCACCAAAGAATTTGATGCCGTTATCAAGAGCAGGATTGTGGCTAGCCGAAATCATGACACCCGCGCTAGCTTTTTCGGATTTAACCAAGTAAGCAACACCTGGAGTAGCAATCACACCAAGTTTGTAGACGTGAATCCCGACAGAAAGCAGACCTGCAATCAAGGCACTCTCCAGCATTTCTCCCGAAATACGTGTATCACGGCCAACAAATACCCGAGGAACTTCACTTTCGTGTTGGCTCAGAACATATCCGCCAAAACGGCCCAGTTTAAAGGCCAATTCCGGCGTTAATTCCACATTAGCTTCTCCACGAACACCATCGGTTCCAAAATATTTACCCATTTTTAAAATTTTCCTTTCAAATCTTGCATTTATTTACTAGATGAATTCGAACTTGAGCTCGATTTGGAGCTTGACGAATTCGAATGTGTGTTTTTGGTCGTAACTTTCATCGTTGTTTCAAACGGTGTCACAACACTTGGCAAAACATTCCCATTGGCATCCATGGCCTGCAAGGAAGCTGCCCCACTATAATTTCCTGAAATAGTGACATTGCTTGGTAAAACTGCTGCAACATGATTAACTTTTTCCAAAGTTTCTTCATCGCTTGTCACTGTCACTTCTTCGTGCTCCAAGCTCACATTTGTGATAGAGATATCTTCTGCAACCTGACTGCCTGTGATGAGATACTTCACTGGCACTTTCTTGCTTGCTTTTTTACCTATCTTGACTGAAATTTTTTGCGGATTAACCGTAGCAGACAGGCCGCTAGGTAGATTTTCGACTTTCAGCTGCACTTCGACTGTTCCTTCTGATGCATTGGATAAATCCGCTACCACATGGAACTTCCGTGTACTCTCCTGCATTTCGCTACTTAAAGCCACTCTATTAGAACCTGTTAAAACAACACTAGCTTCGGAGGTAAAGCCGCTAATAAAGTACCGCTCACTATCGTACTTGATGTCAATCGGGACATTAGGAATCGTATTACTATAAGTTTCCGAGGTCACTTGGCGAATGCTGATACTATTTTGAAAACTACTAGACGTCGCATAAATAAACAAAACCAAAGCAAAAAATAAGGAGGAGATAATATAGAGAATTTTTTTACTTTGTTTCATTCTTCCATCCTCCTAGAATACGATTCTTTAGGCTCATTTTCTCATGCTTGTCTGATAAGAGAACTTCCCGCAGTTGTGATTCGAACTCGCTCAAACTCAAGTCATGCTTGAAGACTCCATTATGTGTCGTAGAAATACCGCCTGTCTCCTCAGACACGACAAAAGTAAAGGCATCTGAAACTTCTGAAAGGCCAATCGCAGCCCGGTGCCGAGTCCCAAATTCCTTGGAAATACCTGTGCTTTCTGTAAGCGGCAAATAGGCACAAGAGGCAGCGATCTTATTATCTTTGATAATAACTGCCCCATCATGCAGAGGTGTATTAGGAATGAAAATATTGATCAACAGTTCCCCAGAGATATCCGCATCCAGTGGGATTCCCGTTGCAATGTATTCCTGCAACGTTCGAGTGCCCTGAATAGCCACCAAGGCACCGATCTTACGCGGACTCATGTAAGCTACTGCCTTAACAAAGGCTTGAATCAATTTTTCCTCACTGCTGACTGGAGCAGCAGAAAAAATCTCGGTCGCTCTACCCAGCTTTTCGAGACCAGTCCGAATCTCAGGCGAGAAAATCACCACCGCCGCAATGACCCCGTAGGTAATAACCTGATTGATCAACCATGAAATGGTCGTCAAACCAATGATATTCGCTAAAAACTGTGCCAAGATGAAGAAGAGCACTCCCCGAACCAGAATCATAATTTTGGTCCCGGCAATTGCTTTAGTAAAATGATATAAAATCCATGTAACCAGAGCAATATCAATAATGTTGATTAAAATATTCCAAGGATTACTGAATACATTAGCCCAGTATTGGAGATTGGTTAATTGTTGAAAGTTCATTGCATAGTGGTCCTCCCAGTCAAAAACAAACAGTTCTCAACCATTATATCACTTTTAAGGATATTTTTCTGTAACCTTCTTTACTTTTTTATGATAAAATATTTCTTATGAAGATAAATACAGCATTGGGCCTCCTAGCAGGCAAGTCCTCCCACTTTGTCCTCAGCAAAATGGGACGCGGCTCGACTCTACCAGGGAAAGTTGCCCTCACATTTGACAAAAACATTCTGCAAAACTTGGCCAAGAACTACGAAGTTGTGGTTATTACCGGAACCAACGGAAAAACTCTGACTACAGCTTTGACTGTGGGCATTCTCAAGGAAGCTTTTGGCGAAGTGGTAACCAATCCCAGCGGCGCCAATATGATTACCGGGATTACCACAACCTTCCTGACAGCTAAAAAAGGGAAATCTGGCAAACATATCGCTGTGCTGGAAATCGATGAAGCCAGCCTGTCTCGGATTTGTGATTATATCAAGCCTAGCCTCTTCGTCTTTACCAACATTTTCCGTGACCAAATGGACCGCTATGGTGAGATCTACACGACCTACCAGATGATCTTGGATGCTGCAGCTAAAGTACCTGAAGCGACTGTACTGATGAATGGCGACAGCCCCCTCTTTAACTCGGTCAGCCTGAAAAATCCTGTCCGCTATTATGGATTTGACACGGAGAAAAGCCAACCTAAGCTAGCACACTACAATACCGAGGGTATCCTCTGTCCTAAGTGCGAGCATATCCTCAAGTACGAGCTCAATACTTATGCCAATCTCGGAGCTTACATCTGTGAGGACTGCGGCTTCAAGCGTCCTAAGCTAGACTACAGCCTGACCGCTCTCAAAGCACTTGAGCATAATCGCTCTGCCTTTACCATTGATGGTCAAGACTATCAGATTAATATCGGTGGTCTCTACAATATCTACAATGCCTTGGCCGCTGTGTCAGTTGCTCAGTTCTTCGGAGTTGAGCCGGCTACCATCAAGGCTGGCTTTGACAAGAGCCGGGCTGTCTTTGGCCGTCAGGAAACTTTCAAAATCGGCGATAAGGAATGTACCTTGGTCTTGATCAAAAATCCGGTCGGAGCCACCCAAGCCTTGGAAATGATTGAGCTGGCACCTTTTGATTTTAGCCTATCTATCCTGCTCAATGCCAACTATGCAGACGGTATTGATACTAGCTGGATCTGGGATGCTGATTTTGAGAAAATTCTAGAAATGAATATTCCTCAGGTCATTGCAGGCGGAGTCCGCCACTCAGAGATTGCTCGTCGACTGCGCGTGACGGGCTATCCAGCAGATCAGATTACCGAAGTCAAAGATTTGGAAGCAGCCTTTAAGTTGATTGAGGAGCAAGAAACCAAACACGCCTATATCCTAGCTACTTATACCGCCATGCTGGAATTCCGCGAGTTGCTAGCAGAACGACAAGTAATCAGAAAGGAGATGAACTAATGGTTTATAGATCCCTCGTTTCTCCTGAAAACCAGGATTATAACTATGACTTAAAAATCGCTCATCTCTACGGCGACCTTATGAACACCTATGGCGACAATGGCAATGTCCTCATGCTCAAGTATGTAGCTGAAAAGCTAGGCGCTAGGGTTGAGGTTGATATCGTTTCTTTAGAAGATGACTTTGATAAGGATAGCTACGACATCGTCTTCTTTGGCGGAGGTCAAGACTATGAGCAAACGATCGTGGCTCGTGACCTGCCAGCTAAAAAGGAAGCTTTGGAAAATTTCATCAATGACAACGGCGTTGTGCTCGCTATCTGCGGCGGTTTTCAACTTCTAGGCCAATACTATATCGAAGCGTCTGGACGTCGAATCGAAGGACTGGGCATCATGGGACACTACACTCTCAACCAAGTCAAGAATCGCTATATTGGTGACATTAAGATTCATAACGAAGAATTTAACGAGACCTACTATGGTTTTGAAAACCACCAAGGCCGGACCTTTCTCTCTGACGATGAAAAACCGCTAGGCAAGGTCGTCTATGGAAATGGAAATAACCAAGAAGACGGCAATGAAGGCGTTCATTATAAAAATGTCTTCGGCTCCTACTTCCATGGCCCTATCTTGTCCCGCAATGCGAATCTGGCCTACCGTCTCGTGACTACTGCTCTGAAAAACAAGTATGGCTCTAACATTGAATTAGCAGCTTATGAAGATATCCTAGCTCAAGAAACTCAAGAAGAATATGGCGATATCAAGAGCAAGGCTGAATTTGAATAATTAGGAGAATCATTATGAAAGAAAAATTACACTATATCCTGCTATTGATTACCATCCTATTGGTTGCCAGCATTTCCTTGGCAAATATGCAGAGCGTCAATGTTAGCTTTATCCTCTTCAGTTTTAAACTTCCCTTAATCATTTTGATTTTGGTCTCTGTCCTCCTAGGCTCTATTACAACCTTTCTCATCAGCATGTCTAAAAACTTCTCGCTGAAAAAAGAGCTTAAGAAAACCAAAGAAAGTCTTAAAACATCTCAAAAAGAAAACTAGGTTGGAATTTCCAGCCTAGTTTTTTGCTACTTCGTTTCAATAAAACCAAATTTGTTTAAGGGAGACACGCGAAATTCTACACTTCCCTTAATCTGCTCTTTTTTGATCAGACCAAACTCACGGCTATCTTTCGTATTTTCTCGCCGATCATTTAAGATTAAATAAGAATTTTTAGGGATGGTATCAGAAGTCGCTCCTTTTAAGTCAACAACAGAAAAATCGTGGGTATAATAGCCCGTGCTGGCAGCCGAAGCCAGATATTTCTCTCGCATCTTTTCGATATATTGCTCTGATTGCACCTGATCGTTCAGATACAGCAAGTTATCCATATAGGTCACCTTGTCATTTTCCATAGCAATGACACGGCCGACATATTCTTTTCCATCGACCTCATAGAGAGCAAATTCCCCACGAGCAAGCTTGGCTGTCTTATCCGCCAAGACCAAATCATTTTCCGCTAAAAAAGAATTGGAATCTTGCTTGGTGATACGATAAGGTGTATAGACAAACAAACGCAAGCCCACCAGAATGGCAATAAATACCGTCACAATAATAATATTTCTCAGTAAATCTCTCTTTAACATCTCTCTCCCCTGTCCTTTTGTTCTATTATATCATTTTTCATGGGATTAGACAAAACACAGGGATGAGAGAGGATTACGTTTAACAAAATTGTAAAAAATGAAAAGGCAAAGCCTATTGAGGAGCTCCCTCAATCGAATTTGCCTTTCTTATTTTAATCTTCTTTAGCCACGCGTGATTTGTTGGCGATATCAGCTAGGATAGCTTGAATAAAATCATCGACTGAGACAGTTTGTGTTTCTTTTTGACCGTAGCGACGGACATTGACCGTTCCGTCTTCCATTTCCTTGTCCCCAATGATCAATTGGTAAGGAATTTTGCTGGTTTGAGAAGCACGGATCTTGAACTGCATTTTTTCATTGCGCTCATCCACATCAGCACGGACACCGCGGTCACGGAGTTTCTTAGCCACTTCCCATGCGTAGTCCACGTGTTTTTCGTTAGAAACTGGGATGAGGGTTACTTGGTGTGGTGCAAGCCATGTTGGGAAGGCACCCTTGTAGTTTTCAATCAAGATAGCTGTGAAGCGTTCCATGGTTGAGATAACACCACGGTGAATCATAACTGGACGATGTTCTTCACCATCAGCTCCAATATACTTGAGGTCAAAGCGCTCTGGAAGCAAGAAGTCAAGCTGGATAGTTGAAAGTGTTTCTTCTTTACCAAGGGCAGTTTTAACCTGGATATCCAATTTTGGTCCGTAGAAGGCTGCTTCACCTTCGGCTTCAAAGTAGTCCACACCCATTTCATCAAGTGCTGCACGAAGCATGGTTTGGGCATTTTCCCACATCTCATCGTTATCAAAGTACTTGTGAGTATCTTGAGGGTCACGAAGAGAGAGACGGAAGCGGTACTCAGTCAAGTTGAAGTCTTCATAAACATCGATAATCAACTGAAGGGCGCGTTGGAATTCTTCTTGGATTTGTTCAGGAGTAACGAAGAGGTGACCGTCGTTAAGAGACATTTCACGTACACGTTGAAGACCAGTCAAGGCACCTGATTTCTCATAGCGGTGCATCATTCCGATCTCGGCGATACGGATTGGCAATTCACGGTAAGAGTGAACATGGTGTTTGTAGACCTGAATGTGGTGTGGGCAGTTCATTGGACGAAGGACAAATTCTTCACCATCTCCCATGTCCATGGTTGGGAACATATCTTCACGGTAGTGATCCCAGTGACCAGAAGTCTTGTAAAGTTCCACTGAGGCAAGTGGTGGAGTGTAAACGTGTTGGTAGCCTGCAGCTATTTCCTTATCGACAATGTAGCGTTCCAATTCACGACGGATCGTCGCACCATTTGGCAACCAGAATGGCAAACCTTGTCCAACTTCTTGAGAAATCATGAAGAGGTCAAGCTCTTTACCAAGTTTACGGTGGTCACGTTCTTTGGCTTCTTCACGCATTTGAAGGTAGTTCTTCAAGTCTTTCTTGTCAAACCAAGCTGTACCGTAGATCCGTTGCATCATGGCGTTATCGCTATTCCCACGCCAGTAAGCACCAGCTACATGGAGAAGGTGGAAGATTTGGATTCGACCTGTTGAAGGGACGTGTGGACCACGGCAGAGGTCTACATATTCGCCCTGACGGTAGATGGTCAAACCACCCTCATCTTCCGAGTGCTCTTCAATCAATTCTAACTTATACGGATCGTTTTTGAAAATTTCACGCGCCTCATCCTTGGTCACTTCCTCACGAATGGACGGGAAGTTTTCTTTGACAATCTTTTGCATTTCTTCTTCGATACGAGGCAGGTCTTCATTAGAGATTTGACCAGCTGTGTTGTCCGTATCGTAGTAGAAGCCATCTTCGATAGCTGGACCAACTCCCAAGTGAATGTCTGGGAAAAGGCGACGAGCTGCTTGCGCAAACAAGTGGGCTGCTGAGTGACGCAAGATGTCCAAAGCATCTTCATGATCAGGTGTCACGATTTCGATGCTTCCATCTTCAGTGATAGCACGAGTCGTGTCGATGAGTTTGCCGTTGAATTTACCAGCGAGAGCTTTTTTAGCTAGGGAATTGCTGATAGATTGGGCAATTTCAAAAGTAGTCACGCCAGATTCGAATTCACGAACAGCGCCATCTGGGAAAGTAATCTTAATCATGGTTTTCTCCTTAAAATTTTATCATATTTTTATAACTGAGTTTTGAAGAACTGGGAAACCAGCTATCAACAAAGAATGATAACAATCAATTTCATTTTAGCTTTTTCATTCTAAAAATAAAGAAAAGCGTAGAAATAAATAAATAGCCTACCAAGGAAAGAATAAGAGACAGATATTCCTCCTGAGTCATCTCACCTCTCATGTATATTCTTATCGGATAACTTTTGATTGCATTGACCAAATAGATAGCAGCTGTCAAACTTAAAAGATATCCTGTTATAATGAGTTTCTTGTTGTTGAAAAACATTAAGATACCAAGAAAGGGGGCAAGAAATGGCAAGAGAGGAATGAGTAGAAAAAATGAAAAGACGACAATATTTTCCGTTCCCCATAGGCTAAGAGTTTTCATTAGCCAAACATAGACTAATAGGAAGGTACAAGTCATCATCCAAGATAAATATTTCTTCAAATCTATCACCTCATTCAGCTCTTAGCTAAATTTCATTTTAACTTTGTCGTAACTATTCTCCATACAAAAAACGACATCCTCGAAAGGACGTCGCAACGTGGTTCCACCTTCATTTATGCAAGTCAAAAAGACTTACACCTCTGATTGGCTCTAACGTAGCCACCGTTTTATGTTTTCATAAAAGTCAGTAGAGTAGTCCCAACTGCATCCTCTACGCGATTTCCAGCTCCACGCGCTCTCTAAAAGATTTCCTGCAGGTGATATGTCTCTAAAAATTATTATAGCACGATTGGAAAAATTTGCAAGAACTTTTATTGGTTTCCAGCTCTGCTATTTTTCCTACTAAATAGATAAATCAAGTGTCCTAAACCATTTCCAGCTAGTAAGCATAGGAAATAGGCGGTATGATAAAGAGGAATCCACTCCCCAAAGGTGAAAATAGTCAGGAAAAATAAGAGAGCAACCAAGAAAGAAAAGCGCAGAGAAAACCCATAAAAAGCTGCATAGAGCAAGGACACCAACAGGGTCGCCAGAGGAGAGTAGATGAGAACATTTCCAACTACTAGCCCCTTACTTAAGATGGAATCCATAGGCAAATATCGTAACAGTATATAAAAGACAAAATAGAAAAAGAAAAGGGGGAGCAAAAAGAAAATTTCTTTTTTATGGACTTTCATAAGAGCACCTCCGTTCATTAGGCCTTATGAGAAAGTTTATTCCCAATATTTCCGAATATTCTTTATCTGCTTCTTAGATGCTTTTATCATTCTAGTTGAGCTGTTTACCGGCAGTGACATGATTTTTCCCGGCAAATAGACAATGGTCTTGGCCAAGCGTTTGGCCATCGTTTCTTCTGGATTGAGATCATTATGAAAATCCTTACTAATGGTCAAATCCAAATAGAATTCATAGATACGACGACCAAAATTCTCAGCTGAAATCTCGTATAATTTATCGGCTAGCTTTTTCTCGTCCATATCTGGTGTTGCCAAAATGGCCTCCAAAATAGCTCCTGCCAAATCCCGGCTCTCATAATAAAGAGTGCCAAAGGTTTTATCGCTGATTACATTATCCAGATAAGGATTGCCATGGGCGATGATGGGGGTACCGCTGGCTAGACTTTCCAGATAAGTCAGCCCCTGCGTCTCACTGGTTGAGGCCGAAATAAAGAAATCTGCCGCCTTATAGTAGAGGGCCGTATCACTCGGCGCAATCATCCCTGTAAAAATGACTGAATCCTCAATATGAAGCTGGGCTACCAAGGCTTTTAAGTCCTCAGCATAGGGTCCATCTCCGACAATGACCAACTTCACCTTGGCATTTTCTTCCAAAACCATTGGCAGAGCTTCAACAATCGCCTGGATATTTTTCTCGTAGGAAATTCTGGATAGACTGAGCAACATGACTTCATCTTCTGCTATTCCCAGCTTAAAGCGTAGTTTCTTGATGTCTTCCCGTGAGAGTTCTGGGCGGTCAAACTTGGCCAAGTCGATTCCTGTCGGAATAACCCGTTTTTCCGCCTTGATTTTGTAGCCGACCAATAGATCATAGACAATCTCAGATGGACAAATGACACCATCCAAATCGCTCATAAAGCCACGCACGATGTACTTGACCATACTTGGGCGAATCACCATGCCCTTGGCAAGATAGTGCACATAATCCTCATACTGGGTATGGTAGGTGTGAACCACTGGAATCCGTAGTTCCTTGGCAATCCAGATGCCCAAGAGCCCCAGCGAAAACTCTGTCTGGGTATGGATGATATCGAGCTGGTACTGGCGGGCAATTTCTAAGGCATTGGAAAAACCACGATAAGCTACGCGCCGATCCTTAAAAGCGAAGAAAGGCACGCTGGGAATACGGATAATCTGCCAATCCTCATAGCGGTTGACATCCTTATCCGTCGTAGTAAAAATAAAGACTTTGTGACCTAGTTTCTCTAGCTCAGTCTTGAGGGTGCGAATGCTCGTCGCCACCCCGGAAACCTGAGGAAAATAGGTATCTGTAAAAAGACCAATCCGCATATCACATCTCCAAAACTGTTTGGTAAGCCTTGACTAACTGAAGTGCGACGTCATCGATAGAGCGGCTCTCCGCAACACGATAACCTGCCTCACGTTTATCCACTTTTCCGTCAAGAACCTTACGAAGCGATTCGACAAACTCATCTACATTATGACAAAGCTCCGCCGACTCTTCATCAATCCAGCCATTATAAACAGGAATATCACGCAGGACCACGTGTTGCCCGCTGGCTAACGCTTCTAGGACCACAATCCCTTCTGTCTCTTCATAAGACGGAAAAAAGAAGGCGTCACTGCCTGACATGGCTCCTTGGAAGACTGCGCCTTTGAAATAACCCGGAAATTCCACGTTTTCTGGATGATTATGGAGGACAAGATCTCGAATCTTACGAGGAACAAGCCAGAGATTGATGGAACCCAGCCAGATAAAGCGGACATCTGGCATTCTGCGAGCCACTTCGACAAAGTCTTCGATTCCTTTTCGTCTGAAATAAAGGCCTGCACAAATTACGACTTTCTGCCCATCTGCAATCTGAAAATGTTTTTTAAAGACTGCTTCCTTGCGTTCATCTTTCTTGTATTTCGACAGGTCAATACCGTTTGAGACAGCCATAATGGGCGTCGTCACACCGTAGGATTCAATCAATTTTTTTGAATACTCAGACGGAGTAATGATAAAGTCCGCCATTTTATACATGTGCGCTAGATATTTGCCAAATAAGGGCGCAAAAAGATTGGATCCAATAAAAGAATTTTCAAAGTCTTCTTTGGTCGAATGTCCGTGCATGATCACTTTTTTGCCTCCCCGCTTAGCCGCGTGAAGAAGAAGCAAACTACGAGGTCCGTAAGTGTTGATGTGCACGACATCATAATCTCCTAAAACATCTGTTGTATAAGGAATTCCTGCTAGGTCCAGTGCATGCATCTGATGTTGCAAGGCGCGGCCGATACCTGATTTTTCTAAAACAGACTTTCCTTCTAGATATAGTAATACTTTCATATCTTCTATTATACCCAAAAGAAGCAAAAAAAGGAAACGCCAAGGGAAAATTGGTAGTTAAATAATGCACTCATCCTTCCCACAAGCATTTCCTGTAGCAATATCCATTCTTGCTGGAACTCTATTCAGTTTCCAATCAAACTAGTCCACCTTGACCACCTGCAACTCAGCTCCTCCCAGTAGAATCAAATACTTGTCTACTTGGCTAAGACCATAGGAACGACTGAGGGCTTCGGCATAGAGGTCCAGCTGAGCTCGGTAGCGCTCCACCAACTCTGTTGGCTCATGATAGCGGTCAGTCTTATAGTCAAAGAGGACGATGCGATCATCAAAGAGCAGGTAGCCGTCTAAGATTCCCCGAACGACAAAGTCTTGACCGCTAGCCGGATCCTGCTTGAGCATGGCAAAAGGGGCTTCCCGATGGAGATGATTGGCCTGATGCTGGATTAGCTGACCTAGTTCTGTAGCGAAAAAGGCTTCAATCTTAGCCAAATCAATCTCTTTCTTGACTGCCGCATCTGCCTGAACCTGAGCCAAGGCTTGGCGAATGCTAGTCTTAGTAACAGGCTGATCCAGCGGAATCCTTTGCATGAGCTCATGGACAGCAGAACCGATTTGAGCTCCCGTGACTTGCTTCTTCTTACCAAAATCAGGCAAATCAAAAGTCAGCTGAGTCTGATAACTTCGAGGTGCATCCATAATGTCCAGCCCTTCTGAGTCCATAACTGGTTCATAGAACTTCTTGATTTGACTGGGTGTACGGACACTAGGCAATTCAATAGCCGCTTGATAGAGACTGTTGAGCCGGTCTACATTCTCCAAGATATCCAGAGCTCGGCGGATATCTTCTGACTGACGGTTGCCCGTCAAATCATCTACTGGAATAGGATCAGCCTGCTTCACTACCCCAATCTGCTCATCCGTCAGCTCCTGATCAGTTACAAAGCGGGTTTGATAAGCTAGATTTTCCTTTTCAAACACTGACTGAATAGCATAGAGCCAATCCTGAAAATTGGTCAGCTGGCTTCGAAGACTGCTAGATAAACGACCATTTTGGCTAGTCCCCCACTTGCGCTCTTGGAGCTTAGCTTGCTTGCCCTTTCCGACCAGATAGAGCTTGGTTTCAGCCCGCGTCATGGCCACATAGAGCAGGCGCATCTGCTCAGACAGGCTCGCCAGCTTAAGTTCTTCGGCATTCTGCTGATAAGGTAGGGTCTCCATGGAAATACGGATCTGCTTGGGCGCATGAGGATCCTGAGCCTCAACGGCCACATCGGCTACATATTTGATTCCGATGCCTTTTTGTCGGCTAAGGATAATAGCAGAGCTGCTATCCTGACGATTGAAGGCCTTGTCCATATTGAGCAGGAAGACATACTTAAACTCCAGCCCCTTACTCTTATGGATGGTCATTAGCTGGACAGCATTTTTCGGAGCAGCCAGGGGGACACTGGCCAAATCGTGCTCATTTTTCAAAATTCGGTCAATCATGCTGATAAAGCGGGACAGGCCCTTGAAACTCGACTTTTCATAGTCGTTGGCCCGCAAGGACAGGGCATAGAGATTGGCCTGACGCTGCTCACCGTTGGGCAGAGCCCCAACCATATCGTAGTAAAAACGATCCTGATAAATCTTCCAGATTAAGTCATAGAGAGAATGGGTCTTGGAATAGCTGCGCCAGTCATTCAGCGTTTCCTGGAAGTGCTGCAGTTTCTTGCGCAATTCATCATGGATGAGCTGAGGTTCCAGACCTTGATCAGCCAGAGCATTCCTCAGCTTTTCGTAGAGATTTTCCATAGACTTGGTACTGGAGGCTTGCAAGGCTAGCCGAGCCAATTCATCCTCATCAAAGTCAAACATTGGAGACTTTAGGAGAGCGGTCAGGGCATAGTCATTGAGAGGATTGTTAATGGTCCGCAGGGTATCCAGCATCACCATAACCTCTACCGACTGGAGGTAATTGGTCTCGCCATCATCAGGCACAATCGGGATATGATGCCGGTCAAACTCTGCCAAAATCAGATCATTACGGGTCCGCGAAGCTGTCAGCAAGGTAATATCCTTGAAATCCACTCCTTCTTGATTATGGAGGCGGATAATTTCCTTGATTACCAAGGCGACTTCACCAGCTGAGATACTAGGTAGGCCTTGGTCAGAATCCTCTTCGGCGCTACCATCATAAATCAGGAACTCCGCCTGATTGGCTGGATTAGGCTCCCGTTTGGCTGGATTTCCCGCCACCAAATAGTGGGTCTCATTGTAGTCAATCTCACCGACTTCCTCGTCCATAAGCCGTTTAAAGACATCATTAGTGGCTTCCAGTACCTCGATGTGACTGCGGAAATTTTCCTTGAGGATAATCAGCTTGCCCTGACTAGGATCGGCCTGATAGAGTTTAAATTTATCATTAAAAATCTGCGGATCGGCCTGGCGGAATCGATAGATGGACTGCTTAATATCGCCCACCATAAACCGATTATTTCCTCGAGCCAGCAATTCCAGCATTCGCTCCTGAGTATGGTTGGTGTCTTGATACTCATCGACCATGACCTCATGGTACTTATCCTGATAATAACGCCGCACTTCTGGGTAATTTTCTAAAATTTCAATAGCAAAATGGCTGATGTCACCAAATTCAAAGGCATTTTCTGCTACCTTGCGCTCCAAATAAGCTTGCGAGAAATCTCGGACAAAATCGCGCAACAGATCCAGTAGGGGAAGAGCTTTCGCCTGATGCTGCTCTATAAAATTCAGATGGTAGAGGCGGACATCCAGCTCTTTAATTCGCTCTATCAAGGGCTTACGGGCATCATTATAGGCTTGGGCCAGATCTTTTTTGAGCTCGTCTGCATTCTTACCAACTCGGGCAGTAAAAGCCTGATGGTTAGAGGTCTTGGCCAATTCTAAAAAGCGCTGAACCAGGTCTAGCAACTGCTCCGGTTCGGTCTGCTCTGTCAGCTCAGCCAAGATATCCAAGGCTGCCTGAACATTTTCTTGATACTTAGCCCCAGCAAAGGCTTGACCTTCATGAGCCAGATGGCTCTGGAAAAAATCTTCCAAATCCAGTAAAGACTGCCTAGCCTCAGAGAGAATTCGCTCCCGCTCTGCTTCAAAATCACTGGTTTCATAGCCTAGAAGAAAGGTCTCTTCCAACCATTTTCGCGGATTGCTGGTAGACTGGAGAAAACTATAAACACTATAAATCTGCTGGCGGAAACCAGAAATGTCCTTTCGCTTACTAGTGAAATTTTTGACCAAGCGACTGAATAATTCCTGTCGGTCACTCTCATAGTAGATATCGAAAAGTTGGTCAAAGACTTCATTTTGCAGAATGAGCTGCTCACTGGCCGATTGTAAAATCCGAAAATGCGGTGCCAGCCCCAGCAAATAGCCGTACTTATTGACTACTTTCTGGGTAAAAGCGTCCATGGTGCCAATATCTGCATTGGCAATCTCAGCCAACTGCTGAGCCAGATGCTGGCGGAGTTCCTGAACTGAAGTCTCCTTGAGTACCAGACTCAGCTCCTTCTCCAGCCGTTCCTTGAGCTCACCTGCTGCCTTGACAGTAAAGGTGGAGATGAAGAGTTGGCTAACCTCCACACCTCTGAGAATCTGGTCAATGATCCGTTGAACCATAACATAGGTCTTACCCGATCCAGCCGAAGCCGAAACGAGAATATTCTGCCCTGAGGAGTAGATAGCTTGGATCTGCTCTGGTGTACGCTTTTGTGGCTTGTCAGAGGCAGCTTCCTCAGCCTGCTTGACTAGGATATCCTGCTCGTTTAAAAAGGGAATCCGTCTCATTTATCCAACTCCTCCTTGATTTTTTCTATCCAGGCTTGACGCAGCTTTTCGCCTGTCGGTCGTTTATCGTATTGATCCAGGTTTAACTTGGTCAGCTGTCTAGCCTGCCCCAGATGGAGATTGGCTTCAAATCCTGTAATGGCCTTGAACTGGTCCACGTAAGGGGCGATACTACGGCCATTTTCTGTATAAGGATTGATGGCAAATCGACCAGCTAAAATGCCTTCTGCAGCTTGCTGATAGAGGAAAGCATTATAAGCCAAAATCACTTCCAATTCTTCCTTAGTCAGCAAATTAACCCTGCTTTTCTCATAGTTAGGGCCCAAGTCCTTGGCCTGGTCAGCCAGAAAGAGTCCCTTATAGACCTGACTTTTCATGACCTGTTTCACTGCCTCGTCCAGTACCTTGGTGTCCTTGAGGCTGGCTAGGGGCTCCGTCATCTGTAGGTACATAGCGCCGAAAATTCCCTTGTCTTCCTGGTATTCTGGCATTTCTCGGATAGCTGCTAGGTAGGTCGGCAACTGAGAATTAAGTCCATTAAAGAACTTCTCAAAGCTGAATTTGGTATCGCCCGACTTGTAATCCACAACTCCCAGACTCCCCGTCTCCGTCAAACGATCAATCCGGTCCACCTTGCCGCTAACTTGAAGAGCTCTGCCATTGTCCAAAAGTAAGAAAGGCCGATCATCCCGACCAAAGTCAGTCTCCTCACCAATCGTCTCTAACCCCTCAGACTGAGCTAAAATACGACCAGTAGCCTGAGCCATATCCAATAGCAAACGGCGGGCAAATTGGGTCTCCCCATTTTCACCATAGACTGTTTCAAATTCAGCCTCCCAGCTAGTCTCCTCCATAGCCCGCTGCAAGCGAGTGTCGAAATCCTGCTCCAAGTGCTCCTGCATAACCTTTTCAAAGATTCGGTGGAGGAAAATCCCGTGGCTGCGCGCATCTGGCTGAATAGTCCACTCCTCCTGTAGCCGCAGGACATACTTAAGAAAATAGGCATACTGGTTTTTAAAGTATTCATTGAGGGCAGAAGCTGATAGTCTCAAAGGCTGCTCTGAAGGATACAGAGCTTGGAGGGTTTCCGACTTGAGAGTCTCCGTCTTCAACTCCTTGCTGATCTGGGGAATAGAAATCCCTTCAGCTGCCAACTTCTTACGCAAGACTCGAATTGCCACCGCCCAAAAAGTCTGCTCCTCCAGAGTCCATTCGCGGTCAATATCCTCCTGATAGAGGTCAATCACGCGCGCCAACAGAGCCCGATAAGTCCCAATATCGTCGCTACTAGCCTGTGGTTGCTTGCTGATGATGGGTAGAGAGATAGGCGCTATTTCCAGCTCCGTCAAATAGGAAGACATGGCATCCTCTACTTCATTGGTCAAGACAGGAGCAGACAGGACCAAATCTTCTGTCGCTGAATTAAGCAAGGATAGCGCTGCAAAGCGATTTTTCTTGAGATTTTCACTGCTGGATATCTGCAACTCAGCCTCGTCCCCAGTCGCTTGATTTAAGGCCTGACGTTCCTCGTCACTGAGCAGGCTTTTATTTTGCGCTAACTTAGGCAAGCGTTCCTGAGTCAACCCGATAGCATAGACATAAGGCGTTGCCATGGGTTCAATCAAATCGTAAGACTGAACCGTCACCACATCCACTGTCGCTGGTACAACTCGGTACTTGGCCAGAAGCATGCCAGACAGAATCAGAGCCAGAAAATCATCAATCTTCAGCTTGCTACCGTCAAACACCTGAGCAAGTTGCTCTAGAACATGGCAAAAGGTCTTCCAGACTTCCTCCTGACGCTCTACTTCTTGCTGGCTTGCATCTTCCAGCAGACCAGTCAGATTGGCATCCAAGCGAACTTCTTTGATAAAGTTGGTAAATTTAGTCAAGAGACCAGTCGCTGTCTGACTGCGAGATTTGAAAAACTCTAACAGAGGCGTGATAAGACTCCGACGCATGACATTGAGCCGCTTCAGGTCAAATTTCCCCTGACGGTTAATGGTGAAATCTCTCCCCAGCTTGGCTGCTCCTTTAATTTCCGCAAAGCGAAGGTACTGTTCAAAACTATCCAGCTCCTCCTGACGCAAGCTACCATAAAGGCCGGTTTTTAAAAGATTGAGTAAATCTTCTGTCTGAAAATTATAGCGTTTCAACCGTTCCAGTGACTCTAAAAACTGGACCAAAGGATGCTGAGCCATGGACTCAGGCCGCCCCAGATAAAAGGGAATCTGATACTGGTCAAAAATGGTCTTCAGTTGGAGCTGGTAAGCCTCCACATCACCCAAAAGCAGCCGGATATCCTTGTAGCGAGCGCCACCATGGAGCCGCTGACGAATGGACTTGGCCACATACTCCAGTTCTTCTTTTTGATTGCGCACCGACCAAATCTCTAAGTGAGAGCGGTCATCTTCGGTCAATTCCACATGCGTTTCAGAAAAGTCATAGCGACTCTCTAAAATTTTGGAAATCTTGCCAAAGGCATCATCGGCCTGACCCGATCCTCCTGCTAAATACTCTGGCTTGACCTCATAAGTTTGAGCCAGCTTGAGCAAAAAGTCCACGCTGGCCTGATAAAGATTGCCATCCCGAAAGGCTGTCCGGTAGGCTTTTTGACTAGCATAAACGCCAATGACAATCTCCACTCCCTTGCGATGCAGCAGATCTACTAGATATTCCTCCTCTGCTGAGAAGCGGGTAAAGCCGTCAATAACCAGCGCGAGATTAGCCAATTCCCCATCCAAATCTCCAGCTAGAATATGCTGAGCAAAAATCGTGAGTTTAGAGGTCGCATCATAATTTCCTGCCTGAAGAGCAGCAGAAAAGGCCGTGAAAATTTTGAGCAAATCCTCGCGCTTCTCTGGCTCTTCTAGATAGTTCAAATCCGCAAAAGTCATATGGGCTGTCTGAAGCTCATGATAAAGGTCTAGCAGTTGCTGGATAAATTGTGCATCCTTCTTAATCCGCCCATAAACCTTTAGTTCTCGGTCATCCATTTCCGATAAAATCCGATAAAATAGCATACCTAGACCAATGTCGTCCAAGGGCTGTCCATCTTGAACATCATTAAGGACAAAATAACGAGCCATCTGAGCAAAACGTGTCACCGTAATAGCAAAGGAAGCGTGATTTTCTAATGCCTCCAAAACTGCTCGCTCCTTTTCAAAAGAAAGCGAGTTGGGTGCTATATAAAAGACCCGCTTGCCGGCCGCTGCTAAGTCCTGAGCTTGCTTAGCCAAATGCGCCGTCAAAGGACTGCGGATATCCGTATAAAGTAATTTCATACCGTCTCTTTTCAACAACAAAATTATAGAATTATTATATCATGTTTGCGAGAAAAAGGCTTTGTATAAAAGAAAAAGCCCCGCCGAAGCGAGACTTTTCGTGTCTGATTTTATAATTGTTATCTGGGAACGAAATCGAATTAAGCTTCGATTTCAGTAACCATACCTGAACCAACAGTACGTCCACCTTCACGGATAGAGAAAGTAGTACCTTGTTCAACGGCGATTGGGTGGATCAACTCAACGTCGATAGTTACGTTATCACCAGGCATTACCATTTCAGTACCTGCTGGAAGTTCGATTGAACCTGTAACGTCAGTTGTACGGAAGTAGAACTGTGGACGGTAGTTGTTGAAGAATGGAGTGTGACGTCCACCTTCTTCTTTAGTAAGGATGTAAACTTCACCCTTGAATTTAGTGTGTGGGTTGATTGAACCTGGTTTAGCGATAACTTGACCACGTTCGATTTCATCACGTTGGATACCACGAAGAAGTACACCTACGTTGTCCCCTGCAAGACCTTCGTCAAGCTGTTTACGGAACATTTCAACACCAGTAACAACTGCTTTTTGGATTTCTTCTTTGATACCAACGATTTCGATTTCATCGTTGACACGAACAGTACCACGGTCGATACGTCCTGAAGCAACTGTACCACGACCAGTGATTGAGAATACGTCTTCGACTGGAAGAAGAAGAGGTTTGTCAGTATCACGTTCTGGTTCTGGGATGTACTCATCAACAGTGTTCATCAATTCCATGATGATGTCTTCGTACTTAGTATCACCTTCAAGAGCTTTAAGAGCTGAACCTTGGATAACTGGAAGATCGTCACCTGGGAAGTCGTATTCTGACAAGAGGTCACGGATTTCCATTTCAACCAATTCAAGCAATTCTTCGTCATCAACCAAGTCGATCTTGTTCATGAAGACGATAAGGTGTTTAACACCAACCTGACGTGAAAGAAGGATGTGCTCACGAGTTTGTGGCATTGGTCCGTCAGTTGAAGCTACTACAAGGATAGCTCCGTCCATTTGAGCGGCACCAGTGATCATGTTTTTAACGTAGTCCGCGTGTCCTGGAGCGTCGATGTGAGCGTAGTGACGTTTTTCAGTTTCGTACTCAACGTGCGCAGTGTTGATAGTGATACCGCGTTCGCGTTCTTCTGGAGCAGCATCGATAGACGCATAGTCTTTTGGTTGGTTAACTGATGAAGGCAAGCGACGTGCCAATACAGTTGTGATAGCTGCTGTCAAAGTAGTTTTACCGTGGTCAACGTGTCCGATAGTACCAATGTTAACGTGTGGTTTACTACGATCGTATTTTTCTTTTGCCATTTGAGTAAAAGCCTCCAATAAAATATATTTTATAGATAGACAGTAGGCAATACAGTCTAACTTTCCTTACTATTCTATCAAATTTTACTGAAAATGCAAGCCTTTTACACATTTTTTGTCAATTATTCCTTATCGAGCTTATAGTAAGGCTGATTGGGAACGGAAGCACCGATACTCGAAGCATAAATCCACTCTTTTCCTTCTAATTGAGTGAAATTTTCTGCTTTTCCTGTCAAGATGACACCGGAGAAAGTCAATTGATCCCGATTTTCTGCTTCACGAATATCTAGCTGACCAAATTTCTTGAGATAGGACTCCACATCATTGTACGTGTTGTACCCACTAACACTTGGGAAAAGATTTTTATCGGCCTTTTTCAGATAATCCAAGAAAGTCTGCTGCTCTTTCTTAGCCTCTTTTGCCTTCTTTCTAACATCTGAATCATAAGTAAAGAGAAGACTAGCGTTAGCTCCGTAAGTCGTCTTAGGATCAGTGCGCAATGCCCCAGTATTGTCAACATCTTCTGACCGACTGCCAATCCAGTACCAGTTGATTTTGAGATTGTTCGGTATCATCTGCTGGATTTCCTTATAGGTATAAGCTTTATCAAAAGTCAAAGCTACTTCCACCAATTGATTCGGCATTTCTTTGACAGAAGCAAGTTCTTGAGGGATTCGTTTTGTATCTATTGTTCCTTTAGCATTAATATTGTAGAAGACCGGATATTTTTGACGCAGGGTTCGCGTATAGGTTCCTGAGAGAGACAAATAAGTCCCTTCCGCAGTCGGATCTCTAAAAGCACCTATGAGTGAATAGTTTCCCTCATAGGAAGGATAAGCTACCTTCACTCCATCTAAATCCTTGAAACGATCAGAATGTAAGGTTCCTGAAAACAAAGAATTTTGAGTGTAGTAAAGACTGTCATAGTCAACATTAGGATAGGCGATTTCCGACATAACTTCGTACTCTTTCTGCAAATTTCGACCATTACTCGAGGCTAATTCTATCAATCCCTTTCCTAGTAAAAGCAATAAAGCTAAGGAGACAAGACTACTGATGGCAACTGTCTTCCAAAGTCGTTTCCTTTTACTTTTCTTTGCTAAAATTTCAAATGTTTCCATTTTTATATCCTTTCTTTTCCAATTTATGGCGGAGCTTAATTCGGCTACGCATGAGTTGTACTTTCACTTTACTTACAGAATACGACATAATTTGAGCGATTTCCTTTACTGTAAAATTTTGGAAATAATAAAGATCTAGAAGCATTGCTTCCTTAGTTGGGAGCTCTTCTATTGTCAACCTTAACAGCTCATAATGGTCGTTTTCAAATGGTTGAATAACGTCTTGTTTGAAAAATTCCTTTTGCAAAATTTCTAGATAATGCCGATCGCGCCTATAGCGATCGATGTAGCGGCGGATGGAGACCTGATACATCCAAGCTCGCATCTTCTCTGCTGGGATGACCAGATCAGTCTCTAACATTTTGACAAAAACATCCTGCACCACATCCTCTGCCTCGGCCTTAGAAGCTCCTGACTTTTGCAGGTAGAAAACAATCTCTCGGGCAAAGCCAATCAAGATGTTTTCGTATTCATCCAGTTTGATAATCTCACCTCCCCACAACTTCTCCTAACATCTCTCTTTATTTGTACTTCTTTAAAAAGAATAACAAAAAAGCCTTTCTATCCCAAATCTCGCAGCTGCTATTTTTCATTTGAAACTGCTTTTCTATTCTTCCCCCTTTCTACTAGTATAACGAATAGAAAGTCATTTTGGTTACAAAAGTTTAAAAGACGACAAAGAAACCCCAGATAGATTGAAACTATCTAGGGTTAATATCTTATAGATTTTATTGAGAGATTGACTCTGAGTTAGTGATTTGTTCAGAAGCAGTTCCCAGAGCCTGTTCTGCAGTTTCAGCTTGAGACTGATGAGTTTCTACTGAATGAACTGATTCAGCTGGTTCTGAAACTGAGGCTGAGAATGCTGATTGAGTTGATTCTTGAGTTTGGGCTTGGCTAGCAGCAAACGGTTGAGTTGGCTGGTTCACTTGATTCTGACCAAAAGGTTGCTGAGGCTGACCAAATCCTTGATTTTGAACTGGTGCTTGTTGCTGAGCAAATGGTTGCTCTTGGTTAACAGGCTGACTAAACTGTTGGTTTTGAGCTGGCTGTTGAACTTGACCAAATTGTGGGTTTTGTGTCGGCTGTTGTTGTCCTTGGAATCCAGGCTGAGCAAACTGTTGGTTTTGAACTGGTTGTTGAGCTTGACCAAATTGCTGACCTTGGAATCCTTGTTGACCATAAGGAGCCCCTTTAACTTGCTGAGCTGGTTTGCTAGCTTGGCAAAGCAAGACAATCAGAGCAATACCACATGGCAGAGAAACCAAAGCAGCTAAAATATTCAAAATTGGAATGAAAGAAGCTATTGTTGGCCCTACTCCCAGAAAAATAAATGCCCAGTGGAAGCCAGCGTCGCGAAGACGACGAACTGTGATAGCAAGATGGGGAACGATCGTTGCAAGCCAATAGATGGTAAGCAAGAACATGATGAACACAGCTAAACCAGCGCCAGCCATAGCTCCAGATAAATCAGGTTCATAATCGTACAATCCCGCATAATAAATTTCACTAAAAAGTGGAATGAGGAAGCCGAAAAAGGCAATCAACGAAAATGGTAGAGTAATCAAAAAATTACATAGGACAACCCACCAGTAATCCGAACGGCTTGAACGACCACTAAAGTCTGCATAACGAGTCCAAAATTTTTTATAAGCAGAAAACATAGAAATCTCCTCTAAATTTTTATTAACAGAATTCATTGTATCATAATTTTAGCTCGAAATCAAGGTAAGTTATCTCTAGCTCGCTATTAGAGCAAGGAAACAAAGCTTTACTTTACCGTCTCAATCTGCCATGAACCCCAGCCGCTGAAGCGAATAGCTCCTTGTTCATCTGTTCGGAAAATCTGTGTCTGAATGTTCTCAAATCTGTCCAGAGTTTCCTGATGGGGATGCTTGTAGCGGTTATTCTTACCAGCAGAGATGAGGGCAATTTTGGGTTGAAGCTGATGTAAAAATTCTGGGCTAGAGGAGCCCTTAGAACCGTGGTGTCCTGCTTTTAAAACATCCACCTTGAGTTGCGGAAAACGCCGCATCAAGGTAGCTTCGCCTTTCTCCTCTAAGTCTCCCGTAAACAAAAAACTGGTTCCAAAAAATTGCCCATACAAGACGACAGAGTCGTCATTACTACCGTCGCCCGTCTCCTCAGGATAAAGAACCTGCAAAGCTCCATCAAAAATCGGAAGCTTATCCCCTACCTCTACCGCATGGACTCTCGTCTGCATCCGCTCCAGTTTCTCAACAAAATCCGACTGGGTCAAACTTCCCTTAGATACATAAATTTCCTTTATAGAAAAATGCTTGGCTACTTCCAGCATATCGCCCATATGGTCCGTATCGGTGTGGGTCAAAACCAGCACATCCAAGCGGCTCACTCCCCGACTTTTCAGATAGGGAATCAAGGTCTTTTCTGCATTTGTCGAAGAAATCCGCTTCTGCCATGCTTCTTTCTTGCCAATCTCCACTCGACCACCTACATCAATCAGAACAGATTTTCCCCGCCAATCGCGCAAGAAAATGCTATCTCCCTGCCCAATATCAATAACTGTAATTTCATTTTGCAAGGGATGCTTAGTGAGGAAAAATAGCAGAGCAAGAGCCAAGCTAAGTAAGGTCACAACTTTCTTCTGTCTGCGAAAATCATAGAGCATGCCTAGAGTGACAAGCAGACCTAGCATCATCCAGATAGATGGCTGACCAAAAATCACTGGCCGTGAGGAAATAGACGCCGTCCAACGGATTAGCCCTTCTAACAGTTCAAATAAGACATTGACCTGAGTGATTTTCAAAAGAGGTGATAGGGCAAAAATAAAGGTCAGAGCTGGAAGCATAAAAAGATCAAAAACAACTGAGAATAGAAAGGTCAGCAGAATAGACCATGGCTGAAATTCGGAAAAATAGAAAATCAGAATCGGCAAAATTCCCAGCGAAATAGTCAGACTTTCTGCCAGCACCTTTCTTATAGAAGGTAAATGCTCAAAATCCATGACAGAGATGACAAAAGCATAGGCGCAGGAAAGAACGCCACCCGTCGTCAAGAGAAAATTGGGCATGAACATGGCTAAGAGCATGATTGTCAAAGCAAAGTTGTCCAGCTTAGTCACACCAAACTGCGAGAGCAGCTTTTGTACTAAACTCCTCACAACCGATACTGAAAAGCCCGTTAAACCTGCATAGATAAAGAAAAAAGGGAGTTGTATCCAATCAACAGTTTCTCTTTTTAAACCAGATTTGAGGAGAAGCTTGCGAAAACCATCCATGAAATAGCCGACCTGCATGCCAGATAGGGCAAAGAGGTGGATAATCCCCAGACTGGAATAAAGTTCATTCATCTCAGCAAAATCTGTGTCCAAATCGCCAAACAAGAGTCCAGTCATATAATGGTTCATGGGACTAGGAAAGTTTTCTTTGATGTAAACTAAGGCTTTTCTCCGCCAAACCGACAGCCAGTCCCAAGGATTAAGACTGCTAAAATGCTGACTGGACTTGATGTGATTGATTTTCAAAATCCTGTAAATCCCTTGCGTTTTTAGATAAGCCCGATAGTCAAAGCCTGAAAAATTGCGTTGGTCTTCTGCTAAACTGAGTTCTCCATCAATCTTCAAAAGGAGTTGATCGTTCAGCTTTTGAAAAGCTTGTTTTTCCTTTTCTGACTGGATTTTATAAAAAGCCTGATAGGTTCGACCATTGGAATAGCCACGAAAAGAAAGCAAGTCGCCATTGACTTTGATCGTATCTGGCTTAATTACAATGGCAGAAATGATTTTCGGTTCATCTTGAAAGGCTTGATTAGCCACTTCTCTCCGAAATAGGAAAAATCCTGAAAAGAGACTCAAGAACGCCAAAACAAGCAGACTATTTCTGGTCGAATAAAGCCAAAAGAGCCGAACAAGGAGGACTGCCAAACCTAGATAAGCTGGCAGACTACTAGTGTAAATCGCAAAGTAGGCCAGCACCAGCAAAAGACAAAAATAGATGGGTTTGATAGGAAATTTATTTATCCACTGTGACATAGTCTTTTAATTTTTCTAAGGTTTTTGCACCGATTCCTGAAACATTTTTCAGCTCGTCTACTGACTTAAACTTACCATTGGCTTCCCGATAAGCAATGATGTCTTGCGCTTTCTTTTGACCGATGCCTGAAACTGTCTGAAGTTCAGCTTCGGTCGCCGTATTGAGATTGACCAAGCCAGACTTCCCTTTCTCTGTTCCCCCATTTCCAGCTGGCGTCTGACTAGTTTGCGTCACATCTGCCCCTTCCTCACCGACTTTAGCTACATAAACAACCGCTTCATCTGTTAATTTTTGAGCTTGGTTGATAGATTTGGACTCAGCATCCGGCAGTAAACCACCTGCTTTTTGTAGGGCATCATGCACACGCGCTCCTGCCTGCAACTGATAAACTCCTGGATTTTTGACAGCTCCTTTAACATCAACTGTTACTTCTTCCTCAGATTCCTCTGAATCCATATCTTTTTCTGAGTCGATTTTTTCCTGATTTGTACTTCTTTTTTCTGTATTGGTTTCAGATGAAGCTGATGTAACCACTTCCTGAGCCAGTGCACTGACCTGATTCTGTGGCTGAGGATTGCCCTTCAACAAGAAAAAGCCAGCCAAGACGACCCCCAATAAGGAAAGTCCAACAAAAATTTTGTATTCCTTTAATTTTTCAATGATTTCTTCAAGCATATTTTTCTCCTTTGTCTTTTTATTCGTAAAAAATTCAAAAAAAAATATGACAAACCGAGAGAATTTTCAGCTTGTCATATTTTAAAATCTTTATTTTGCAAGAAGTAGTAGATAGAAAGGACATTGATGAAAATAGAAGCTGTAATATCAATCTGCTTTGCTTATCCTGTATATCCAAGCTTCTATCTTTTGAGCTCTGCTATGTAAAAAAGCCAGATTTGCCAAAAGAAAAGCCATCACAAGCACGCTTAGAATCAGAAGCAGCGGCCAAGAAACTGAATGCTGACTCAGATAAAGGACCAAGACTAAGATAAGCATAGGAAAAGTCGTCAAAGCTGTGAAGCCGCCCGGTACCCAGCGACGAAAGCGAAACACTTGCATGATATGGCCCAGCAGATGGAGGGTATGACAGAAGCCAATAGCCAGAGCCAGCTCGGGAATGCGAAATAGAATGGCAAGCAGCAAGAGAATAAAAGCCAGTAGAAATTCCTCCGCAATCATCAGAGCAATGCTTTCAGCAGAAAGATAACTTCCTCTTCTGGCAATGAACATCTCCTTTTGATAGCCTTGATGGTTTTGATTCTGAGAAATCCAAGGCCGAATCAGGATAATCTCATCAAACTCGTGCAGCATAAACAGTGATAAGGTTACAAAAGATAAAAAAGCAAGAGACATAGCATCCTCCTTATAAAACATACCAACATTATAGCTCACTCGCATAAAAAAATCAGCTCCCAAGCAAGATTGCTAAGGAAGCTGATTCGTATCTTATTTTCTATGCTTATCTGGATCCCAGACAAAGCTTGCAAGGAAACTAAAAATGAAGGTCAAAATACCAATCAAAGCTGCTGGGATAAAGGCAATTGCTCGTAAAATCCGCCAGAAGATATTTGGTTTTTTACCTGTCTGGTAGGGCGCTACTTCTGCATCCAAGCGGTCAAACTCTGCCTGAATCCGGCGAGCTACTTCCTCAACTCCTTCATCATTCATCTTTTTGATATCCGAAATATCAATTGGATTACCGAAGTTCATATCCACGCGCTCCCCAGCTGCCAAGCCTTTGAGGCTCATGGGACCAGCATAGACTACAGGCATGATACGGACCTTAGCCATCTTAGCAATCACTGCCACTCCTCCCTTGACATCCGTAGAATGACGGCTGCCGCTCGGGAACATAATCAGAGAGCGATTGCTCTTTTTCAGCATATTGACAGGGTATTTGATAGCTGACGGGCCAGGATTTTCTCGGTCGATAGGAAAGGCACCACACATGCGAATCCACCAGCCGAACACCCGATTTTCAAAGAGCTGTTTCTTAGCCATGAAAATAAACTGCTTGGGCTTGGTCGCAAAAGCCATGTAAACTGGATCCCACCATGTTCGGTGAGGAGCCACTAAGATATAGTTTTCATCTTGTGAAGGAATCTTCTCTTTATTATGGTAATGGGCATTGCCATTCAAAGCCCAGAGAATAAAAATCACCAGACCTCGCAAATAGGTATAAAACATAAACTCTCCTTATTTAAACTGTGATTATACTTGCGATCTTTTACATCCTTTCCCATTATACCCTATCCCCTTGTAGTCTGCAATATTTTTCCAAACTTTGGCTGTAACAGCTGATTCTGATAGCCATTTCCATAAAAAAATGGTATCATTAGTCTCATGAACAAGAAAGAATTAATCGGTTTAAACCAAACCCAAGTAGATGAAAAGATTTCGCAGGGCTTGACCAACGATTTTACAAGTGACACCAGTACTAGTAACTGGCAAATCGTTAAGCGGAATGTTTTCACCCTTTTTAATGCCCTTAACTTTGTTATTGCTGTAGCCTTGGTCTCTGTCCAAGCCTGGAGCAATCTGGTCTTCTTCGCAGTCATCAGCTTTAACGCCGTCACTGGTATTATTACAGAGCTGCGAGCCAAACACATGATTGACAAGCTCAATCTGGTCAGCCGAGAGCTGGTCACAGTCATCCGAGACGGCCAGGCAGTCAAGATTCAGCCAGAAGAAATTGTACTGGGCGATCTGATCAAGCTGTCAGCCGGCGAGCAAATTCCCAGTGATGCCCGTGTAGTAGAGGGTGTTGCCGAGGCCAATGAAGCCATGCTGACAGGGGAGAGTGACTTGGTTCTCAAGGAAGAAGGCGCTGAACTGCTGTCTGGTAGCTTTCTGGCCAGTGGGCAGATCTATGCTAAGGTGCATCATGTCGGCGCAGACAACTATGCCAACAAGCTCATGACTGAGGCTAAAACTCTCAAGCCGATCAACTCGCGCATTCTTTACAATCTTGGGAAAATTTCCCGCTTTACCGGAAAAATTATCATTCCTTTCGGATTGGCACTCTTTTTTGAAGCCCTGATGATAAAGGGACTGCCTGTCAAGAACTCTGTCATTACCAGCTCGACAGCCCTTTTGGGTATGCTACCTAAGGGAATCGCCCTGCTGACAGTCACGTCACTCCTGACAGCTGTCATCAAGCTCGGCATGCGCAAGGTGCTTGTTCAGGAAATGTATTCTGTTGAAACTCTGGCCCGGGTAGATACTCTCTGCCTGGACAAGACCGGGACAATTACCCAAGGTAAGATGACTGTTGAAGCCTTGCATAGTCTGTCAGATAAGTTTTCTGATGAGACAGTCGGTCAAATCTTAGCAGCCTACATCCAAACCAGCGAGGATAATAACCCAACTGCTCAGGCTATCCGCAAGGGCTACGGCCATCTGGACCATGCCTATACTAGCGACAATGTCATCCCATTTTCTAGTGACCGCAAATGGGGCGCTATGCATTTATCCAGTATCGGAACCATCTTTCTGGGAGCGCCCGAAATGCTGCTGGACAGCAATCCTGCAGCGGTTAGAGAGGCTCAAAAACGCGGATCGCGGGTTTTGGTGCTGGCTCACAGCGACCAAGTGCTAGACAAACACAGTATCCAACTGCCTGAAGATATGACTGCTCTGGCTGTTCTGGAAATCACTGATCCTATTCGCGAGGGAGCGGCTGAGACACTGGACTACCTGCGCTCTCAAGATGTTGATTTGAAAATCATCTCTGGTGACAATCCTGTGACCGTTTCGCATATCGCGAGCCAGGCTGGATTTGCCAACTACGACAGCTACATCGACTGCTCTAAAATCAGCGATCAAGAACTGGTTGAGCAGGCAGAAGAAACAGCCATCTTCGGCCGAGTTTCTCCTCATCAGAAGAAGCTACTCATCCAGACTCTTAAGGCCGCCGGTCGTACAACAGCCATGACAGGAGATGGTGTTAATGATATATTGGCCTTGCGTGAAGCAGACTGCTCCATCGTCATGGCCGAGGGCGACCCCGCAACTCGGCAAATTGCCAACTTGGTCCTTCTGAACTCCGACTTTAACGATGTCCCTGAGATTCTTTTTGAAGGCCGCCGAGTCGTTAACAATATCGGCCGGATTGCTCCGATTTTCTTCATCAAGACCATTTATTCCTTCCTCCTAGCTATCATCTGTATCGCCAGCGTCCTGCTAGGCAAGCCGGAATATCTATTGATTTTCCCATTCATCCCGATCCAAATCACCCTAATTGACCAGTTTGTCGAAGGTTTCCCACCCTTTGTCCTCACCTTTGAACGCAATATTAAGCCGGTTGAAAAGCACTTCCTCAAACGCTCCCTGCAGCTGGCTCTGCCAAGCTCCCTCATGATTATCTTCAGCGTGCTATTTGTTCGCATCTGGGGCAGCAGCCATGGCTGGAGCGACATTGAAATGGCCACTCTGACCTACTACTTGCTAGGCAGCATCAGCTTCTTGTCCGTCATCCGGGCCTGCCTGCCACTCAACCTCTGGCGCGCTCTTCTGATCATTTTTTCAGTCGCAGGCTTCTATCTATCAGCCTTTGTCCTGCAACACCTTTTGGAAATTGCAACGCTGACAGCCGCAACCTTGCCAGTCTATCTGATTCTCATGGTTTTCTTTATCGGAATTTTCATCGCTTGCACCATCAAGCAAAAATATGAATTCAACTAAAATTCGCACCTGACAGACATAGTCAGGTGTTTTTTCCTATAAAATTTCTCTTTCTTCTTTGGAATAGCACTTAATCATGCTATAATGTTGGTATGACAGAAGCAAAATTAAAAGACGGGGAAAGAGTCAACCAACTCTTTTCCACTGATATAAAAATCATTCAAAATAGCGAGGTTTTTAGCTATTCAGTCGATAGTGTCCTGCTTTCTCGCTTTCCAAAATTACCCAAACGAGGGCTCATCGTTGATCTCTGCGCTGGAAACGGGGCTGTTGGTCTCTTTGCTAGCACACGGACTCAGGCCCAGATTCTAGCGGTGGAAATTCAGGAGCGTTTAGCCGATATGGCCCAGCGTTCCATTGAATTAAATCACCTTACTCAACAGATGCAGGTCATCCATGACGACTTGAAAAATCTAGGCGCCCATATATCTGGCAGTAAGGTTGACATCATTCTCTGCAATCCTCCCTATTTCAAGGTTGATGAACATTCCAATCTCAACGGCAGTGAACATTATTTGTTGGCGCGTCACGAAGTTGCTACGAATTTAGAAGAAATTTGCACGATTGCCCAGCGAGTTCTCAAGTCCAATGGTCGCTTAGCAATGGTTCACCGTCCTGACCGATTTTTGGATATTTTAGAAACTATGAAAAACCATAATCTAGCGCCCAAGCGCATCCAGTTTGTCTATCCCAAGCAGGGGAGAGAAGCAAATATGCTCTTAATCGAGGCTATCAAAGATGGTTCACCAGACGGCCTGAAAATCCTCCCGCCCCTCTTTATCCACGAGCAAGACGGCAGCTATACACCAGAAATTCAAGAGATTTACTATGGAAAATAAAGCCTATATGTACGTCCTTGAATGCGGGGATGGCACCCTCTATACAGGCTATACCACCAATGTAGAAGCTCGTCTAAAAACACATCAGTCTGGAAAAGGAGCCAAGTACACCCGTGCCCGATTGCCCGTCACACTCATCTATCAAGAGGAACATCCCGACAAATCTGCAGCCATGTCGGCTGAAGCCCTCTTCAAAAAGAAGAAACGAGCTGAAAAACTAGCTTATATAGAAGAAAAACGTAGTAAGTCCTGAAACTTACTACGTTTTTTGATTTCTACATTCAAGATTAAATTAGATGCGTTCTTTCCATGAAGTCGCTGTTGTTTGAAGAACCTTGTTGAGTTCATCAATGTTCTCAAATCCAGTTGTGCGAAGCCATTCACGAGCTGCCGCCTCACCGTCTTTGATGTAGGCTTCAACTGATCCAGCCCAAGTTGCACGTCCACAAAGAACACCATTGAAGTTTGCGCCTGATTCATGGGCAAATACAAGTGTTTCTTGAAAGAGTTTAGCTGACACTCCCGCACTCAAGTAGATGTATGGCAGGTTAGTTGCTTCATCTTGCGCTTTGAAGAAGGCTGCTGCTTCTTCACGAGTATGCACGATTTCACCATCGCCAAAACCTTCAACGTATTTAACATTGACTGGAACTTCTACTTTCAAGACATCGATGTTAAAGCGTGGGTCTGAGAAGACTTTCATGGCACCGATAACCTTGTGTGGTTTTACTTTAGCGTATTCAGCAGAACCTGCGTCAGCGATTTTTTCATCGTAAGCCAAGATTTCAAGGAAGAATGGAATGTCTTCTGCCACACACTCAGAGCCGATGCGTTCGATGTAGGCTTGTTTTTGTTGGTTGAGTTCGTCAGAGCTGTCTACGTCATAGTAAAGCAAGAACTTAACAGCATCCGCGCCTTGTTCTTTGATACGTTTGGCAGACCAAACATCCAAGCAGTCTGGCAAGCGTTTGGTGCTAGTTGTGTCATAACCTGTTTTTTCATAAGCAAGGAGAAGCCCTGCATTTGGTGCAAGTGCTTTTGTAGCTGGAAGTCCGTACTCAGGGTCAAGAAGCATAGATGAAGCGTATTTAGTCAATTCATCTGCTACCAAGACTTTAAGTTCTTCCATTTGAGCTACTGTTGGTTCTTCTGTTTGGTGTTGAGCCATGAGGCGTTTCAAAGCACCACGTTGGTCAAAGGCAAGAGCTGAGATAATGCCGTTCTCGTCAGAGAGTTTTTCTAAATATTTACGTTTTTGTTCTGTTAAAGCCATTTTATACCTCTTTTACTATTAATTGATCATATAGAGCTTGATAGTTGGCCATATTGACATGACCTGTCATTTTTTCTTGAGCATTGAGCATACCAAGGACATTTG
Organism: Streptococcus cristatus; assembly: GCF_001588905.1. GTDB lineage: Bacteria > Bacillota > Bacilli > Lactobacillales > Streptococcaceae > Streptococcus > Streptococcus cristatus_N. The sequence goes on along the minus strand of NZ_LAWH01000036.1, from coordinate 47,004 downwards.
CCTTGATGAGAAGTTCTGCATCTGATTCCTTATGAAGAAGTCCTGATGAAATGCCTGCAACAGTAGAATCTCCAGATCCGACAGGATTGACTACCTGAATTCTTGGAATATCTACCTTGTAGAAAGTATCATCATGTTTGGCAAAAGCTCCATTAGCACCAAGTGAAACGATAACCCACTCAATCCCTGCAAATAAAGGTTCTTGAAGAACTTCTTTTAATTCGTCCAAATCCTCCGAAACTTCTTTCCCAAGAAGTTGAGATAATTCTTCGTTATTTGGTTTAATTACTGTTGGTTTATGTGGTGATTCAAGAACTGCCTGAAGGGCAGCACCTGAGCAATCCAGAACAACTGGTTTTCCTGCGCGATTAGCAAGTTCTACCAAGTTTGCATAGTAGTCAACTGGAAGACCTGCTGGCAGACTACCAGAGATAGCCACTACTTCCACAGTGTCAAGAAGATTTTCAAAATGAGCCAAGAAATCTTGACCTTCTTGTTCCAGAACTTCGGGCCCTTTCTCAAGAATTTCTGTTTGGTTGTCTCCGTGTAGGATAGCGATACAGTTACGAGTTTCTCCTTGAATGGAGAAGAAACGTTTCGTTACTTTATCATCGATATGTTCTACCAAAAACTCACCAAGTTTACCCCCAACTAAACCAGTAGCAGCAACAGAATCACCAAATTCTGAAAGAACTCGTGTAACATTGAGACCTTTACCACCAGCTGTCTTGGTCACGTCCACCACACGGTTGACAGTGTCAATTTTCAATTTATCCAAAGGATAAGAAATATCAATGGATGGATTCATTGTGACTGTTAAAATCATGCGTCACCTCTTAGTCGTGGTATTCACCGCGATCCCATTTTTCAAGGAATTCTGTAAAGAAGTTTGCATCTGCTTGATGAGCATTGTGACTTTCAACGTGCTCGATTTTCGCAATTAATTTTTTGTTTTCTTCAGATGGTTTGTATTCAGCATTGATGAAAGCTTCGATGATATCACACATGAGCAATTCACCAGTGATTTTTCCACCAAAACCAATAACGTTGGCATTCAACTGTTCTTTAGCGTAAAGAGCTGTTGTCATATCACGAACCAAGGCAGAGCGTACACCTGGAACTTTGTTGACAGCGTTATTGATACCAACTCCAGTACCACAGATACATACCCCAAGATCAGCTTGACCGCTAGTTACAGCTTCCCCCACTTTTTTACCAAAAATTGGGTAGTGTGTACGAGCATGGTCGTAAGTACCAAAGTCAATGACTTCATGTCCCTTTGATTTCAAAAATTCTGAAACCGCCATTTTTTCATCTGTTACGATGTGATCACATCCAATTGCAATTCTCATTAGTTATTCCCTCCGATTAATTATATAAATCTCATATCATTTATCCTTACTCAAGAAAAATCAAGATTAGCTTAGGAAGCGAGCTGCGAGCATAACTGAAGTTAGCTAAAGGGAGCTGACGACAGATTATCTTGATTTTTGAAGAGTATTAGCACATTTTGTTCAACATATCGACACGAATCTGGTGACGACCACCGTCGTATTTACCATTAACAAAACCTTTAGCAATGTTTTTCGCCAATTCATCACCAACAGTTTCTGCTCCCATAGTAATCATACGTGAGTTGTTGTGTCCACGAGTCATATAAGCTGAACGTTCATCAGATACTTCTGCGGCAACCATTCCTTTAATCTTAGTTGCAACCATGAACGGACCAGCACCATAGGCATCAATCACGATACCAAGGTTTTGTTCTTCTTTGTTTACTTCTGCAGCAACAGCAAGAGTCACATCAACAAAGTCTTGACCTTCAGCCGTAACATCCACTACGTGGAAGTTTTCTTTTTCCAAGAAGTCTTTCACAACTTCTTTCAATCTCAAACCTGCAGCATCTGCACCAATGATAATAGACATATTAAGTCCTCCTTTAATTTTCTATATAATGAACTAAAATGTTTTAAAACATTAAACGTTATTTGATTCACAAGTTTATAATACAACATTTTGTGTTCGTTGTCAACATTATATGTTTGTTTTTAAACATTTTTAAAATTTTTCTTTAAAAAATAGTAATATCAAATCCAATTTCTTCTTTTTCTCCTGCTGGGAGTAGACGGACATTTTTCTTGCTTTCTAAATAATCTCCCTCTTCTAACGAGGTCGACAAGCCTGACCAAGGTTCCAAGGCTATAAATGGTCCTTTGTTAATAGTTGACCAGATGATTAGATTTGGAAATTCTTGAAAATCCAAACGTAACCCTTTATCATGATTCCGAGAACGAAGAGCAACAGTCCGCGATTTTAGCTCATCAAGAGTCACTGCATCTTTAGCAAAGATAGCATAGCCCAAATTTAGTTCTTTTTGATGATCTAGGAAACTTGAACGTTCGAGAAAGTTCAACATACCAGTTTCAGGATAAGAGAGAGGAACACTGCAGGTTTCTTCCTCTTCAAACTCCAAATAGTAATCCTCATACTTTTCATCATCAAATAAAGGGCAGTTAAATCCCGGATGACCTCCGATGAAGTACGGCATAGCGCCACTATCTCCACGATTTTCTACGATATACTGGGTACGAAGCTTCTTACCAGTTAAGCTATAGCGAATCGATAAGCGGAAATGATAGGGATAGTTCTGAAACATCTCCTCTGTGTCCTCAATAGCAAAAGTCACACTCGTATCCGTTTGTTCTACTAATTCAAATTCTTTCTTGCGAACGAGCCCATGCCGAGGAATGACTCCACTCGCTTCTTGACCATCTTTTAATACATAGTGAGCGGTGTCATTGCGCAAACTCCCACAAATGGGGAAAAGAACTGGAGCTTGACCACTCCAATAGGTCGCATCTCCCTGCCAGAGGTATTCTACACCATCCTTATCCTTGATTGAAGAAAGTGCTCCTCCCAATTTCTCAAACTGCACTGTCAATTCATCATTTTCTAGCGCGATCACCATCCAAATCTCCTCTCTACTTCAGAGAAAAAGGCAGGCTTCTGACTTCTCTCTGCTTTGTATTCATCACATAGGAAAAGCTAGATTATCAACATTCCCATTTGGAAATGGACAATCTAGCTTCCCTAGTCTTACAATATTTAACAATAGTTAACGGATATTATTTTGCTTTTGCTGCATATTCTGCATTCCGTTTGATCATTTGCTTTCTGTACCAAGCAAAGATTCCAATATAAGCACCAAGGAAGACAATAGCACCAATGATAGCTTTAATATCACCTGTAGTAGTATTACCAATAGTCCAGCCCAAGAGTTTTTCGATTGGTCCTTCAAGTGTTGAGTGAGTGATCAATTGAGACTGGCTAACTCCTTCGGGGAAGGCACCTACGCCTTTAGCAAGTTCTGTTGCAAATGGTGCAATCAGTGTACCTGATAGAAGGAAGAGTGGTAACAAGAGAGTTCCAAAGACAATCATACGAAGCAATTTACCACGAGTAACAACCAGAAGGGCAGGTGTCACACCCATGGCGATGATACCAGCCAATGGCAAGATACCATTTCCTACATTAGAAAGCAGAACTGCTTCAATCAACATGATTGGTGCAAGCACGTTAGCGCAGGCCCAGATTTCTGCACGACCAGCGATAAATGGCCAGTCAAGACCGATGTTGAATTTACGCCCTTGAAGACGTTTTGTTGCTACGTTTGTAATACCTTGTGAAAGTGGTTCAACGGCTGCGATAAACCATGATCCGATAAGTGAGAAGAGCTCCAAGCAGACACCGGCAGTCAAACCAAGAGACAACCATCCTTTGATAACAAGTGACCATTTTGCTGCTTCGGCAACGTCAGACACTGGGTGCGGAGTTCCCATGATACCGATAACTACACCAAGAAGGAAACCGATGAAGAATTTAGATCCCCAGAAACCAATTTTCTTGTTCAAAGCGGCAGCATCAAAGTCATATTTGTCCAACCCAGGGAAGAATTTGTCAAAAATCTTATCCAAAACCATGATAACAGGGTTCATCATGTAGTTCATGTGAGTTGAAGTCATTGGTGATGAACTTGGTGCATTCAACAAATCATCAAAAGTAGGTTTCATCAAGTCAGAGTTGATAATCTTCAAGACACCAACCAAGACAACTGCTAAAGTTGCAATCAAGAGTGACACAGCAGGACTTACATGGCTCTTATCTGCATACCATTTGATGAGCAAGCCAGTAATTGACAAGTGCCAGATATCAAAGATATCCACGTCCAATGTATCTGTTTTTTTCATAGCTAACATTGCCACATTGACAATGAGCATGATGAGCAAGAAGTACAAGGTCCATGGAGAACCCCAAGTGATGGTTGCAAGTGGTGCCCAACCAACGTCTGTGATATTCAACTGGATACCAGTGTTTTCAACGAATTTAGCAAGTGATGCTGAGAAAGCTCCGTTGAGCATACCGATGATGGCACCGATACCAGTAAGAGCGATGGCAAGTTTGATACCACCTTCAAGCGCTTTGGAGAATTTCACTCCAAATAGTAAGGCCAATACTGTCAAGATGATCAGCATGATGATAGGACCACCCATTTCCAAGACTGGCTTGAAAATCTTATTGGCTAGGTCAATAATGACATCCATAATAATTCCTCCCTTTTTTTGTTATATGAATGTTAACAAGATAAAGAATAGATTAACTTAGTCCGTGCTCTTTAATTGCTGCTTCAATATTGTCAAACACTGGAGCGCTCATTGCAGGAATACGGAACAAGATTGGCCCAGCTTCGATAACTGGGATTCCTGGTTCAAAACCAAGATCTGTTGCAGCGATTGGCGTGAAGATATCATAACCTTGCATTAGATCTTCATTGACATCCTTAACCATCACGGCATCACAATGTACATCATAACCGCGGTTTGACAACTCTTCCTCAAGAGCACTCTTGATTTGGTGACTTGAGTTTACCCCTGCTCCGCAGGCTGCTAAAATTTTAATCATAATAAAATCCTCCGATTTATTTATTTAATAACTTTTGAAATATATTGGAACAACTCTTCTTTTGAGTTCAAAGAAGCTAAACCAGCTAGATTTCCTTCGCTAGTGAAGAAATCCATTAACTGTGCTAAGATATTGGTCTGGCTTGAGCTAGAGTTGTTGATAATAAAGAACAAGAGAGACACTTCAACGGTTTGCGTAGGAGAAATCATATTGTGGAAGGTTACAGGCTGATCTAGCTTAACAACTACCACATTTTCAGTCAAATTATGCGCAATATCCGTATGAGGTATGGCAACATTCGGCAAGTCCTTGCCTAAAAATTCCATATCCAATCCAGTTGGAAACGCCTTTTCTCTTTCAAGTAAAGCGTTTCGATAAGAAGAAGTTACAACTTCTCTTTCTTCTAATAAATCAGCTACTTGATGAAAAAGATCTTCTTGATTTTCCGCATGTAAACAAAACACTAGATTTTCATCAAATAATTGGGCAAGCGCCATTTTATCATCTCTCCTTTTGTTTCTTTTTGTTCGTTTAATTAATTATATCATTATGTGATAGCGCTGTCAATAGTTTGTTTTGTTATTTTTTGTTTATTTACCTAATAACTTAAAATTTTAATGTTCATATGAAGATAGAACATTTCATCATTATGCATGGCTGAAGAATAACACGAGTCATAAAAATATCCTTAGCAAGTCTAAGTTGATATACAAGAACTTTTCGTCCGCTATTAAATGCAATTCATTTGAAACAAGAAATAAAAGCTACGAAATTCGCAGCTTTCAGAATCTAAAATCAACATTCATGACAACGCGACCAAATCAGAGAACCTTGGTGTAAGAACTATATTTTGCTCTCACTTTCGGAGAGATATGGTCATCCGTTACAATCGCGTCAATATTGTCCAAACGGTAAAAACTATAGAAAGAATAGCTATCAAATTTGCTATTATCTGCAACAATGTATTTTTCAATTGCATTGTTGAGAATAATGGCATTCCCATTCCCCTCTTCTTCATTGGCAGTCGTCACATTGTGGCCGTCAATTCCGTTCACTCCAATAAAGGCCTTTGATACCTTGATTTCTCGTAAAAGTTTATTGGCAAACTGCCCCACAAAAGTCTGGGTCTTGACCCGATAGCGTCCTCCGATCAAAATCAAATCAAAATTAGGGTAATCCTTCAATTTTTCGAAAATAGGGAGTGAATTGGTTACAATACTGATATTTTTCCCCTCTAAATAATCGCCGATAAAATCCGTTGTAGTACCCGATCCGATAAAAACTGTATCTCCTTCAGCAATCAAATCAGCACATTTCTTAGCAATCAGCTTCTTTTCTTCGATATTTAACATCGTTTTTTCAGAATGCGAAGCTTCATTCAAGCTATCTTTCACCTTTTTATGAGCCCCACCATGCACCCGAATCAAAAGTCCTTGCTTCTCAAGATCAATCAAATCTCGCCGAATGGTCATATCTGTTACATTCAGCAATTCCTTCAGATTTTTAACAGACACAACTCCCGTCTGGTCCAGCTCTTGTAAGATCACTTTATGACGACTTTCCTTCATGTACAATCCTCCTTGTTGTTGATGTCTAGAGACGTCTCATCAAAGTTTCCCCTTTGATTTCTTAGGTTCCTTGGACACCTCAAATCACTTTAATGTCCATGCACCATTGCTTATATCATTATACTACAATTTTCTCATATAAACAAAAAAATGTATACTTTTTTTCAAAAAAATAGATTATTGTTTGTTTATGCGTTTTCATTGTGCTATTTTCAAACAAATCTTGAAAGATCTTCAAATTATTTTCAATAGAAAAATCCGATATCAGCTGACATCGGATTTTCTGTTTATTTATCGCCTTTATTACGGATAACAAAGCCGGTTTTCTTTTCGCTGGAAGTGCGTTGTGGGCGTTTATTTCCTCTGCTTTCGAAGTCGCGACTCTTCTTGTTTGACTTACGTTTAAAGTCACGGCGACCGCCCTCTCGATCTTCACGTCCGCCACGGCGGTCACGGCCTTGGTCGCCTCGACGGCCGTTGCCACGACCACTCTTACCTTTTCCACCAAAACCGCCACCAGATGCTTTAAATGGCAATGGTTTTTCACGGGCAATTTCTACTTCAGGAAGGGAATCTGGATCCTGCACCGTCAAGCTGAGGATATACATAGCCAGCTCTTCTGGGCTGAATTCTGCTGCCAGCTTGCGGGCATCCTTACTGAATTTCTCAAAGTTAGAACGGATGCTTTCGTCAGCAAAATCGCGTTCAATCTTCTTAAGGGCAACTTTTTTCTTAGCTTGGAAAGCTTCCTCTGCAGTCGCTGGCTTGAGGCCTTTCATACGCTTCTTGGTCAGATTTTCGATAATCTGCAGATAGCCCATTTCATTTGGCGCTACGAAAGTGATAGACTGACCTGACTTACCAGCACGACCAGTTCTACCAATCCGGTGAACATAACTTTCTGGATCCTGAGGAATATCATAGTTGTAGACATGGGTCACACCAGAAATGTCCAATCCACGCGCGGCCACATCTGTCGCCACCAAGACATCCAGATTGCCGTTTTTAAAGTCTCGGAGAACGCGGAGACGCTTGCCTTGATCCAAATCACCATGGATCCCCTCTGCACGGAAGCCACGGATTTTAAGACCACGAGTCAGCTCATCGACCCGGCGCTTGGTCCGCCCAAAGACGATAGACAGCTCTGGCTGCTCCACATCCATCAGGCGGGTCATGGTATCAAATTTTTCATTTTCTTTGACACGGATATAATACTGGTCTACCAGCTCCGTTGTCAGCTCTTTAGCAGCAATCTTGACATGCTCAGGCTCCTTCATGAACTTGACACCGATGCGCTTGATAGCATCAGGCATGGTCGCTGAAAAGAGCAAGGTCTGACGTTCTTCTGGCACACGGGAAATGATAGACTCAATATCTTCCAAAAAGCCCATATTAAGCATTTCATCCGCTTCGTCCAAGATTAAGGTTTCAATCTGATTCAGCTTAAGCGCCTTGCGTTTGATCAAGTCCAAGAGACGGCCAGGTGTTCCTACGACGATATGAGCACCAGATTTGAGGGCCTTGATTTGCTTTTCGATGCTGGAACCACCGTAGACAGAACGCACCTTGACACCCTTGCTGCGGCCAAAACGGAAAAGCTCTTCCTGACTCTGCACAGCCAATTCACGAGTTGGAGCAATAATCAATGCTTGCACAGCAGGATTATCTGTATCAATCTTCTCCAGAGTCGGAAAGCCAAAGGCTGCTGTCTTTCCTGTCCCTGTCTGGGCCTGACCAATGACATCCTTACCTGCCATAGCAAGCGGAATCGTCTGCTCTTGAATAGGACTCACTTCTACAAAGCCAGCTTTTTCAATCTCTGCTAGTAATTCAGTAGATAAATGTAATTCATTAAATTTCAATGTTCTTCTTCTTTCTAAAGGCGGTGCGAAGCCACCTTATAAGGCTTTTGATACTCAACTATCGAAACATACCAAGTTCTTTTCCCTTACTAAATCTCGATTTTTTGAGAGTATTCGCTCTTCTCTTCATAAATATGGTCTCTCAAGTCTAGGCACTAAAAAAGCGCCGACTCGGTCGCTAGTTCCCACTGAATAGAAAAACTGTATTTCTGCAACTAATCTAGTATACCACAAAAGTACCTAAAAAGATAGGACTTGCTTGTAAAATATTTTATTAGAGCTTTCTTTTGTAAAAAATGAAAACTTAAAAATCATTTTCAAAAACATTATAATCTATAAAGAAGAAAGGAGACAGGTATGAATAAATTTTTACGAGTGACTTTCATTTTACTGATCTTAGCTATGTTGGGCGCGTCTATAATCCAGATTTTCCAGCCCCAGCTCTTGGGCAATGAGTCCATCTATGGTCTAGCTCCCTACTGGCAGCGGGAAATTGGTTTCTGGAATCTGGCTATTCTTCCTTTAGTCATTGCCGCCAACATAAAGTATGATTGGTTCTATCTGCGTATGACCTTGCTAGCACTAATTCTGGGCGGACTGGGCTTTGGCACCAATCATCTGCTAGGCTATCTGGAAAAAGCGAATCAAGCGAATCTATTAGGCTGGATTGAAAATTACCTACTCGTCTGCTGCTGGATCATCGGTTGAGTATTAGAATCTAGAAAAGAGAAAAAGTGATATAGAGAGTATCCATTATTAACCAATAATATAACGATAATCCATAATTATCATCTTTACACTATTGGTTCTTTGACTCCTTATTAACTGTGGTCGATTGAAAAGTCAAAAATCTGGAGAAGATCATAAGGTTCTTCTCCTTTTTGATATGCAAAATGTTAATATTCTTATTTTGAAGTTTTCACAATTACGAAATCAATTAAAAATTCTAGAACAAAAAAAAACCGATAGAATGGATCTATCGGTTTTTGCATACTATGAAATAAATTAACGTACTGTACGGATACGCATTGTGTTTGTACGAACAGCTTCGCCAAGTGGCACACCTGCAACAATAACGATATCGTCACCAGATTCTACAAGACCTGCTTCAACTGCTTTACGTTCAGCAATTTCGAACATGTCATCAGTTGATGAAGGTGCTTCTGTCAACATTGGGATAACACCCCAGTTCAACATCAAGCCACGTTCTGTCAATTCATCGAATGTCAATGCCAAGATATCAGCATTTGGACGGTATTTAGAGATCAAACGAGCAGTGTGACCAGTCTTAGTCAAAGTAACAACCAATTTGATATTCATTGAGTTAGTAGCATCTTTAACAGCTGAAGCCATAACTTCTGTCTTAGAGTTACGTTCGAAAGTATCTGAGTTCAAACGTCCGTATTCGTTAAGAAGAGTTTGAGCGTTCTTATCGATTGTAGCCATTGTAGTTACTGACTCAAGTGGGTATTTACCATTTGCAGACTCACCTGAAAGCATTGTAGCGTCAGTTCCGTCGATAACAGCGTTAAATACGTCTGATACTTCTGAACGAGTTGCACGTGGTTTTTCAGTCATTGTTTCAAGCATGTTTGTTGCTGTGATAACAACTTTACCAGCTGCATTGACTTTAGTAATGATCATTTTTTGGTAAACTGGAACCATTTCGAATGGTACTTCGATACCCATGTCACCACGAGCGATCATGATACCGTCAGCAGCTTCGATGATTTCATCCAAGTTGTCAATACCTTGTTGGTTTTCGATTTTAGCGAACAATTGAACATGTCCGTTACCAGTTTCTTCACAGATTGCACGAACTTCGTTAACGTCTTTTGCAGTACGTACAAATGAAATCGCGATGAAGTTGATACCTTGTTCAAGACCGAAGCGGATATCGTCGTTATCGCGCTCAGCAAGAGCTGGGAAAGGAATTTTAGTGTTAGGGATGTTTACACCTTTTTGTTTAGCGATAACACCGTCATTTTCAACTTCAACTACAAATTCACGGTTTGCATCGTCTTTTTCTACAACGCGAAGACCAAGTTTACCATCGTCAACCAATACTTGGCGACCTACTTCAACATCGTCGTAGATATCAAGTCCACCAGCAACGTTCAAAGCAATCACATCGCGAGTTGATTTGATTCCTTGTTTTGTCGCAACGCGAATTTTTTCACCAGTTTTGTATGAGTACTCTTTTGCGTCACCTTCGAACAATTCTGTGCGGATTTCTGGACCTTTCGTGTCAAGAAGGAAACCAACTTTTTTACCAGCGATTTCTTCCGCACGTTTAACAGTTGCCATACGCTCACCTTGTTCTTGGTGGTCACCGTGTGAGAAGTTGAAACGGAAAGTGTTTGCTCCTGCTTCAATCAATTTTGCAATATTTTGAGCTGAAGCTTCAACGTCCAGTTTTTCACCCCAGTATCCGTCTTCACCGAATTTTTTACCGCCACGGATTTCTACCGCAGGACCTAAAGTTGCAACGATTTTTACGCGTTTGTTCATGATATTAAGAAACTCCTTCTACTATTTGGGGATTTCACCCCTGATTGACCAATTAAATATTAATGCTGCGATTAAGCTCTGCTAAGCCGATATCAGCTTTATGTGGATTGTTGACAACGATTTTGCCGTCTGCAGTCAGGCTAAAGAGTGCGCCTTCTTCAGCAGTTCCCAAGATTGGGCTTTCCACCATTTTTTCATTACGGATACCTACGGCAACACCACCGATACCTTCTTTAAGTAGTTTAACGGCATGCGCTCCCATACGAGAAGCCAATACACGGTCGCGAGCAGTTGGTGAACCACCACGTTGGATGTGACCAAGTTCAGTCACACGGAGATCGCTAGTATCACCAGCTTCTTTCAGCTTTTTACCAAACTCATCTGCTGACATAACACCTTCAGCAAGAACAATGATATTATGCTTCTTACCTTTTTCATAGCCACGTTTGATGCTGGCAACGATATCTTCAATCTTGAAGCCTTCTTCAGGAATGATAATTTCATCTGCACCTGTAGCAATACCTGCCCAAAGTGCGATATCACCAGCGTTACGTCCCATTACTTCAACAACGAAAGTACGACGGTGACTGGATGATGTATCACGGATTTTGTCGATCGCGTCCATTGCAGTTGTAACAGCAGTATCAAAACCGATAGTGAAATCTGTTCCGACAATGTCATTGTCAATAGTTCCAGGTACACCAACAGCTGGGAAGCCATGCTCTGTTAAGCGCATCGCACCATGGTAAGAACCGTCTCCACCGATAACAACTACACCTTCAATACCGTGTTTCTTCAGTTGTTCGATTCCCTTTAATTGCCCTTCAAGTTTTGCAAACTCAGGGTAGCGTGCTGAATGAAGGAAAGTTCCTCCACGAGAAATAATGTCTCCAACTGAAGTCGCATCAAGTGGATAAATATCACCAGCAACCATTCCAGCGTAGCCGCCATAAATCCCATAAACTTCCATTCCTTCGGAAATTGCTTTACGAACAACTGCACGAATAGCAGCATTCATACCAGGGGCATCTCCACCACTGGTCAAAACAGCAATACGTTTCATTTCGTAATGTGCTCCTTTATCTTTTTAACATTCTTATAGATTATACCACAATCAGAATAAAAATTCTCTTATTTTCCTGATTTTTTACCGAAAAACCGTTTTCATGCTGTAATTTTCTAGTTCAGCTTGAAGTTGGTCTGATTTTTGAACTTGAAAGCCTGATGCAGGAACCGTTTTCTTCTCATTCTCATAGCGTAGCACCACGGGAATATCCCCTGGGTATCGCTGCAGGATCTCCGCAATCTGCCTGTCATGACTAGTATCAGCTAATTGGATCCAAAAGCGTTCCGAGCTTGCTTTTTCCACCTCTGCTAGAACCATTTGTAACCGGCCATCCCTCTCCTGAATTTTTCCAGTCAGATAGTAATAGCCTTTTTCTTGGATTAGTTGAGCAAAGCGGCGATAAACTTCAGGGAATAAAGTAACATCTAACTTTTTCTTGGTATCCGTCACTTGCATAAAGGCCATGTTTTCACCATTTTTTGTGCGAATCACCTTGATAGACTGGACTTCAACTAGAATGGTCGCCTTACTATTATCGGCCAGCTCTTCAATCCAGACAAAAGAACGATTGGCTTTCTTGGCTAGGCTAATGAGTGGATGGTCACTAAGTCCAATTCCAATCAAGGCTTGCTCCTGCTCAAACTTTTCTGCAGCAGTAAAATCCTCGGCATCCGTCCATGAATAGCTAGTATCAGCAAATAAACTTCCCAGCTCATCTGCAAAGACAAAAAGATTCGGTAGATTGTGCAAAATCTTCTGCCGATTGGGCTCAAAAACATCAAAGAGCCCCAATTGCACCAAAGGGCTTAAAAGTGGCAATTTATGATAATTCTGCGGCAGGCGTAAGATAAAATCTTCCACACTGCTGAAGGGATTCTTTTGACGCTCTTCTATGATCCAGAATGCAAAATCTCTTGGTAAGCCCTTGATATTTTTCAGGCCAAGATAGATTTTTCGCTCCTGAAACTTATCTTTATAGGGAATGTTATGGATGGTCAAGGGAGCTAGCTCAAAGCCAAAGCCGAGTGCATCTGTTATATAGTCCGAGCTAGAATAATTAAGCATGACATCAAAGAAGATGTCTGGATAGTGAGCCTTGAAATAGGCCAGCTGAAAAGCTAGAGCCGAGTAAGCATAGGCGTGGCTACGGTTGAAGCCATAGCCGGCAAATTTCTCCATGACCGCAAAGACTTCCTTGGCTTTAGTCTCTGAGTGCCCCAATTTGACAGCTCCCCTGACAAATTCTTCCTCCATTTTATGCATTTCAGCAGCATTTTTCTTGCCCATCGCCCGTCGTAAAATATCGGCCTTTCCCAAACTAAAACCACCAAAGCGCTGGGCAACCTGCATGACCTGCTCTTGATAAAGCATGATGCCATAAGTTGGAGCCAAGATATCCTCCAAGCTCGGATCAATCATCTCCACGCGCTCGCGACCGTGCTTGCGCTTGACAAAGTTATCAATATAGTCACTAGCTCCAGGACGATTGAGAGAGGTGGTAGCTACTACTTCTTCAAACTTTACAGGTTGGACTCTTTTCAAAAGACTGATGGCACCCGCTTGTTCAAACTGGAAAATACCCTTGGTATTACCCGCTGCAAAAAGGCGCAGAGTTTCCTCGTCCTCCAAGTCAATACCAGCAATATCAATATCAACTCCGTATTTGTCTAGAGCTGCTTCTTTCATCCGCTGGACAAAGGTTAAATTGCGCAGGCCCAGAAAGTCCATCTTAAGCAGTCCATTGCTTTCGACACCGTGGGCATCGTACTGGGTGAGATACATGTCTTCCCCATATTTTAAGGGAATTTGATTGGTCAAATCATCGTCACTCATGACGACACCAGCAGCATGGATTGAGGTCTGACGTGGATTGCCTTCGATTTTTTTGGCAATTTCAAAGGCCTTCTGGTATTCTAGTTTGCTATTGATAATCTGACGAAAAGCTATATTTCGCTCATAAGCAGTGGTTAAGTTGTCTCGAAAGCCGATTTTTTTGGTCATATTGGTCAGCTCGTACTCTGGCAAACCAAAGCGCTTAAAGACATCTCGGATGGCCTGCTTGGCTCCAAAGGTTGAGTAGGTCACAATCTGAGCCGCATGCATGCTGCCGTAGCGATCTCGGACATAGCGGATAAACTCCCGCCGATACACATCGGGAATATCAATATCAATATCGGGCATGGTATAGCGCTCCAGATTTAGGAAACGTTCAAACAGCAGATTCTTTTCTACGGGATCAATGCCTGTAATTCCCAGAATATAGGCCACCAGACTGCCAACTGCAGAGCCACGTCCCATCCCCATGTAATAACCTTGACTGCGGCCAAAGCGCAGCAAATCCCAGACAATAAGGAAATAATCATCAAAGCCCATCTGATGAATGACATCCAGCTCCTGATCCAGCCTTACTTGATAGACTTCCCCTGCAAGTCCCCGCTTGGCCAATCCCATCTCAGCCAATTCTCGCAGCTCCTCTACAGCTGGCCGCTCTGGATTGAAGCGTGGAAGCTTCAAGTCAGTATTGATTTCATAATGAACATTAGCTATCAATTTCTCCAAGTTGGGCAAACTCTCTGGAAAGTTTTCAGCGAAAGCTTCTTCTAAAGAGGCTGGCGCTAATAAAAATTCATGGCTCGACAGATGACCGACCTCCCGCAAGCTAATGTTATCCCGAATCGCCCTCAGCATTTGCAAGGTTTCTAAATCTCCTTGCTCAAAGTAACGAACCGTGTGCAAGGGCAGGAATGGCCTGCTTAATGCCTGTCTTGGCGTATCTGGAAAGACTCCAACATAAAAGTCTAAACCAAGATCTAGTTGATCCACGCCCTCAAAAATTGGCACAATCAGAGCCAGCCCTTTAAAAAGATGTTGAAAGTCTTCCCAATTTTGACGATTCATCATTTTCAGAGTCGAAATCTTCATCAAATTGCGATAGCCCTGACTATCCAAGGCCAACAGTCTCAGATTGAGAGGATTTCCATCTTTATAAATTTCCATTTCTAGACCTAGCAAGGGTTGAAGTCCTGCCGCTTTTGCCTCCTCTAGAAAATGATAAGCCCCATAAAGATTGTCCACATCCATCATGCCTAGACTTTTGTAGCCCAAGTCCTTGGACCGTTGAACATATTTTTTGATAGAGACTAAACTATCCATAAAACTATAAACAGTCTTGGTATCTAGTTGTGTAATCACAAAATTCTCCTTGATACAGCTACGATAAATGATGCCTACTAGTAAAAAGAAGACAGAAAAAATGCGTTTCCACTTCTTAATTTTTTCGTTTTACTGAAAATCTATCCCAAGCTCTAACTAGCCTATTTCTTCTTAACCTTCGTCAGTCAAGTAAGTAGAACAAGAACTAATTTCAGCATTCCTGCTTCTATTATACCTAAATTTCTGTAAAGAAGAAACTCAGAGTCTCTTATATTCGGCGACTGTGTTTAACCAAAATAAAAAAACGAGACAGAACTAAATTCTTTCAAAATTTAATTCTGTCCCATTCCGTATCAATTTTATTATTTACGAGTTGATTTACGTTCATTGATCGTATGAGCTAGGAGAACTTCGCGCTCTTCCAACTCTTCTTTATGCATAATCTTCGTCAGCATCCGCATACTAATCGCACCGATATCATACAGAGGTTGTCCAATAGTAGACAGATTAGGGCGAGTAAAGCGAGCAATTTGCGAATCATCGCTAGTAATGATTTCAAAGTCTTCAGGAATACGAACACCTCGATCAGCCAAACCATTAAGCAAACCTGCTGCCAACTCATCTCCGGTCACAAAAGCCGCCGTTGCCTTTGAAGCAATCAGACGTTCAGCTAGATGATAACCGTCATCGTAGCTATACTTAGACTCGAAGACCAAGCCTTCGCTATATGAAATTTTCTTGCCCTTCAGAGCTTCTTTGTAGCCAGACAAGCGGATTTTACCATTGATATCATCTACCAAAGGACCGCTGACAAAAGCAATTTTCTTGTTGCGTTTAGCCAATAGTTCCACAGCATCAACGGTTGCCTGTTTATAATCAATATTGACACTTGGCAATTGATGCTCTACATCCACCGTTCCTGCTAGAACCACTGGTGTCCGTGAACGTGAAAACTCTGAACGAATTTTCTCTGTCAGATGGTAGCCCATAAAAATAATACCATCTACTTGCTTAGAGAAAAGGGTATTAACAACCGAAACTTCCTTGTCATCATCTTCATCGCTGTTTGCTAGGACGATATTGTACTTATACATTTCGGCAATATCATCGATCCCTTTAGCTAAAGTAGAAAAGTAACTATTCGTGATATTAGGAATTACAACACCAACTGTGGTCGTCTTTTTGCTGGCCAAACCACGGGCAACTGCATTGGGACGATAGTCAAGACGTTCAATTACTTCTAGTACTTTTTTTCGTGTATTTTCTTTTACATTCTTGTTACCATTTACAACTCGGCTGACTGTCGCCATTGAAACTCCCGCTTCACGGGCGACATCATAAATGGTTACTGTGTCGTCTGTGTTCATATAGTTTCCTTTCTTTTGTTGAAAATATCGTTTTCATTTTTCTACACTTATCATTGTATCACTAATTGTAAACACTTACAAGTATTTTAGCGCACAGATATGAAAACTTTTTCATTTTTTATTTACACGAATCGCAGGAAATGAATTATTGACTCAAAATAGTTTAAACTCAATAAAAAATCGGCTCAAAAGCCGATTCTTTTATATCATTTAAAACTGCTTATACATCAACCAGAATTTCGTAGTCCTGTCGCAATTCCATTGATGGTAATGTGGATCAAACGTTCTTGTTCTGGTGAAAGTTCTCCTCGCCGCTGACGCTTGATCAGCTCAAGCTGGATATAGTTCAAAACATTGAAATAAGGCATCCGATAGTTCAAGCTATCCTTGAGATAGGCATTTTCTGCTAAGAGCTCGTCATGGCCTTCAATCGCCAAGATAACATCCTTTGTCAGCTGCCATTCGTCTAGGATTGTATTGAAAATATCGCGTACATTTTGGTCTTCACAAAGTTGCGCATATTCAAAAGCGATATTCATATTAGATTTGGACAGCACCATATCAACATTTGACAAGAGGGACTGGAAGAATGGCCATCTCTGATACATAAATTGAAGGAAGGCCAGATTCTTTTCAGGATCTTCATCGATAAATTCTTTGAAGCTAGAGCCAACGCCATACCAACCAGGGAACATAACCCGACTTTGAGACCATGAGAAGACCCAAGGAATGGCTCTCAGGCCGCCGATTTCAGTTATCGTTTTACGGGCCGCTGGACGAGAACCGATATTAAAGCTAGAAATGGCCTTAATAGGACTAGACTCAAAGAAGTAATCGTAGAAACGTTCGTCGCCAAAGACTAGATCGCGATAGATTTGGTAGCTTCGATCGACCACTCGATCCATCACTCTCTCGTATTCATTGCTCGTATTACTATCACTCTTCTTATAGCTTATCATACGGTTAATAGCTGCCGATACGAGCATTTCCAGATTGTAGTAAGCAGCGTCCTTATTACCATATTTATTGCCGATAACCTCACCCTGCTCTGTCAGGCGGATACGATCATTGATACTTCGCAATGGTTGCGAAGTGATTGCCTCATAGGTTGGGCCACCGCCACGACCGACAGTTCCTCCACGACCATGGAAGAAGGTAATCTTGACGCCAAACTTATCACCAATAGCTGTCAGTTGTTGCTGAGCCTTATAAAGTGTCCAGCACGATGATAAATAGCCACCATCCTTATTACTATCTGAGTAGCCCAGCATGATTTCTTGGTAGTTGTTTTTAGAAGCGATCCATTTTTGAGCAATTGGCAGAGACAGATATTTCTCCATAGTATCGCAGGAATTATCCAAGTCCTCAATCGTTTCAAAAAGTGGAACAATCTGCACACGCGCACCTTCCTCATCAATCAAGCCAACTTCCTTGAGCATAATTGCCAACTCTAGTAAGTCTGATACGCTAGTGGAATGAGAAATAATATTTTGCTTGATAACATCTTCGCCAATCGCATCCTTAAGCTGACGAGCCGTCTTGAAAATCTCTAATTCCTTTTGTAGAAGTTCAGATTTAGGTGCATGAGTGGCTGACAGGATCCGTGGATCCTCCAGAAGCTGCTTGAGAAGGACTTGGCATTTTTCTTCCTCTGACAAGCTGCTATAATCCTCCACAATATTAGCAGAAGCCAAGAGCTCAGCCACACAAGCCTCATGGACACTAGAATCCTGACGCATGTCAATGCTGGCTAAGAAGAAACCAAAAATGTCAACTGCTTGTAGCAATTCAGTAAGTTCTCCAGTCACCAGGGCTTGTCCATTGTGCTCCAGCAAAGAATCACGAATAACAAGGAGATCTTCCTTAAACTCTTGTGCATCTTTATAAGATGGAAGTTGTTCTTTTCGTAATTCATCTAAACTACCACTAAGTTTAGACTGGATATAATTTGGAATAATTTCCCTACCATTATGGCTAACCGAGGTAGCAGCATTTGCATGCAGGACTGCTTCAGCTTTATCAGCCAAACGGTGCCCTTCACCAGAAAAATTACCTTCTTTCAGATAAAGTAAGGTCTGAATCAACTTGGACTGAATGTAATGAAAAGCACGGCGATAAGGCTCATTTTCCCGATAAACAGACTTGTCGCTTGACAAAGCTGCCATCTTTGCTACAGCTTCACTGGTTTTTGAAAGATTAGTAGATAGGGAGAAGTTACGATAGAGCGTATAAACCTTGTCAATGTAGTAGTTCAGAATAACTTCGCTCTGTACCGTTGCAGACAATTTCAGAGTTTCAGCGGTTACAAATGGATTTCCATCACGGTCACCACCAATCCACATTCCCATGGTGATTGGTTTAGGATTTTCCAAATGGATTCCTTTTTCTTCTGCTAAGCGTTTATACTCTAGCATCAGGTTCGTGATTGCTTGAAGAAAAGAACTGTTATAGTATTCCATAACGTTAGTGATTTCATTGGTAACCTTAAGTTTCTTTTCCCGAATCATATCAGTCTGCATCATCAGCTCGATATAGCGACGGAGATTGGCTAACCATTTCTTTTCGTTCACCAGACCAGCCTTAACATCACGATGCTGGCGCAACAGTGTGTGAATATGATTGGTCAAATCCAACATGGTCTTGCGCTGAACCTGAGTCGGATGAGCAGTCAAAACGGGAACAACATTTAGATTTTCCAAGATTTCTTGTGCATTTTCTCGTGTGGAAACCAAATCAATCGTCGTCGAAAGCTTACCAAGGTAATCTTGGTCGATATTATTTTGATGATTGATCTCATAAGCCAAGTCAACATCTTCAGAAATATTGATGAGTAGAGGTAAAATAGCAAAATAGCGTGAGATATAGACCATATCATCCGTGGATAATTCTTCTACTACTGCTTTCAGCTCTTGGTATTTAGATTGGACTGCTAGTTCTTCAATCATGGAGATTTTAGCAAAAGTGTCAGGACTGAGAATATCCCGGGTAATATCTACCAACAAGTCCGTTAAAATAGAAACTTCTTCTCGAATCATTTCTTTATTGCTATAATTTTCTAATTTTGTAAATGACATTATTTACACCTTTCTATTGTTGAAGAGCTAACATACAAGAAGATCTTTTAGGATTGACTTACTTCTAGTTCCTGATACATGGCGTTTCGTCGCTCATTAGCATCAATATTTAAAACAAAGGCAATGGCAACTGATAGAACCAATAAACTGTTTCCCCCCTGAGATAAGAATGGGAAGGTTACACCGGTTGAAGGGATCAAGCCCGAAATACCACCAATATTGACAAAGGTTTGCATCAGAATCATACCGCCAATTCCCAAAGCCATCATAGAATTAAATGGATCCTTAGCTCTTGTACCTACGAGAATAATTCGTAAAATCAAGAAAAAGAGCAGGGCTAAAATTAAAGTAGCTCCAAAGAATCCGACTTCTTCAATAACGATCGAGAAAACAAAGTCTGTATGAGCCTCTGGTAGGTAACCTCGTTTTTCGATAGAATTTCCTAAGCCTAAGCCAAACCAACCACCATTACTCATGGCATAGTAAGAATTGGCCAACTGGTGACCTGAGCCGGACAAATCGTCGAAAGGGTTGAAAAAAGCACTAAAACGCTTTGCGACATACCCAAAAACAGGAACTTGCTCAACACGCTTGACACCTATCAACCAAATACTCGCTAAAACTGCTGCCGACCCTCCTACAACAGCACCCAGCATGGTCGAGAACCATCTGTAAGCAATTCCGCTGGTGGAAATTACAATCAAAACTGTTAAGAGCAAAATGGTCGCATTTCCTAAGTCGGGCATGATAACCACAAGACCAATCAAGAAAGCAACAATAACCCGCCAATCCGTAACAGCACGTGGAATCAACTGATTAAAAGTGATTGCTTGATAATCATATACTTCTATTTGCTCTTGTTTCTTAGAAAACTGTAGGGCCAAATACCAGACCAAAATAATCTTCAGGTATTCTGCTGGCTGAGCAGTAACTGGACCGACTTTGAGCCAACCGTGTGCCCCATTGATCGTTCCTGTGATAAAGCGTGAGAGTAAAAGCAGAATAATTTCAGCTATGATAACAAACGTAATCACTCCTGGCCTCTTCAGAAAATCCAGCTTCATTCGGTAAATAATCCCAATCATCACCAAGCTGAAGAGCCAAAAACCTGCTTGAGTGGCGACCATTCGAAAACTATTGAGCCCATTTTGAATGAGGATGGGGCTCGTCGTGGAATAAACGACAATCAAGCCAATGCCAGATAACAGCATGTACGGAATCAAAATTGAGTAATTCAATAAATGCTTTTTGTCAATTTTCATATTTCACCAATTTATTCTAAAAATTCAAACTTCATTATACCACTTTTTGATTTGAAAAAAAAGCATTAGGATGGCCTCCAAAGATATTTACTTATTTATCGCCTCAAAAATCCATTTATTTCAAATTGTTTTATCTTCTATTGCAATCAGATTACATTTTCGTATTTCGCTGGAAATATAGATAAATACTTTGCTTTTCTATTTATTTTACGTTACAATGAAACAGTATGAGAAAAAGGATTAAACCGCTTGCACTCTTGCTATTCTTTGCTTGCTTTATTCTATATATTGTCATAAGTAAGCACCATCTTGATGTGCAAATTAAACAAGCCCAAACAAAAAAATCTCAAGTCAGTCAGGTGACAACCAAGAAAAAAAAGGAGGAAACTCCTTCAGACGAACCTGAGGAAGAATTGCTTAATAAGCCTATCGTTGACCTTTCCGGTTGGCAATTGCCCAGCGAAATAGACTATGATACCTTATCAACAAATATTTCTGGTGCTATCATTCGCGTGCATAGTGGAGCTCAAGCAAAAAAAGAAAATGTTGCCACTCATTTAAATGGACTTGACAAATCATTTGCTACCCATATCCAAGAGTTTCAAAAACGAGGGATTCCTGTAGCTGTCTATGCTTATATAGCAGCGGGCAATATCAAAGAAATGGAAAAAGAAGCTGAAAGCTTCTACAAGGCATCTTCGAAATATAAACCTACCTTTTACTGGCTTGATGTTGAAGAAAAGACTATGGGCGACATGAACGCAGGAATCGAGGCCTTTCGTGCCAAGCTTGAAAGTCTTGGAGCTCAAAATATTGGTATCTACATTGGTACCTATTTCATGGAAGAGCATAGTATCTCAACTGAGAAATTTACTGCCGTTTGGATTCCAACTTATGGCTATAATGACGGCTACTATAACGCTGCTCCAAATACTGAACAGCCCTATGACCTACATCAATACACCTCAGAAGGTAAATTGGAAGGTTTCCCACATAACTTAGACCTCAATCAGCTCTCTCCTGTACAGGATAAAAAAGAGACTTACAAGAAATTATTTTCAACACCAAAATAAAAAAGATGCAAGATAATTGTTAGGAAATCTCGTATCTTTTTTTCTCTGTACAAGATATTTTTCTTGCTTTTTTCAGAAAAGTATGTAGCTTTATGGTACAATAGTCTAATGAAAAAACTTGTAGGGAGATATTATGATTTCATGGATTGCTAGAGTTTTAAAAGGAATGATTATCGCACTTGGCTTCATCTTGCCAGGTGTGTCTGGCGGTGTATTGGCCGCGATTTTGGGGATTTATGAGCGAATGATTCGCTTTTTAGCCCATATCAAAGAAAATTTTATCGAGAATGTTCTCTACTTCACTCCTGTGGCTATTGGGATGGTTTTAGGGATCGCAGCCTTCTCCTATCCAGTCAATCTCTTGCTGGATAATTACAAGGTTATCGTTCTCTGGGGCTTTGCTGGAGCCATCATCGGTACCATTCCCAGCCTGATCAAAGAATCCGTCAAGGAATCCGACAGAGATCGAGCTGATACTGTTACCTTCTGGCTTAGTTTCATCTTGTCAGGGATCTTTCTTTACTCGCTGAATGGAATGGTGGGAACACTGCCAGCTAACTTCCTGTCCTTTGTTTTAGCGGGTGCTCTTATCGCTTTAGGAATCTTGATTCCGGGACTCAGTCCTTCAAATCTGCTATTGATTCTAGGACTCTATTCTCCCATGCTGACAGGATTTAAACGCCTGGATTTATTTGGCACTTTCCTGCCAATCGGCATCGGCGGCGCTCTGGCTCTGATTCTCTTTTCAAAAGCCATGGACTACATTTTGAAACATTATCATTCCCGCGTTTACCATTTTATCATTGGTATTGTATTGTCCAGCACCTTGCTCATTGTCCTCCCCCAAAGCGGCAACAATGAGAGCATTAGTTATGCAGGCGTATCCATTTTCACCCTTGTTCTTGCTGCCTTTTTCTTTGGACTAGGTATCTGGCTAGGAATTTGGATGTCCCAATTAGAAGAGAAATATAAATAATGGCTAAAAAGACAAAACTCAAAAAAACACTGGTCGAGCAAATTTTAAACAAGGCAAAAATCGAACACCAAGGCTTGCAGATTAATGCCTTAGATGATAGCCTGACAGAGGAATTTGACCGCTCGCAAATTTATAAAACACTGGCTTTAAACGGAGATAAAACAGGAACAGTCATTGGCATCCTACCTATCACCGAACATCTGTCCGAAAAGAAATTAGCAAAAATTTCAGGCAATAAAAAAGTCAGTATGATTCCGCAGAAAGACTTAGAAAAAACAACTGGTTACATCCATGGCGCCAATAATCCTGTCGGCATTCGCCAAAAACACTCCTTCCCCATTTTCATTGACCAAACGGCTCTGAGTCGCGAAAGCATCATTGTTTCTGCTGGTGAAGTCGGCCGTAGCATCCAGATCAAGGCTCAGGATTTGGCTGACTTTGTTCAAGCACAGTTTGCGGACTTGAAAGAGGACTAGGCTATTCGCTTCAAAAGGAAAAAGGATCTTGATATGAAATTGTATTTTATCCGACATGGAAAAACCGAATGGAATCTAGAAATGCGTTTCCAAGGAGCCAGCGGAGATTCTCCACTGCTGGCGACATCCATTGATGAGCTCAAGCGCTTGGGCAAGCATTTATCAAACGTTCAATTCGATAAAATCTACTCTAGCGATTTGTCGCGCGCTTACCGTTCTGCAGAAATTATCCAAAGTGAAAACCAGTATCAAACCGATATTGTTCCAACTCCTCAACTAAGAGAGTGGGCTCTTGGAAAATTAGAAGGAGCCAAAATTGCTACTGTAGAAGCCACTTATCCTCAGCAGATGTGGGCCTTTCGCCACGATTTATCCCAGTTTGATCACCAACTATTTGGAGCAGAATCTGTCGATCAAACTACTCAGCGGACAATTTCCTTCGTGAAGTCTCTCAAAGGGAAAGATTTTCAAAATGTCTTGATTGTCGGACATGGGGCCAACCTAACTGCCAGCATTCGTCGCCTGCTCGGTTACGAAACATCTTCGCTCCGTAAGGACGGAGGCTTGGCCAATGCTAGCGTCACCATTTTGGAAACAAACAACTTTGACTCTTTCAAGTTACTTGCTTGGAACAACTTAGATTACATGCTAACTGATGAAACTGCGAATCTTTAAACATCGCAGGTTTTCTATTTTTATATCTAATTATTGCTGAATTTCCTTTTGTTTTGTGATAAAATAGAAGGGAAAGCCTTAGGAGGAAGAAAATGACTACTGAACATATTGAAGAATTAAATGACCAGCAGATTATTCGCCGTGAAAAAATGGCTGCGCTAGCTGAGCAAGGAATTGATCCATTCGGAAAACGTTTTGAACGCACTGCAAATTCTGCTCAACTTAAAGAAAAATACAGCGACAAATCCAAAGAAGAATTACATGAATTGAACGAAAAAGCAACTATTGCTGGTCGTCTCATGACCAAACGCGGAAAAGGGAAAGTCGGCTTTGCCCACATCCAAGACCGTGAAGGCCAAATTCAAATTTACGTTCGTAAGGACGAGGTCGGTGAAGAAAACTATGAGATTTTCAAAAAAGCTGACTTGGGTGACTTCTTGGGAATTGAAGGCGATGTGATGCGCACAGATATGGGAGAACTCTCTATCAAAGCAACGCATATTACTCACCTTTCAAAAGCTCTGCGCCCCCTTCCAGAGAAATTCCACGGTTTGACTGACGTAGAAACTATCTACCGTAAACGTTATTTGGACCTGATTTCCAACCGCGAGAGCTTTGAGCGCTTTGTCACTCGTTCAAAAATTATCTCAGAAATTCGTCGTTACTTGGATGGACAAGGCTTCCTTGAAGTTGAAACACCTGTTCTCCACAACGAAGCAGGCGGTGCTGCTGCCCGTCCATTTATCACCCACCACAATGCCCAAAACATTGACATGGTACTGCGGATTGCGACTGAGCTTCACTTGAAACGTCTTATCGTCGGTGGTATGGAACGCGTCTATGAAATTGGCCGTATCTTCCGTAACGAAGGTATGGACGCCACTCACAACCCTGAGTTCACTTCTATCGAAGTTTACCAAGCCTATGCGGACTTCCAAGATATCATGGACTTGACAGAAGGCATTATCCAACATGCTGCCATTTCTGTAAAAGGAGATGGACCAATCAACTACCAAGGTACTGAGATCAAGATCAACGAACCATTTAAACGTGTTCATATGGTGGATGCCATCAAGGAAATCACTGGCGTAGACTTCTGGCAAGATATGAGCTTTGAAGAAGCTGCTGCCTTGGCTAAAGAAAAGAAAGTGCCGCTTGAAAAGCACTTCACCGAAGTAGGACATGTCATCAATGCTTTCTTTGAAGAATTTGTTGAAGAAACCTTGATTCAGCCAACCTTTGTCTATGGTCACCCTGTCGCTGTGTCACCTCTGGCTAAGAAAAACCCAGAAGACCCACGCTTCACGGACCGCTTCGAGCTCTTCATCATGACCAAAGAATATGCTAATGCCTTCACTGAGCTGAACGATCCAATCGATCAATTATCTCGTTTTGAAGCACAAGCTAAAGCTAAAGAACTTGGCGATGACGAAGCAACTGGCATCGACTATGATTACGTTGAAGCCTTGGAATACGGTATGCCACCAACTGGAGGCCTCGGAATCGGTATCGACCGTCTTGTAATGTTGCTCACAGATGTGACTACCATTCGCGATGTATTGCTCTTCCCAACAATGAAGTAATCTCAAACTTACACAAGTTTAAAAAAACAAATCCCGCTGAAATTCCAGCGGGATTTTTCACATGACAAAAAGTCTGGTCTCCCAGACTTTTGCTATCATTATTCATATCTCAGCGCTTCAATCGGATCTAGTTTAGAGGCTTTATTAGCCGGCAAGATACCAAAGACAATACCAACCATGGCTGAGAAGACAAGGCTTCCAACTGCTGCAGTGACAGAGACAACTGGTGGGCCTCCAAATACGTTTTCAGGCACGACTGCAGCTAGCAGAGCATTGATTCCGTAGGCAAGGCTAAGACCAAGCAGGCCACCAATAAGGGTCAATACCATAGATTCAATCAAGAACTGCGTGAGAATATTTCCACGCGTTGCTCCAAGAGCTTTTCGCAAACCAATTTCCCGTGTCCGCTCTGTAACGGATACCAACATAATATTCATCACACCGATACCACCAACAAAGAGGGAAATTCCTGCAATAGCTCCGATAACACCGGTCATAGTTCCTGTAATTTGATTGTACTGCTCCAGCAAGGTATCCATATTCAGGATTTGATATTCTCCTTGACGAGCTCCTGAAAGAGCCGTCAATTCTTTGGCCGCTTCTACACCAACTTCGTTGATACGATCCACTTCTGGCACATAGATATAGACAGTTGCAATTTCATCTGTATGAAATTCAGATGCTACCTGTGTATTAGCCATCAGGGCGCTACCTGAGCTCATACTCATGCTCTGACCAGCATTGGGATCCTTATAAATCCCAACAACCCGATAGTTGCTGTCACCGACTGAAACTATTTTATTCAGGGCTTCTGCACTACTTCCAAACAGGCTGGTTGCCACTGTTTCATCAATCATCATCACATTAGAAAAACTTTGATAGTCACTAGGCAAGAGAGTCCGTCCAGCTAAAATCTCATATTTTCTAATTTTAAAGAATGTAGCATTCACTCCCGTAATGTTGACCTTATCAGACTTCTTGTTCTGATAAGAAAAGTCAGCTGTCGAACCGTTGGTCACATAATAGCCCTTGACTCCGTCAATTTTGAGTAGTTCCTTGACCCAAGACTCTTGGACAACAGGTGGTTCCTCTAGTATCTCACTATCTGCATCTGGACCACCACCGACATCCATCAAGTTGACTCCCATCGTATAATTATTTTTAGTGGGAGAATAAAGCAAGCTTACATACTTCTGTTCTTTTGTGATGCTCTTGGTAACTCCCTGTTGCATTCCATTTCCCAATGCCAAGATGACGACAACAGACGCAACCCCGATGATAATCCCGATCATGGTCAGAAAAGCCCGCATCTTATGCCCAAGAATGGAACTAATGGCAAATTTAAAATTTTGCATTAATCACGTTCCTCCTTCTCAGCGCTATCTGAAGAGATGACTCCATCACGAATGACAATCTGACGCTTAGCATAGGCAGCAATTTCAGGTTCGTGAGTAACCATGATAATCGTTTTTCCCTCAGCGTTCAACTCCGTCAAGAGTTCCATGATTTGCTCTCCAGTTTTGGTATCGAGGGCTCCTGTCGGCTCGTCGGCAAGAATAATCGAAGGATTATTTACCAAGGCACGCGCAATGGCAACACGTTGCTTCTGTCCCCCAGACAACTCTGATGGCAAGTGGGTCATACGAGTACCCAAATCTACTTTTTCTAGATACTGCTTAGCTAAATTTTTTCGACTTCCTTGTGACACCCCCGCATAAATCAAAGGGAGTTCTACATTTTGAAGGGCGTTTAATTTAGACAAGAGGAAAAATTGCTGAAAAACGAAGCCGATTTGATTATTTCGAACCTTGGCTAACTTCTTATCACCCAAGTTTGCAACATCTTCATTTTCTAAAAAATACTCGCCAGTAGACGGGCGATCCAACATCCCGATAATATTCATCAGGGTGGACTTCCCGGAACCAGACGGCCCCATGATAGCCACAAACTCGCCCTCTTCAACTGTCAAATTGATATTTTTTAAGACTTTAAGTTCTTGGTCACCATTCCGATAGGTTTTATTAATATTTCGTAGATCAATGAGTTTTTTCATCCGCTTTCACCTCTTGACCATCTTTCAAGCTATCTGTTGGATTAGTGATAACTTTACTGTCTTTTGTCAAACCAGATGAGATTTCTTGATTTTCAGCATCAGCATTTCCTAAGGTTACTTCCACTTTCTTTGCTTTACCTTTTTCGACAGTCCAAACGTAGTTCTTGTCTCCGTCTGAGATGATACTGCTTGCTGGTACAAGAATCCCTTTTGTATTGTTTTTCACTTCAACGCTGACAGAGAAACCTTGCTTCAAATCACCAATTTCACTTGTGATATCAACTGTAAATGGATATTTTGCAGAGGAAGCCGCGCCACCTGTATTGGTTGATGAAGCTTGCTGTCCGTCCTTAGGATAGTTGGAAATATAGCTAATTTTACCTGTCCATTTTTTATCTGGATACACTTTTGAGGTAATGGTTACTTCTTGTCCAACTGATAAATTAGCCAGATTGTACTCAGAGAGTTCTCCCTTGATTTGAAGGCTACCGTTGCTGACAATATGCACCAAGGTTTGGTTGGTTCCTGTTGTTGATTTGGATACATCGCGATTTACTTCTACTACTGTTCCCTCAACAGTGCTTGTAACAGTCGCTGCATTCAACAATGCTTGCGCCTTGTTCATATTGTCCACAGCGTCTGAACGTGCATCGCGCAAATCAGCCAGTTGAGAATCGACGGTACGTTGAGCAGAAGCAAGGGATTTACTATCCGTCTCTTCATCGCCAGTTTTTTCTACTGTCGCCCCATTAGTCTGTAAGTCATTAATCTGACGGTCAGCCTTATTGACAGCACGAACTGCTGCATCATAATTTGCTTGAGCTTCTGTGCTCTTATATTGAACAAGTGCTTGTCCTACAGCTACTTGGTCGCCAACATTGACTAGGACGGACTCCAAGTCGCCCTTGGTAGCATCATAATAAACATATTGCTCTGAGTTAGCCGTTACGGTCCCTGTCAACAGAACAGATGAGGCTATACTACCTTCTTTTGCCTGCTGCACAATTGGTGCAACTTCCTTAGGTTCTGTTGTAGAACTAAGATTACTCAGGACTATTGCAGAAATTGCTCCCAATACAACTACAACAGCAACTCCGATAATACTAAATAGCTGCCATTTTTTCAGCTTTTTCATCTTTTTTCCTCCTCTTGATGAAAACCATTTTTCTTTTATACTACATTATATCATAAGCCTAACATATTGTGATAGGAAAAGGGACAAAATCCCTAAAAGACCATTTTTCCTCTAAAAACGCTGCAGGATCTCTAAATCATAGCAGATTTTTGCATTCATTTTCTAAAAAAGGTACAATTACTTCATATTGATTAAAGGAGCTTCTATCTAACTATGAAAGAATTCGATATTATTGCAATTGGCGGGGGTAGCGGGGGTATTGCTACCATGAATCGTGCTGGTGAGCATGGCGCTAAAGCAGCTGTCATTGAAGAAAAGAAATTAGGGGGAACCTGTGTCAATGTCGGTTGTGTCCCTAAAAAAATCATGTGGTACGGTGCTCAGATTGCCGAGGCCATCCAACACTACGGACCAGACTATGGCTTTACTTCAGAAAATCAGCACTTTGACTTTGCTACCTTACGAAAGAATCGGGAAGCCTACATTGACCGTGCTCGTTCATCCTATGATGGCAGCTTCAAACGCAACGGCGTTGAACTGATCGAAGGTCGCGCTCATTTCGTTGACAAGCATACAGTCGAAGTCAATGGAGAATTGATTCGCGCCAAACACATCGTTATCGCAACAGGTGCTCATGCAGCCATTCCTCAGATTCCTGGTGCCGAATACGGTGAGACTTCTGACGATGTTTTTGCTTGGGAAGAGCTGCCCAAGTCTGTTGCTGTCGTCGGAGCAGGCTATATCGCAGTGGAGCTTGCTGGTGTCCTCCATACTCTAGGTGTCAAGACGGATCTCTTTGTCCGTCGCGACCGTCCTCTCCGTAATTTCGATAGCTATCTGATTGACGGATTGGTAGCTGAAATGAAAAAATCTGGCCCTAGTCTTCATGCTCACAAGATACCCGAACGAGTGGAAAAACTTCCTGATGGCCAACTACAACTCTACTTCCAAGACGGTAGTAGCCATATTGCTGAGCGGATTATTTGGGCTATTGGCCGCAAGCCAAATGTCCAAGGGCTCAATCTTGATGCTGCAGGGGTTACCCTAAATGACCGAGGCTTCATCGCTGTGGATGAATACCAAAATACTGTCGTACCTGGCATCTATGCCTTGGGCGATGTGACGGGCGAAAAAGAGCTGACACCAGTAGCAATCAAGGCTGGACGCACCCTGTCTGAGCGCCTCTTTAACGGCAAGACAGATGCCAAGATGGATTACTCCACTATTCCGACTGTCGTCTTCTCCCACCCCGCTATTGGCACAGTAGGGCTGACGGAGGAAGAAGCTATTCGAGATTATGGCGCTGAGCAAGTTCATGTCTACACCTCTAGCTTTACCTCTATGTACTCAGCTGTCACCCAGCACCGCCAGCAGGCCAAGTTTAAGCTTATCACTGCTGGTCACGATGAAAAAGTTGTCGGCCTCCACGGCATTGGCTATGGCGTAGATGAAATGATTCAAGGCTTCGCTGTTGCTATTAAGATGGGAGCTACCAAAGCCGATTTCGACGCCACCGTTGCCATCCACCCAACTGGCTCCGAAGAATTTGTCACCATGCGCTAAAAGTTTCTTCTTTCGCCTTTCTAAAGCTCATTATTATCATAAAATAAAGAATAAAGGGCAACCATAACTTATCCTTTCATTTTGGATCTTTATCTTACATTTTTGTAAGAAAGAAGTCTTATGCCATTTAGATAGAACTAGTCACACTATCTGGATTTATTCTTTGACTTCTTACTTTATTTTAAAGCATAAGATTCAATTATCATTCAAGAAATTCTAAATTATTTCTAAAATTGAGGAAGATTTATTTAAAGGATCTTCCTCTTTTTTATTTAGTTGGCTCACTTCTTCTGGACAAGCTTATAAATTGTAACTTGTCAAGATAATCCTATTTTCTTGAAATATTTATAACTTCCCAACCATCTTTTACCCTTTCTGCTATTCAAGAAGAGGAATTTTTGATATGATAGGAAGAAATACTAAGAGAAAGGGGTTTGGAAATGAGCAAAACGAAAAAATTATTAGCAGCTCTGGGAATTATTTTCTTTAATATTTTTGGCTTAATCGCCTTTATCTTCCTCCTCATTCGGAGTCGTAAAAAGCGGAAATAAGCAAACAACTGTCTAGTCTGATGTAAAAAGACTTGACTTTTTTTTATTTTGATTTAGAATAGTTACCGTAATTTAAAAAAGAGGTTTACTATTATGAAAAAGAACAAAGCTTTTCTTCTTGCCCTTCCAGCTATTGGTTCCGCTTTCTTAGCTGTACTCTCCCAGCTTAGTTTCTCCATTGGACCGATTCCCATTACTCTACAGACCTTTGCTGTCGGCCTGATTGCAACCATCTTTGAGCGCCGCGAAGCTATCTTAGCTGTTTTCTTATATTTGCTTCTCGGAGCTATTGGATTGCCGGTTTTTGCTGGTGGAAGCGGAGGCTTTCAAGCACTTCTTGGACCAAGTGCAGGTTATCTTTGGGCTTATCTGCTCTTTGCACTGGTCACTTCCAGTTTGACAAGCAAAGATAGCAAGTTTTACACGATCTTTTTGGCTAACCTGCTCGGAGATGCACTGGTTTTTGTCGGTGGCGTAATCGGACTTCATTTTCTGGCTAACATGGGATTTTCTAAGGCCATTGCTGTTGGTGTCACACCTTTCATTCTTCCTGATCTTTTAAAAATGGTCGCAATCACGCTCATCAGCATTCCTTTATTTAGAAGCCTAGCTTTTCATCCCTATTTTTCAGACAATAAAAACGGATAGACTTTCAGTCTATCCGTTTTTAAATGCATCCAAAAGAACTTGAAATTCTTCATTAGAAAGGGTAATGCCCTTGCCCATCTTGCTGTGGTCAGGACTCCAAGTGCGAATATCGTACTTGGCAGGTGCACCGTTAAAACTTACGCGGTTGAGCTCCTTGGTCCAACCTTTTTCATTTTCTGATAAAACGAGCAATTTTTCCTCGATTTCAAATTTAAAATCTGCCATACTTTACCTCTTTTCTACTTTCTATCTCATTATTCGTAAAAGATTTTACTTTTTTACTTATTTTATTATATAATATATTGTAACAAGTTATGGAGATTTTATCTATGAAAAAATATCTCGAAATGATTTTACAAAAGACGAATGAGTTTATCAATTATAAAAAGACAGATCAGGAAGAGGATGACAAGAGTCATATCCTACATACGATTGAGTTAGCTCTTCGGAAAAATTCTGGTGTCCATGTTATTTTTCTGGATAAGAATTTTACTGGAGATATTGTCAAATATGACCGTGACCGCCAACAGTTGATTGTCAAAAATTTCAAAAAAAGCATGACGACCATTATCCGTGTGCCTGATATCCATCGCATCAGTCTAGTTCCCAATAACATCCGTGAAGCCCAGAGAAAAGATATTCGACCCGAAAGCCGCAAATTCAAAAAATAACTCTTCAAATCAAAAGCGATTTGAAGAGTTTTATTTTTTAAAAGCAATAGCAGAATTTTTAGAATAAGGTCTTCCACTATCTATTCGTATCCACCATGTAGGCAATATCTACTTGATAAGCACAATTCTCCAACTTTCGCGCCTGATTAAGCCCGAACAGTCACACTAGTGCCATCTTCTTTATACAAATTGATTAAACCTTCCTTGCGGGCACGAACCATATCACCAGGTTGGACTGGCTGCGGAACTGTAATCGTCAGTAATTCCATTGGGTTTGGCGCACGGTCGATCTTATTCCCTTTTTCATCATGGAGGTCAGTAATATAGGTTTCAAAATGGCGGAAACCAGGTCCATAGAATTCCACCTGATCGCCTTCATGGATGACATTCCGCTGGCGAATAGTCGCAGTTTGTGTAGCCTCATCATAAGCAACTACTTCTGCTACAAACTTGTATTCTGGAATCTTACGACGGGCTCCAAAAAGCTGCTCATTCTCAGTTGGCGTATGGTAGTAAAAACCAGTTGCCAGCTCGCGTTGAGCTACTTTCCACATTTCATCTACTAGATCTTGCTTAATAGCTTCAAATTTTTCTGGGCTTTCCAAATAGGCGTCCACAGCTGCTTTGTAGCAGTTTGTCACCGTAGAAACGTAGTGAATGGACTTCATCCGACCTTCGATTTTCAAACTATCGACACCATTTTCAATCATATCAGGAATACGGTCAATCATGGACATATCAACAGCTGACATAGAAAATTCTTCTGGAATTTCCCCCTTCAAACTCTTGCGTTCTTGTCCGAAAGGCATGTCATACAAATCGTATTTCCAACGACAAGATTGCGAGCAACCGCCACGATTGGCGTCGCGCATGCTCATATGATTGGAAAGGGTACAACGGCCAGAGTAAGAAATACACATCGCTCCATGAACGAAGGCTTCGATTTCTACATCGGTACGCTTGCGAATCTCAGCTAGCTCAGCCATGGAAACCTCACGCGCCAAAACGACCCGTGTCAAACCAAGATTTTTCCAAAACTCAAGCGTCTCATAGTTGGTTGCACTAGCCTGAGTTGACAAATGAATCTCCAGACCAGGTGCTTCAGAAGCTGCAATCGCAATCAAGGCCGGGTCAGAAACAATAACAGCCGCAATCCCGATATCCCGCAAACGACGGAACCATTCTCCAGCACCTGCTTCGTTTCCTTCGTGCATGACCATATTGGCCGCTACATAGACCTTGGCACCATGCTCAGCCGCAAATTGGACACCTTCTTCCATTTGCTCAAAAGTGAAGTTTCCCGCACGACTACGCAAGCCATAGGCTTGACCACCAATAAAAACAGCATCTGCTCCATAGCGAACAGCTACTTTCAACTTTTCTAACGTACCAGCTGGTGACAGCACCTCTGGACGTTTTAATTTTTTTGTCATCTTTTCTCCTATTTGCAATATAAAAGTATTGATGTTTAACCCTATCTATTTTATAGCAATTTACCGCTAAAAGCAAGATGGAGCCTAGTTTTTTGACAATTCTAATCTTCTATCCTCATCTCCTTACTAAGTATTTTAGGATATAGATTTATTATCTGAGAAAGGAAAAAAGCCAGAAGTCTTAAACTTCTAGCTTTTCTTTCAAAATTTATTCTTCCTCCTTCTTTTTATTAAATTGTTTGTATCCGAAGAATCCAGCAACTAGAACAACCAATACGCCGATGACAATCCAAGTAGTTTGACTTGAGCTATCTTTCTTCGTATCGCTAGCTTTATCCGCTGATTTTCCTTTTTCTGCTTCAGCTAGGAGATTCGCTTTGTTATAGCCTGTATAGACAAGATCTGCATCTTTACCTTTTTCCTTCTTAATCTTTTCTTCCATCTCTGCTTCGACTGCTTTGATTTCTTTAAAGATTTTTTCTGAGCGTTCCAAGGCTTCCTTCGTCACCTCTGGTCCAGCGGCTTTGGCTTGTTCATCTGTGTAGTTTGCATATTTGGCGTCGCGTTCGGTTTGTTCTTTATCCCATTCAGCTTCTTTTGCTTTCCATTTTTCTTGGATGCTGTTACCAAAAATTTCTGGATATTTCATAACCATTTGGTCAATATGCCAAACAGTCCAATACCAAGATTTTCCGTCATATTTAGTAGAACGGTTCTTGAAAGCTTCGTAAGTATCTTCTACATTACCGTATAATGGTACATATGGTGTGTTGCGACTTTGTGCCAGACCCAGCCACATAACACCGCCAAAGGCATTTGGTAGGTTTGGTTTGATTTGATAGACGTGGGCGTCGATTACGTTTTCGTTACCTAGCGCATATTTGTAGACATTGCCATCGATCTTCTTACCGACTTCAACTAAGTCATCCGCTTTATATTCTGGCAAGTGTTCAAAACGATTTCTTTGTTCAGCGATCACATCATGAACTGTGTATTTCTTATTTGGATCAGTTGGTTCGCGCAAGAGATCAAAAGCTTCATCGTCATAATTTACTTTTGCTTGTGGATCCATCCACTTGATACCTGCATAGGTCCGAGAACGGTTACGTTCCATATATTTATCTGGTCCATAAGACTTAGCAATCATAAAGTTGCCATCTTTGTCGGTCTTATAGTTGTCTGCTTTTTTAGCTACTTCTTCCACATCTTTAGAAGCAATGACATTTTCCTTATCGTTCAAGTCAACATGACCAAGATAGTAAGTGTTCGCAAAGACAGCATACTTATTTGTTGGGAATTTGATGGCTACATATTGGTGACCAGACAGGATTTCCATGTACCACAGCTCATTCTTATCTGCTGCAACGATGATATTTCCTTCTGCTGATCCTTTTTCGTCTAGAACTTTCGCAACTGTCTCAATAACTTCACGTGCTGTTTTTGCACGAGGCAAAGCCAGGTCAACTAATGATGCTTCTGGAAGACCATCTTTTACAAGTGGATCTTCTTTTAACACTTTATCATTTGGTGTTGCTGAAACGGTCGCTGTCATAGCTACACCAAGTTCATTAAAGCCATGCGCAGCGAAGTTTCCGTTACTTCCGTTGTCACGATCAGAGTCGTAGACAGCTGTGTATTTCATTTCATTCGCCAAATGAGGATAGGTAAAGCCATTTGACTCATCTTCTATCTTATCGCCATCTTTATAGGTCTTAGCTGGCACAACTACATAGTTTTGATTGTGCCGACCACCGTCAGGGGCGTATGGATAGTCCTCTGTCCGACCAAATAGAGTAGAGCCATCTGCTGTCAGGTCTTTACCGACAATAAAAGCAGAACAAGCCTGCGCAATATGAACAGGTAAGAGAGCAACTAACATCGCAAGGAACATTAGTTTGAACAGTATTTTCTTCATAGTCTATCTCCTTTTGACTATCTGCGGGGCTGGAATCAACTCTCAGTCTAAACAACATAAACCGTAATACCTTAACATTCCTACTTTAGTATACTCTCTTTCTAATCTTTTTGCAAGCGTTTACACAAAATTGTGTATATTTTTTATCTAATCTATATTTCCTCTACTTTTTTATCAATCCAGACCAGATAAACTAAAAAATAGCCCCATCTTATTTAGAGGAGAGGCTATTATTTTTTATCTTATCAGAAAATATCCTGCTATAAAATCTTTATAAGCAATTCACTATAGATTTTGGCAGAGCCGACTTGAGCTTTAAAGGAATTTATCTCACTTTTTTAGCCAGCATAGTCGCAAAGCGGAGCTGAATTCGATTACCGTTTTCATCACGGCGATGGAGGTGCCCAGGATTTTCATTGTACTTAACCAGCTCCCAGTCTTTATAATACTCAGCAAGCTCACCTTCCTTAAAAGTAAATGGAAAGGGAACAGAGCATGGGAAGTCTTCTGTATCCATGGCACAGACGATGAGATTGTAGCCGCCAAGCGCTGTATGCTCTTGCATATTGCGGATAATATCTGGAATCCGCTCCGCCTGCAGGAACATCAGAACAACGGTGGAAACGATCAAATCATAAGTCTGAGTCAGACTAGCTGAATTGATATCGTAATTACCCACTGGCAGATCTAAATCCTCCTGCTCCACAATACTACGTAAAATTTCCAGTGCCAGCTCATTCTGATCTACAGCTGTCACTTCAAAGCCCTGCTTGGCCAGAAAGAGAGCATTGCGACCTTGACCACAGCCGAGATCTAAGGCCCGTCCTGGTCGAACCGTCTGCATAGCTTCCAAAACCTCTGAGTGCACTGGATTGCTACCGTATTTCTTAGGGAAGTAATCCTCAGGCCGACAGTAAAACTCCAAATACCACTCCAAATCATCTGTCAAGGCTTCGACCCGATGCCAAGCTTGGGGCTGGGCAAAAGGATTGTCCTGACCAGCTTCAAAGATGTGCTCAGCCAGCTCCTCACCTTCCTCTGACATCTCGACAAACTTAAGACGTCCCTTGAGAACAGTAATTTTGCCCCAAGTTCCTTCCTTGGTATTGTGCTTTCTCTTGACTGCTTCTGGCATGGTCTCAGCAGTCCACACTGGCATACGTTTATAGGCTAGTAATTCTTCTGTCATAAAAAATCCTTTCTCTGAAAGCAAAACTTTAAAATTTCAACTGACTTTATCATACTCGAAAAGGGCAGACTTTACAAGTACCAGATCAATCAAGGTCTCGCTAGCAAAAAAGCAAGAAATGATTCAGTAGTCAATTCTTGCTCATATCATACATTAAGTTTTATTTTATAAATTATATCCCTGTATCTTATACGACAGCTTGTCCTGAAGATCTCTCATCTTGTATTAAAGTTCTTCATTTGTCTTGCCATGTTGCGGTTTTGCTCGCGGAGTTTGGTGAACTCGCGCTTTTATACTCTTTATTCTCTCAGGATCAATTCGTTTCATTTATATTCCTTTCTGATCGTTGTTTTTCAACCCAGGCTTGATATTCTGCATAAGTCGTAAGTGGGGTATCAGAAACCTGACCCTTACTATCTATACCATAAATCGTCAGTTTCTCTTCTCCCTTAGGCGCCATCCAGTACAAAACTTTGTCATACCATTCCTCTAGGGTCACGTATTCTACTTGAGGATAAAGACTCCAATCTCCTTCAGTTATTTTTTTCTCAATTTCAGGATATTCCTCAAAGAGATTGATGTTGGTATCAATAACCTTGCCCTCCTCTTTAAAAGGCAAAGAACTATTAATGAGCCGACCTACTACATACCCCTTATCTTCTGCATACTGATCCAGTGTCGTATAATCAAAGTAAGGACCCGCTTCATACATATCTGAACGCAGTTGATTCACTACTCCTACTTTTCCACTATCAATGTTTAAAATTAAGATTTTCCTATCACCTTGATTATCTTTGACTTCTATATTGATGGTGTTTTTAGGATTATCACGATAGGTAAAAATCTTGAAATCAATTGGAAAAAAATTACTATCATAGTCTGCGACTACTTTGTTTAGATCCACTTCTTTAACGACTAAGTCTTCTGTTCTATAGTCATAAAGACGAATCTTCCAATAATCTGATTTGGGCATGTTTTTTCTTTTGGTTAAATCAACTCCATATTTATTTGTCATCACTTTCCGCTCGGTTGTATAGAGATAAAATTCGCCCCCAAAATTCACATTAGAACCTCTTCTCAATAAGACGAATTTTCGTTGATTCCCGAAAAAATATACGTTTTCCTTTACAGAATGGTATTTCTCAATAGAATATTCGACTTTTTCAGAATATTCGACTTTTTCAGGTTCTTTAAATAATTGTTGTAACCCAACAGTACCTACTATAATAAAAGGGATAAGAATTAGGCTAGCAAACACAAATTGAAAAACACGCTTATTTTTTAATATCTTCCTCATCGTATCAGTTTCCTCCTGCACCAACTCCAGTTACGTATTTCTTGCTTCTTCATTTTATTCTCCTTTTCTCAATCATCCTCAAACCTTATCTCCATTATAGCATAAATCCAAAATCATAGTTGAATGTTAAAAAAGACCGGTCACCCAGTCTTTCATCTTGTATTAAAGTTCTTCATCTGTCTTGCAATGTCGCGGTTTTGCTCGCGGCGTTTGATGGATTCGCGCTTGTCATAGTCGTGCTTCCCTTTGGCTAAGCCCAGGAGCAGCTTGGCATAGCCGTCCTTGAGATAGACCTTGAGCGGCACCAGCGTCATGCCGGTTCCCTTGGTCTCCTGCTCCAGCTTTTGGATCTGCTTCTTATGCAGCAGCAGCTTTCTGCGGCGCTCAGGCTCTTGGTTCCAGATATTGCCCTCTTCATAAGGCGCAATATGGACATTGCTGAGCCAGGCCTCACCGTTCTTGATTTGGGCAAAGCCGTCTTTGAGATTGATGCGGGCGGCACGGACACTCTTGATTTCCGTCCCTGTCAGCACCATGCCAGCCTCGATGGTATCTACGATGGTGTAGTCGTGTCTGGCCTTCTTATTTTGCGCGACGACCTTTCCTTCTCCCTTTGCCATGCTTGGCTCCTTTCTTGACTAGTTCCTTGTAAAATGCCTTCTGGCTCTTGCCTTTCTTGGACTTCTTATCTTTCTTATCTCTGTTGCCTTTTTCTTTGGAAGAATGGCTGCGCTTGTCATCTTCGCGGCGTCTATTTCTCCCTGACCTGCCTCTGCCACTCTTTCCAGTCTTTTCTACCAGGTCAAATTCACTTGGCAGGTATTCAAAGTCAATCTCGCCTGTAGCCTTATCCGCTCGGACCAGCTTGATGCGAATCTGCTGACCGACCTTGAAGACCACGCCAGACTTTTCTCCTTGCAGGGTCATCGTCCGCTCATTGTAGCTGTAAAACTCTGGCAGGTTAGTGACATGAATCAAGCCTTCGACCGTATTGGGCAGTTCGACGAAGAGACCAAACTTAACCACGCTTGAAACCACGCCGTCAAACTCTTCTCCAACGAATTCTTCCATGTACTCAGCCTTCTTCATAGCTTCGACTTCACGCTCGGCTTCGATAGCCCGACGCTCTCGGCTGGAAGACTGACTGGCAATCTCTGGAATCACTTTCTCAAAATGCTCTGCTATTTCTTTAGACTTGCTATAATCCCGCACCATCCGATGAACCAGAAGGTCTGGATAGCGGCGAATCGGACTGGTGAAATGCGTATAAAACTCCGCTGCCAGACCATAATGGCCGTGATTGTGCTCAGAGTAGCGAGCCTGCTGCATGGAGCGCAGAAGCATCATAGATAGAATATCCTCATAAGGCTGATCTTTGACCGCCTCCATAATATCCTGCAGAGCCTGCTGACTCATAGAGTTAGCCGTCCCATATATCCGAATGCCAAAGCTAGAGGCGTAGTCGATAAACTTCTGCACCTTCTCCGCCTTAGGCTCCTCGTGGATCCTATAGATGAAGGGCAGATTCAGCTTAGCAAAATGCTCAGCTACTGTCTCATTCGCTACCAGCATAAAGGACTCAATCATGCGCTCAGCAATCCCACGCTGACGCAGGACAATATCCACCGGCCGGCCTTCCTTGTTGACGATAATTTTAGCTTCATTGGTGTCAAAGTTGAGCGCACCGCGTTTAAAACGCATGCTTTCTAGAATCTCATGCAGACGCACCATGCTGTCTATGCTAGGTACAATGTCCTTAAACTGCGCAGCCTTTTCCTCATCACCTGCGATGATGTCGTTGACATCACTGTAGGTCATGCGGAAGGTCGTCTTGATAACAGTCTGGGTGATGGCATGCTTGACCACGCACCCCTTGGCATCAATCTCCATGATAGCCGACTGGGTCAGACGGTCCACATTGGGATTGAGCGAGCAGATACCGTTGGACAGGCGCTCTGGCAGCATAGGCACCACGCGGTCAGTCACATAGACTGAGGTTGCCCGATTGAGGGCTTCCTTGTCCAGCTCAGAGCCTTCTTTGACATAGTAGGATACATCTGCGATGTGGACGCCCAGCTCAAAGTTGCCATTTTTCAGGCGCTTGATATGAACCGCATCGTCCAAGTCCTTGGCATCTGCTCCATCGATGGTGAAGGTAATCTCTTCACGCAGGTCCAAACGTCCTTCCAAATCACTCTCCGTCGGTGCGTCTGGAACTCGCTCAGCTTCTTCCAAGACCTTTTCTGGAAATTCGGAGACAATATCCATCGACTCCAGCACTTCCAGTACATCTATACCTGGATCGTTGACATGACCGACTACATCAATCAGACTAGCCACAAAGAAATCGTGTTTCTTGGTTGGATATTTGTCAATAGCGACCTTAAGCACCTCTGTGCCATCCAAAACCATGGCTGGTTTTTTGACATAAATAGGCTGGCGGATTTTCTGATTTTTCGAGCGGATATAGCCCGCATACTTGGGCTTTTCCTCATCTAACACCAGCTGGCCAACCGCTGACGTCAGGCTGTGCTCCAAAATATCGATAATCTTAGCTTCGGCTGACGTTCCCTTGATACGATCTGCCACCTTAGTAATGACCACTTCCACCGTATCGCCATCAATGGCATGATTGACATCATTACGGCTGACAAAAAGATCATCCTCTTCTTCATTCAGGGTGACAAAGCCAAAGCCATTTTTGTGGGCATGAAAAATACCCTTGAGCGTCAGACGCTCCTGTTTTTTCTTCTCGTAAAGCTCAATCCG
This sequence comes from Streptococcus cristatus, assembly GCF_001588905.1. GTDB lineage: Bacteria > Bacillota > Bacilli > Lactobacillales > Streptococcaceae > Streptococcus > Streptococcus cristatus_N. The sequence goes on along the minus strand of NZ_LAWH01000036.1, from coordinate 6,175 downwards.
CCCCTCATCATCAAAGCGAATCTGATGCTTTCTTTCCATTTGGGAGATCATCTTGACCAAGGCACTAAAGTCCTTGGAAGACTCTTTCCCCAAAGCAGCTGACAGCTCATTCACACTGGCCTGCTGCTTTTCTTTTAAATATTCTATAATTTCTGCTTTCATACTTTCTTTCTATACTATGAGGGACTCTTGTTATTGCCCCTTTTAAACTTTAAAAAAAGGCCAAGACAAAGTCAGAGCCCATTTTATTTACTAGATAATACTGCCAATATCAAGGCAATCAGTAACCAGACGAAGATCAATAATCCGGTCAAACGCTGCATCACAGCTTCAAATCCACGTGCTTTAGACCGCTCAAAAAGGTCGTTGGCACTCGAATCAAACACGTTACTAGATTGGTTTTTAGTTGGTTGCATGAAAATAGCAATGACAATAAAACCTGATAAAATGACTAAAATCGTTAATAATAGGCTATACATAAATAAAACTCCTTAAAATCCTTTCTATTTTATCATAAAATCTATTTAGATTCAAGATGTAAGGTTACTTTTCTTTCCTTGGGGCAGTACTTCAATACCTCAATCTTATCAGGATGAGTCTTACTATTCTTACTAGTCAGATAATTCTGACTGCCGCAACTGGAGCATTTCAAATGAATTTTAACGCGCACTAGATTTCCTTCTTTTTCAATAAATTTCCAAAACAAAAAAGGTTGATAAGGAGACTCAGTCCCACTAAGCCTGCTGTAGCATAAAAGACTGAATGATAGCCTGCTGTCGCTGCAATAGCCGATCCTGACATGGGGCCAATGACACCACCCAGATAAAAGAAAATCTGGTTGTAGCTAAAGATTCGAGAAATCCCAAACTTAGGCGTGATTTTACTTAATAGAGCATTGACCCCCGGAACCAAGGCTCCCGTTCCTAAACCAAACAAGAAACGGTAAAAACCGAGTTGGAGCGAAGAGCCTGCATGAGCACAAAGCAGGTAAATGATAATGGAATAAAACTGAGCTAAAACCAGCAAACGATGATTGCCCATCCGATCCCCCATACGACCTAAAATACTCGAGCTCAGCATACTGGACAGTCCCATACTTGAAACAATCAGGCCAGATACAAAAATCAGATTGTCCGTTTGACCCAACTCCCGAATGTAAAGGGAAAGAATTGGGCCAATAGACTGGGCTGCAAACTGGATCACAAAGCTAGTCAGAAAAAGAGTAGGTAAGAGCCTGGGATATCTAATCTGACGAATGAGATCCCCAAAGCCAATCTCCTCTTCCTTGGTAACTGGTCTAAAATCTTCTCTGATGAAAGCAGCCGTCATCAGGGTCGCAATCAGAAAGAAAAAGCCAATCAGTAGAAAGACATTGCGGATGCCAAAGACTTCAGCAATCACTCCACCAATCAAGGGCCCCATAAGATTACCCGCAACAACACCTGTTGCCAAAGTTCCCAGCGCATAACCAGTCTTTTCCTTAGGAGCCTGACTGGCAATCAAGGCTGTGCTGTTTGGCACATAGCCCGCAAAAACACCGTTGAGAAAGCGTAAGACCAAGAGCCAAAAAATATTAGGCACAAAGGCAATGCCGCCCATGGTAAAGACCATAGCCGTAGCAGCCCGAATCATCATAGGTTTACGGCCATAGCGATCAGCCAAACTACCCCAGACAGGAGAGAGAAAGGCCGCTGATACAGCCGAAAGGGCAATACCCAGACCTGCATAATACTCCACCTCATGACCGCTAGCACCCAGCTGCTCCACAAACAGCGGCATGAAAGGAGTGACCAGGGAAATACTGGCACCTGTCAGGAAGTTGCCAAACCAAGCGATTTTCAGATTATGTTTCCAATTTACTTGTATCGTGATAGAATCATCTTCTTTCTAATTTCTGCAAAGCATCGCAAATCTGCTGTCGTGTTCCCTCAAGCAAGCTATTATTATCAATCAGCATGTCCGCCCTCTTTCGTTTTTCTTTTAAAGATAGCTGTGCCGCTATGCGTTTTTCTGCTTCTTCCTGACTGAGATCGTTTCGAGCCATAAGACGACTGAGCTGAGTTTCCTCCGTCACATCCACCAGCCAGATTTGGTCAAACCAGTTATCATATTCTAACTCAAACAACAAGGGAAGATCCATGAAAAAGACAGCTTCTGTCTCTGCTAGTAGGTCACGCCTGTGAGCCAACTCCTCTCGGATTATTTCGTTCTGAAGCTGGCTAGACTGCGCCAAGAGGTCTGGATTCCCAAAAATCATGGCTCCCAGCTTGGGGCGGTCCAAGCGACCATCTTCCTGTAAGATAGCTGAGCCAAAAGTAGATAAAAGAGCTTGATAAAGTCGTCCCCCCGGCTCCTGTAGCTCATGCACCACTTGATCCGCATCAATGACTTTGTAGCCCTGCTGCCGCAAAAACTCTGTCACTGTTGACTTACCCGAAGCAATGCCACCCGTAATCCCGATAATTTTTGCCATGACAATCACCTCGCTTTTTGACAATGAGGGCAGAGATGAGTACCGCGTCCACCTAGCTTGATTTTCTCAATCGGACTGCCACATCTAGCACAAGGCTGACCAGTCTTTCCATAGACCTGCAGAAAATCCTGCATCGTGCCATCTTCGCCCAAAGCATTGCGATAGGTCCGAATGGTCGAGCCTCTCTTTTCAATCCCAAGCTGCAAAACTTCTATAATCTGCTCACGCAGCCGCTTGACTTCAGCTGGTTTCAGACTAGCTGCTGGCCTTGCCGGATGAATCCGCGCCCGCCAAAGGGCCTCGTCTACATAGATATTCCCTAACCCAACGACTAAGGTCTGCTCCAGCAAATAGGGTTTGATGGGCTTCTTGGAACGACTCAAAGCTGCAGTAAAAGGCAGCAAAAGAAAGTCCGTTTCTGTCGGCTCAGGACCCAGCTTTCTGGCAGTAAAATAAGCCTCCAGTTGGTCCTTTCTCAGCAATTCCATGGTCCCAAACTTGCGGACATCCTCATAAACAAGCGTCCCACCATCCGTCATCTCAAAAAAGATATGAGCATGCTTGCGCTCAGGCACCGCATCAGGATAAAAAAGATACTTACCTTCCATTCGCAGATGGGAAACCAGCACTCCATCCGTCAGGTAAAAGAGCAAATACTTGCCCCGACGGCCAATCTTTTCAATGGTCTGACCTGGCAAGTCATGGACAAAGCTATCCACTCCTGTACCAATCATCTTAGCATAACGGACCCGCACCTGCCCAATCGTCTTGCCAACAACCAGACGTTCCAGACCACGCCGAACCGTTTCCACTTCAGGTAATTCAGGCATAAAGCTCCTTTCTTATTCTATTTATTAGTCAGAAATATACTCTAAAATATCAGCAGGCTGACAATCCAGCGTTTCACAGATAGCCAGCAAGGTTGCAAAGCGAATACCTTTAGCTTTACCTGTTTTTAAAATGGACAAATTTGCTTGTGTAATACCAATAATGGTCGCCAATTCTTTCGAGGTCAGGCCTTTTTCTTCCAACACTTTATCTAAATTAACCTTAATTTTTCCCATTACACAAAACCATCTACATCTTCTTGAATTGTCTTCCCGTTTTTTATGACAAGATGCAAGACCCCTAGGACAATTACCAAAGCCAGACTATTCATATAGGGAAGAAATATATTATCTACAAGCTCTAGCCAAGTCTGTATAGATCTTTGTCCGATAAAAATATCCCATATGACACTTCCAATAGGTAAACAAGTGACTAAAATTAACATGTATTTGCTAAGCCTATAACTTTCATCCGTAAAAAGTTGATGGTTTATCATGCTGTGTAAAAATCGTCGAATCAGTCCAAAAAGCAAAATAGGAAGCAACCCCAACCAGATCATCTCATAAGATAACCTCAATAATTCTCCAAGTGGAGTAGCAGTTAATTGCCAGTTATAAATCATCAAGATAATGCCTACAAAACCTCTAGCTAAAAACCAGAAGGCACAAAATACTTGTACCAAGAAGGTAATTGTGGATATCACTTGCTTCAAAATTTGCATTTTCATAGCTTGCCTCCTTATTGTTTTACGATAATTTATTCTTATAATTATTATAAAACAATAATTCAATTCGGTCAAGAAATATTGTAAAACGATAATTCTAAAACTAAGAAAATTGGTTTAAAACCAATTCTCTTTTAATATTCCTTCTCATTATAGCCAAAGTCTGCCAAATCCAGCTTCTTGTCCCGCCAGTTTTTCTTGACCTTGACCCAGGTTTCAAGGAAGACCTTGTCTCCAAGCATGAGCTCAATATCTCGTCGAGCCATAGAACCGATTTTCTTGAGCATGGAGCCACCTTTACCGATGATAATGCCTTTTTGGCTGTCTCGCTCGACCATGATCGTCGCTCGGATATGGACCTTGTCCGTCTCCTCGTCTCGCTTCATGCTGTCAACAACCACCGCGACTGAATGGGGAATTTCTTCACGAGTCAGGTGTAGAACCTTCTCGCGAATCATTTCTGAAACCAAGAAGCGCTCTGGATGGTCGGTAATCTGATCTTCTGGGAAATATTGGAAACCTTCCTCTAGATTTTCACTAAGGATGTCAATTAAACGGGAAACATTGTTGCCCTGCAGAGCCGAAATCGGAACGATTTCTTTGAAGTCCATCTGCTGACGGAAATCATCAATTTGCGCCAAGAGCTGATCCGGATGGATTTTATCAATCTTATTGACCACCAAGATCACTGGCACCTTAGCCGCTTTCAGGCGTTCGATAATCATGTCATCGCCCTTGCCACGCGGCTCATCTGCCGGTACCATGAAGAGAACCGTGTCCACCTCACGCAGCGTACTGTAAGCTGCTTCCACCATGAAATCGCCTAAAGCCGTCTTAGGCTTGTGGATTCCCGGCGTGTCGATAAAGACAATCTGCTCCTTATCCGTCGTATAAATGCCCATGATCTTATTGCGGGTCGTCTGAGCCTTGTCACTCATGATGGCAATCTTTTGCCCCATGACATGATTCAAAAAAGTTGATTTGCCGACATTTGGTCGGCCTAAAATGGCTACAAAGCCTGATTTAAAAGTCATTGTTCTATTCCTTCTCTAAAAAATAATATCCCACAGTTTTGGCAGAAAAATAATCAAACCTGTGATAACTGCAAAACCAGAAACCACCAAAACTGCACCAGCTGCCATATCCTTGGCATTCTTAGCCCGCATAGAAAAGTGATAATCACTAGCCAGATCCACAACATTTTCAACAGCTGAATTCATGATTTCAAAAGCGATCACCAAAAAAATACTTAGCAGCAATAAGAGCCACTCCGTCGCTGAAATCCGAAAAATCAGACCTGCAATAATGGCAGCTAAAGCTGAAAGAACATGGCTCCGCATATTCTTTTCTTCCTTAAAAGCGGTGAAAATCCCCGTCAGAGCGAACTCCAAACTCGATATGACATCTCGATTTTTCCACTTGCGCTTGTTATTGTTATTGTCTTGTAAGTCCATAAGCTGTCAAAATTTCTTCCTGTAAGCCAAACATTTCTGCTTCTTCTTCCGGCGTATAATGATCATAGCCATTGATATGCAGAAAACCATGCACCGCCAAAAAGCCCATCTCCCGCTCAAAGCTGTGGCCGTATTCTTCTGCCTGCTCCCGCGCCTTGTCCACAGAAATGAAGAGCTCGCCGATATAAGCGTCAAAGTCCTCCAGCATCTCAGCCAGCTCAGGATTTTCTGCCAAATCTTCCTCATCAAAGGCAATATCCAGCTCTGGCTTGTATTCCAAACTGATGACATCCGTCGGCCGATCTGTGTCTCGGTATTCCAAGTTGAGCTCATGGCTGCGCTCATTGTCCACAAAAGTCACAGCCATTTCCTTATTTTCTTTGCCCGTTTTCTGAGCCGCAAACTCTAAGATTTCCTGAGTTTGCTTGATGATTTCTTGAGAAACCTGACCGGTTTCATCCACCATTTCGATATACATATTTTACCTGCCTTGCTAATATTACTTTTATTATATCATATTTGGGCGCCTATGAGGACTCAAGCACACATTTTGAACTAGGAGAAATCCTGATTTAAAACCAAAAAGAGAGTGGGACAGAAATCGGTAATTCGTTAGAATTCGATTTCGTTGTCCCACCTCCGCACAGTTGAGTAGGGCTGTAAAAGCTGATGAAATCAGCCTAGTAGAGCCCACTC